>NZ_JBHRTR010000028.1:226931-463246 GCF_042646425.1 Marinibaculum pumilum
AGCATCCGGCGCAGCACCTCGGTCACGCCGGCGCCGGTGACGCCGGACAGGGGCAGGACGGGGGTCGCGCCGGCCGCCGCCTGCAGGGCGGCGCGGCGGGCCTCGACCTCGTCCGCGGTCAGGGCGTCGGTCTTGTTCAGGCCGATCACCTCGGGCTTCTCCGCCACGCCATGGCCATAGGCTTCCAGCTCGCGGCGGATCAGGCGCCAGTTCGCCACCGGGTCCTCCGCCGTGGCGTCGACCAGGTGCAGCACCGTGGCGCAGCGCTCGACATGGCCCAGGAAGCGGTCGCCCAGGCCGGTGCCCTCATGCGCGCCCTCGATCAGGCCGGGCAGGTCGGCCAGCACGAATTCCCGGTTGTCGACGCCGACGACGCCGAGCTGCGGGTGCAGGGTGGTGAAGGGATAGTCGGCGATCTTCGGCTTTGCCCGGCTGACCGCCGCCAGGAAGGTCGACTTGCCGGCATTGGGCAGGCCCACGAGGCCGGCATCGGCGATCAGCTTCAGGTGCAGCCAGAGCCACATCTCCTGCCCCGGCCAGCCGGGTTCGGCCCGGCGCGGCGCCTGGTTGGTGGAGCTCTTGAACTGCGCATTGCCGCGGCCGCCATCGCCGCCGCGCGCCAGCAGCACCTTCTGCCCGACCTGGGTCAGGTCGGCGATCACCGTCTCCTTGTCCTCGGCCAGGATCTGGGTGCCGGCGGGGACCCGCATGACGATGTCGTCGGCGGCGGGGCCGGTGCGGTTCGCGCCCATGCCGTGATGGCCGCGGCGCGCCTTGAAATGCTGCTGGTAGCGATAGTCGATCAGGGTGTTCAGGCCGTCGACGGCCTCCGCCCAGACATGGCCGCCGCGGCCGCCATCGCCGCCGTCGGGGCCGCCGAACTCGACATACTTCTCCCGCCGGAAGGAGACGCAGCCCGCGCCGCCATCGCCGGATTTGACGAAGACTTTCGCCTGGTCGAGGAATTTCATGGCCTGCCACTCCCGCTCCGGCCGGGTCTCGCAGTGCCGGCCGGATGCGTCATGGCGCGGCCGTTCACTCTGCCGGGGCCGGCTCCGGGCTCGGACCTTCGGCGCCAGCGGCCGGCAGGACGGAGACGAACATGCGGTTCAGGCGGCCGGTGTGGAACTTCACGGCGCCGTCCTGGGTGGCAAAGATCGTGTGGTCCTTGCCCAGGCCGACATTCTGGCCGGGATAGTACTTGGTGCCGCGCTGCCGGACGATGATGTTGCCGGCCTTCACGACCTCGCCGCCATACTTCTTGACGCCGAGGCGGCGTCCTGCGGAATCGCGCCCGTTGCGGGAGCTGCCGCCGGCTTTCTTATGTGCCATATCGCTGGCTCCTTGCTCGATCTGGTCCGCAGCGCCTCAGGCGCCGGCGGAGATGCCCGTGATCCGGACCTTGGTCAGGTCCTGGCGGTGGCCGTTCTTGCGGCGGCTGTTCTGCCGGCGCCGCTTCTTGAAGACGATCAGCTTCGGGCCGCGGGTCTGGTCGACCAGTTCCGCGCGGACGGAGGCGCCGTCGACCAGCGGCTTGCCCAGGGTCAGGCTGCCCTCGTCGCTGCCCACGGCCAGCACGTCGGTGAAGGTGATCTCGTTGCCGGACTCGCCCGCCAGCCGCTCCACCTCGATCACGTCGTCGGGGGCGACCCGGTACTGCTTTCCGCCGGTCTTGATGACAGCGAACATCGTTCCAATCCGTCCATAATCCATCTGGTGCGCCGCACCTGCCGGCCGGCCCGGGGCCGGTGCGGCATGCGGGGGCAGACCCGTCCGATGCCGGGCGACAGGGCCTTGGGCAGGGACAGTCCGGGCGCACACGCAAAAAAGGCGCTGCCTCCGGGCAAGTCCCGGCCGCAGGCGCTGTCTCTTCGGGCGGCGGAGTATAGCGGCGGGACCCGGCAGGTCAAATGCTTTGTACCGCCGCCCCATAACAGCGCGCTTGCACGCGCCCGCGCCTTTATGTACCTATCGCGCTCTTCCGACGCCCCAAGGTCGGACGCCCGCATGCCGGGCCGCGCGGAGAGGTGCCAGAGTGGTCGATTGGGGCGGTCTCGAAAACCGTTGTTCCTTCGCGGGAACCGTGGGTTCGAATCCCACCCTCTCCGCCATTTCTCCATTTCTGGGCCGAGAAGCGCCTCAACATATCGATAATTAAGGATATTATCGGGGTTTGAAACCTGCTTTTGTGACAACCGACAGGGTGCGCGCTGGGCGCCTTCCGCAGGGCGGTAAGCTGCCACTGCTGCGGTCTGGTTTTATAACAAAATCAATAGTTTAATGTTCTGCGCGGATTGAGTTCGAACTTTGCCCTGAAGGGCCTGCTCGACGGAAATTTCCTAAACCCACGGCAGCCTAAGTCATGTTCGGCGATTTGCGTCGATGGCGTGCTCCGTCGAAGCACCAGCACCGTCACACGGCTACGCAGAATGTGCTACGCGCAAGATGTGCGGGGTAAGCCTCCGGTGAATGCCGCCTTCCGCTGAGACCGCCTTTAGGGTCAGCCTTTTCGGCATGATCGAGCATGATGCACAGGTGTCCACTTCGAGTGAGGTGGACACCATGGAAGCGGGAGCGGCGCCTGTGCGGCGGCGCTGGCCGGAGGATGTGAAGCGCCGCATCGTCGAGGAGACGCTGCTGCCTGGGGCTTCAGTGTCGATCGTCGCCCGGCGGCATGACGTGAACGCCAACCAGCTGTTCAAGTGGCGCCGGCACTATGGCGTGTCCGGAAGTGTCGGGGCCCGCCGTGCCGATCTTCTCCCGGTCCAGGTGACCGGATCCCCACGGCCGGAGCCGTCGGCAGGTATGATCGAGGTCGAGCTGGCGAACGGCCACCGCCTGCGGCTGTGCGGGCAGGTGGATGCGGCGGTGCTGCGCCAGGTCCTGGATGCGCTGGCGGTTCGATGATCGGGTTTCCCACCGGGGTGCGGGTCTGGCTGGCGACCGGCGCGACGGACATGCGGCGCGGCATGTTCGGCCTGTCGCTGCAGGTGCAGGAATCCCTGGGCCGGAACCCGCATTGCGGCGACATCTTCGTGTTCCGCGGCCGGCGCGGCGATCTGGTGAAGATCCTCTGGCATGACGGCATCGGCCTGTCGCTCTATGCCAAGCGGCTGGAGAAGGGCCGCTTCATCTGGCCCTCGCCCGCGGACGGGGTCGTGCCGATCTCTGCGGCTCAGCTGGGCTACATGCTGGAAGGCATCGACTGGCGCCACCCGTTGCGGACCTGGCGCCCGGAACTGGCCGGCTGACCGGCGCCGCGGGCTCTGCGGCAGGATGACTCAGCTGCGATAAAGCGCTCGGCGTGCGGCGGCAGCCATGCTCTGCTGTCGGGGATGAGCGCTGCATCGCCGGATATCGAGGCCCTCCAGGCGGCCCTGGCCGCCTCGGAGCGGTGCGCGGCGGCGGCGGAACAGCGGGCCGACGCCGCCGAGGCTGCGGCGGCACAGGTGACGGCCGAAGCCTCCGCCGCGCAGGCCCTGATCGCGCATCTCAAGCTGCAGATCGAGAAGCTGAAGCGCGCGCTCTACGGACAAAAGAGCGAGAGCAAGGCCCGCCTCCTGGACCAGCTGGAACTGCAGCTGGAAGAGCTGGAGGCCGGCGCCAGCGAGGACGATCTCGCCGCCGAGCGGCTGGCCGCACGCAGCGGGCAGGCCCGTCCGTCGGGCCGCCGGAAGCCGGCGCGCAAGCCGTTCCCGGCGGAGCTGCCGCGCGAGCGGGTGGTGATCCCGGCGCCGGAGGCCTGCCCGTGCTGCGGTTCCGACAGGCTGTCGAAGCTGGGCGAGGACGTCACCGAGACGCTGGAGGTTGTGCCGCGGCAGTGGAAGGTGGTGCAGACGGTGCGGGAGAAGTTCTCCTGCCGGGCCTGCGAGGCGATCGCGCAGCCGCCGGCGCCGTTCCACACCACGCCTCGCGGCTGGGCCGGGCCGAACCTGCTGGCGATGATCCTGTTCGAGAGCGAGCCAGGTCCGCCACCGGTTCGAGGACCGTAGGCGAGCGGGCAGCACCAGCCGCTGAACCGGCAGAGCGAGCGCTATGCCCGGGAGGGCGTCGACCTCAGCCTGTCGACCCTGGCGGACCAGGTGGGCACCTGCACCGCGGTCCTGCGACCGCTGTACGAGCTGACCGCGGCGCATGCGATGGCGGCCGCGCGACTGCACGGCGACGACACGCCAGTGCCGGTGCTGGCCAAGGGCCGTACCGCCACCGCGCGGGCCTGGGTCTATGTGCGCGACGATGCACCGTTCGGCGGGACCGACTCGCCGGCGGCGCTGTTCCGCTACTCCCGCGACCGCAAGGGCCTGCATCCGCAGGCGCATCTGGCGGGCTATGCCGGGATCCTGCAGGCCGATGCCTATGCCGGATTCAACGAGCTGTACCGGCCGGAGCGGGAACCGGGACCGATCCTGGAGGCGGCCTGCTGGGCGCATGCACGGCGGAAGTTCTTCGAGCTGGCCGATCTCGGCCGCAAGGCGAAGGGCGGCAAACCGGTCTCGCCGCTGGCGCTGGAGGCGGTGCAGCGCATCGACGCCCTGTTCGACATCGAGCGCGGCATCAACGGGCGGCCCGCCGAGGAACGGCGCAAACGGCGCCAGGAGCAGGCGGCCCCTCTGGTCGCCGGGCTACATGCCTGGCTGCTTGAGCATCGCGCCCGGATGTCCCGCCACAGCGACACCGCCAGGGCGATGGACTACATGCTGACCCGCTGGGAGGTCTTCACCCGCTTCCTCGATGACGGCCGGATCTGCCTGACCAACAACGCCGCCGAGCGGGCGCTGCGCGGCATCGCGCTGGGGCGGAAGGCCTGGCTCTTCGCGGGCTCCGATCGCGGCGGCGAGCGCGATGCCTTCATGTACACCCTGATCGGCACCGCAAAGATGAACGGCATCGACCCGCAGGCCTGGCTTGCCGACGTCCTGGCCCGTATCGCCGAGCACCCCGCTCAGCGCCTGCACGAGCTGCTGCCCTGGAACTGGAAGGGCCAGGCCGCCCACGCAGTCGCCGCCTGGCCTTCTACAGAGCTGCGGTCCTCACCGGAGGGTTACTGTGCGGGGTAATACCCGCCATCTTCTCGGGCCGCTGACGCGTCCCTCGGCAAAGGGGCGTGCCGCCGCTTGTGCAATCCCCTGCCGGTGGCCTCTGACGGGCCCATCGAAACGTGCCCGGCGTTTCATCCCGGCAAACGGTCCGCGCCGTTTGATCGCGCTTGCCAGAAGGAGGGCTGTGGAAGAATCTCTTTATAGCGTTTGGCGCACTGTGTATCCAACGGCTACGCTGGTTTGATGAAAGATTCGGGACTGCGTATCAGGGTCGAGCGCCGAACCGCCAACGCCAAAATCGACGCTACCTTATCTCTTGGCTGATGTAGAGATCGTTGCAGCGTACGAGCTTTACAACATCAATCGGACGACGCTCGAAAACCTGATCCATAGCATCTTTGACTCGGTAGGGCTCGGCATTGAGATCAAGGCCGGGAGCATAAAGGGCTATGTCAATGACCCGAAGCAAGCAAACCTTGTGGAGAAGAAGACAGAATTTGGTTGAATTAGATGCTTTGATAACATCGCCAACCATAATGAACGAGAACAATAATGATTGATGTTAACCAAGATCATTTCCGAAGAGCCGCATTGGAAATTGGAAAAAGCGGAGAAAACGATACGCTACCCTATGATATAGATGCGGGTTTTATTCGCGATAAAGCTGAAAACTTATCTGAAATCTGCTTCCAACTATTTCAAGACATCGATTCCAGAACACCTGAGAATGCCGCGCGTTTTGTCAACGGTCTCACTATCGGCTCGGAAAGGCTTTTGGTTCCCGCCGGTTCACACGGGTTTCGTATCACTACAAAGATAAACCCTTTCTGGAATTTGTATCTAAATGGCCTTGGTTTTGCTATCGCAGAAGCAAACGAAGGTAATCGTAGCGACCGCGTGCACTCCTACCGCTTGAGCGCCAATGGTGACGATCTATTCGACAGAACTAGGTCTTGGAGGACCTACAAGGAAGCAACACTGGAAGAGCCTGTCCTGAATAACGAGAACTCTGTCGTCGTCCAGACAGATATCTCAAGTTTCTATGAACACGTCTATCATCACAGACTGGAAAATGTCGTTAACGACCTCGCTCCCGCTAATTCTACCATTGCGACCCAAATCGACCGAATACTGAGCAAGCTGTCTTCGGGAAGGTCTTTCGGGTTGCCAGTTGGTGGTCAATGCGCGCGCGTGCTCGCGGAAGTTCTGATGACGCCAATTGACGCATCACTCTCTGATGCAGGTATCGTTTGGCATCGTTTTGTCGATGACTTCACCCTTGTCTGCAATTCCCAGCAAGACGCCTATGCCGCCCTGTCGATACTCTCCAATACCTTGGCAGACTATGGATTGTCTCTTAACCGGACCAAGACAACCACATTAAGCGCCAAGCACTATAGGGAGTACATTGCGGTACAGCTTGGGCAGGGCGATGAAACAACCGTTGCACTGCGTGAACTTGATCTACACTTTGATCCATATTCCGATGCTGCTCAAGCTCAGTATGAGAAGCTTAAAGAGTCATTCGATGCTATCGATATTCAGTTTCTCCTGGACCTAGAGAAGGAGAAATCTCAGCCTGATGCATTTGTAATGGCTCAGATTGGCCGAGCACTGAAATTCCAAGAACCCCAGATAGCAGCCCAACTATGTGCGACCTTGCTAGACCCGAGCAACTTGGATTCCTTCCGCGCATCTTGGTCCAAAATTCTCCGGGGCGTCTATGCAGTTCGTGCCAACGAGGATTTTGAAGCTGTCTTTGACCAAATTGATGATTTGCTGGACCGAATTCCGGCCACTGCCCCTCATCTTCTCATGCCCGAGGCGAACACGTTACATTTCCTTCGAGCCATACGCTTTAGAAGAACTGAAGCAAGGGGTAGATTTGTAAGACAGACATACGATCAGAGCTCTTCAAGCTGCGTAAAACGGGCCTGTGTCGACTGTTGGAGGCGCTGGCGAGATCGTGCGAGCTTCATGCGGCTCCGAAACCAATGGCAGAACTTGAGCTCCGATGAGCAGAGAATGTTCTGGTTGGCGGCTGGAGAATTTGGTGATGATGGAGCCCATGCCAGGAACCAACTTAGGGCAACATTGGCAGGGTCTTGGCGGCTCGGCTTTGAGGCAAACGACGCTCCCCATTTTGCAAGAGCTTATCAAGATTGGGTCCAAGAAAATGGCTAAGAGATTGCCGTTTCGCGACCCGAGAACTGTTGCGCGAGATATTCCGGGCGTTCTCGATATCCTCTTCCCGAGGCTTACTGGCGGTCTTGTTGCCGCGCTCAATCGAACAATGTTCACGTTTGATGGCATACAACCACTTTCGGAAGAAGATGTTGCTGAGTGTAGCCTTCACAAAGCGATGCTGTTCGAGCTTTCAATGGCGCGGGCAGAGCGAACCTTGCAAGGCGAGGATCAACCTAGTTGGGACGAGGTTCTTGCTATCGCTGTGGATAGACAACGAAAGCATTTCGATTCCAAGGTTCCGGATCGGCTTGAGCAGATAGATATCAAATTGTCAGAACACGCGGCAAACAACTTGAACGAAATGCTTTGCCGTGTTCGGGACCAGCATGAGGGTTCTGAATTATTGATTGCTCCGACCATTCCAGGGTTGGGCTGGATATCCTCCGGTCACGGCGATTTCTCATTAGGACGAATTCTGATCGAAGTAAAACATACAGATAGAAATTTTATGTCTAGAGATTTTCGGCAGGTATTAATGTACTGGCTTTTGAAATATTCTTCATCAATAGAGGGCGGTGAAGACGTTTGGACTGAGTGTCTGATGCTCAATCCAAGGAGAAACGCCGGATTGCTCTTCAATTTTGACGAAATTTTGCACTCCGCATCTGCGAGTTCAAACCGCGTTGAACTTCTTGAACTACTGCGGTCTGTTGTCGGAGATCACTCGGCGCGTCGTTAGCGCGCCCTTGCGGGCCGGGCTCTACTCGCGCAGCTATCCGGCGCTCACCAAGCTGCTCTATAGGTGTCTTGGCCCTTCGGGTAACGATCCCTCGCGCATTGGCTAAGGGGCTTCGCCCCTCGCGCGGGTAAGGCATCCAAACGTCTCCACCCCCTGCGGGGGCGGACCCTCGTTCGGAGCCTCCTTGCCCTTGCTACCCCCACTCTTCGCCAGAGCGGCAGGGTTGCAGGACTGCAACTCTTTCCCACTAGGAATGGGGTTCGAACTCCGCCCCACTCTCTCTGCCATCCGCCTTCGCTCCGCCATGGCGCGATTGGTATGCCCATGGCGGCGGAGTGTTAGCGACGCGGATACAGTGCCGTAGCCCGGCAGGGCGAAGGCGAGCCAGTATGCACTCTATCCCTCTATACTCTCCCTACGTTTCCGCCATTTCCGTGCTTTCGAAACAGCGCTCCAGCATCGATGGCACCTTCGCGAGAGCCGCATCACATGTGGCTGCGTGTGCAATATTGATTATATTGAATACGGTGACGTTCACGGAGGAGAGCGATGGCCCGCACCACGACGCTGACGGTCCGGCTGAGCGGCGCATTGAGTGACTTT
The DNA here is from genome assembly GCF_042646425.1 of Marinibaculum pumilum. Taxonomy (NCBI): domain Bacteria; kingdom Pseudomonadati; phylum Pseudomonadota; class Alphaproteobacteria; order Rhodospirillales; family Rhodospirillaceae; genus Marinibaculum; species Marinibaculum pumilum. Next base: position 235,500 of record NZ_JBHRTR010000028.1, read on the forward strand.
GTCGCTGCCAATGTCAGCGAGACAGGGGCCTATGAGAATGTCAGCGAATATGTCCGCGACCTGATCCGTCGTGACAAGGAGCGGGTGGGGCAGGAGGCCTTCGGCCGCTTGAAGGCGGAACTGACCCATGCTTTCGCCGCGCCCGAGTCCAGCTACCATCCGCTCACCGCGGCCGAGGTCATCGCGCGCAACAAGGCCTGACCTGGGATGGCAGCGGTACGCATCTAGGGGGCTGCGTCCCACCGCTTGGACGAGATCTACCGATACACCGGCGACCGGTGAGGAACCGAGCAGGCGGATCGTTACGTCACCGGCCTGTTCGCAACCTTCGCCCGGATCGAGACCCATGAGGTGGTGTCGCGGCCGGTGCCGGCGGCGTTCGGGGTCGATGGCTATGTCTGCCGCTACGAGAGCCACTTCATCCATTGGCGGCGGCCCGGCAATGGCGATATCGGCATCGTGACGATCCTGCATGAGCGGATGCATCAGACGGACCGCTTCCGGGACGATTTCGGCCAGTAAGGGCCGGTCCTGCTGCCGAATGTGCAGCCGTCAGCCGAGACCGCGCGGGGGCGCGACCATCCGCACCCCCGCTCCGGCCCTCGGATGTCAGCCTTCCCGATACAGCCCGCAGAGCTTGTTGCCGTCGGGGTCGCGCACGTAGGAGAGGTGCATGGTGCCCATCGCACCTTTGCGCGGGCCGGGCGGGTCCTCGATCGTGGTGCCGCCATTGGCCACCGCGACGTCGTGGAATTGCTTCACCTGCTCCGGCGAATTGCACTTGAAGCCGATGGTGCCACCATTGGCGAAGGTCGCGGCCTTGCCGTCGATCGGTTCGCTGATGCAGAAGGTGCTGCCGTCGTGGCGGTAGAACAGCCGGGTCTGGCCGGTGGCGTTCTCGTTGCGCATCGGCTCGCCGGCGCCGAACACGCCGAGCACGGCGTCGTAGAAGCGCTTCGAGCGCTCGATGTCGTTCGATCCGATCATGATGTGACTGAACACGTCTCTCTCCCTCCTTGTGCTGCCGGCGGCGCCGGCGGGTGATGTGCCGGGCGCAGCCGCCGCCATCTTCTACCGCATTTTCGGCCGCCGCTACGATCGCCTGTCGGGCCTGTCGGGCCTGTCGGGCGGCGGCGGGTGCAGGCATTGCCCCGGAAATGCCCCGGCCGCACCGCAATCGGGCCCAGCTTGCCGTGCAGGTCTGCTGGCGGGCGGGGCCGGCGCCGATGCGGGTCCCGATGCGAACCAAGATCTCATGTCCGGGAGGAACGACGATGACCGGAGCGAAGAGGGGATTGGCCACGGCTGCCGCGGCCGGACTTGCCGCCCTGCTGTTGTCCGGGCCAGTGGCGGCAGACAGCGGCAGCCGCAGCCTGACCTGCGCCGGCGACGGGCTGGAGCAGTTCGTCGCCAATACCCCGATGCAGCTGCACCCCACCGGGGCACCGCGCAGCTGGCGCGGGCAGGTGATGCTGCGGCGGATGACCGGCGGCACGGTGGAGGCGGAGATGGCCTGCCGTGCCGGCGCGAGCGGCGAATGCAGCCTGGAGGTGCCGGGCGGTACGGCACTGCCGATCCGGCAGCGGGTCGGGCCGTTGGAGGAGGCGAATGTCTGCGCCCTGGCGACCGCGGTGGCGGGCATGGGCTATCTGCGGCTGCGGTAGGGCGGCGCGCGGTCAGGTGCCCCCGGTGCGCCCGCTTCGGGGCGAGGCGGCCAGGCCGAGAAAGACGAGCATCGCCCGGTTGAGCCGGACCAGGTCGGCCGGATCGAGCTGCCCGATGCGGGCGCCAAGCTTCGCCTTCGGAATGGTTGTGACCTTGTCCACCATCAGCCGGCACGGCGCGCGCAGGCCGTTGCGCTCGCCGGGGTCCACCGGCAGCCGGAACAGCGGCGCGTCGGTCGGGTCGGTGGTGAAGGCGCAGACGGTCACCGAGGCAGTCGCATCGAAACTGTCGTCCTGCACGATCACGACCGGGCGCGGCTTGCCCGCATAGCCGGCGCCACCCGATACGGTCCAGATCTCGCCGCGTCTCATCCCTTGTCCCGGTCGGGGCTGTCTTCCGGGTCGGCGAGGGTATCCGGGTCGGACACCGCGTCGATGAACGCCTGGTCGTCCTGCGCCTGGCTGCTGGCCGCGACGGCGGCGGCCTGGCGATGCGCCTCCGTCCGGAACGACGGGGCGCGCACGTCCGGCACCCAGATCTGGATCGGCCGCAGCCCCTGCGCGCGCAGCCGGGCGCGATGGGCGCCGACCTTGGTGCGCGACGGGCGGGAGGCGGATGCGCCTGCCATGACGGGGCTTCCTTGCGATGGTTACATGTAACCATGCCATATGGCCCTTGCCTTGGGCCAGCGCAACCGCGCGGGCGGCGGGGCGATCAACCGCCGAACGCCAGGCCCGGCCGCATCGCCGGCGCCTCCCGCACCGCGAGGTGGGTGGCGGCCGACGCGATGCCGAGCGCGATGGCGAGGTACCAGACCAGGGCGTAGCTGGCGGTGCGGTCGAAGATCCAGCCGCCCAGCCAGACCCCGGCGAAGCCGCCGAGCTGGTGGGAGAGGAAGACGAAGCCGAACAGGGTGCCCATCGCCCGCGGGCCGAACATCACCAGCACCAGGGCGCTGGTCAGTGGCACGGTGGAGAGCCAGAGCAAACCCATCGCCAGGGCGAACAGCATCACCGACAGCGGGGTCAGCGGCAGCGAGATGAACAGCAGGATCACCACCGCGCGCAGGGCGTAGATCGCGGCCAGGACATGCGGCTTGGCGAAGCGGCTGCCCAGCCGCGCCGCCAGCAGGGTGCCGGCGATGTTGGCCAGGCCCGCCAGCGCCAGGGCCTGCAGCCCCAGCGTGCGCAGGTCGGCGGCGGAGCCGGTGGAGAGGCAGAAATTCTGCACATAGGTCGGCAGATGCGCGGTGATGAAGGCGAGGTGGAAGCCGCAGACGAAGAAGCCGGCGGCCAGCATCAGGTAGCTGCCATGGCCGAAGGCAGCGGCGATAGTCCGGCCCAGAGGATCGATCGCTGGGGGGTCAATCGTGGGGGGATCGGCGGAGGGGGAGCTGAGTGGTGTCGCGCCGCCTGCCGGCTCGGCCGGCGCCTTCGCCTTCAGCAGCGGGATGCACAGCGCCATCGGCGCCAGCGCGGCGGCGATCACCAGCAGGGTCAGCCGCCAGTCCAGCCATTCGATCAGCCAGGCGGTGAGCAGCGGCAGCACCACCTGGCCGGCGGAACCCATGGCGGAGGCGATGCCCAGATACTGCGCCCGCTTCGCCTCCGGCGCCGCGCGGCCGACCACCGCCAGCACGGTGCCGAAGGCGGTGCCGGAAATCCCCATGCCGACCAGCACGCCGGCGCCCAGATGCTGGGCCCACGCCGTCGTGCCCAGGATCGTCACCGCCATGCCGGCGACATAGAAGGCGAAGCCCAGCCAGATCGCGCGGCGGTCGCCATAGCGGTCGGCGAGCAGGCCGAAGGCCGGCTGCGCCAGGCCCCAGACCAGGTTCTGCAGCGCGATCGACAGCGAAAAGACCTCGATCCGGCCGCCGAACAGCTCCGCCGACAAAGGCTCCACCACCCCGCCGAAGACCGAGCGCACGCCGAAGGACAAAGCCAGGACGATGCCGCCGGCGACGACGATCGCCAGGCCGTCGCGACCGGCGGTGCCGCTGTCCCGTCCCTGAACCCTTACCGCCTGCGCCATGTCCCGCCGCCCTTTCAGCCGGCCCGCCAGCCGGGCCGATTGACCGCGACGCTAGCAGCCCGATAGGCTTTCGAATAACGAATTGATCGCAATCGTCGATGCAGGAAAACTGAAGTGACGCCGACCTTCGACATCGATGCCCTGCGCGCCGTGGTCGCCGGCCTCGACCAGGGCAGCTTCGCCCGCGCGGCGGCACAGCTGGGCCGGTCGCAATCGGCGATCAGCATGCAGCTGAAGAAGCTGGAGCAGCAGGCCGGCACGACCCTGTTCGTCCGTCGCGGCCGCGGCCTGGTGCCGACCGAGGCGGGGGAGGCGCTGGCCGCCTATGCCCGCCGCATCGTCGCGCTGAACGACGAGGCGGCGCTGGCGCTGGGTGCCGCGACGACCGCAGCGGTGGTGCGGCTGGGCCTGCCGCAGGACTTCTTCGACAGCATCATGCCGGCGGTCCTGTCCGGCTTCGCCGCCGCGCATCCCCGGGTGCATGTCGAGGTCCGCGCCGGCCCGAACCACATCCTGGCGGAGGAGGTGCGGGCCGGCCGCCTGGACGGCGCGGTGGTGCTGGTGCCGGACGGCGCAGGTGGGGCGGAGGAGCCGCTCTGCCGGCTGCCGATGCGCTGGCTGGCCCATGAGGCGCTGGCCAGGCCGCGGGGCGACGGGCCGCTGCCGCTGGTGCTGTTCGACCATCCCTGCCTGTTCCGGCAGGCCGCGCTGGCCGCGCTGGAGGGTGCCGGGCGGCACTGGCATCCGGCGGTGACGACCCCCAGCCTGCCGGGCATCTGGGCGGCCCTGCGCGCCGGCCTCGGGGTGGCGGTGCGCACCGGCCACGGCCTGCCCGACGGGATCGCCTGTGCCGGCGACCGGCTCGGCCTGCCCGCCCTGCCGGCGATCGACCTGCGGCTGTTGCGCGGCGACAACCCTTCCGCCGCGGCGGCGGACCTGTGCGACGCCCTGCGGCGGGAAACCCTCGACCGGGTGACGGACCGTTAGAGGACGCCACCTGCGACCGCCGGGCGCTGGCACTTCCCCGCTGGCACTTCCCCGCTGGCACTTGTGCGGCGGACATGCTTCCTTCTCCGGCATGAGCGAACCCTCGACAGATCAGGTCGCGCAGCTGACCCGCGCCTTCGAACGCTTCACCCGCCGCTTCAAGGTGGCGGAGGCGGCGGCGGCGGCGGAGAACGCGCTGAACGCGCTCGACGCGCAGAGCCTGGTCTGCGTGGCCGAGGCGCCCGGCTGCGGGGTCGGCGATGTCGCCCGCCGGCTGGGGGTGGCGACGACCACCATGTCGTCGGCCATCGACCGGCTGGTGCGCCGCGGCCTGGTGGAGCGCCGCCGGCCGGAGAGCAACCGCCGCGCCGTCGCCCTGACCGCGACCGCGAAGGGGCAGCAGGTCGTCGACGAGCAGCGCGAGGCCTATCGCGCGGCCTGCCGCATGATGCTGGCGGCGCTGCAGGGGCAGGAGCGGGTGGAGCTGATCCGCCTGACGGAAAAGATCGCCGATGCGGGAGATGCCGGCCAGGTCTGACATCCGGCAGCCTCCGAATACGGCGAAACTTGAATAGTACGAAATTCGTACTATCTTGTGGGGCGCGACCGACCTGTCGTTCCGTCCCCCGCCAGCCGAACGGAGGCGCCCATGGCGATCACAGTCAACGGAACCGGCCACCCGCCCCCCGACGATCCCCGCGTCTCCCTGCTCGACTTCCTGCGCGAACGGCTGGCCCTGACCGGCACCAAGCGCGGCTGCGACCAGGGCGCCTGCGGCGCCTGCACCGTGCTGCTGGACGGCGAGCGGGTGCTGTCCTGCCTGACCCTGGCGGTGCAGGCCGACGGCGCCGCGGTGCAGACGGTGGAAGGCCTGGCGGCCGGCGATGGCGCCCTGCACCCGCTGCAGGCGGCCTTCGTCGCGCATGACGGCTTCCAGTGCGGCTATTGCACGCCGGGGCAGCTCTGCTCCGCGCTCGCCATGCTGCAGGAGGCCGGGCGCGGCGACCCCAGCCATGTCACCGGCGACCTGGCGGCCGGGCCGGCCGGCCTGAGCCGGGAGGAGATCCGCGAGCGGATGAGCGGCAATCTCTGCCGCTGCGGCGCCCATAACGGCATCCTCGAGGCGATCGAGGCCTATGCGGCGGGAGGGGCGCGATGACCCCCTTCGCCTATAGCCGCGCGACCGGTGTGGACGATGCCCTGGCGAAGTCGGCAGGCGGCGGCGCCCGCTTCCTCGGCGGCGGCACCAACCTGGTCGACCTGCTGCGGCAGAATATCGAGGCCTGCGATGCGCTGGTCGACGTCTCCCGCCTGCCGGCGGCGATCGAGGCGCGTGCCGATGGCGGCCTGCTGATCGGCGGTGCGGCGCGCAACAGCGCGGTGGCCGCCCATCCGGCGGTGCGGACGCATTATCCGATGCTGTCGCGGGCGCTGCTCTCCGGCGCCTCGGCGCAGATCCGCAACATGGCGACGGTGGCGGGGAACATCCTGCAGCGGCCGCGCTGCGTCTATTTCTATGACCCGGAAGGATCGCGCTGCAACCGGCGGGCGCCCGGCAGTGGCTGCGACGCGATCGGCGGGCTGGACCGCCACCACGCGATCCTCGGCGCCTCGCCGCATTGCGTGGCGGTGCATCCGTCCGACATGTGCGTCGCACTGGCCGCGCTGGACGCGGTCGTGCATCTGGCCGGCGCAGGCGGTGCGCGGCAGATGCCGCTGACCGACTTCCTGCGCCTGCCCGGCGACCGGCCGGAGCAGGAGAGCGAGCTGCAGCCGGGCGAGCTGATCACCGCGGTGGAGATCCCGGCAAGTGCGGCGGCGGCGCAGTCCGTCTATCGCAAGGTGCGGGACCGGTCGAGCTACGCCTTCGCCCTGGTCTCCGTCGCCGCCGGGCTGCACCTGGCCGACGGCCGCATCGCGGAGGTCCGCATCGCGCTCGGCGGGGTGGCGCCGGTGCCCTGGCGGGCGCGACGGGCGGAGGCGGTCCTGCAGGGACAGGCACCGTCGCGGGAGGCGTTCGCCGCCGCGGCGGAAGCGGAACTGGCGGCGGCGCAGCCGCTGGCGGGCAACGGGTACAAGACCGGCCTGGCGCAGCGGGTCATGGCGGCGGTGCTGGGCCGGCTGGCCGGGCTGCCGGAACCGGCGGGAGATGCGGCATGAGCAAGCTACAGAATGCCCTGGTGGGCGGCGCCCGCGCGGTGATCGGGCAGATGCCGTCGGGCTGGCTGCCGGGCGGCACGCCGGACCCGCTGATCGAGAAGCGGGTCGCGCTGGGCACCCAGCAGCCCCGCATCGACGGCCCCGACAAGGTGCGCGGCGCGGCGCGCTTCGCGGCCGAGGTGCCGATGGCGGGGCTGCTCTATGCCGCTTTCGTCCATTCCACCATCGCCCGCGGCGGCATCGCCGACCTCGACACCGCGGCGGCCGAGGCGGCGCCCGGGGTCGCGCTGGTGATGACCCACCGCAACGCGCCGAAGCTGGCGGTGCCGCCGGGGCTGGGCATCACCAACATGAAGGCCGCCGGCAACAACCTGCTGCCGGTGATGCAGGATGCGCAGGTGCGCTGGAACGGCCAGGTCCTCGCCGTCGTGCTGGCGGAGACGCAGGAGCAGGCCGACCATGCCGCAACCCTGGTCGGGGTCCGGTACAGCCCGGCAAAGGCGCGCACCCGCTTCGCCGAGGGGAAGGCGGATGCCCGGACGCCGGACTCGATCCTGATCGAGCGCAACCACCTGGTGATCGGCCGGCCGCAGGCGGCGCTGGACGCGGCGGCGGCGAAGGTCGATGCCGTCTACACCACCCCCTGGCACAGCCATGCCCCGATCGAACCGCATGCCGCGACGATCCTGTGGGAAGGGGACCGGCTGACCGTCCACGACGCCACCCAGATGCTGAACGCGACCGCCGCTTCGCTGGCGAAGGTGTTCGGGCTGAAGGAGGGGCAGGTGCGGGTGATCTCGCCCTTCGTCGGCGGCGGCTTCGGCGGCAAGGGGCTGTGGGACCACCAGATCCTGGGTGCCGCGGCGGCCAGGCTGGCCGGCCGGCCGGTGCGGCTGGCCCTGACCCGCAAGGCGATGGCCCGCTTGGTCGGCGGCCGCACCCAGACCGAGCAGCGGGTGGCGCTGGGCGCGGACGGGCAGGGCCGGCTGAAGGCGCTGATCCATACCGGCCATTCGGTGAAGCCGGGGCACAGCGCCTGCGACGAGCAGTACAGCCTGACGGCGCGCGGGCTCTATGCCGCGGAGAGCATGGAGACCGTGCAGCACCATGTCGACCTGGACTGCCTGGCCAACACCTTCATGCGCGCACCGGGCGAATCCATCGGCACCTTCGCGATCGAGAGCGCGATGGACGAGCTGGCGCACGACCTGGGCATCGACCCGGTGGAGCTGCGCCTGCGCAACATGCCGGAGCGCGATCCCGTGACCGGCGCGGCGCATTCGCAATCCGCGACCGCGCTGGCCTACCGGATGGGCGCGGAGCGGTTCGGCTGGGACCGCCGCAGCGCGGTGCCCGGGTCGATGCGCGACGGAGAATGGCAGATCGGCATGGGCTGCGCGACCGGCACCTTCCCCTATGTGCGGATGCCGGGCATGTCGGCGCGCATCGCGATCGACGCCGGCGGCCGGGCCACGATCTCCAGCGCCGCGCAGGAGATGGGCATGGGCACCGCCACGGTGCAGCGCCAGCATGCCGCCGACCGGCTGGGCCTGCCGGTCGAGATGGTGGATGTGCAGATCGGCGATTCCAGCCTGCCCTTCGGCAGTTTCGCCGGCGGGTCGTCGCAGACCGCTTCGCTGGGTGCGGCGATCAATGCGGCGGCGGGGAAGCTGCGGGCCGAGATGCTGCGGCTGGCCGGCAACGACACGCCGCTGGCGGGCCTGCGGGCGCGCGAGGTGGAGTTCGCCGATGGCGGCCTGCGCTGCATCGCCGAGCCCGGACGGGGCGAGAGCTTCGCCTCCATCCTGCAGCGGGCCGGGCGCGACAGCCTGGCGGCGGTGGGGGAGAGCGGGCCGCCGCTGGAGATGCTGAAATTCTCCATGCACAGCACCTCCGCCAATTTCTGCGAAGTGCGGGTCAGCGCGGTGACCGGCGAGATCCGGGTCGCCCGCCTGCTGGGCGCCTTCGACTGCGGCCGGATCCTGAACCCGCAGACCGCGACCAGCCAGTTCAAGGGCGGCATGATCATGGGCCTGGGCATGGCGCTGGGGGAGGAGGCGCTGGTCGACGAACGCTCCGGCCGGCTGATGACCACCTCGCTGGCCGATTATCACGTGCCGGTCCACCTGGACGTGCCGGCGATCGAGGTGCTGTGGACCGACATCCCCGACCCCCGCGCCCCGATGGGCGCGCGCGGCATCGGCGAGATCGGCATCACCGGGGTCGCCGCGGCGGTGGCGAACGCGGTCTTTAGCGCCACCGGCCGGCGCATCCGCGACCTGCCGCTGACCCCGGACAAGCTGTTCCGGTAGCGCTTTGCCGGTGCGCGGTCATTCCATGGCTTGACCATGGAATCCATTCCGCAGGCCGCGCAGTGCCGCACCGCTTGCGGAATGGATCCCGGATCAAGTCCGGGATGACGGTCTTGTGGCGCGGAGCCGTTTCCACTCCTTGCGGGGGCACCCCTGCCGCACGGCCGATCCCGGCCGCCACGCTTCCCCGACGGCACCGGGTGGATATCCGGCCGCTGCCTCACCACCTCCCTGTCGGAGCCGTGCAGGGCACGGCTGCGGACCCACATGGGTCGTCCAGACAGGAGGGAGAGCGAGATGAGCCTGAGGATCAACGCGACCGCACCGGATTTCGAGGCGGAGACCACGCAGGGGAAGATCAAGTTCCACGACTGGATCGGCGACGGCTGGGCGATCCTGTTCTCCCACCCGAAGGACTTCACCCCGGTCTGCACCACCGAGCTGGGCTATATGGCCGGGCTGAAGCCGGAATTCGACAGGCGCAACACCAAGATCATCGGCCTCAGCGTCGACCCGGTGGACAACCACGCCAAATGGGCGAAGGACATCGAGGAGACGCAGGGCCATGCCGTCACCTATCCGATGATCGGCGATCCGGAGCTGAAGGTGGCGAAGGCCTACGACATGCTGCCGGAGACGGAGGGCGACAGTTCGGAGGGCCGCACGGCCGCCGACAATGCCACCGTGCGCTCGGTCTTCGTGATCGGCCCGGACAAGAAGATCAAGGCGATGCTCACCTACCCGATGAGCACCGGCCGCAACTTCGACGAGGTGCTGCGCCTGCTGGAATCCTGCCAGCTGACCGCGAAGCACCAGGTCGCCACGCCGGTGAACTGGAAGCAGGGCGAGGACGTGATCATCGTTCCCGCGGTCAGCGACGAGGTCGCGAAGGAGCGCTTCCCCGGCGGCTGGAAGGCGCCGAAGCCCTACCTGCGGATCGTGCCGCAGCCGAAGTGACGGTTCCGAAGCGATACCGGTGAGGTGACGGGGGCGCCGGCCGGCCAGCGCGGTCGGCCGGCGCCTATGCCGGGCCTGCGAGTTCGATCCGTGCGTGATTCCCCGCAGCTGCGCCGATGCGGCGGTCGCTTGTCAGGAGCGGCGCATCGAGCGTCTCCGCAAGGGCAACATAAACCGCATCGTAGGCAGAGAGATTGTGCCGCAGTTCCCAGACACGCGGCAGCAGGACGTCGTGCGGATAGCGATGCACGGGGAGTGCCAGAAAATCCGCCAACGCCTCGTCAGCCCGATCAGGGCGGAGGTCGCGGCGGACGGCCTATCGTCGCAGCACCTGAGCGACTTCCAGGTCCAGCAGATGCGGCGCGTGGAGTGACTGGCACGGCTCAGCGAGCTTCCGGCCCACGGCCTCTCCGGCGCTTGTTCCGAGAAGCGCCTCGAGGATCGCGGAGGCGTCGATGACGATCACCGGCTGTCGCGTTCGGCCCGGAGCGCGTCGATCGGCGATTCGGAGAGCTGCGGAGGCGTCCGGCTCTGCAGTCGCTGTCGCAGCTCTTCCAGGGTCGGCCGTTCCGCCACCTGCCGGATCTCGCGCAACAGGTAGTCCGACAGCGACATGCCGGCCAGGGCCGCCCGCGCCTTCAGCTGGCGGTGCAGGTCGTCGGGCACGTTCCTGATCTGTATCATGGACATGTTGCGAACATGCTTGCATGTCCAACGCAGGTCAATCGGCGGCTGGATCTCGCCCAGTCAGGTCAGCGCTCCGCCCCTAATCGCTGCGTCTGGCCCGCCGCAGGCGCTCGATGGCGACGGCGACCAGGATGAAGGTGCCGACGAAGCTGCCCTGCCAGAAGGTGCTGATGCCCAGCAGGATCAGGCTGTTGCGGATCACCTCGATCAGCGCCGCGCCGATCACGGCGCCGAAGGCGGTGCCGCTGCCGCCGGCCAGGTTGGCGCCGCCGATCACCGCGGCGGCGATCACCGTCAGCTCCATGCCCTGGCCCAGGTTCGTGGTGACCCCGCCCAGCCAGCCGACCTCCAGCACGCCGGTCAGCCCGGCCGCGAAGGCGGAGACCAGGTAGACGCTGACCTTCACCCGGCGCACCGGCACGCCGGTCATGCGGGCGGCATCCTCGTTGCCGCCGACGGCGAAGACATGCCGCCCCCAGCGGGTCCAGCGGAACAGGAAGCCGGCGACCAGCGCCAGCACCGCCAGGATCACCACCGGGTTCGCCACCCCCAGCAGGGCGCCGCCGCCCAGCGCCAGCAGCAGGTCCTGGTCGGGGCCGAACTGGTAGATCATCTTGTTGTTGGACAGCACCATCGCCAGGCTGCGGCCGATCGCCAGGGTGCCCAGGGTGACGACGAAGGGCGGCATGCCGACGATGGCGATCAGGACGCCGTTCACCAGCCCGATGCAGAGCGCGGCGCCGATCGCCACCGGCGCGGCGACGATCAGCGGCTGCCCCGCCTCCATCAGGCCGCCGACCACGATGCCCGCCAGCACCAGGGAGGAACCGACCGAGAGGTCGATGCCGCCGGAGGCGATCACCGCGGTCATGCCCAGCGCGACGATGCCGACGAAGGCGAAGTTGCGGGTGACGTTGAACAGGTTCTGCTCGGTGGCGAAGGTGTCGGTGCTGAGGCTCAGCACGGCGCAGCCGAGGATCGCGGCGAGGAAGATCCAGAAGGTCTGCCGGCTGGCCAGCCAGGCGCCCCAGCTGCCGTGCTGGCGCTGGCCGATCGCCTGATGCAGTCCGGTGGCATCCTGTGGTTGCCGGTCGTTCATGGGGATGGCTCCGGCGGGTGCGCCGTGGGTGCGGTCGGTCATCTCAGGCCGCCTGTTCGATGGCGCCGGTGATCAGGCCCGTCACCTCCTCCGGCGAGGAGGCGGCGGCCGGCTTGTCGGCCACCAGGCAGCCGCGGCGCAGCACCGCGATGCGGTCGCAGACGGCGAAGACGTCGGGCATCCGGTGGCTGATCAGCACGACGGCGATGCCGCGGTCGCGCAGGCGGCGGATCAGGTCCAGCACCTCAGCCACCTGGCGGACGCTGATCGCCGCCGTCGGCTCGTCCATCAGCACGATCTTCGGGTCCGACAGGCGGGTGCGTGCGATCGCCACCGCCTGGCGCTGGCCGCCCGACATGCGGCGCACCAGATCGTGGGGCCGGGTCTCCGACTTCAGCTCGGCGAACAGCTCGGCGGCGCGGGCATACATGGCGCCATAGTCCAGCACCCGCAGCGGCCCCAGCCGGCGCATCAGCTCCCGCCCCAGGAAGACATTGGCGGCGGCGCTCAGATTGTCGCAGAGCGCCAGGTCCTGGTAGACGACCTCCACCCCCTGCTCGCGCGCCTGGCGGGGATTGTCGAATTCCACCGGCCGGCCATCGATCAGCAGGTCCCCGGCGCTGGGGCGGAAATTGCCGGAGATGATCTTCACCAGGGTCGACTTGCCGGCGCCGTTGTCGCCCATCAGGCCCAGGATCTCGCCGGGCGCCAGGTGCAGCGAGATTCCCGACAGGGCCTGGATCGCGCCGAACCGTTTGGTGACGGCGCGCAGTTCGAGGACTGCCATCCCGGTTTCCCTCCCTCCCGGTCTCATTTGCGAGTCCGGCGAAAACTTATTTTCTTCAAAATAACAATTTATTAGCCGCGAGACAACGTCATTTGCCCGCACGGGTCGCATGAAGGGTGCTTGACAGCACGCATGAGTCAAAAAATAATTCGTTTCGTGAATTAAATAGCGTGCCGGGCAAGGCACCGACCATGCGCCGGACCGCCGAGCGAAATGGGGAGGAAACAGGAATGGCATTCAACTGGCCGCGCGGCGTGCTTGCGCTCGCGCTTGCCATGGCGGCGGGAACCGCCATGGCCGACGACAAGAAGACCCTGGCCATCGTCGTGAAGGGCCTGGACAACCCGTTCTTCGAACAGATCAACCTGGGCTGCCAGAAATGGCAGAAGGAGAATCCGGATTCCGGCTATACCTGCCTCTATACCGGCCCGGCCTCCAGCGCCGACGAGGCCGGCCAGGTGCAGGTCGTCGACGACCTGCTGACCCGCGGCGTGGGCGCGATCGCGATCTCGCCGTCGAACGCGCCGGCGATGGGCAACCTGATCAAGCGACGCAACCCCGACATCCCGGTGATGACCATCGACGCCGATTTCGTCGAGGCCGATCGCGGCATGCGCACCACCTATCTGGGCACAGACAACTACCTGATGGGCGTGAAGATGGCGGAACATGCCGCCCGGCTGAAGCCCGAGGGCGGCACCGTCTGCCTGCAGCTGGGCAATGTCGCCGCCGACAATATCAACGCCCGCGCCGCCGGCTTCCGCGACACGATCGCGGGCGCCAAGGGCACCGACCGGCTGACCGGCCAGGGCGGCTGGACCGAGATCGACGGCTGCCCGGTCTTCACCAACGACCAGGTCGACCTGGCCAACCAGCAGATGGCCGATACCTTCACCGCCAATCCCGACCTGGACGCCTTCATCCTGATCGGCGGCTGGGCGCAGTTCGCGCCGCAGGCCTATGCCCAGGTCACCGACCAGGTGATGGACAAGCTGAAGAGCGGCGAACTGCTGATCATCGCCGGCGACACCCTGCCGCCGCAGCTCGAAGCGCTGAAGGCCGGACGCAGCCATGTCCAGGTCGGCCAGCGGCCGTTCGAGATGGGCTATCGCGCGCCCACGGTCATGATCCAGCTGATCGAGGGCAAGGCGGTCGACGACCCCCTGTTCACCGGGCTCGACGAATGCACCCAGCAGAACGCCGACAGCTGCCTGGCGCAATAACGGGAGCTGCGCCGGACCGGGCCGGCCGGGCAGCGCCGCAAGGCGTTGCTGCCCGGCCGGAACCGCCGGCCCGCCGGACGGACCGCACACATCATGCACGCCGCCACGCCATATGCCCGCCGCCGTTCGGGGGCGCTTGTCTCGAAGCGCGCAGAGGTCGGTATTCTCGGGGTCGGTATGCTCGCGGCCGGGCCGGCGCAGGCTGCCGGCAGGCGTGAACAGGCGGGAAGCGGGACCTTGAAGAGAGACACCAATCGGGCGCGGATCCTGCGCCTGCTGCGCCGGCACGGCGCGATGGCACGGGTGGAGCTGGGGCGGCGGACGGAGCTGAGTGCGGCCGCGATCTCCACCATCACCTCCGACCTGATCGCCGGCGGCGTGCTGGGCGAGTCGACGGGGGAGGCGCCGCCGGGCAATGTCCGCGGCCGGCCGCCGGTGAACCTGGAATTCAATCCCGGCCATGCCCGGGTGGCCGCGGCGTCGATGCGGATGGACGTGATCGACGCGGTCATCGCCGACTTCCAGGGCAATATCCTGGTCCGCGAGCTGATCCCCTGCACCACCCGCGACCTGTCGGGGGCGGAGATCTGCGAGGCCTTTGCCGGCGCGATCGCAACGGTCGCGGCGAAGCAGCCGGGCCCGCCGCCCAGTGCGCTGGGCCTGGCGGTGCAGGGCATCGTCGATCCCGGCCGCGGGGAACAGGTGTGGAGCCCGATCCTGGGGGTCCGCAACACCGACATCGTCACCCCGCTGCAACAGGAACTGGGCATTCCGGTGGTGATGGAGAACGACGCCGCCGCCACCGCGCTGGCCGTCGCCGCCGGCGACGAGCGCCTGCAGCAGGGCCTGGCGGCGGTGCTGATGATCGGCCATGGCGTCGGCATGGGCTTGTTGAGCAATGGCGGGCCGTTTCCAGGCACCCAGGGCTTCTCCTCCGAGGTCGGCCATGTGCGCCGCCAGCCGGCCGGCGCGCAATGCCGCTGCGGCCAGCGCGGCTGCATCGAGGCCTATCTGGCCGACTATGCCCTGTACCGCGACGCGCGCTCGGTCGCGAACCTGCCGATCACCAGCCACCAGCAGCCCAGCGAAGAGCAGATGGCCGGCCTTGTCGCCCGCGCCGAGGCCGGCGAGGCGGGCCTGCAGCGGCTGTTCGACGAGGCCGGCGCCAGCCTGGCCGATGCCGTGCGGGTCACCGCCTCGATCCTGGCGCCGCACCGGATCGCCATCGCCGGATCGGGCATGCGCGGCTTTCACCTGATGCAGCCGCGCTTCGAGGCGGAGCTGCGCGAGGCGCTGAACCCGTCCTACGACCCGCTGTCGCGCATCGTCATCCACCACGGCGGCACCGAACTGATCGTCGCCGGCATGGTGCAGCTGGCACTGAAACGCCTGGACGCGGAGATCCTGGCCGCCCTGTCGGCCCAGAGCAATGCATAGAAGGGCCGGTGCGCAGCCACAGGCAACGCAAAGGGGAATATCCAGATGTACGAGGATGTCGCGACCTATCCCAGCCTCGCTGCACGCAGCGTCCTGGTCACCGGCGGGGGGTCCGGCATCGGCGCAGAGATCGTCCGCAATTTCGCCCACCAGAAGGCGCGGGTCGCCTTCATCGACATCGACGAAGGTGCCTCCGTCGCCCTGGCGGACGAGGTGGCCGGCCGCGGCGGAACCGCCCGCTTCTACAATTGCGACCTGACCGACATCGCCGCCCTGCGCGCCACCATCGACCGGGTCGCCGCGGACCAGGGCCCGGTCACCGTGCTGATCAACAACGCCGCCAACGACCAGCGCCATCCGATGGACGAGGTCACGCCTGAATACTGGGACGAACGCTTTGCGGTGAACCTGAAGCACCAGTTCTTCGCCGCCCAGGCGGTGGCGCCGGGGATGAAAGCCGCCGGCGGCGGCGCCATCGTCAACATGGGCTCCACCTCGTGGATGGTCGGGCAGGGCGGCATGCCCTGCTACACCAGCTCCAAATCGGCGGTGCTGGGGCTGACCCGTGCGCTGGCGCGCGACCTGGGGCCGGACGATATCCGCGTCGTCTCCGTCGTTCCCGGCTGGACGATGACGCAGCGGCAGATCGACAACTGGCTGACGCCGGAGGCGGAGGCCGACCTGATGAAGGCGCAATGCCTGAAGCGGAAGCTCTATCCCCAGGACATTGCGCGGGTGGTGACCTTCTTTGCCTCCGAGGAAGCCCGCGGCTGCACCTCGCAGGCCTATGTCGTGGACGCCGGCTGGCTGTAGCCGGCCGGCCGCGACCGACCAAGCCGCACAAGAACGGCCCGGCGGCCAACGCCCGGGCAAAAGGGAGAAACGACCATGTCAGCGTATCGCAGCCTGTTCCGGGCCACGCTTCTCAGTCTGGTCCCCACCGTTCTCGCATCCGGCCTTGCCCTCGCTCCCGGTCTCGCCCGGGCCCAGTCCGGCGGCATCGACAAGGCGGTCGGCGGCTACAGCTTCCAGGAGGCGGCCAAGGAGGCACCGGGCACGAAGGACTTCCATTCGCCCGACGGCCAGCTGACCTTCGCCATCGTCACCCATACCGCCGGCAACGGCTTCTTCGACCCGGTTTATGTCGGCGCGCTCGCCGCCGGCAACATGATCGGCGCGAAGATCCTGCTGCTGGGCTCGGAATCGCCGACCGACGATCCGGCGCGCGAGATCGAGATCCTGAACCAGATCATCCAGGACCCGACCCTTGACGGCCTGATCATGACCACGCCGCAGGTCGGCGCCTATGACGACATCGTCCGCATGGCGCAGGGCAAGGGCATCCCGGTGGCCACCACCAATTCCTATGACGGCAGCATCGTGAACCGGAACGGCATCAGCCATACCGGACAGGACGCCTCCGCGGCCGCGATCGCCGGCGAGGCGCTGGTGGCCTGCCTGAAGGAACGCGGCGTCAGCTCGGGCACGATCCTGCTGCCCAACGACACCGCGATGGGCAATATCGAGGTGAACAACCGGGTCACCGCCGCCTACGAGGCAATCGTCACCGCCCTGAACCGCGACGGCATGCTCGACAGGTTCAAGGTCGATGCCGGGCCGGAGAGCGTCGGCATCTCCGCCGACATGAACGATCCGGTGAACAGCATCATCTCGCTGATCGAATCCCGCGGCGACGTGGTCGGCGCCTTCGCCGGCAACAATGTCTTCACCCCGGCATTGGCGAAGGCGGTGGCGCAGACCGGCAATACCGGCAAGATGTGCGCCTACGGTTTCGACCTGGGGCCGGCGCAGCAGGAGGCGCTGCGGGCGGGCGACCTGACCGGCGCGCTGGGGCAGCAGCCCTTCCTGCAGGGCTTCTGGCCGGTGATGCAGCTCTACCTGCAGATCGACCGCGGCATTGCCGCCGCCAACCTGGATACCCGCGCGCAGCTGGTGACGAAGGACAGCGTGGGCAACGTCGGCAAGCGCTTCGAGAACTGAGGACGCGCCGCACAAGACGGACCGCCGCGACGGTGGCGCAAACCGATGATTCGTGACGGTGCCGCGGAAGGACGCCTCCCTTCCGCGGCTGCCGCCCCGACCGGCGCTCGGCCGAAGCCGGTATCACAAAAGCTTCCGGGGCAGCTGGTCGGCAGCTGGGAGGTCGGCCTGCTGGCGCTGATGGCGCTCTTGTTCCTGGCCGGCGCGATCCTCAATCCCGGCTTCTTCGGCAGCACCGACGCCCTGCACGCGCTGTTGCGCGATTCCGCCCGCTTCGCGGTGATGGCGGTCGGCATGACCTTCGTCATCGCCAACCGCGACATCGACCTCTCCGTCGGGTCGACGCTCGGCGTCACGGCGGTGATCTTCTCCACCCTGTTCGACCCGAACCATTTCGACCTGGGGGTCGGGCCGGCGATCGCGGCCGCGGTGCTGGCCGGCGCTGCGATCGGGCTGGTCAACGGGATGCTGGTCACGGTGCTGCGGGTGCCGGCCTTCATCGCCACCCTGACCATGCTGTTCGTCGGCCGCGGCCTGGTGCTGGGGCTGACCGGCGGCCGCTCGATCCTTTATCCGCTGAAGGCGGACGCCTATGACGGTTTCTTCCACCTGGGAGAGACCAATGCGCTGGGCTTCAGCAACCAGATCGCCATCGCGCTGCTGGCGGTCGGCCTGGGCGCATTGGTGCTGGCGAAGACCCGCTGGGGCTACGAGACCCTGGCCACCGGCGGCAACGAACAGGCGGCCGCCTATGCCGGCATTCCCACCAACTGGGTGCGGATCCGCGCCTACCTGCTGTCCTCGCTTTGCGCGACCCTGGCCGGGCTGATGACGGTGGCGCAGGACAAGGGGGTCACCTCGCAGGCCGGCCTGCTGACGGAACTGATGGTGATCGCCGCGGTGATCGTCGGCGGCGCCTCGATCCTGGGCGGCCGCGGCCGGGTGATCGGCAGCTTCCTGGGCGCGCTGCTGATCGTGCTCGTGAACAAGGTGCTGCGCGAAGGCGTGCCGATCACCCGCATCGTCGAGGTCGGCGGCCAGAAGGTCGAGGTGAAGGCCGTCTCCACCCTGCCGGCCGGCGCGGTGCCGGCCTTCATCGGCGCGCTGCTGATCCTGGCGGTGCTGATCGAACCCTATGTGATCCGCCGGCGGCTGGCCGCCCGTGCCTGGGCCTGGCTGCGCGGCCGACCGACCCCGCCGCTGCCGGATGCGGGCGGGGTGGCGCTGGCCGGCGTGCAGACCCGCGGCGGCGGCGGTGCCGGCGATACCGGCATGGCGCGGGGTGCGGTCGCCCGCTTCCTGGCGCGGCGCGACGCGCTGGCGATCATGCTGGCGCTTGGGCTCTGGCTCGCCGGCCTGGCCCTGCGGCCGGACTATTGGTGGCACCTGTCGAACAGCTTCGCGATCCTCTTGAACTATACCGAGCTGGCGATCCTGTCGGTCGGCCTGACCTACGTGATCGCCTGCGGCGATATCGACCTGTCCGTCGGCGCGGTCCTGGCGCTGGCCGGCGCGGCAGCCGCCTATTGCCTGAAGGTGCTGGGGCTCGACCCGGCGGCGGCGATGGCGGTCGGCCTGCTGGCCGGCATGGCCGCCGCCTCCATCAACGCGCTGGTGACGGTGGGCTTCGGCCTGCCGGCCTTCATCGCCACCCTGGGCATGTTCTACATGGCCCGCGGCGCGGCGGCCTGGATCGTCTCCGGCCAGCAGCTCACCGGCTGGCCGGAGGGCTTCAACCTGGTCGGCCGCAAGGTCGGCGACATCCTCGGCCATCTGGCCCTGCCGCTGCCTGGCGGCTGGCTCGGCACTGTGGCGCAGCTGGTCAGCGTGCAGACCCTGTGGCTCGCCCTGGTCGCGCTGGCGGCCGGCATCGTGCTGGCGCGCACCGCCTTCGGCCAGAAGGTCTATGCCACCGGCGGCAACCGGCGCGCCGCCGATTATGCCGGCATCGACACCAACCGGGTGCGGGTGCAGGCGCTGCTGCTGTCGGGCTTCTGCGCGGCGATGGCCGGCGTGATCAACGTCGCCTATTTCCGCAGCTTCAACCCGGTCGCCGGGCAGTTCCGGGAGCTGGACGCCATCGCCGCGGTGATCATCGGCGGCGGCTCGATCTTCGGCGGCTATGGCACGGTGATCGGTTCGCTCGCCGGTGCGGCGGTAATCACCCTGGTGCGGGCGATCCTGCAGCTGAACATCATCACCGCCTCCGGCGAGTCCATTGTGCTGCCGCAGCACTGGGTCAACGCGATCATCGGCGTGATCCTGATCGTCTCGGTGCTGGCGGATATCTGGCTGCGGCGCAGCCGTATCCTGGCACGGCTGGTCATGCGCCTGGCACGGAAGTTGGCCCGCCGGCCGCCGCCGGCAGGCGCAAGGGAGGAGCCCGATGTCTGACACACCGTTCGTCCGGATGCGCGGGATCGGCAAGAGCTTCGGTGCGGTGCGCGCCCTGGCCGATGTCGACCTGGCGATCGCGCCGGGCGAGATCCTCGGCCTGGTCGGCGACAATTCCGCCGGCAAGTCGACCCTGATGAAGATCCTGACCGGCGCCTATCACCGCGATGCGGGCGAGGTGCTGGTGGATGGCCGGCCGACCCATTTCCGCAGCGCCCAGGACAGCCGCGCGGCCGGAATCGAGATGATCTACCAGGACTTCGCGCTGTGCGGGAATCTGGATGTCGGGCAGAACATCTTCCTCGGCCGCTGGCCGCGCCGCGGCCCGTTCGTCGACCGCCGCCGGATGTATGCCGACGCGCAGGCCGTGCTGCAGCGGCTGAAGGTCGACGTGAACTCCGTCTTCCAGCGGGTGGAGGGGCTGTCCGGTGGCCGCCAGCAGTCGGTGGCGATCGCCCGCGCGATCTCCTTCCAGCCGCGCCTGGTGATCCTGGACGAACCGACGGCCAACCTTTCCGTCATGGCCACCGACCGGCTGCTGCAGACCATGCAGGAACTGAAGCGCCAGGGGGTGGCGCAGATCATCATCTCCCACCGGCTGACCGACATCTTCGAGGTCGGCGACCGGGTGATGGTGCTGAAGCGCGGCCGCAATGTCGGCGAGCGCCGGATCGCGGAGACCAGCGAGCAGGAGGTGCTGGAGATCATCGTCTCCGGCACACCGGAAGATGTGGCCGGGGCCGGTGCGGCGGCCGGCTGAGGGACGGCCTACAGCAGGTCGCCGAGCTGCGTGGAGGCGCGCGCCGCAGCAGCCTGCAGCGGCGCCAGGAACCGGTCTGCGAATTCCTTCACCGGCAGATGGGCGCGCGGCCAGGCCAGGGTCATGATGCCCCAGACCCGCTCCCGCTGGCGCACCGGCACCGCGATCGCGAACAGTTCGTCGGAGCGCGGCGATTCCCCGACATAGCCGGGCAGGCGACGGCCATAGCCGCGGGCCCGGGTGGTCGCGAGTTCCGCCTCCAGGTTGGCCGGGGTCATCCGGAAGCGCGCCAGCCCCCAGCGCAGGTCGCCGCGGGTGCGCGCCTCCAGCGCTGCGACCGCCGCCGGCGGCAGGCTGGCGAGATAGCAGAGCCCGGCGGCGGAGCCGAAGATCGAGACCCGGCGGTTGGCCTCCACCGTGAACATGTGGAACGGGCTGAGCGGCCGGGTGGAATCGACGATCCGCATCGCCACCCCTTCCGGCACGTGGATGTCGGACGGCCAGCCCACGTCGCGGGTCAGGTCGGTGGCGGCGGCCACCACCAGGTCGATGGCGGCGGCGGCCAGCGGCGGCAGCGGGTCGCCGAGCACCGCCGGCATCGCGATGTTGATCCGGTAGCGGCCGTCGGAGACCGTCTGCCGGACGATGCGGCGCGCCTGCAAGGTCGCCAGCAGCCGGCGGATGGTCGATTTCGGCAGGCCGGTCGCGGCATGCAGCTGCGCCAGGGTCTGCGCGCCCTCGCGCGCCAGCACCTCCATCAGGTCCAGGCCGCGGTCCAGCGAACGGACCTGTTTCATCGGGCCGTCCGGTCAGTTACCGGCGAAGGCGCGGCGCAGCTCGAGGTCGGACATCTTCGCGGCATCGCGGATCAGCGGCTGGCTCAGTTCCAGGCGCGGCGTCGTCGGCGCGCCGAAGCGGCGGTCCAGAGGCACGCCCGGATGGTCGACCACGGCCTCTACGGCATCCAGGTCGATGAAGCGCTTGAACTTGTCCTCGAACTTGCCTGCGAACGCCTGCATGCCGAGCATCTGATTGCCCTGGTAGCGGCGCAGGTCGACCGGGTCGGGGCTGCTCAGGAACAGCTGCATGCTGCGCGCCTGCCGCGCACGGTCTGCCAGGGTTGTCCCGCGGGCCGGAAGGATGCCGCCCGGGTCGAAGATCACCACCCGCCAGCGATCCGAGCCGGGCAGCGGCAGGAAAGCGAAATTGCCGGGATGGCCGTCCGACCAGACCAGCCCGGCCTTGTTCAGCGCCCGCTTGGCGACCTCGATGGCCACGGCCTGGCCGCGGGTGAACTTGCCGCCCTGCTTTCGGAGCATGGCTCCGGCCGGTTCGCCCTTGAAGCGGTCGACGATCTCGATGATCCCGCCATCCTCGAGCCGCCGGTAGAAGCCGCGCTGCTTCGGCACACCGACAAGGTTGGGGTCGAGCTTGGCATCCTCCAGGGCCTTGCGGCCGAAGACGTCGAAGGCGAGCTCGTTGCCCAGGCCGGGGGCGTCGCGCTGCTTCGAGGCGCGCGCCACCAGTTCGGGAAAGTCGGGCAGGTCCATCACCGCGTTGGTCCTGCCATCGTTGATGAAATCGCCCAGCCGCAGCGACAGGTCCTCTCCGTCCAGGGTCTTGAACTGGAACACCCGGTTCGGGCCCAGGCTGGTTGAGGGCTGCAGCTCCGATGCGGTCGCGGCGGTGAAGGTCGCGGCCTTGCGGGCGAAGCCGAAGGGGCGCGGCCGCAGGCCCAGGTCCGGGTCGCTGGCGCGCACGACCCGGATCATCGGCTCCTGCCCCTCGCGCACCAGGCGGCGGACGAAGGCGCCGGCATCCATGTCCACCAGGGCGCCATACTTGGGGTCGAAGAAGCGCACCTTTTCCGGCACGCCGGCGGCGCTTGTCAGGACATCCTCCAGCACCACGGGTCGGCGGCGGCCGGGCATGTCCAGCACCACCTCCGGCACCCAGCCACCGTCGAGCAGCGCCTTGAAATCCTCCAGCCGCATCTTGCGCGCGGTTTCCAGCGGTGCGGTCGCCACCTTCAGGCCGGAGGCGCGCAGCCGCTGCTTGCGGACCGCCCAGGGCAGCGGCGTGTCCACGCCCCAGGTGGCGGCGCGGGCGCGGAAGCTCTCCGGCCGCTGCGCCAGCATGTCGGCCAGCATGCGCTGCTGGTCGGTGAAGCCCTCCAGCTCGGTGAGCTCCCGCCCGATGGCCCGCCAGAGGGCGTAGTTGCCGGCCACGGTGCCGTCGTTCACCGCCTTGCTGGCGGGCGTGAAGATGCTGCCCCGGCCCAGTTCGGAGACCCCGACATCGGCGCCGAACTCCGATGTCAGCTCGTTCTGCAGCTTGATGAAGTTCCCCGCCGGTGGGGTGTTGGTGCCGGGTGCTTTCAGCTTCACGGGCACGTCGCGGGTGCCGGGCAGCATCGCCTTGTCGAGCAGGCCCGATTGCGGCTGCAGCGAGCGCGCGATGGCGTCCCGCTCTGCCTTGCTCAGGGAGCGCGGCAGCCGGTCGATCTTCTCCATGACCTCGACCAGCCGCGGCCCGCCCTTGCGGGGCATGTCCAGCACCCGGCGGAATCGGCTGGCGTCGAAAGCGGCGCCGGCGGTGCCGGTCAGGTAGCGCGCGGTCTTCCGCGGCATCACCAGCCCCGGGATGCTGCCGCCCTTGAAGCGCGCGCCGTGAAAGCGCATCGGCTGCATCATGTCGCTCAGCGAGGCGGCGCCGACCAGCACTTCCAGCCCCAGACCGGCGGCGGCGGCCCAGTAGTCGAAGCTGGTGGCCGGCTGGCCATAGATCGTGCGGCCGGTGAACAGCACCACCAGGTCGCCGACCGGGGTGAAGTTCGCCACCCCTTCGTACATGCCGAAGGTGACCCCGGTGTAGAAGGTCTTCGCCAGCGCGTTCATCTTCTCGCGGCCGGCATGCAGGACGGCGCTGTAGACCGCGCGCTGTTCCAGGCAGCGCATGTCCCGCAGCAGGGTCAGCTGGGTCTCCCGGTCCTGCTCCGGCCGCGGCCGGTCCTCCGGCGCCCCGGTGCAGAACTGCCAGATGACACCCGGCGCCAGCAGGGTCGCCTCCGCGGCGCGGCGGCCGATCGTATCCGCCCCGTCGCTGCCCAGCGGGGTATCCATGGTGTCGCCCAGCAGGGCATCCAGCCACATCGTGGAACTGCCGCCGCCGATATCGGCCTGGTAGCCGTTCTGCACCTTGGCGACATCCTGCGGCGTGTAGAGCACCAGCCCCTTGCCCGGCTCCACAGGCTCGAGGCTGATGTTGCGCGGCCGCATATAGGCGGTCGGGCCGTTGCCGCCGCCGGTATAGACATCGCCGATCGCCGCCCGGTGCAGGTCGGTCAGCCCGTCCAGGCGCATCAGCTTCTCGTAGTTGTAGACCAGGCGCAGCGACTGGTGCGCCGCCTCCTTGGCGCTGGCCGGCTGGTCGCTCCTGAGAATCGCCTCGAACAGGGTGCGCCAGTCCGCCATGCGGGAGGCCTGCAGCGCGATCGTCGCCTGCACCCAACTCGGGTAGTACTGGAAGCGATAGGCGGCGTTCCCGGCGGACTCTCCCGCCGCCAGTTCCACCATGCCGCCAGCGGGCAGTTCCAGCTCCAGGCAGGTGCCGCGCTGGCCGGAGAAGTACTGCCCCATCCAGTCAAAGGACATCACCGGCGGCCGGTAGCGCGGCCGTTGCGCGCAGCTGTTGGCGATGGAGACCGGGTCCTTCAGCCGGTAGCGCACGATGCCGTCGTCGGGCACATCCGCCTCCAGGCTGACCGAATTGCCGCCGCCGCCGTCCATCGGCCGGATGGCGACCTCCATCGCGGGGCCGATCTCTTTCGCGCGCTGCTCGTTGGTCACGGCGGCGATGGTGAAGGGCTGGTGCTGGAGGACGGACAGAAGCGGCTTCGGGTCCTCGACGCCGACAGGATAGGCTTCCAGGCGGACCCCGTCCTGCATGTCGATCGCGATGATCGGGACATAGGCCAGGTCGAATTCCAGCGGCGCGCCGGCATCGATGACCTCGGCGCTGCGTTCGCCGGCGTCGCTCTCCTCCCAGCGGATCTGCTGGCGATACCAGAGCATCTTCAGCCGCGGGCTGAAGGACGGCCCGACCGGCACCAGGTCGATCCGCCACTCCACCTCCCCGGCTTTGGCGCGGCGCGCCCAGCCCGGGATCAGCTTGTTCATCTCGTCCGCTTCCGGACGATGGTGCAGCCGGACCGCCACTGCCTCGCCCGGCGCGGCGATATAGCTGCCGTCCCAGACCCGGCGATCGGTATGCAGCTTCACGTTCGTGCCGAACGGGGCCGCCCCGTCGTTGCCGTCGCCGCCCGGCAGGCCCGCCGTGGTGAGCACGGCGACGAGTTCGCCCGTGTCGGATTCCCAGCGCCCGAGCAGGGTTTCCAGCGGCACCGCCTCTTCCGGCTGAGGCGCGGCCGCTTCCTCGCCGGAAGGCCCGGGTTCGTCCGTCGCCGCACCGGCTTCGCCGCCACCGCCGTCCGGCGTCCCGCCGGCGACATCTCCCGGTGCCTCGTCATCCTGCGACGGGTTGGGTGCGGCCGGCGGTGCATCACCGCGATCGGCGGCGGGGCCCTCGGGATCCTCGTCGAAGCCGGGGCCGGCCACCGGCATGTCCATACCGTCACGGGCGCGATCCGCCGCACCCGTGCGGCCATCCGGCCCGACCGACGGGTCGCCGCCGGGAAGGTCCATGCCGCCGGTCTCGGGGTCTTCCGGATCGAAGCCGCTGCCGGCGCCTGGCAGGGACATCCCGCCGGTCTCCGGATCCTCGATATCGGCCGCCTCGTCCAGGCCCGGCAGCTGCAGCTCGACCGCGGGCAGGGTCGGCAACTCCGCCACCGGTTCCTCCACCGGCTTCGGCTCGGACTGGGCCATCGCGACGACCGGCGGGAGTGCAAACAGGGCGGCCGTCAGCGCCACAGTATGGGCGAGGGCTCGGATCCTCATGGAAGGGCCGAGTCCAGCGCAGTATAGCGCTGCCGGCGTTCGCCATAGCGCTCCGCGGTGCCGGAAAGATGCTCCGCAACGTCGTGAACCCGGCTGACCTTCATCGCGTCCGGGTCGTAGGTGACCAGCATGCCGAAGCTGGCGACCCGCAGCTCCAGGTAGCGGTCGGCCTCGCCGGAGGTGACCTCGGCCAACAGCCAGTAGGGCGAATCCCAGCCGCCGCCGGCAAGCTGGCTGCGGATCGGGCCCGGCAGCGCCTCGTTCATCTGGCAGGCAGCCGTCAGGGTCGTGCGGCCGGCCAGACGCCTGCCGTCGAACCAGGCCTCGTCGAAGGGAATCGGGCAGAGGGCGTCCGGCGCGAAGACCAGGGTCACGGGTCGTGCCCGCGGATCGGCCTTCACCTCGTTCACCCCGGACGGGTCGAAGCGCATGGCGGCCGGCGGCGGGCCGTCGGCCGCGCCGCTCAGCTCGGCGATCCGCGCATCCAGCTCGGCAAGGCGTTCGTCCAGGTCGCCGACCATCGGCTGTTCGCCGTCATATTCCCAGGGATCGGAGAGGCGGCGGAACCGCTCCTGCCGCTGCACGGCGCCGGTCTCGGTATTGCGCCAGACATAGGCGACCCGGTCGCGCAGGCGCTGCTGCTCCGCCCGCAGGGCGCTGACTTCTTCCGCCACAGCCTTTGGGTCGGCAGCGACCTCGCCCGCGCCGGGTTCGCCGGCCGCGATCGAGAGAACATGGCCGCCGGTCATCAGCCAATCGCCGAGGATCGATTTCCGCAGCCGCCGGCCCTCTTCCGCCAGGGCGTCGGCGTCCTTGACCTCCGCCGGCTGGTCGGTGGCGCGGGTCTCGTAGCGGGCCGCACCGGTCTCGGGGTCCACCTGCAGCGCCACCTCCCCGGGCAGGGTGGTGCGGAAGGCCGGGGTTTTGCCGCTGCCGTCGGACTCAACGGTGAGCGCGGCCCGCCCGGTTTCCGGCGACCAGTCCAGGGTCACCGTGCGCCCGTCGTCCAGGCTGCTGGTGTGGCGCCGCGCCAGGCCACCGCTTCGCAGCGTCTCCAGCGCCGCCAATGCCGCGGCCTCGGTGCCTTCTGCGGCGGTGTCGGGGAGCAGCTCGCGGATGCGGGCGGCCGATGCCGCCGCATCGAGCGGCAGCAATCCGCGCACCAGCTCGGCAGTTGCAGGTGCTTCCGGCGGGCGGCCCAGCAGGCGGGCGAGGTCGCGATAGCTGTCGCCGACCGCCACCGGGCTGCGGGCGTAGATGCCCGCCCGCATCTCCTTCAGGGCGTCGAGGCTGGCCTGCGCCGCGGCGGCGGCGGCCGGCCCTGCCTGCTTCTGCGGGTCCAGGCGGTCCGGTGCCGTATCGTAAAGCGCTGCGGCAACACCGGCCAGATGGCCGGGAATCGCCTCGGCCACAGCATCCCGTACCGAAGGCACAAGACACAGCAGAAAGCTTGCAAGTGCTAAGTGAATCGCCGGCCGTGAGATCATCTCTCGAATATTACCGTCCGGTGTCAGGTTGCGGCTGCGCTTCGTCAACTTTATACACAAAGGGTGATCGACGGGCCAATCGTCGCACCGCCATTTGCTATCCTGGCAATCGCAATCCTGGGGGCACGCCATGACGGGACTCACCGCTTCGATCCGCACTGCCGCCCTGGCCGCCACCGTGGCGGGCGCGGCGCTGGCCGCCGCACTGGCGCCGGATGCCGCTGCGGCCGGGGAAGAGGTGTTCCGCGACGATTTCGACAGCGGCGAACTGGGTGGCCAGTGGACTGTCTCGAACCCCGATCCCAGCGGTTTCATCGTCGAGGATGGCCAGCTGATCGTGATCGCCGGCGCGAAGGGCGATCTGGCCGAACCGGAGAAGGCGAACATCTTCCTGCTCGACGTGCCGCTGCCGGATGGCGACTGGGAGATCGAGGTCGTCTACGACGCGGAGTTCAACACCCGGCACGAGAACCTGCAGTTCGGGCTCTACGACGACGCGGAGAACTTTCTGGTTGTGTCCAGTGGCCTGGGCGGCCGCTTCAAGTACAACTGCGCCCTGGAAGTCGGCATGGACGACATGAGCCGCGGCCAGCTGAAGACCAACAGCACCACCCTCACCGACTGGGAGGCGTGCCAGGGCAAGGTGGTCGACTTCATGCAGCGCCAGGGGGCCAATCCCCGCCCCTACAAGCTGACCCTGCGGAAGAAGGGACGGAGCTATTCGGCCACCCACCAGTTCGGCGACGAACTGCCGGAGGAGGAAAAGCCGCGCATCGTCGAGACCGGCGCCGTCGCCACCCTGCGGCCGCCGAAGCGCATCGTCCTCGCCGCCGGCCAGAAGGCGGAGCCGCAGGGCGAAACCCTGTTCATGATCGACCGCATCGTCGTCCGCAAGGCGGACTGAGCCCGGTCCGCATCGTGCACCGGCCGGCAATGCTGCCGACCCATCCCAGCCGCATCGGAGACGCCATGACCCGCCCCACCGCACCGATCCGCGCCATGACGATTGCCGCCTGCGCCCTGGTCATGGGCTCCGGCCTTGCGGCCTTGCCGGCTGCAGCCGACACCCAGGTCATGTACGTCCTGGACGGCTCGAACTCTATGTGGGGCCAGATCGACGGGGTGGCGAAGATCCAGACCGCGAAGGAGGTGCTGGGCGAACTGCTGCAGGCGGAGGGGGCGCAGAAGGTCGGCCTGCTCGCCTATGGCCATCGCAGCAAGACAGACTGCGGCGATATCGAGGTGTTGGCCCCGGTCGGCGCCAGGGCCGGCGAACTGAAGGCGGGCATCGGCAAGGTCACGCCGACCGGCAAGACGCCGATCTCCGCGGCGCTGAAGGCGGCTGCGGAAGCACTGCCCGCCGGCGACCACCAGAACAACATCGTGCTGATCTCCGACGGGCTGGAGACCTGCAATGCCGACCCCTGCGCCACCGCGCAGGCGCTGGCGGCGCAGGGTGTGAACACCCGCATCCATGTGGTCGGCTTCGACATCGGCGAACAGGACCGCGAGAAGCTGGAGTGCATCGCGGTCAATGGCGGGGTCTATGTCGACGCACGCTCCGCCGACGACCTGAAGGGGGCGCTGACCCAGGTCGCCGAGGTGGTCGCCGAGCCCGAGCCCGAGCCCGAACCGGAACCGGAGCCCGCGCCGCAGGCGGTGGAGGTGTTCCGCGACGATTTCGACCAGGGCGAACTGGCCGGCCACTGGAATGTGGCGCAGCCGAACCCGGACGGCTTCATCGTCGAGGATGGCAACCTGGTCCTGATCGCCGGCCAGAAGGGCACGATGGCCGATCCGGAAAAGGAGAACCTGTTCCTGCTGGACGTGCCGCTGCCCGACGGCGACTGGGAGATGGAGGTCGTCTACGACGCGGAGTTCAATACCCGGCACGAGATCCTGCAGTTCGGCCTCTACGACGATGCGGAGAACTTCCTGGTCGTCTCCTCCGGCCTGGGCGGGCGGTTCCCCTACAATTGCGCCCTCGAAGTCGGCATGGACGACATGAGCCGCGGCCAGCTGAAGGAGAACCGGACGAACCTGGGCGACTGGGAGGCCTGCCAGGGCGACGTCGTCAACTTCATGAAGCGCAAGGGGATCGGCCCCCGCCCCTACAGAATCACCCTGGTGAAGGAGGGGCGGAGCTATTCCGCCACCCACCAGTTCGGCGACGAGGTGCCGGAGGGCGAGGAACCCCGGATCGAGAAGACGGGCGCCGTCAGCAGCCTGCGGCCGCCCAAGGGGGTCGCCCTGACCGCCGGCCAGGTCGCCGATACCGAGGGCGAGACCCTGTTCCTGATCGACCGGGTGGTGGTCCGCCAGCGCAATTGAGCGGTGGGTCGGGGCCTCACTTCATGGCTGACGGCAGCCACAGCGCCAACTCCGGCAGGGCCAGCAGCAGCAGCAGCAGGACCAGCGCGCAGCCGATATAGGGCAGGGCGGCGGTGGCGATGGTGGTCAGGCTGGTACCCTTCGGCGCCGCGCCCATCATCACGAACAGCAGCAGGCCGAAGGGCGGCGTGACCAGGCTGATCTCCATCGCCAGCAGGACGATGACGCCGAACCAGACCGGGTCGTAGCCGGCCGCCGCCGCCATCGGCATGAACACCGGCAGGGTCAGCATCATCTGCGAGATCTGGTCCAGGAACATGCCCAGGAACAGCAGCACCGCGAACATCATCAGCAGCATCCAGAGCGGCGCCCATTGCGCCTCTCCCGCCCAGGCGAGCAGGCCCCGGCTGGCACCGGAAAAGGCGACGATCTGGGAGAAGGTCGAGGAGCCGATGACGATGATCAGCAGCATGCCGGAGACCTTCACCGTGCCGCGCAGCGCCGCCCGTAGCGCCGGCCAGTCCAGCCCGCCCTTCGCCAGGGCCAGCAGCAGCACGCCCAGCACGCCGAAGGCAGCGGATTCCGTTGGCGTGGCGATGCCGCCCACGATCAGGCCGATCACCAGCAGGATGACCAGCAGCATCGGCGCGATCTCGACCGCCAGCACCCGCAGCTTCGCGGCCAGGGCGGCACCTTCGCCGCCATAGGCGGGCGCCGCTTCCGGATCCAGCCGCGCCTGCAGGAAGATCAGCGCGGCATAGAGGCAGGCCAGCACAAGGCCCGGCACCACGCCGGCCAGCAGCAGGCTGCCGATGTCGATGCGCGCGATGGAGCCCAGCAGCACCGCCAGCGCCGAGGGCGGGATCAGGATCGCCAGGCCGCCGGCGCCCATGATCGGGCCGATCGACATGTGGCTCTTGTAGCCGCGGCGGTCCATCTCCGGCACCAGCATGGAGCCCATCATTGCCGCCGAGCCGACGGAGGTGCCGGTCAGCGCGGCGAAGGCGGTGCCGCTGCCCACCGCGATGTAGGACAGCCGGGCCGGCACCCGGCCGATCAGCACGTCGAAGGCGTCGAACACCCGCACCGCCAGGCCGGTGCGGAAGAACAGCTCCCCCATCAGCACGAACAGCGGCACCGGCACCAGGATGAAGGAGGTGACGGAGGCGGCGGCGTTGGAGACGAGCTGTTCCAGCGCGGCCTCGCGGAAGCCGAAGAAGATGCCGACCCCGGCGGCGTTGATGATCAGGAAGGCCATGAAGACCGGCGTGCCGATCGCCATCAGGGCCAGCAGGCCGCCCAGCATGATCAGGCCGGCGAAATACCATTCCATCTGCGCGCCCGGCCCCTCAGATGCCTTCGCTGCCGCCGCCATAGAGGCTGCCGCGGCCGGCAAGGACGCGGCCGAACTCCACTGCCATCAGCAGGAAGCCGACCGGCAGCGGCAGGTAGAGCAGCCAGCGCGGGATCGCCAGCACCCGGAAGTCGATCGCCCCGCGGTCGATGCTGTCCACGATCAGCGCGATCCCGCCCCAGGACAGGGCGAGGCAGGCCAGCAGCGACAGGAGGCAGACCAGGACTTCCAGTGCCCGTTGCGGGCCTGGCGGCAGCATGCGGCGGAAGCTCTCCAGGGTGACATGGCCCTTCTCCCGCACCAGCCAGGGCGCGGCGAACATGGTGGCGTAGAGCAGGCCATAGGCCGCGACATCGGCGGTCCAGCCGATCGAGCCGGCGCCGGCCGCATAGGCGGCGACGTCGACGATCACCAGCAGGCAGGTGATCGCGACGATCGCGCCGGAGACCCAGGCCAGCGCGCCGATCAGCCAGGCCTGCGCGCGGCCCAATGAGGTCATGTCGATATGCTCCTGCGCGTCCCGCCTCTCGTCACCGCCGCACCTGTTGCGGCGGTCCATGGTGCCGCCCGACTCAATCGACGCCGGTCATGCCTGGTCTTGTTGAGCCGCGGCGCCATGGATTCGCGCAACACGTGCGCGAATGACGAAATTCTGCATCGACTCCCGCGGTCTTCTCAGGGCCGGTAGAACAAGTCGCGCAGGGCGCCGCCGTCATCCTCGCCCATGCGCTGCAGGATCTCGTCCCAGCGGGACGCATAGGCCGTGTCGAGGAAGGCGGCGGCGCCGTCGCCCGGCAGCTCGATGGTCTGCGTGCCGGCCGCGGCGAAGGCCGCCGCTTCCTTCGCGGCGAGGTCCTGGAAGAAGGCATGGGCCTTTGCCTCCGCCTTGGCCGCCTCCTCGTTCAGGATGGTGCGGGCCTCCTGCGGCAGGGCGTTCCAGCTGTCCAGGTTGATCGCCATGCCCAGGTCGCCCTGCCAGAAGGTGGGCAGGATGCGCGCCTTGATGAAATCGTCGAAGCCCAGGTCGGTCGCCGCCAGGGTGACCCAGCCGAGCCCGTCGATGGCGCCGCGCTCCAGCGCGGTATGCACTTCCGCCACCTGGATGTCGCGCAGGGTGACCCCAAGCGCGTCGTAGAGCGGCGCATAGGTGCCGGTGCCGCGCAGCCGCAGGCCGGAGAAGTCGCGGCCGAATGCGCCGCCTTCCGGCGGCGGCTCGCGCAGCAGCAGGATGAATTCGTAGCCGGAGCCGAAATAGCCCAGATAGTGGATATTGCCCTGCGGCTCGTAATAGCCGTTGATCACGTCCCAGGCGCCGTCCGCCCGCAGGTCCATGGCGGAGCGGTTGGAGGCGTTGAAGGCCTGGCTGGCGGGGATGTCGCCCTGGAAGTACTGGTTGGGGCCGAAATGCATGTCGACCAGGCCGCTGGACAAAGCGCGGAACTGCTCCGGCACCGGCACCGCCTCCGGCCCGCCGACCAGCTCCACCTGGACGACACCTTTGCCGCGCTCGTTCACCGCGGCGATGAAGTCCTTCAGCGGCTGGTTCCAGACCAGGCTCACCGGCGTGCCGGTGACCACCTTCAGCACCTTCTCCTCCGCCCGGGCAGGGCCGGCGAAGCCGGATAGGATGAGCGCGGTCGCCGCCAGGGCGGCGCCGGCGAGGCTGAGGAAGCGCATGCGCATGCCTGTCTCCGTCCGTTGCCGGCGGCGGACGGCTGGTCCGCCACGCCGGTGTTGAATACGTTACCATCGTATACTTTGGACCGACCATTCACCAGTGGCGCCGTGGCTGTTCGGCTGCGGGCCGGTACGGAGCGAGCCCCGGATGGAGTACACGCCTGCGAGGGACGATCACGGCCTGCCGTTCAGCCCCTTCTCTGCCTGCCTGGTGCCGCGGCCGATCGGCTGGATCAGCACCGTGTCCGCCGACGGCGTGCCGAACCTGGCGCCCTTCTCCTTCTTCAACGGGGTCGGCTATGCCCCGCCGACGGTGGTGGTCTGTCCCAATGGCCCGCACGCGGACGGCGGCGAGAAGGACACGCCGGTCAACATCGCCGCCACCGGGGAGTTCGTGGTGAACGTCGCCACCCTGGACCTGGCGGAGAAGCTGAACGTCACCGGCATGGCACATCCGCGGCAGGTCGACGAGTTCGCCGCCGCCGGCCTGACCGCCGCGCCCTCCGCCGTCGTCCGACCGCCGCGGGTGGCGGAAAGCCCGATCCACCTGGAATGCCGCCACCTGACCACGGTCCTGCTGCCCAGCTGGACCGCGCATCCGCTGCGGGCGGTGTTCGGCGAGGTGGTGCGGGTGCATATCGACGACCGCCTGGTCGTCGACGGGCGGGTGTCGATGGAGAGGCTGCGCCCCCTCGCGCGGCTCGGCTACCAGGATTATTGCGGCCTGGGGCAGGTGTTCGAGATGCCGCTGCCGGAGTTCGACCGCCTGCTGCGGCCCGACATTCCCGACGAGAACGGCGCCGGATGAGCCCGGCCGTGCCACCTGGTGGCACAGCTGGCGTTTGCGCGTAGGGTACCGCTTCCGTTGGGCGCAAGCTTTCGGCGGGAGGAAACGGAACGATGCGTCTGGTCGGCATCCTGTCGGACCTGCTGGCGGTCGGCCTGGCCGCGCTGGCGGTCTACACGGCGGGTTTCGGCGTCTTCGACAATGCCTGGTTCTCGGGCCTGATCGTCGCCCTGGCGGTGGCGATCGCGCTGCTGCGCGGTGCCGGCGACCGCCTGTGGCTGCTCGCCCTGCATGGCGGACTGGCGCTGCTCTTCGCCTGGCTGAGCTGGGTCTGGCTCGGCATCATGCTGGAGCAGGAAGCCTTCTTCATCGAGATCAGCCGCGCCCAGCTGCTGCAGGCCTGGCTGGCGATCGCGGTGGTCGCCTACGTCACCTGGCGGGAATTCGGCCTGCCGATGCTGGTGGTCGGCCTGGCGGCAGCGGCCTGGCTGCTGCTGGGGGCGGGCGAGGACTGGGCGCGCGCGGCCGAGAATCTCTGGTACTCCACCGACGGCGTCTATGGCCGGCCGGTCGAGGTGGTGGGCCGCATCGTCCTGGTCTTCATCGTCTTCGGCGCGGTGCTGCAGACCAGCGGTGCCGGGGCGGTGCTGCTGAAGATGGCCTTCGCCGCCACCGCGCGCTTCACCGGCGGCGCCGCCCACGCCTCCATCGTCGCCTCGGCCCTGTTCGGCACCCTGTCGGGGGCGGCGGTGGCCAATGTCGTCTCCACCGGCGTCTTCACCATCCCGATCATCAAGCGGGCGGGCTTTCGCCCCCGTTTCGCCGGCGCGGTGGAGGCGGCGGCCTCGACCGGCGGCCAGATCATGCCGCCGGTGATGGGGGTGGTGGCCTTTCTGATGGCCGACGTCACCAACATCCCCTACCTGCAGATCGTCGTCGCCGCGGCGATCCCGGCCGTGATGTACTACGCCTCCCTGTTCGTGGTGGTGGCGGTGGAGGCGCGGCGCCTGGGCATTGCCGGCACCCCGCCCGACCGGGTGGAGCCTGTGACGGCCGGCGACTGGCTGAAGTCGCTCGCCTTCTTCCTGCCGCTGGTGGCGATCGTCGTGGTGCTGGTGGACGGGCGGACGCCGCAGTTCGCCGGTGCCGCGGCGCTGGTGCTGGCGGTGGTCCTGAGCCTGGCCCTGTTCCCGGCGTTCCGGCATCCGCGGATGTGGTGGCAGGCGCTGGTGGAGGCGGGGCGCACCTCCGCCAAGCTGATGGTGATCGTCGCCGCGATCGGCTTCGTCATCGGCGTCATCAACATGACCGGCATCGGCCTGATGTTTGCGCAGGCGATCCTGCGCCTGTCCGACGACAGCCTGTTCCTGTCGCTGCTGCTGGTGATGCTGGGCTGCCTGGTGATGGGGATGGGGGTGCCCTCGGCGCCGGCCTACCTGATCGTCGCCATCGTGATGGGGCCGGCGCTGGAACGGCTCGGCGTGCCGACCATCGGCGCGCATCTGTTCATGCTCTATTTCGCGGTGCTGTCGGTGGTCACCCCGCCGGTGGCGCTGGCCGCCTTCGCCGCCGCGCCGATCGCCGGCGCCGGGCCGATGGAAACCGGGATGACCGCCTTGCGGCTGGCGCTGCCGGGCTTCGTGATCCCGTTCCTGTTCGTCTACTGGCCGTCGATCCTGCTGATCGACGGGGTGGATGCCTTCCGCCTGGCCTGGTCGATCCTGGTCTTCGCCGCCGCGACCTGGATGATCGTCACCGGGCTGGGCCGCTTCCAGGCGCGGCGCCTGCCCGGCTGGGAGGCGGGCCTGCGGATCGCCGCGGCGATCCTGGCGCTCTATCCGTCATACTGGTCGTCCGCGATCGGCATTGCCGGCGCGATCGCCCTTACCGTCCTTCACGCCCGGGCCGCCCCGCGAAAGCCGGCATCGGCCCCAAAGCCCGAAGCAACCGGGCAAACTCAGGGGGCCGGACCTGCGGCCCCGCAACATGCAGGAGAGGAAAGCCCATGAAGCCGTTCCGCATCGCGGCCCTGGCCGCCATCGCCGGCCTGTCGCTGGCCGCCGCATCACCGCTCACCCCGGCATCGGCCGACGACCTGAAGATGGCGACGATCGCGCCGGGATCCTCGGCCTACCTGACCATGTCGACCATGGCGACGATCGTGAATGCCGGGCAGGACAAGCACCAGATCACCGTCGACGCCACCGGCGCGGCGACCAAGCATCAGGTGGAACTGGCGGAGGGCAAGCTCGATCTCTGCATGACCTCGCCCACGATCTTCAACTTCATGCAGAACCAGAAGGCGATGTACCAGAAGCTCGACAAGGCGCCGGAGCTGTCGAAGAACCTGGCGCTGGTGTTCTGGTTCCCCTATGGCGCCTACCATGTGGTGACCTATGCCGACAGCGGCATCGAGAGCCTGGACGACCTGCGCGGCAAGAAGGTCTTCCTGGGCCCGCCCGGCGGCGGCGCCTGGAACGCCTCCAAGCAGTGGATCGAGGCGCAGACCGGGATGACGCCGGGGGAGGATTACGAGAACTTCAAGGCCTCCTGGTCGTCGGCCTTCCAGGCCTTCCAGGACCGCCAGGTCGACGCCTATATCGTCGGCGGCATCCCGCCCTTTCCGCAGATCGAGCAGCTGGCCGCCACCAGCAAGCTGCGCCTGATCGGCCCGACCAAGGCGGAGTTCGACGCCCAGGACGCAGCGAAGAAGAAGCCGACCATGATCCGCGGCCGGCTGGCCGACGTGATCCCTGGCGGCATCTACGGGGCGAACGTGGCGCCGGCGGAGGATATCGTCACCCTGGGCTCGATCGTCGGGGTCGCCACCCGCGCCGACATGGACGAACAGACCGTCTACGACATTACCAAGGCGTTCTGGGAAGGGGCCGCGAAGCTGCGCAGCTCCACCCCCTGGCTGGACAATGTCACCCTGGACTATGCGGTGCGGGACGGCGGCATGCCCCTGCATCCGGGCGCGGCGCGCTACTACAAGGAGGCCGGGGTGGCGATCCCGGAAGGCTCGATGCCCGCCATGAACTGACCGCGCCCATTGTGGTGCCGGCGGGCGCGGTTGCGCAGCCCGCCCGCCGGCGCGTACTCAAGGAACTGTTTCCGTTGCAGCCCGTCCGGAGGCCCTGCCGCCCATGAACATCCTGTTCATCATGTACGACCAGATGCGCTTCGATTACATGTCCTGCGCGGGGCATCCGCATCTGCACACGCCGAACTTCGACCGGGTCGCGGCGCGCGGCGTGCGCTTCACCAACGCCTATTGCCAGTCGCCGGTCTGCGGCCCCAGCCGGATGAGCTTCTATACCGGGCGCTATGCCTCCAGCCACGGCGCCGCCTGGAACGGCTATCCCCTGCGGGCGGGGGAGGTCACCCTGGGCGACCATCTGCGGGCCGCCGGCATGGACTGCTGGCTTCTGGGCAAGACCCATATGCGCGCCGACGCCGCCGGCCTGGCGCGGCTCGGCCTGTCGGCGGAGACGGTGATCGGCGCCCGCCAGGCGGAATGCGGCTTCGATGCCTGGATCCGCGACGACGGGCTGTGGGGGCAGGGGCCGGACGGCGATTTCGACCTCAAGCGCAGCCCCTATAACGCCTATCTGAAGGCGAAGGGCTATGACGGCGAGAATCCCTGGGCCGATTATGCCAATGCCGGGGTGGACGACGGCGACGACATTGCCTCCGGCTGGTTCATGGCCAATTGCGATCGGCCGGCCAATATCGCGGAGGAGGATTCCGAGACCCCCTGGCTGACGCGGGAGGCGATCCGCTTCATGACCGAGGCGAAGGGCCCGTGGTGCGCCCATGTCAGCTATATCAAGCCGCACTGGCCCTATATCGTGCCGGCGCCCTATCACGACATGTACGGGCCGAACCAAGTGCCGGCGGCGGTCCGCCACGAGCGCGAGCGCGACGACCCGCACCCGGTCTATGCGCAGTTCATGGGCAACCGGATCGGCCGCGCGTTCAGCCGCGACGAGGTGCGGGCCAAGGTGATCCCCGCCTATATGGGCCTGATCAAGCAATGCGACGACCAGCTGGGCCGGATCCTCGACTTCCTGGAGGAGACGGGCCGTGCGCAGGACACCGCGATCGTGCTGACCGCCGACCATGGCGACTATCTGGGCGACCACTGGCTGGGGGAGAAGGACCTGTTCCACGAGCCCTCGGTGAAGATCCCGCTGATCGTGATGGACCCGCGGAAGGGCGCCGATGCCACCCGCGGCACCACCTGCGACGCCCTGGTGGAGGCGATCGACGTGCCCGCCACCTTCATCGAATGGGCCGGGGCGGAGGTGCCGACCCATATCGTGGAGGGCCGTTCCCTGGCCCCCTTCCTGCACGGCGAGGGGCAGCCGGAGGGCTGGCGCGAATTCGTCATCAGCGAATACGACTATGCGGTCTCGCCGATGTGCGTGAACCTGGGCCTGGAGTCGAAGGATGCGCGCCTGTTCATGGTGTTCGACGGCCGCTGGAAGATGATGCATGCCGAGGGCGGCTTCCGGCCGATGCTGTTCGACCTGGAGAGCGACCCGCAGGAGCTGACCGACCTGGGCGCCGACCCGGCCTATGAGCCGCAGCGGCAGAAGCTCTATGCCATGCTGCACCGCTGGGCGCTGCGCATGTCGCAGCGGGTGACCATGTCGGAGGACGATATCGCGCGCCTGCGCGGCCGCTCCTTCCGCCGCGGCATCCTGATCGGCGTCTATGACGAGAGCGAGATCGACCCGGAACTGGCGTCGAAATATCGCGGCCGCATGCGGCAGAACCACCTGCCGGCGGGCAGCCGGGCAGAGAGCGAGGAACAGGCATGAAGGCGCTTCTTCTGGCGGTCGCATTGCTGGCGGTCGCCGCATTCATCCCAGGGGCAGCTCCCGCCGCGGCACAGAGCTTCGACTGCGCCAAGGCCGCGAAGCCGGACGAGAAGGCGGTCTGCGCCGATGCGGCCCTCGGCAACCTCGACACGAAGATGGCGACCCTTTGGTGGGTGGTGGAGCAGGCGCCGATGATGATGGGCGCCCGCGGCGCCGCCCGCGACGAGCAGTCCGCCTTCCTGAAGGCCCGCGCCGCCTGCGGCGCCGACACCGCCTGCCTGGCGAAGGCCTATGACGCGCGCATCGCGGCCCTGCAGGCGCAGGTGAAGGACCAGATGCAGCAATACTGCAAGGCGATCCAGCTCTGCTGATGGGGCGGGCGGTGGCCGCGGTGAGGCGATCCGGCCGCCGGGCCGGCGAAGCCGGCGGCGGGGCCGCGCGAGGCACCGCAACCGGCCCGGGCAAACCCGGCCCCGGTTTGCCGGTGCCCGGTTCACGACAGAGGCGGGACTGGTTGAACCACCGACCACCCTCACGGGCGTCACGCGCGGACCCAGTGTTCCTGTCCTCTGGCCGCGCGTCCATGGTGCAGCCACTCAATGAGAGCCTGCCTTCATTGAGCCTGGCGGCACGATGGACCACTGCAAGGCGTGCGGTGGTGACGCGCTGGGAAAACGTGACGGCATGCCTGTCCACGATCGGCGACCGCCCCGCAAGCCCGACCGGACCCTGGCTTACCGCCGTTCTGGCCCTCGTCGCGATCCTGTTCCTTGCGGCGCCGGGCGCTGCGGCGCAGTCAGCCTGCGCCCCCACCCCCGACCCCTCCTGCGCCATCTACGAGACCTGCTTCGCGCAGCGCTGCCCCTGCGAAGGCCACCCGGACGAGTATTTCCGCAGCTATGGCAGCAGGTATTGCAGCCGCTTTCTGGAGAATGCGGGCTTTACCGCCGCCGGCCGGGCCTGGCGCGACGGCACCCTGCGCTGCCTGCAGGAGCGCATTGCGCTGGAACTGGAAGAGGACCTGTCGGACGGCAACTGCGACTGCGCCGGCATGAGGCGCTTTGCCTTCCAGACCCATGTGGCCTGCTACACCCAGCCCGGGGGGTCGATCTGCGCCCTGCCACCGGGCGACCTGAGCCGCATCGGCCAGGTCATCGAGGCGCCGGAGATGCTCGACCCGCTGGGACAGGCCCAGATGCTGGAGGTGGCGCGGATCTGCACCCTGACGGCGCCCGACGACGGCCGCCGCGCGGTCTGGCGCGGCTTCCGGTCGATGCTCTCGCTGCCATAGGCCGCGCGCCGGGCTTCCGGCGCGGCGGCCGCTTGCCTATCCTGTCGCCTGCGGGCCCGGTTCGCTCGGCAGGGAGGGGCAACCATGGCAGAGACAAAGGGTCGGGCGCCGCTGGCGGGGCGCACGGTCGTCGCCGGTGCCATCGGCAATGCGCTGGAATGGTACGATTTCGCCATCTACGGCTATTTCGCGCCGGTGATCGCGGCGCATTTCTTTCCCACCGGCGACCCGGCCACCGCCCTGGTGGCGACCTTCGGCGTCTTTGCCGGCGGCTTCCTGATGCGGCCGGTGGGCGGGCTTGTGATCGGCCATCTGGGCGACAGCCTGGGGCGGCGGGTGGCGCTGATGGTCTCCGTCGGGCTGATGGCGATCCCGACCGCGCTGATCGCCATCCTGCCGGGCTATGCCAGCTTCGGCCTGGCGGCACCGGTCCTGCTGACCCTCCTGCGGCTGCTGCAGGGCCTGTCGGTCGGCGGCGAATATACCGGCTCCATCGCTTTCCTGTACGAGAATGCCGCGCCGCGCCGCCGCGGCCTGGTGACCAGCATCGCCCTGACCTCCGCCGTGGCCGGCATCCTGCTGGGCTCCGCCACCGGCGCGATCGTCGACGGCCTGCTCACCACGGCGCAGGTCGATGCCTGGGGCTGGCGGCTGCCCTTCGCCTTCGGCCTGGCGCTGGCTTTGTTCGCCATCGTCCTGCGCCGCGGCATGGCGGGCAGTGTCGACACCCTGGTGCACGAGGCGGAGGAGCCGCCGCCCCTGCCGATCGTGGAGGCGGTGCGGGAGCATTGGCGCGGCATGCTGCAGGTGACCGGCATCAACCTGGGTCTGGGCGCAGCCTTCTACATCATGTTCGTCTACCTCACGACTTTCCTGTGGAAGGTGGTGGGGGATAGCCAGGACATGGCGCTGGAGATCAACACCGCCAGCCTGGCGGTGCTGGCGCTGTCGGTGCCGCTGTTCGCCTGGATCGCCGACCGGGTGGGACGGCGGCCGCTGCTGATCGCCGGCGCGGTCGTGATGCTGGTCGGCATCTTGCCGCTGTTCTGGGTGATCCACCATCCCGATCCGCTGCTCAGCCTGATCGGCCAGCTGGCCTTCGCCTTCCTGTTCGCGATCTTCGTCGGGCCGATCCCGGCGACGATGTGCGCGCTGTTCCCGCACCGGGTGCGCTGTTCCGCGGTCTCGGTCTCCTACAACCTGCCGCTGGCCCTGTTCGGCGGCACCGCGCCGATGATCGCCGCCTGGCTGATCGCCCGCACCGGCGCCGACCTCAGCCCGGCCTGGTACCTGACCGCCTGCGCCGCGATCTCGCTGCTGGCCGTGCTGACCCTGAAGAAAGGCGCGGTGGAGGAGCAGGGCAGGGCGTGACCGCACGCGCTGCCACCCAGATCGCGATCCGCGGCATCGACTTCACTTCCGCGCCCTCCCGCCGCAAGCCGCTGACCTGCGTGACGGCGACCGCATCCGGCACCGGCGAC
The DNA here is from genome assembly GCF_042646425.1 of Marinibaculum pumilum. Classification (NCBI taxonomy): domain Bacteria; kingdom Pseudomonadati; phylum Pseudomonadota; class Alphaproteobacteria; order Rhodospirillales; family Rhodospirillaceae; genus Marinibaculum; species Marinibaculum pumilum. The sequence goes on from NZ_JBHRTR010000028.1 coordinate 276,195, forward strand.
GGCCTGACGGCCCTGGACGTCAAGTCCCTCGACCGCTGGTCCGCCTTCGCCGACCCCGAGGCGGCGCTGGCGCAGCCCGGCCCCTGGGTCGCGGGCTTCGACTTCCCCTTCGGCCAGGCCCGCCGCTTCGTGGAGAATATCGGTTGGCCGGCCAGCTGGGCCGGCTATGTCCGCCATGTCGCCGGCATGGACCGCGCCGCCTTCCGCCGGGCGCTGGACGAGTACCGCCGCCACCGCGACCCCGGCGACCGGGAGCATCGCCGGGCGATGGATGTGGCCACCGGCGCGATCAGCCCGCAGAAGCTCCATGGCGTGCCGGTCGCGCTGATGTTCTTCGAAGGCGCGCCGCGCCTGCGCGCCGCCGGCGTGACGATCCCCGGCCTGCTAGACGGCGATCCTGACCGGATCTGCGTGGAGGCCTATCCCGGCACCCTCGCCCGCCGCCTGATCGGCCGCCGCAGCTACAAGACCGAGGACCGCAGGAAGCAGACGGACACACTGACGGCCGCCCGCGCCGACATCCTCGCCGGCCTGGCCGGCGACCCCTTCACATCCGCCTACGGCCTGACGGTCGCCCTGCCGCCGGACCTCGCCGCGACGATGCGCGACGACCCGTCCGGCGACAGCCTCGACGCCCTGCTCTGCGCCGTCCAGGCCGCCTGGGCATGGCGCCATCGCGACCGGGACTGGGGCGCCCCGCCTGGCTTCGACCCGCTGGAAGGCTGGATCGCGGATCCGGTCTGTGGGGGCGGGTAAGGCGGCGCGCTACCGCGGGGCGCCGCTGTCGTTCGCTTCCTGCTGCGCTGGCGGTGGCGGCTCGTCGAACTTGATCTCCACCGGCTCGCGGGTCCCCTGGCAGTCCTTGTCCTGCGCCACGCTCGCCAGGTAGACGTTGCGGTCGCTGAGCTGCTGCGCCTCGACCCGTTCGGCATCCGAGGTGTCCAGCGCGAACAGCACGGGCCAGAACAGCAGCGCACCGGCGACCCCGATCGCGACATTGCTTTCGCTCGCCCGCTTATGCTCCGCGAACAGGCTCTCGATCCGGTAGTTGTTGTTGGCGATCAGGGCGCTCAGCGCCTGGCAGCTCAGTGCCGTGTCGTTGGGCTCCACCACCGGGATGTGGCGCGGGTCGCGACCGCCGCAGGCGGCGGTGCCGGCGGCCAGGGCGATGGCCGTCAGGGTGGCGGCCATCCGAATTGCGGGCCGGGTGGTGGCGGGCCGGCTGCGGGTGCTGCGGCGCGTGCCTGTCGTGGTCATGAGTCTGTCCCCCTCTGGTTGCTCCTCCGCAGGCACAGGGGAGCATGGCGGGGTGACAGAAGCGGTCGGCCGGCGCCGGGTTCAGTCGAACAGGTCGGCCTGGCGGTCGTCCAGGTCGGGGACCGGCGGCGCGCCGCCCTCAGCCAGGGCGGTCGCGTAGAGGGCGCGGAGCTCCGCCGGGGCGACCACCTCGACATGGCGGCCCCAGGTGAACAGGTGCCAGGCCATCTCCCGCAGGCCGCCGGCGGTGAAGCGCACTTCCAGCCGGCCGTCGGGCAGTGCCTCCACCTCCTGCCGCGGGTGGAACAGGAACTGGCTGGCATCCCGCACCGCCGGCCCGGAGAAGCGCCAGACCACCTGGCGCGGCTCCTCCTGGAAGATGCCGAAGGCGCGCTGCGCGAAGTCCTGCAGGCTGATGTCGGCGCGGCGCGCGAAGGGGCGGTCGGCCAGCACCGTCACCCGCTCCACCTCCGGCAGGGCGTACATCCGCAGATAGGGCCCGTCGGCGGCCGCGCCCGCGCCGGACCCGCCGGCGCCATCGTCGCCCGCCGCCGGCGGCTTGTGCGCGATCAGGTAGTGGCGGCTGCCCAGCAGGATGCCGTAGGGCTGCAGCACGACGTCGGTGACCCGCGCCTCGTTATGGCCGCGGCGGCCGCGATAGCGGTAGCGGATCGCCACGCAGCAGCCGGCCATGATCGCCTGCCGCAGGCCGGCCATCACCTCCGGCCGGCGGTGCGGACGCGGGCCGGGTCGGATCGCGAAGCTCTCCGCCTCCAGCAGCGCCTCGACATCCGGCTCCAGGCGGCGGCCCTGTGCCGGCGGAAGGATCGCCCGGATCTTCTCCGCCAGCAGGCCCAGCCGGCCGGCGGCATCGTCATGGCCGGCAGCGGCCAGGACCTGGCGGCTGCTCTCCAGCCCCGCCAGCTCCTCGGCGCTGAAATTGACCAGCCGCTCCGCATGGCCGGGCGGCAGGCGCCAATACTTCCGCTGGTCGTCGCCGACATGCATCTCCAGCGCCGGGAACAGCTCCGCCACCGCGTTGCGCAGGCGGTGCGCGGTGCGCTCCGTCACCCCCAGCAGCTGCTGCATGTCCGCCAGGGTCAGCCCCATCGTCGTGCCCCGCAGCGCCAGCGCCAGGCGCAGCACCTGCAGGGCCTGGTCCTGCCGCATCCTTCCCGGCCTCCCCCTTCGCTCCCGATAGGGAGGGAGTGTCGCCCACCGCGACTGCCACGACAAACCGGCTGCCGGCGGGCCTGACCGCATCTGTCGGGCCGGGATGGCACAGACCGGGAGATGCCTTGCCTGGGAAAACCGATCCGGAGCCGGGACATGTTCCTGCTTAAGGCGCTGCTGCGGGGCCTGTGGTGGCTGCTGCAGGCGGCCGTGCTGCTGCTGGCGCTGCTTCTGCTCTGGGCCTATCTGGGCTGAAGCCGGCGCACCGCCGCCAGCACCGCCTCCGGCTCGATCCGGGTGCGGTAGTCGGGTTCGGCGCCGCCGAAGGCGATGGTGCGGTCGGGCGCGATGACGTAGGTGGCGGGCACCGGGATCTCGCCGCTGTCCTGGCCGTTCTGGCGGGCCAGGTCGACCTCGACCATCACCAGGATCTCGTGCACCCGGTCGCTGACCGGGAAGGCGAGGCCGAACTGCTTCGCCACCACGTTGCCGGCATCGCTGAGGACGTGGAACGCCAGCCCCTCGCGCTCCTTTGCGGTCAGGGCATTGTCCGGCGTCTCGGGCGAGACCGCGACCATGGTCGTGCCGGCCGCCTGCAGGTCCGGCAGGATCTGCTGCAGCGCCCGCAGCTGGATGCTGCAATAGGGGCACCAGCCGCCGCGGTAGAAGCACAGCACCACCGGCCCCTCGGCCAGCAGGGCAGCGAGGGTCACCGGCCGGCCGGTCGCGTCGGGCAGGGTGAAGTCGGGTGCGGTGTCGCCGGGCTTCAGGCTGGCCTCCGGCACACCGTGGTCGCGGGCCCGGTCGATCTGGCCGGCGAACAGGTCCGGGGCATGCGGCCCCAGCCGCTCCTTCACCACCGCGGTGAACGCATCGAGCTCTTCCTTCAGGGACATTGCCGCCTCCGCTGGCTGTGCATGCATCGCAGGCGATTGCAGGCGCCATCGCCCCCGTCGCTCTATGACGAGGGTGCACTTCGCGGGCGGGACGCCGCGTCTATGGCCAGTCGGAGAAGGCGGTCGCGGAAAGGGCGGCCTCGTCGCCCCCGCGATGCCGCGCGCGGGCCCGCCAGGCGCGCGGGCTCTGGCCGGTCTGCGCCTTGAAGAAGCGGCTGAAATGCGGCGGGTCGACGAAGCCCAGCTCGTCGGCGATCTGCGCGATGGTCATGGCGGAACGCTCCAGCCGCAGCTGCGCCTCGCGCAGGCTGCGCTGGTTGATCAGCCGCCCGGGCCCGCGGCCCAGATGACGGCTGCAGATCCGGTTCAGCCGCCGCACCGGCAGGCCCAGCGCCGCGGCATAGGCGCCGGGGCCCCAGCGTTCCCGGAAATGCAGCTCCAGCAGGCGCCGGAAGCGCTCCAGCACGGCATGGCTGCCGCCGGCGCCGGGCCGGGTCAGCCCCTCCGCGTTCAGCCGCCGCCAGAGCGCCAGCGCCAGCAGCACCAGATGCGCCGAGAGCGCGGTGTGGAAGCCGTCGCCGCGTTCCCGCAGCTCCGCGTCGATCGCCGCCATCCGCTGCGCCAGCGCATCGTGCTGCGCTGCGCTCAGCGCCAGGGCCAGGGGCGCGCCGGTGCGCAGCAATGCGCGCAGATGGTCGGTGTCGTGAGTCAGCCCCACCGCCTCGGTCAGCAGCCCTTCCGCGACGGTGACGGCCAGGGCCCGGCTGCCCGGGGCGGCGGCCAGCACCGCCGCCGGCGGCCAGTCGCACCACAGCACCGCCGGTGCGGCCGCCTCCAGCACCGGTGCCGCCGGGTCGTGGCGCAGCGCCACCGCGCCGGCGCCGACCAGGATCGCCACCCGCGGCCGGCGTCCTTCCCCGGCCTGCCTGCCGGTCGTCTCCGCCTCCTCCGCCAGCGGCGGGGCGGGCAGGTGGGGGCGCCAGCGGGCACCGTACAGGCCGCCGTGGATGCGTTCCGCCGCCGCCTGTCGCAGCGCTGCGGCCGGCGGGAAGGGGCGTGCGCGCGGGTCCGGTGTCGGCATGGTCGATTCGTACATGAATCGGGGGATAACGTACATTTCCTTCCCCGCCCCCCCGGCTACCATCGACCGGAGACGCGCGGAAAGCGTGCCGGACCCGGCCCCGCCACAGGCGGCCGGGCCAGAACAGGGAGGCGCGGACCGCCCCGCATGACGGGACATCCTGACATGGCCGCCGGCGTCAGGGCGCCGGCGAACGGTGCCGGCGCCGCCATCGTCGCCGAGCCGGCGATGGCGGAGGTCTTTGCCGACCGTGCGGCGCGTGCCTTTCCCGGCTGGTCCGGCCGGCCGTTCCGCGACCGGCGCGACTGCCTCAACCGCGCCGCGGCGCTGGTCGCCGCGCGGCGCGCGGCGCTGGTGCAGGCGATGCGGGCTGAGGTCGGCATTGCCGCCCGCTTCGCGGAGATGAATGTCGACCTGGCTGTCGAGATGCTGGAGGAGGCCGCCGCCCTGGCCAGCCGGGTGGAAGGCCAGACCCTGCCGCCGGCGGCGGACGGCACGCTGTCGCTCTGCATCCGCCAGCCGGCCGGCGTGGTGCTGGCGATCGCCCCCTGGAACGCGCCTGTGGCGCTGGGCGTGCGGGCGGTCGCGCTGCCGCTCGCCTGCGGCAATACCGTGATCCTGAAGGCCAGCGACCTCTGCCCCGGGGTGCATCTGATGCTGGGCGGGATCCTCGCCGAGGCCGGCTGCGGCGACGCGCTGCAGGTGCTGGCCAGCGCGCCGGAAGCCTCGGCGGACGTGGTCGAGCGGCTGATCGCGCGGCCGGAGGTGCGGCGGGTGAACTTCACCGGCTCCACCCGGGTCGGCCGCGCGGTGGCGGAAGCCTGCGGCCGCCGGCTGAAGCGCTGCCTGCTGGAGCTCAGCTCGAAATCCGCCGCACTGATGCTGGCCGATTGCGACCAGGCGGCCGCCGTCGAGTCGGTGCTCTACGGCGCCTTCCTCAACGGCGGGCAGATCTGCATGTCGACCGAGCGGCTGATCGTCGAGGCAGCGATCGCGGAGGAGGTGGTCGCGCGCCTGGCGGCCCGCGCGCCGGAGCTGGCGGCGCGGCCCGGCTGGTGCGATGCCGCGATCGGTGGCGAAGCGGCGCGCCGCCTGCGCGGCCTGGTGGAGGATGCGCTGGCGCGCGGTGCCGTGCTGGTCGCAGGCGGCGAACATGGCGGCGACCCGGCCGCCGGCCCGGTGATCCTGGACCAGGTCGATGCCTCGATGCGGCTGCATGGCGAGGAGGTGTTCGGCCCGCTGCTCTATGTCCAGCGCGCCGCCGATGCGGAAGAGGCGGTCGCGCTCGCCAACGGCACCGACTATGGGCTGGTCGCCGCCATCTTCGCCGGCGACACCGCCCGGGCCCTGGCGGTCGCGCGGCGGCTGGAAACGGGGATCTGCCATATCAACGGCGCGACTGTGCAGGACCGTGCGATCGTGCCGTTCGGCGGTTGCAAGCTGTCCGGCTACGGCCGCTTCGGCGGCATGGCGGGGATAGAGGAGTTCACCGAGCTGCGCTGGCTCACCCTGCCGCTGCCGGCGGCCGGGGCGGCTGCAGCCTGGAACGACATCTGAGGCGGGCGCAGGCCCGCCTCGCAACGGGGCATGCCGGCCAAGGGCGGCGCAGACCCCGCACAACCGGGAGGACGAGAGCATGGGACGACAGATCGACAGGCGGGGCCTGATGGCGGCGGCCGCCATCGCGGCCGGCGCCCTGGCCATGGCCGGCCTCGGCAGCGCACCGGTCCTGGCCGCCGACAGCATCAAGATCGGCGCCACAGCGGCCAAGACCGGGCCGCTGGCCGGCGGCACGGCGGTCACCCACTGGCCGAACATCCAGCTCTGGGTGCATGACGTGAACGCCAAGGGCGGCATCCAGGTCGGCGACACCAAGATGCCGGTGGAGCTGGTGGAATATGACGACCGCACCTCCAACGAGGAGGCGGTGAAGAACGTCCAGCGCCTGGCGACCGTGGACGAGGTGGACTTCATCATTCCGCCCTACGGCACCGGCATCAACCTGGCGGTGGCGCCGCTGCTGGCCCGCCACGGCTATCCGCAGATCGCGGTCACCGCGGTGACCGACAAGGGCGACGAGTTCGCCGCCCGCTGGCCCAACACCTTCTGGACCCTGGGCACCTCCACCGCCTTCGCATCCTCGGTCGCCGACGTGCTGTCGCAGATGCGCGATGCGGGCACCATCGGCTCCAAGGTGGCACTGGTGAACGTTGCCGACGCCTTCGGTATCGAACTCGCCAATGCCGGCCGCGCGGCGCTGGAGGCGGCGAAGTTCGACATCGTCTATGACAGCTCCTACCCGCTGGGCACGCAGGACCTGGCGCCGGTGATCAACGGCGCCAAGGCGGCCGAGCCCGACGCCTTCGTCGCCTTCTCCTACCCGCCGGACACCTTCGCCCTGACCGAGCAGGCGCGGATCTCCGACTTTGCGCCGAAGGCCTTCTATGTCGGCGTGGCGACCGCCTTCCCTGCCTATGCCGGCAAGTTCGGCGCCGCGGCGGAAGGGGTGCTGGGCGCCGGCGGCGTGAATGCCGGCACCGATGCGATGAAGGCCTATCGCGCCCGCCACAAGGAGGTGACGGGGCAGGAGGCCGATTACTGGGCCAGCCCGGTGATGTATGCCAGCCTGCAGATCCTGGAACAGGCGATCGAGCGCGCCGGCACCCTGGACCGTGCCAAGGTGATCGAGCAGCTGAAGAACGGCAGCTTCGACACGGTGATGGGCACCATGACCTTCGACGGTAACGTCAACCGGAAGTTCTGGACCGTCGGCCAGTGGCGGGACGGTGTCTTCCACGGCGTCGCCTCCACCGGCATGGAGGGTGAGATGGCGCCGGTTGCCAAGGAAGGCTGGGAATAGACTGACCGCACCCCCCGGACCGGCACTCCAGGGGACCTGGCGGAGCGCCGGTCCGGCCCGATTCAGGGGGGTACGGCGCCCGCCCCGCCGCATCTGCGGCGGGGCGGGTTCTTTCCGCAGACGGCACAGGAGGCTGAGGCAGCCGCGCCATGGACATAATCGTCACCGGGGTCCTGCTGAGCGGCACCTATGCGCTGATCGCGATCGGCCTGACCCTGCAGTACGGCGTGGCGCGGATCATGAATCTCGCCAATGGCGAGACCCTGGTCGCCGCCTGCTTCGCCGCGTTCTGGCTGTTCGTCACCTTCCAGGTCAGCCCGATCCTGGGACTGGTGGTCATCGCGCCGGCGGCCTTCGCGCTGAACTGGCTGATCTATCGCCTGCTGCTGGCGCCGCTGGTCCGCCGGGCAAAGAGCCGCGGCGCACTGGAGGTCGACGCCATCCTGGCCACCTTCGGCCTGCTGTTCCTGCTGCAGGGACTGATGCTGCTGGGCTTCGGCGGCGAGTATTTCACCTACAGCTTCCTGGCGGAGCCGTTCCGGATCCTGGGCAATCCCTATGGCCTGAACCGGGTGGTCGCCTTCCTGGCGGCCGTCGTGATCGCAGGCGGGCTGTGGCTGTTCCTGGGCTTCACCCGCGCCGGCACTGCGGTGCGCGCGGTGGCGGTGGCGCCGGAGGCGGCCGGGCTGGTGGCGATCGACGTGCCGCGCTTCTCCGCCTTCGCCTTCGCGCTGGGCGGCGCGGTGACGGCGGCCGGCGGCACCCTGCTGTCGACCTTCTACACCTTCAACGCCTCGATGGGCGTGGTCTTCACCATGAAGGCGCTGATCATCGTCATCATGGGCGGGGTCGGCGATGTCCGCGGTGCGGTGCTGGCCGCCCTGATCCTGGGCCTGGCGGAGACCGCGGTGGCCAGCCTGATCGATCCCGGCCTGACCCTGGCGGCGACCTATGCGCTGTTCATCCTGACCCTGCTGTTCCGCCCGCAGGGCCTGTTCGGGCGGGCGCCGTCGTGAGCCCGGTTCCGTCATCCTCCGTCGTGAGCGCGGGCGCTGCCGCAACCTCCCTGCTTCCGTCATCCTCGGGCCTGACCCGAGGATCCCGATTCCGGCGTTGCCGGGGCACCGGCCGGCAGCATCGCGGTCCCGCCACGATCCTCGGGTCAGGCCCGAGGATGACGGATATGGCGGTGGGGGCCGCCCCATGACCGCCGTCGACGATACCCCGCCACCGGCCGCGACGGGCCTGAACGTCACGCCCCGCGAATGGCGCACCGGCGGCATCGCCGCCGCGATCTTCGCCGCCTGTGCCTGCCTGCCGCTGGTGGACCAGGGCTACTGGCTGTCGCTGGGGGTGAACCTGGCGATGTATGCCGCGCTCTGCACAGCCTGGACCCTGTTCTCCGGCCCCACGCACTATGTCTCGCTCGCCACCGCGGCCTTCTTCGGCCTGGGCACCTATGCGGTCGGCGCCGGCATCGAGATCCTGCCCTTCCCGCTGCTGCTGGCGATCGGCGCCGTGCTGGGGGCGGCGCTGGCGGCGCTGGTCGGGCTCGCCACCCTGCGGCTGTCGGGCATGTATTTCGTCATCTTCACCCTGGGCCTGGCGGAGCTCGTGCGGCAGGTGGTGACCTGGTACCAGACCAACTTCACCACCGGGGTCGGGCTATATGTTCTGACCGCCCTGACGGAAATGCATCTGTACTGGATGCTGCTGGCGGTGGCGGCTTCGGTCTACCTGACCGGCTGGCTGGTCAACCGCTCCCGCCTGGGCTTCGCGATGCGGATCATCGGCAATGACGAGCTGGTCGCCGCCCATGTCGGCATCGACACGGCGCGGGCGAAGGTGATCCTGTTCACCATCTCCGGCGCCTTCATCGGGCTGGTGGGCGCTGTCATGGCGCCGCGCTTCGCCTATATCGAGCCGCCCTCGGCCTTCAACCCGATGATCTCCTTCCTGGTGGTGATCATGGCGATGCTGGGCGGCACCAGGCGACTCTGGGGGCCGCTGGTCGGCGTGATCCCCTTCACCCTGCTGTGGGACGTGATCTCCGCGCGCTTTCCGAACCAGACCAGCCTGCTGCTGGGCATCGCCTTCCTGGCGATCGTCTACCTGCTGCCGCAGGGCGTGCTGGGACTTGTGCAGAAGGTGCTGCGGCGCCGGGACGGCGGCGTGTGACGGCGCCGGTGCTGCAGGCGGAAGGCGTGGTGAAGCGCTTCGGCGGCCTGACCGCGGTGAACGCGGTCAGCTTCACGGTGGCCGAACACGAGGTGCTGGGCCTGATCGGCCCGAACGGTTCCGGCAAGACCACGATGATCAACCTGATCTCCGGCGCCCTGACGCCCAGCGCCGGCACGATCCGCCTGCGCGGCCGGCCGCTCTCGGGCCTGCGGCCCGACCGCGTGGCGCAGGCCGGGGTCGGCCGCACCTTCCAGCTGGTGCGCGTCCTGCCCGGCCTGTCGGTGCTGGAGAACGTGATGGCCGGCGGCGTCTTCGGCCATCGTCGTGCCTGGGGCCCGGCGCTGGAGGCGGAGGCCCGCACCCTGCTGCAGCGGGTCGGCCTGGGCGGCCGCGAGGGCGAGGCGCCGGAGCAGCTGACCTATATCGACCAGAAGCGGCTGGAACTGGCGCGCGCGCTGGCCGGCGATCCGGCGCTGCTGCTGCTGGACGAATGGCTGGCCGGCCTGAACCCGACCGAGCTGCAGACCGGCATCGCGCTGATCGCCGGCCTGCGGGACGAGGGGCGCACCATCATCCTGGTGGAGCATGTCATGCACGCGATCCGCAGCCTCTGCGACCGCTGCGTGGTGATGAATTCCGGCAGCCGGATCGCCGAGGGCCCGCCGGCGCAGGTGCTGAGCGAGCCGGAGGTGGTGCGCGCCTACCTGGGGGAAGCAGAGGAGGAGGAAAGGGAAGCCGCCGGCTGACGGCGACCTCCGCCTCGACCCGTGCCGCCGGCGGCGAGGATGCCGCAGGGCCTGCGGAATGGATCCTCGCCTCAAGGGCGAGGATGACGCGGGAGGTGGTGGCCGGCCGCCATCCCCCCTTGCCCGTCGTTCCCGGGCCTGACCCGGGAACCCATTCCGCCAGCGGTGCGGTGCCGCGATGATGGCGGATCCGGCCGTCGGCCTGACCCTGCCGTCAGTTCCGGGCCGCGACCTCCGCCTGGTACTTGACGCCCATATCCTCCACCGCCTTCTGGTGGATCTCGGCCAGTTCGGGCCGCAGCTTCTGCGCCCGCGCCGCGGCGCCCATGGTGGCCGCGTGATGGCCCTGGAAATGCGGCATCACGTCGTTGGCGATCAGCTCGTAGCTGCGGCGGGTGGCCTCCGGGTTGGCCCAGTTGTGCGCCAGCATCAGGTAGGCGCCGAAGCCGCCGTTGGACTGCGCCTGCAGCCGCTCGATCTGCGCCACCACCATGTCCGGGGTGCCGATCGCGCCGAAGCCGGAGTCGTTCACGAAAGCGATCATCTCCTCCAGATTGTCGCCGGGCACCGCCATCTGCGGGAAGGCGGCGACCGCCTGGAAATAGTGGAACCACTGCTCCATGCCATAGGCGACGTCCTTGATCGCCTGCTCCTTGGTCTCCGCGCAATGGACCAGGCCGACGAGCCGCCATTTGGAGCGGTCGACCGTCTTGCCGTGCGCCTTCGCCTCCGCCTCCATCACGTCCCAGTGCAGGGCGAGCGCGTCGAAGCCGGCGGCGGTGGTGGCGCCGATGGAGAGCAGGCCGGTGCCGTGCCGGCCGCCCAGCCGCGGCCCGGCGGGGGAGGCGACGGCGGCGGTGCAGATGTCGAAAAGCGGCTCGGAATAGGGCCGCAGGTGCAGCCGCGCCTCGCGCAGGTCCCAGCGGTCGTTCTTGAAGGTGACCGGGTCCTCGCTGGTCAGCAGCTGCATGATCACGCCGAGGCTCTGCTCCAGCAGGTCGCGGGTCTGCGACTGCGACAGGCCGATCATCGCCGCGTCCGTCGGCAGGGCGCCGGGACCCACGCCGAGCATCGCGCGGCCGCGGGTCAGGTGGTCGAGCATGACGATCCGCTCCGCCACCCAGAGCGGGTTGTGGTAGCTGAGGCTGACCACCCCGGTGCCCAGACGGATGTTCTTCGTGTGCTGTGCCGCCGCGGCGATGAAGATCTCGGGCGAGGCGATCAGCTCCGAGCCGGCGGAATGATGCTCGCCGATCCATGCCTCGTCATAGCCGCAGCGGTCGAGCCACTGCATCAGCTCCAGGTCGCGCTGCATCGCCAGGGTGGGGTTGATTCCCGGCTTGTGGAACGGCGCCAGGAAGATCCCGAAGCGCATGCGCCCGGGCGGGTTCGGATTGGACATTGTTTCCTCCCAATGACTGTCGCACCGCCGGCGCGGGCCGGCCATGCAACCGGGAGTGTAGCCGCCATGGCGGCGGCAGCCAGGGGGGAATCGCCAGACCTGCCCTGCGTGCCGGGCGGGGCGGCTCAGCCGCCGCCGCCCAGCCGGCCCAGCTGGCGCAGGGCGCCGTTCAGCGCGACCGTATCGGCGTCGCCCAGGCAGGCGGCAAGTCGCGCCTCGTGGCCGTCATGGGCGCGGTCGGCGCGCGCCATGAGTTCGGTGCCGGCCGCGGTCAGTTCCAGGGCATAGCTGCGACGGTCCGCCGGGTTGCGCACCGTGGTCAGCAGCCCGCGGGCACGCAGATCGTCCACCAGTCGCACCATGTTGGGGCGCTGGATACCCAGCGCATCGCCGATCTCCTGCTGCTTGCAGCCCGGGCTGGCGCGGACGATGCGCAAGGCCGCGTATTGCGCAGGGCGCAGGTCGAAGGGCGCCAGGGTGGCGATCAGATCCTGCCAGACCGCAGCCTGCGCCTGGCGCAGCAGGAAGCCCAGCTGGCCGCCGATGCCGCTGTTCTCGATCGCGCTGGAACCGTGCATTTCGATATTGACCATAACAGTTATGCAATATAACAATATGCCTGTCATCGATCGGCATGGCAAGGAGCGAAAGCGATGGAAGGCCGGGTGCAGGAACAGGATCGGGCGACGGATGCGGTGCCGCTGGCGCTGGTCGAGGTGGCGGACGGCATCGCCTGGGTGTCGCTGAACCGGCCGGACAAGCGCAATGCGATGAACCCGGCGCTGAATGCCTACATGCACGAGGTGCTCGACGCGGTGGAGGCGGACGAGCGGGTCGGCGTGATGGTGCTGACCGGCGCGGGCGAGGCCTTCTCCGCCGGGATGGACCTGAAGGAATATTTCCGCGAAACCGAGGAGAAGGGGCATCTGGCCGTGCGCCGGGCGCAGCGCGACGCCTATGGCTGGTGGCGGCGCCTGCGCTGGCTGGAGAAGCCGACCATCGCGATGGTCAACGGCTGGTGCTTCGGCGGCGCCTTCTCGCCGCTCTTCGCCTGCGACCTGGCCTTCGCGGCGGAGGATGCGCAGTTCGGCCTGTCGGAGATCAACTGGGGCATCATCCCCGGCGGCAATGTGACCAAGGTGGTGGCCGATCTGCTGGGGCAGCGCGACGCGCTCTACTACATCATGACAGGTGAGACCTTCGACGGTCGCCGCGCCGCCGCTGTCGGCCTGGTGAACGAGTCGGTTCCGGCCGACGCCCTGCGCGGCCGGGTGGCCGAGGTGGCGAAGGTCCTGCTGGAAAAGAATCCCGCCACCCTGAAGGCGGCGAAGGACGCCTTCAAGCGGGTGGTGGAGATGCCCTTCGACACCGCCGAGGACTACCTGGTGGTGCGGCAGGAGAGCCTGGCCTTCCTCGACAAGACCGAGGGGCGCAAGGCGGGCATCCGCCAGTTCATCGACGACAAGAGCTACAAGCCGGGCCTGGCGAGCTACAGGCGCTGATCCCGCCCGGGCACCGGCCAGGCCGCAGGTGCCCGCGGCGGCACTTGGGCCGGCCGGCGAAGTGGCGTAAACCCTTGAGTTGACGGACCCGGCACCTGGATGGTTGCCGGACGCAACGGATTCGGGGCGCGGCCGGTGGTGGACCTGTTCACAGTCCTCGCGATGTGGAGCCTGGCGGCACTGACGATCGCCGGGATCCTTGTCGCCCTGTGGCTCCGCGACCGCAGCATGCCGGCCTATGTCTGGCTGGGGGCGGGGTTTCTCGCCGCCGCGGTCGGTGTGGGACTGATCGCGGCCCGCGGCGCGATCCCGGACTGGCTGTCCATCGGCGTCGGCAATCTGCTCACCGTCGCGGCCATGACCCTTTGGATCCTGGGAGTCTACCGGTTCAATGGCTGGGCCCTGCATCCGCGGGCGTTGCTGCCGATCGCGGTCTACCTGCCCGTTCTCTTCTTCCCGACGGTGCACGACACCCTCTGGCTGCGACAGGTCTTCATCCTGGGCAGCGGCGTTCCCGGGCATCTCATGCTCGCACATGCGTTCTGGCCGCGCGGACCCGAGGCGTCGCGCAGCCGGCGCCCGATGGCGATCATCTTCCTGGTGGTTGCGGCCTGGACGGCGTTGGCCACGGCCGGGGTGGCCTGGTACCGACCGCTCTCGCTCGACGCCTATCCGATCGCCTGGGCCAACGGCTTCATCTCGCTTGTCGTTCTGCTGGTGATGATGGTGTTCGGGGCGAAGATGATCCGCGAGCGCGACGAGGGCCGGTTGCAGCATCTGGCGACCATCGATCCGCTGACCGGCATCCTGAACCGGCGGGGGCTTTTCGCGGGCCTGCCGGCACTGCTGGCCGGAGCGGGCGCCGGCAAGGACCGGCTCGCACTGCTGATGTTCGATCTGGACCATTTCAAGGAGGTCAACGACCGCCACGGCCATCTCGCGGGCGACCGCGTTCTGGCCGCCTTCTGCGGCGTGGCCGAGGGGCAACTGGGGCCGCAGGACCTGTTCGGCCGGCTGGGCGGAGAGGAATTCCTCGCGGTCGCGGCGGTCGACGATCTGGACGCGGCGCAGGCGTTGGCCGACCGGATCCGTGCGGCGCTCGCCCGCACGCCGGTGGAGGCCGACGGCGCCGCGATCCCGGTGACGGTGAGCGTCGGCGTCGCGCTGCTGCCGCCGGCCGCCACCGATGTCACGCAGGCGCTGGCGGAAGCGGACCGGGCGCTCTATGCCGCGAAGGCCGCCGGCCGCGACCGGGTGGCGCTGGCGGCCCGGCCGCGCCCGGTGCTGGCCCGCACCGCGTAGGGCCCGCTCAGCCCTCCAGGATCGCCACCGCGCGGATCCACCCGGCGGAGGCGCCTTTGATCTTGGTCGGGAAGCAGCAGAAAGTGAAGCCGCTGGGCGGCAGCTGCTCCAGGCCGTGCAGCTTCTCGATCTGGTAGTAGGGCCGGACCCGGCCCGCCTTGTGCCCCTCCCAGATGATCGCCGGGTCCTTCGTCTCCGCGAAGCGTTTCGCCGTGAAGGAGAAGGGCGCGTCCCAGGACCAGGCGTCGGTGCCGACCACCTGCACGCCGCGCTCCGTCAGGTACAGGGTCGCCTCCGCCCCCATGCCGCAGCCGGTATTCACATAGTCGCGGTCGGGGTCGCCATAGACCGACCCGGCGGCGGTGTTAACCAGCACGATGTCCTTCGGCTGCAGGTCATGGCCGATGCGGTCCAGTTCGGCCGCCACGTCGGCGGCGGTGGCGACATAGCCGTCGGCGAAGCGCCGGAAGTCCAGCTTCACCCCGGGGCGCATGAACAGGTCCAGCGGCGCCTCGTCGATGCTCGGTGCGGGGCTGCGGCCCTCATCCGTGGTCGAGTGGTAATGCCAGGGCGCATCCATATGGGTGCCGTTGTGGGTCGACAGGGTCAGCCGCTCCACCGCCCAGGCCTCCCCGTCGGGCAGGTCGTCCTGCGCCAGGCCGGGGAAGAAGGGCGCCATCTGGGGAAAGGTCTCGCCATGGGCCATGTACTCGATCTGCGGCTTCAGGATCTCCGGGTCGGAGACGATGTCGGTGCAGATCGGGATCGACAGGTCGATGAACTGGCGGGTCATGCTGGCTTCCTCTCCCAGGATGCGGCTGCAGCAAAGGTGCGCCGCTTGCGGCGAGCATAGCGCCGGCGGGGCCGCGGCGCATTGACAAGCCGCCGCGCGGGCGGGACGATATCGTTGACCTGAACAACGAAAGGCCGTCTTGAAGAAGCGACGATCCGGGCAGCCGGCCGCAACCTCCGCCGCCGCGCCGCCGGCGCGGCATCCGCCCGTCGACGATATCCGGGACCTGCTGACCTTCCGCCTGGCGATGCTGGCGGCGACCGGCGACCGCCTGGGGGCGGACTGGCTGCTGAGGGAACACGGCCTGCGGCTGCAGGAATGGCGGGTGCTGGGGGTGGTGACGGCGATGGCGCCGGTGCGTTTCGGTGCGGTGGCGCGGGCGCTGCTGGTCGACAAGGGGCGCTTGAGCCGCGTGGTGAAGGGGCTGGCCGGGCGCGGCCTGCTGCAGGCGGAAGCCGACGCGGAGGATGGGCGGACCCTGCTGCTGCGGCCGAGCCCGGCGGGCCGCCTGTTGCACGACCGGGTGCTGCAGGGGGCGCTGGAGCGGAACCAGCGGGTGCTGGCGGCGCTGAGCCCGGCAGAGGCGCGCACCCTGTTCGCCCTGCTGGACCGGCTGCAGCCGTTCATGGCGAACCGTGCCGATACGGAGATCGACGGCGCGGGGGAAGACTGACGGCGGCGACCGTCGGCGGAATGCGGGCCGCTTATGCCCGCGCACAAGGGGAGAGAAAGCATGTTCCGGAAAGTCCTGCACCTGGCCTTGGCGGCGCTCTGCGTCGTGGCCTTCGCCACCCTGGCGGCCGGCCCGGCCGCGGCCGAATGGCCGGAAAAGCCGATCCAGATCCTGATCCCCTGGCCGGCGCCGAACGATCCTTCCACCCTGGTCGCCACCGCCATCGCGCCGGTGATGTCGGAGAAGCTGGGCGTGCCGGTCAAGGTGGTGAACAAGCCCGGCGGCGGCGCCGTGCTGGGCGCGGCGGAACTCGCCAATGCCCGCCCCGACGGCTACACCATCGGCCTGATCTCCATCGGCCCGATGATCACCCAGGTGCTGCGCGGCAAGACGCCCTACCAGAACCAGGACCTGCAGCCGCTGGGCCTGGTCTGGTCCAGCCCCTTCACCCTGGCCGCCCGCGCCGACGCGCCCTATTCCAACCTCCAGGAGCTGGCCGAATACGGCAAGGAGCATGACCTGCGCCTGGCCCATTGGGGCCTGGGCGCGGTGCCGACCCTGATCGCCATGAAGGTGGCGCAGCAGGGCGGCTTCGAATGGAAGGAGACCGCCTACCAGAAGCTGAACCCCCTGCTGGTGGTGCAGGGCGATGCCGATGTCATCACCTTCTCCACCCCCGGCCTCACCGACTATGTGGAATCCGGCAAGATGAAGATCCTGGCGGCGATGCTGCCGGGCCGGCTGCCGAAATATCCCGACGTGCCCACGGTCGAGGAGCAGGGCTTCGGCGATGCCTATTCGATCTGGTTCGGCGCCTTCGTGCCGAAGGACACCGACAAGGCGATCGTCGACAAGCTGTCGGCCGCCTTCTTCTCCGCCATGGAGGATCCGAAGGTGCAGGAGGTGATCGCCAATACCGGGGTCGTCGCCCATCCCACCGGCCCGGAGGAGGCGCGTGCGCGCATGGACCGGGAACTGGGGGAGTTCGGCGCCGTGATGAAGGATCTCGGCATCACGAAATAACGGCCGCGGCCGGCAGTCGATGACCGAGCCTTCGCAGGCGGCGGCGCCGGACCCGCAGGCACGGGCCGGCGCCGCGGCTCACGACCCGATGCCCCATGACCTTGTGGCGGTGCTGCTGGGCGCCGTGGCCCTGGCCCTGCTGGCGGCGGCGCCCTGGCTGGTGGATACCGAAGGTCCCGACCCGTTCTACAAGGGCCCGCTGATCTTCCCGCTGATCGCGCTCGGCATCACGGCGGCGGGCGCGGTGCCGGCCGCCTGGCGGCTAGGCCGGCTGATGCTCGCCGGCAGCGGTGCTGCGGACATCTGGCGCATCGACGGTCATGGCTTTCCCTGGCGGGCCGCCGGGTTGTTCGGGGTGATGTGCGCCTTCCCGCTGGCGATCCTGGCGATCGGCCTGCAGGCCGCCACCTTCCTGGCCCTGCTGGCCGGCTTCCGGGTCGCCGGCTGGCGCCGGCCGATCGCCGCGCCGCTGGTCGCGGCCGCCCTGACCCTGCTGCTCCACCTGGCGTTCCGCAGCTTCCTGGACATCTGGTTCCCCGCCACCCTGGTCGGCGACTGGCTGGCCGATCTGTCGCCGGGAAACTGAGCCGATGGACTTCCTGTTCGACGGCTTCGCCGCGGCCTTCGCCGCGCCGAACCTTCTGGCCCTGCTGATCGGCACGATCGTCGGCCTGGTGGTCGGCGTGCTGCCCGGCCTGGGGCCGATGGTCGGCATGGTGGTGCTGCTGCCCTTCACCTTCTCGCTGGAGGCGTCGGTCGCGCTTTCCCTGCTGCTGGGGGTGTTCTGCGGCGGCTATTTCGGCGGCGCGGTGCCGGCGATCCTGCTGCGCACCCCCGGCGTGCCCTCCTCCATCGTCACCAGCTTCGACGGCTTCCCCCTGACCGAGCGGGGGGAGGCGCAGACCGCGCTCTCCGCCGCGCTGGTCGGCAGCCTGGGCGGCGGGCTGATCAGCATCGTCATCCTGGTGGCGATGGCGCCGCTCTTGTCGGGCATCGCCGCCAGCTTCGGGCCGCCGGAATACCTGGCCGCCGCGGTGCTGGGCGTGCTGCTGGTGGTGGTCGCCTTCCGCGACCGGCTGGGCCAGGGGATCCTGCTGCTAGGCCTGGGCCTGTTCCTGTCCACGATCGGCATCGACGGGCCGACCCTCAGCCCGCGCTTCACCTTCGGGTTCTGGGACATGCAGAACGGGCTGGACCTGGTGGCCCTCGTGCTGGGCCTGTTCGGCATCGGCCAGTCGCTGCTGCTGCTGGAGCAGGGCATCCTGAAGACCGACCGGTTGAGTCTCAGCCGCTCCAGCCTCGACTTCTCGAAGATCGCCGGTACCTTCCGCTACTGGAAGACCCTGCTGCGCTCCGGCGTGATCGGCACCTTCATCGGCCTGCTGCCCGGGCCGGGCTCGGTGCTCGCCTCCTTCGTCGCCTATGACGTGGCGAAGCGGCGGTCGCGGCAGCCGGAGGATTTCGGCAAGGGTACGCCAGAAGGCTGCGTGGCGGCGGAGGCGGCGAACAATGCCGTCCCGGCCGGCGCGCTGATCCCGCTCCTGACCCTGGGCATCCCGGGGGAGGCGCTGAGCGCGGTGCTGCTGGGGATCTTCACCCTCAACGGGATCTATCCGGGGCCGCTGCTGCTGGTGAAGGAGCCGGCGCTGATCTCCACCCTCTACTGGTCGATGCTGCTGATCAACCTGGTGGCCTTTGCGGTGCTGGCGGTCTTCCTGCGCCCCTTCGCGCTGATCGTGAGGGTGCCGCCGCCGGTCCTGGCGGTGGCGGTGATCGCGGTCTCCCTGACCGGCATCTATGCGGTGAACACCCGGCTGTTCGACTGCGGCGTGGCACTTGCGGCCGGTGCGCTGGGCTACCTGCTGCTGCGGCTGAAATGGCCCCTGGTCTCGCTGGTGATGGGGATCGTGATGGGGCCGATCATCGAGGACCGGCTGCGCCAGACCCTGAGCCTGGGGGAAGGCAGCCCGCTGATCATGCTGGAAAGGCCGCTGACCCTGGCGATCGTCGCGGTGGCAGTGCTGATCGCCGCTTTGCCCTGGCTGCGCGGGCGGCTGGCGCGCAGACGCGGCGGGGATACCACCGGACGAATGATCGGCTAGACTCCCGACGGGGTTTGAGGAAGCCGATAGGGGGGAGCCGATGTCCGCGCGCCGTCTTGCCGCGACGCTGGTCGTGGCGATCGCCTGCGGCGCCTGCCAGCAGGGCAGTGCGCTGCCGGAGGGACCGTCCGGCTTTGCCGCGCAGCGCAGCCTGGCGCAGCAGCTGGGCGTGGTGCGGATGGCCGGGGTCGGCGACGAACTGGTCACCCTGAGCCGGGAAAGCGGCGAGTCCGACGACGATGGCGACATCATGGGCCGCAGCGGCCGCGGCGGCATGACCGTCCTGACCTATGAAGGCCTGCAGGACGGGGCGGCGGTGCTGCAGCGTCGCGACGTGGTGATCTATGCGCCGGAGGGTCAGCCCCGGACCTTCCTGGACGGCGGCAGCAGCGAGCTGCGCTTCGATCCCGCAGCTTTGCCGCAGACCCTGGTGGTCGACGGCGTCTATGTCCGCCTGATCGAGGCGGACCGCTTCATCCTTCGCTTCCTCCTCAGCCGCAACCGGCTGTAGGGGGGCTCCAGCGGTCCCGTCATCCTCGGCCGCCCTGCCACTCCTGCTTCCCCCGCACTCCTGCTTCGCCGTCATCCTCGGCCTCCGAGCCGAGGATCGCGACGGACCGTTGACGCTGCCGGGCCGCGCGGCGTCGACGCTGGCGCTGGGGTTCTCGGGTCTAGCCCGGGAACGACTGGAGGGGCTGGTGGTGAACGCTGCAAAAAAAGCCGGCCCGCCGCGGGGATCTTGCGGCGGGCCGGCTGCAGTGAAGGCTCGCGATGCGGTAGCTACTCGGCCGCCGCCTCGAACTGGTTCATGGTGTTGTGGGCGCCGCCCGCCTTCAGGGCGCGGTCGCCGGCCACCATCTCCTTGAACGTATCGCCCAGGTCGCTTCCGACCTCGTGCTGGTGCTTCACCGCGCTGACGCCGCGGCGGATCTCCTCGCGCTGGATCGTGTTCACGTAGGCCAGCATCCGGTCCTCGCCGAAATAGCCGCGCGACAGCTCGTCGGTGCCCTTCGCCGTCAGGTGGAAGGTCGGCAGGGTGATCAGGTTGTGGAACACACCGGCCCGGGTGGCGATGTCCGCCTGGAAGCGGCGCAGCCGGTCGTCCGCCTCGCGGCCCAGGTCGGTCGCGTCATAATCGGCCGACATCAGCGCGGCGCCGTCCGGATAATCGCCCTCGGCGATGCGGCCCTCGGCGATCCAGTCGCGGCGCACCTGCTTGCGCAGGTTCAGGGTCCAGTTGAAGGACGGCGAGTTGTTGTAGGTCAGCTTGGCGTTCGGCACGACCTTGCGGATCTCCGCCACCATGCCCGCGATCTCGTCCACGTCCGGGGTCGCGGTCTCGATCCACAGGAGGTCGGCGCCGCCGATGGTCAGGCTCGCAATGCAATCCTCGATCACCCGCTGCCGGCCGGTATCGTCCTGGAAGGCGAACAGGCCGTTGGGCAGGCGCACCGGGCGGACGAAACGGCCGTCGCGCCAGATCGCCATCTCGCCCTCTTCCATCGGCCGGGTGGTGTCGATCTCCTCCACCTTCAGCCACTTGATATAGTCGGCGGCCAGGTCGCCGGGGGCCTGGCTGACCGGGATCTTCTGGGTCAGGCCGGCGCCCAGGCTGTCGGTGCGGGCGACGATCACGCCGTCGTCGACCCCCAGTTCCTCGAACGCCAGGCGGCAGGCGCGCAGCTTCTCGATGAAATCCTCGCGCGGCACGGTGACCTTGCCGTCCTGGTGGCCGCACTGCTTGGCATCGGAGACCTGGTTCTCGATCTGCAGGCAGCAGGCGCCGGCGCGGATCAGCTCCTTCGCCAGCAGGTAGGTCGCATGCTCGTTGCCGAAGCCGGCGTCGATATCGGCGATGATCGGCACCACATGCGTCTCGAAGCCGTCGATGCGGGCGACGATCTCCGCGATCGTCGCCTCGGAGGCGCCGCCGGCGCGCGCCGCCTTCAGTTCCTGGAACAGGTCGTTCAGCGCCACCTCGTCGGCCTGCCGCAGGGAGGTGTAGATCTCCTGGATCAGGTCGGCGACGGCGGTCTTCTCATGCATGCTCTGGTCGGGCAGGTGGCCGAAGCGGTTGCGCAGGCCCGCCACCATCCAGCCGGAGAGGTAGACATAGGCGCCCTTGGTGGTGCCGCGCAGGCGCTTCACCGACTTGATCATCTGCTGCGCGTGGAAGCCCGACCAGCAGCCCAGGGACTGGGTGAAGCGCGACGGGTCCAGGTCGTAGGCCGCCATGTCGGCCCGCATCACGCCGGCCATTTCGCGCGCGATCTCCAGGTGGCTGGCATAGCCGCCCTGGATCTTCAGCTGCACGATATGGTCGATATCCACCCCGCCGGGGGCATGGCCCTGGGGGTAGCGCGCCAGCAGTTCGGCGCGGATCTCGGCATAGCTCTTTCGGGTACGGTCGGTCATCGCTTGGCTCCTCTCGGTCCGCCGGCATCCGCTGCGGGGCGGCGCTGGAATAACGACAACCTTTACAAAATCGACAGACCGGGCAAGGCTGCTTCCGCAGGAAAAAGGTCCTTTTGTCAATGAATTAACCGGATATCACAGCAACAGGTAAATTTTGTAATGCCGCAAGCCGCCGCCAATCGGAAGATCTTCGCCGGCCCCCGGGTGCGCCGCCTGCGCCAGGGCCTGGGCCTCACCCAGGCGGCGATGGCCGGCGACCTGGGCATTTCCGCCAGCTACCTGAACCTGGTGGAGCGCAACCAGCGGCCGCTGACCGCGCAGCTGGTGCTGAAGTTGGCGGAGGCCTACAGCCTCGACCTGCGCGACCTGTCGGGGGAGGGCGAGGCGCGGCTGGCTGCGGAACTGACGGAGGCGCTCGCCGATCCGGTGTTCGGCGGCCATGTCCCGGCGCCGGCGGAGATCATGGAGGCCGCCGCCAGCGTGCCGGCCCTGTCGCAGGCCTTCCTGACCTTGTACCGCGCCTGGCTCCGCGACGCCCGCGGGCCCACCGCCGCTGCGGCGCCGCCCGGCGGCGGGTCGCGCCTGCCGCCGGGGGAGGAGGACGGCTTCCCGATCGACGAGGTGCGCGACTATTTCCACGCCCAGGGCAATTTCATCGCCGAACTGGATGCCGAGGCCGAGGCCCTGCATGCCGCGCTGGAGCCGCCCGACGACCTGGCGGCGGGGCTGCGGGCGCATCTGCGGGACCGCCACGGCCTGCGGGTCAGCGTGCTGCCGGTCCACGCCATGCCCGACGCGCAGCGCCGCTTCGACCGGCACAACCGGCGGCTGTTCCTGTCGGAACTGCTGCCGCAGCCCAGCCGGGTGTTCCAGATGGCGGTCCAGGTGGCGCTGGAGGAGCAGGCGGAGCGGCTGGACCGGCTGATCGCCGAGGCCGGCTTCGCCACCGAGGAGGCCCGCCGGCTGTACCGCATCGGCCTGGCGAACTATTTTGCCGGCGCGGCGATGATGCCCTATGGCGCCTTTCTGACCGCGGCGGAGCGGCTGCGCTACGACATCACCCTGCTGGCGGGCCGCTTCGGCGCCAGCATCGAGCAGGTCGCCCACCGGCTGACCACCCTGCAGCGCGGCGACCGGCGCGGCGTGCCGTTCTTCCTGCTGCGGCTGGACAATGCCGGCAACATCTCCAAGCGCTTCGCTGCCGGCGGCTTCCCCTTCGCCCGCTATGGCGGCACCTGCCCGCGCTGGCGGGTGCATGACGCCTTCGCCATGCCGGGCCAGACCATCGTGCAGCCGGTGGAGATGCCGGACGGGTCGAGCTACCTGACGATCTCCCGCACCGTCGACACGATCCCGGGGCCGCATCCGGAGCCGCCGCGCAAGCTGGCGATCAGCCTGGGCTGCGAGATCAGCCATGCCGCCCGCGTGGTCTATGGCGACGGGCTGGACCTCGACAATCCCTCCGCCGTCACCCCGATCGGCGTCACCTGCCGGATGTGCGAGCGCCCGAACTGCGCCGCCCGCGCTTTCCCGCCGATGACCCGCAAGCTGTCGATCGATGCCAGCCGCAAGAACCTGTCGGCCTTCGAGTTCGGCTGAGCCCGAGGGCCGGGATCAGGCCAGGCTGCCCCCCTGGATCACGGTGCCCTTAAGGATCATGTCGACATGGTGCCCGTCCGACGCCAGCGGCAGGTCGACGCTCTCGAACGGCAGATAGTCCTTGATCACATGCTTCAGCTGACCGGTGGTGGAGACGGGGGCTCGGCTGCGGATGCATTGCGTATAGGTTTCCAGGATCATCGGTATCAGATCCGCGGGATAGACCTCGTCCAGCATCCGTCCGGTGGAATCGCGGCCCAGGGTCTGGGTGACATGCGTGCCGATCAGGCGATAGCGCAGCCGCAGCGGCTCGTGATCGACGGTCAGCAGGCTTATGATCCCCTGAAACGCCATCAGCTCCCGGGCGCCGAAAGCGGCGCGGCCGGGCAGTTCGCCACCGGGGCCGAGCCGCTGCCGCCACAAGGCCATCAGGTCGCGCAGCAGCGGCGATTGCACCGCCTCGGCACCGCCGGTCCGCCGCCATTCGCGACCGGCCGGATCGGCTCCAGCGATTGTCAGTCCGGAGCCGTCCTGCAGCCCGCTCACAGGGCGATGTCCGGGGGCTGGGAAAGCATCACACCATCACCTCGATCACCTTCGGCCCCTCGCTCTCCATCGCTGCCGTGAACGCCTTGGCGAAGCCCTCCAGGTCATCGACCCGGCTGCCGGGCACGCCCAGCGACTGCGCCAGGCCCACCATGTCGATGTCGGGGCGGCCGATCTCGAAGATGTCGCGGGCGCGCTGGCCGGGTGCGCCGGCACCGACGGCGGCGAACTCGCCCAGCAGGATATTGTAGCTGCGGTTGGCGAAGATCACGGTTGTCACGTCGCAATTCTCCCGCGCCTGGGTCCACAGGCTCTGCGCGGTGTACATGAAGCTGCCATCGCCCTCCAGGCAGATCACCTTGCGGTCCGGCGCGGCGATCGCGGCCCCTGTGCCGACCGGGGTGCCGAAGCCGATCGAGCCGCCCAGGTTCGCCAGCCAGTGGTGCGGCCGCGCGGTGCGGGTGGCGGGATAGAAGCCGCGGCCGGTGGTCACCGCCTCGTCGACGACGATGGCGTTTTCCGGCAGCAGCGCCGCCAGCGCGCGGCCCAGCCCCTCCGGCGTGATCGGGCCGGACGGCGCATCCACCGCCTCGTAGGGCTGCAGCACCGCGTCCTCCGCCCTTGCGCCCAGCCGCTCGGCCAGCCGCTGCAGCGCGTCGACGATGTCGAAATCGGCTTCCGCGAACGGCACGATCTCGCAGCCCTCGGGCTGCAGCTGGCTGGGGCTGTCCGGATAGCCGAAGAAGGAGACCGGCGGCTTCGCGCCGACCAGCAGGATGCGGCTGTAGGGGGCGAGCTGCGGCAGCGCCTGTGCCACCACATAGGGCAGGCGGAAGGCACCGACCCGGCCGGCGCCGCGCGGCATGCAGCGCATGAAGGTGGTGGTCATCAGCTTGGCGCCGGTCTTCGCCGCGATCGCGCCGGCCCAGGTCAGCGCCGGGTCTTCCAGCGCCGGCCCGCCCAGCAGCAGCAGGCTGTCCCCGGCGCTCCCCAGCGCGGCGGCGGCGGTTTCGATGGCCGCGTCGTCCAGCTTCGGCGCCGGCGCCACCGGCAGCGCGCGGGCAGCCGCCTGCGCCGGCCCCCAGGAGGCATCGGCCGGCAGGATCAGGGTGGCGATCTGCCCCGGCGCCGTGCGCGCGGCGGCCACCGCCTCCGCGCCATCGGCGGCGACCTGCTCCGGGCCTGCGCTGGTGCGCACCCAGTGGGAGACCGGGCGGGCGATCCCCTCGATGTCGGAGGTCAGCGGCGCATCGTACTGCAGGTGGAAGCTGGCATGCTCGCCGACGATGTTGACGATCGGGCTGCCGGCGCGCCGCGCGTTGTGCAGGTTCGCCAGGCCGTTGCCCAGGCCGGGGCCCAGATGCAGCAGGGTGGCGGCCGGCCGGCCGGCGATGCGGGAATAGCCGTCGGCGGCGCCGGTCACCACACCTTCGAACAGCCCCAGAACGCAGCCCATGCCCGGCAGCTTGTCCAGCGCGGCGCAGAAATGCATCTCCGAGGTGCCGGGATTGGTGAAGCAGGTGTCGATCCCGGAATCGACAAGGGTCGTTACCAGGCTTTCCGCCCCGGTCATCGTGTTCATGCGACTGCTCCTCCCGTTGCACAGGCGCGCATCATGCCTGCGCAAGGGGACGGCGTCAGCCCGCCGCCGACGGCCCGGCGCCGGGCGCCACGAAGCGGACGCTCACACGAAGCGGAAGACGAAGGCCCACCAGGCCAGGCAGATCGCCAGCGCGATCCACAGCGGCGGGCCCAGCAGGGCGAGCCAGATCAGCAGGAGGAAGGCGGAGCCCAGCAGCGAAATGAACAGCCGGTCGCCTCGGGTGGTGTCCAGGCCCAGAAGGCCGCGCCGCGGTCCCCCGCCGGGCATTGCCCATTCCCACGCGGTCATCGCCACCAGGCAGGCGGCGATGAAGAGGAAGAAGGCCGCGGTCGGCCAGGTCCAGGCCATCCAGTCCAGTCCCATGGCGTACCCCCTTTCCGCTGCGTGCCTCAGACCCGGCCGAGGGCGAAGCCCTTGGCGATGTAGTTGCGCACGAAATAGATCACGAAGGCGCCGGGCACGATGGTCAGCACCCCGGCCGCGGCCAGCAGGCCCAGCTCGTAGCCGGAGGTGGAGGCGGTGCGGGTCATCACCGCCGCGATCGGCTTCGCCTCCACCGCCGTCAGGGTCTTCGCCAGCAAGAGTTCCACCCACGAGAACATGAAGCAGAAGAAGGCGGCGACCCCGATGCCCGATGAGATCGTCGGCACGAAAATCTTCAAAAAGAAGCCCCAGAAGGAATGGCCGTCGACATAGGCGGTCTCGTCCAGCTCCTTCGGCACCCCCGACATGAAGCCTTCCAGGATCCAGACCGCCAGCGGAATGTTGAACAGGGTATGGGCCAGCGCCACGGCGAAATAGGTGTCGAACAGCCCGACCGCGGAATAGAGCTGGAAGAAGGGCAGGGCGAAGACCGCCGCCGGCGCCATGCGGTTGGTCAGCAGCCAGAAGAACAGATGCTTGTCGCCCAGGAAGCGGTAGCGGGAAAAGGCATAGGCCGCCGGCAGGGCCACCGCGACCGACAGCACGGTGTTCATCAGCACATAGGCGAGCGAATTGACATAGCCCATGTACCAGGTCGGGTCGGAGAAGATCACCGCATAATTCTCGAAGGTGAACTCCGCCGGCCAGAGCGAGAAACCGCCCAGGATCTCGTTCGTGGTCTTGAACGACATGTTCAGCAGCCAGTAGATCGGCAGCATCAGGAACAGGATGTAGAGCATCGGCACCAGGCGTGCGGCATGGAAGCCGCCCCCGGCCCTGCTGGCGGCCGCGCTCATGTCTGCCCTCCCTCGCTGCGCATCATCAGGGTGTAGAAGATCCAGCTCAGCAGCAGGATGATCAGGAAATAGATCAGCGACATCGCCGCCGCCGGCCCCAGGTCGAACTGTCCCAGCGCGATCTTCACCAGGTCGATCGAGAGCAGGGTGGTGGAATTGCCCGGGCCGCCGCCGGTCAGCACGAAGGGCTCGGTATAGATGTTGAAGCTGTCCATGAAGCGCAGCAGGACCGCGATGGTCAGCACCCGCCGCATCTTCGGCAGCTGGATGTGGCGGAAGATCGCCCAGGCGCCCGCCCCGTCGATCTTCGCCGCCTGGTAGTAGGCGTCGGGGATCGAGACCAGCCCGGCATAGGCCAGCAGCACCACCAGCGAGGTCCAGTGCCAGACATCCATCAGCACCAGGGTGAACCAGGCGGAGAAGGGCTGGCGGGTGAAGTTGTAGTCGAAGCCGAGCTCGTTCAGCCCGCGGCCCAGCAGGCCGATATCGGGCAGGGCGAAGATGTTCCACATCGCCCCCACCACGTTGAACGGGATCAGCAGCGGCAGCGCCATGGTCACCAGGCAGACGGAGACCCAGGGTCCCTTGCGCGGCATCGCCAGCGCGATGGCGACCCCCAGCGGCACCTCGATGACCAGGATCAGGCCGGTGAACAGCAGCTGCCGTCCCAGCGCGTCGTGGAAGCGCTCCGAATTCAGCACATCCTCGAACCACAGCAGGCCCGACCAGAAGAAGGCATTGTCGCCGAAGGTCTCCTGCACCGAATAGTTCACCACGGTCATCAGCGGGATGATCGCGTTGAAGGCCACCAGCAGCAGCACCGGCAGGACGAAGAACCAGGCGGCCTGGTTCGCGGTCTTGGTCATTTCCCGTCCTTCCTGTTCATGGCTCCAGCAGCCAGCCGTCGCGGTAGAGCAGGGTATGGGCGGGGTCGAAGCGCAGGCGCGCCGGGCCGGCGGCGACCGGCTGTTCCTCCGGTGCCAGCAGCTTGATCGCAGGTGCGTTCGCGTCGTCGAGGCGCAGCTCCACGATCCGGAAGCGCCCGGCATCGTCGACCTTGGTGACCGTTGCCGGGATTGCGTCGCCGTCTCCCTGCTCGCCCAGGCTGACGAATTCGGGGCGGATGCCGATTTCGACCGGGCCGTCGGCGGCGCCCGCCCCGGCGTCATGGGCGGTGGCGATCGGCCGGCCGGCGAAATGCGCGCGGCCGTCGCGCAGCTCGCCCGGCAGCAGGTTCATGCCGGGGGAGCCGATGAAATGGCCGACGAAGGTGTGGGTCGGCCGCTCGAACAGCTCCACCGGCGTGCCGACCTGCACCACCTCGCCCGCGTTCATCACCACCACCTGGTCGGCGAAGGTCAGCGCCTCGGTCTGGTCGTGGGTGACGTAGATCATGGTCAGCCGCACCCGCTGGTGCAGCTCCTTCAGGTTCGACCGCAGCTGCCATTTCAGGTGCGGGTCGATCACCGTCAGCGGCTCGTCGAACAGGATCGCGTTGACGTCGGTGCGCACCAGCCCGCGCCCCAGGGAGATCTTCTGCTTGCCGTCGGCGGTCAGGCCCGCGGCACGCTTCTTCAGCCGGTCGGTCAGGTGGATCATCTCCGCGATCTCGCGGACCCGGGCGTCGATCTCCGCCGGCGCCACGCCGCGGTTGCGCAAGGGGAAGGCCAGATTGTCGTAGACGGTCATGGTGTCGTAGACGACCGGGAACTGGAACACCTGCGCAATATGGCGGCGGTCCGGCGGCAGCGCGGTGACATCGGCATCGTCGAACAGGATGCGGCCCTCGCTGGGGCGCAGCAGGCCGGAGATGATGTTCAGCAGGGTGGTCTTGCCGCAGCCCGACGGGCCGAGCAGCGCATAGGCGCCGCCATCCTGCCACTCCAGGTCCAGCCGCTTCAGCGCCCAGTCGGCATCCTCCTTCGGCGCGGCCAGGTAGCTGTGGCCCAGGCCCTGCAGGCTGATCCGCGCCATCAGCGGGGGCTCCGGCGGGTCGGACTCGAGGAACCTCCAACTGCAGCCGTCATCCTCGGGCCTGACCCGAGGATCCCAACGCCGGCGCGGCGGCTGCGCCGGCCAGCCACTGCGCCGTCTTGCCACGATCCTCGGGTCAGGCCCGAGGATGACGGGAACAGGGAGGGTGGGGCAAAGGCCCTGCCACTGCGGATGCCGAACCTGCTCCTCATGCCGCCACCCGCGTACCGTCGGGGGCGAACAGGAGCGCGCGCGACATGTCGGCGTGCAGCTGCGCGACCTGGCCGACCTCGAAGGGGTGGATGCCGTGGCTTTGCGAGATCCAGGTATCGTCGCCCAGGCGGAAATGGACCAGGCTTTCCGATCCCGACAGCTCGGTGACCAGCACCGGCCCGGCGACCGGCACCGGCGTGCCGCCGGCGGGCGCCGGGGTGACATGATGGGGGCGCAGTCCCAGCCGGTAGGGGCCGTCGGGCAGGCCGGCCTGGCCCGGCGGCGCGCCCCAGTCCGTCTGCCCGAAGCGGAAGCGGTCGCCGCTCTTGTCCACCGCGATCACATTGATCGGCGGTTCGGAGAAGACCTGCGCGCTGACCAGATCGCGGGGCTGGCGGTAGACCTCGCCCGTCGGGCCGAACTGGGTCACCCGCCCCTCGAACAGGGTGGCGGTATGGCCGCCGAACAGCAGCGCCTCCACCGGCTCGGTGGTGGCATAGACGACGACGCAGTCGCGGTCGGCGAACAGCCGCGGCAGCTCGTCGCGCAGCTCCTCGCGCAGCTTGAAGTCCAGGTTGGCGAGCGGCTCGTCCAGCAGCACCAGGTCGCTGTCCTTGACCAGGGCGCGGGCGATCGCGGTCCGCTGCTGCTGCCCGCCGGACAGTTCCGCCGGCCGGCGCTGCAGCATCGGGGTCAGGCGCAGGAGTTCCGCCATGCGGCCGACCCGGGCAGCGATCTCCGCCTCCGGCAGGCGCGCGACCTTGAGCGGCGAGGCGATATTCTCCCACACCGTGAAATTCGGGTAGTTGATGAACTGCTGGTAGACCATGGAGACGTTGCGGTCCCTGACCTTGGCACCCGTCACGTCGCGGCCGTCGAACCAGACCCTGCCCTCGCTGGGCCGCTCCAGTCCCGCCATCAGCTGCATCAGGCTGGTCTTTCCGGCCAGGGTGGTGCCCAGCAGGATGTTGAAGCTGCCGCGCTCCAGGCGCAGGTCGGTGGGATGAATATGCGTCTCCGCGCCCACCCGCTTCGAGACGTTCTTCAGTTCCAGGGTCATGGCCGCCTTATGGCTGCCGGTCCTTCCCGGTCCGATCGCGCGGGCCGGAGCCCATGGCCTGCGGCCAGATGGGCGCTCCCGGCGGGCGGGGAAAGGAGGGCAGTCCAGGATCTCGGGGAAGGGGAGGGCGGGACCGCGACTGCAGCCCCGCCCCCTGTCCTGTCGGAGCGCCTTCGGGCTGCTACTCCGTCTTCTGCCAGCTCTTCACCAGTTCTTCGTAGCTGACAGTCTCGCCCTGCGGCTTCTCGTTCTCAAGCTTGGGCTTCGGCGCGCCCGGCTGGCTGAGCCAGTAGGACGCCTCCTTCTCCTCGTTGAGGCGCGGGCCGCAGCCGCCATAGGTGTTGTTGGCCTCGTCCGCGCGCTGCATCCGGGCCATCACCTGGTCCATCTCCCCGGCCAGGCGGTCCATCGCCTCCTGCGGGGTGAAGGCGCCGGAATTGACGTCGCCGATCTGCTGCCACCACAGCTGTGCCAGCTTCGGATAGTCGGGGACGTTGATGCCGGTCGGGGTCCACAGCACCCGCGACGGCGAGCGGTAGAACTCGACCAGGCCGCCCAGCTTCGGCGCCCGCTCGGTGAAGGAGGGGTCGTTGATGTCGGAGTTCCGGATGATGGTCAGGCCGACATGGCTCTTCTTCAGCGAGACGGTCTTGGCGGTGACGAACTGGGCATAGAGCCAGGCCGCCTTGCGGCGTTCCGCCGGGGTGGACTTGAACATGGTCCAGGAGCCGGCGTCCTGGTAGCCGAGCTTCTGGCCTTCCTCCCAGTAGGGCCCGTGCGGCGACGGCGCCATCCGCCACAGCGGGTTGCCCTCGTCGTCGACGGTGTTGTTGCCCTCGCTCTTCGGCGCCACCATGGTCGCGGTGAAGGCGGTGTACCAGAAGATCTGCTGCGCGACATTGCCCTGCGCCAGCGCCGGCAGCGACTGGTAGAAGTCATAGTCCGCGGCACCCGGCGGGGCATATTTGCGCAGCCATTCGTCCCACTTGCGGATGGCGTAGACGGCGGCGGGAGCGTTCGTCGCACCGCCGCGGGTCACCGAGGCGCCGACCGGGTTGCAGGACTCCAGCGGCATGCGGATGCCCCATTCGTCCACCGGGCGGCCGTTCGGCAGGCCCGTGTCGCCGGCGCCGGCCATCGACAGCCAGGCGTCGGTCATGCGCCAGCCCAGGTCGGGCGCGCGCTTGCCATAGTCCATATGGCCGTAGACCCGGACCCCGTCGATCTCCTTCACGTCCTCGGTGAAGAACTCGGCGATATCCTCATAGGCCGACCAGTTCACCGGCACGCCCAGGTCGTAGCCGTACTTGTCCTTGAACCGCTTCTGGAGGTCCGGCCGGTCGAACCAGTCCTTGCGGTACCAGTACAGGTTGGCGAACTGCTGGTCGGGCAGCTGCCAGACCTTGCCGTCGGGCCCGGTGACGAAGGGCAGGCCGATGAAGTCCTCCAGGTCCAGGGTGGGGGAGGTGACGTCCTTGCCTTCGCCCGCCATCCAGTCCGACAGGTTCACCGCGCTCTGCAGGCGGGAATGGGTGCCGATCAGGTCGGAATCGTTGATATAGGCGTCATACAGGTTGCGGTTGGTCTGCATCTGGGTCTGCACCGCCTGCACCACCTCGCCCTCGCCCAGGAGCTGGTGGTTGACCTTGATGCCGGTGATCTCCTCGAATGCCTTGGTCAGGGTCTCGGATTCGTAGGTGTGGGTGGGGATCGTCTCGGAAAGGACGTTGATCTCCATGCCCTTGAACGGTTCGGCGGCCTTGATGAACCATTCCATTTCCTTCATCTGCTCGTCCTTGGAGAGCGTCGAAGGCTGGAACTCCTGATCAATCCACTTCTTGGCCTCGTCCATGCCGGCATGGCCGGGTCCGGCCCATGCAAGCAGTGCTGCAGCGGCGACTGCAGCCGTCAATGTGCGCATCCTCGGCTTCCTCCCTAGGTGTTTCTTGTAGCCGTCCTGAAACTATCGAACGAACCCAAACGAACGTCAATACGAAAGCATTGATTGCCAGATCGGCGAGCAGCGGCAAGAATGTTGCCGGATTCGCACCCTGGGCAGGTGCATTCGAAAGCAAAGGAAAGCAGTACGATGGAGCCTGTTTCGCCGCGCCAGTCGGAGATCGTCGCGCGTGCCCGGCGTGACGGCCGCGTGGCGGTGGACGACCTGGCGGTGCAGTTCGACGTGACGCCGCAGACGATCCGAAAGGACCTGAACGAGCTCTGCGACCGCCGCATCCTGCAGCGGGTGCATGGCGGTGCCGTCTATCCGTCCAGCGTCACCAATGTCGCCTACGATTCCCGCCGCATGCTGGCGGCCGAGGGCAAGCGGCGGATCGGGCTGGCCACCGCGGGCCTGATCCCGGACAACACCTCGCTGATCCTCAACATCGGCACCACGACGGAGCAGGTGGCTGCGGCGCTGCGCCGGCATCGCGGCATCATGGTGATCACCAACAATCTGAACGCGGCGCATATCCTGCGGGAGGCGCCGGCGGTGGAGGTGGTGATCGCCGGCGGCGTCGTGCGGCGCTCCGACGGCGGCGTGGTGGGCGAGGCGACGGTGGATTTCGTGCGCCAGTTCCGGGTCGACTTCGCGGTGATCGGCGTGTCGGCCATCGACGAGGGCGGGGAGCTGCTGGACTACGACTATCGCGAGGTGCGGGTGGCGCAGGAGATCATCCGCCATGCCCGGCAGACGATCCTGGTCGCCGACGCGATGAAGTTCGAACGCCGCGCGCCGGTGCGCATCGCGCATCTGTCCGATATCGACATCTTCGTCACCGACCGGCCGCCGCCGGCGGCGACCGCCGCGCTCTGTGCCGACCAGGGGGTGCAGCTGGTGGTCGCCGACGGCGATGGCGATGACGCGCCCGCGGACGACCCGGACCGCATGACGGCAAACCGGACCGAACCGGCCGCCGAAGGAGCCGTGTGACCGTGTCGGCGGAGATCTTCGACATCTGCGTGATCGGCGGCGGCATCAACGGCTGCGGCATCGCCCGCGACGCCGTAGGCCGCGGCTATTCCGTCTGCCTGGCGGAGATGAACGACCTGGCCAGCGGCACCTCCTCCTGGTCGACGAAGCTGATCCATGGCGGCCTGCGCTACCTGGAGCATTACGAGTTCCGCCTGGTGCGGGAGGCGCTGCGCGAACGCGAGCTGCTCTGGGCGAACGCGCCGCACATCATCCGCCCGCTGCGCTTCGTGCTGCCGCACCATGCCGGGCTGCGGCCGGCCTGGATGCTGCGCCTGGGCCTGTTCCTGTACGACCATCTGGGCGGCCGGAAGCTGCTGCCGCCGGCACGCAGCCTGGACCTGCACCAGGACCCGGCGGGCAAGCCGCTGAAGGCGGACTATGTCCGGGCCTTCGAATATTCCGACTGCTGGGTCGACGATGCCCGTCTGGTGGTGCTGAACGCCCGCGACGCCGCCGACCGCGGCGCAGCGATCCACACCCGCACCGCGGTCACGGCCGCCCGTCGCGACGGCGATTGCTGGCGGATCACCCTGCAGGAAAAGGATACCGGGCGCGAGAGCGAGATCGCCGCCCGGCTGCTGGTCAATGCCGGCGGCCCCTGGGCGGACAGGGTCCTTTCTCTCAGCGACCAGGAAGGGGGCGAGGGCGAGGAAGGCCACCGCATCCGCCTGGTCCAGGGCAGCCATATCGTGGTGCCGCGGCTGTTCGCGCACGACCGCTGCTACATCTTCCAGAACACTGACGGCCGCATCGTCTTCGCCATCCCCTATGAGGGCGACTTCACCCTGATCGGCACCACCGACCGCGACTATGAGGGCGACCCGGGCGATGCCGCGATCACGCCGGAGGAGACCGCCTATCTCTGCGCCGCGGTGAACGACTATTTCCGCACCCCCGTGACCGCCGACCAGATCGTCTGGAGCTATGCCGGCGTGCGCCCGCTCTACGACGACGGCGCCAGCGCGGCGCAAGAGGCAACCCGCGACTATGTCCTGCGCCGCGACGGCGGCGATGGCGGGACCCCCGCGCTGGTCAACATCTTCGGCGGCAAGCTCACCACCTACCGCCGCCTGGGAGAGGCGGTGCTGGACCATGTGGAAGATGTGCTGGGTGCCCGCGGCCCCGCCTGGACCCGGCGCGCGGCCCTGCCCGGCGGCGATTTCCCGGTCACCGGCTTCGACGACCTGGTCGCCCGCCTGTCCGCCGACCACCCCTACCTGGTGCCGACCCATGCCCGCCGTCTGGCCCGCCTCTACGGCACCGCCGCCTGGGACCTGCTGGAAGGCGGCGAGGCTGCCCTGGGCCAGCACTTCGGCGCCGACCTCTACGCGGCGGAGCTGCGCCATCTGGTCGCCCGCGAATGGGCGGCGACAGGCGAGGACGTGCTCTGGCGCCGCACCAAGCTGGGGCTGCGGCTGAGCGAGGCAGAGCAGAATGCGGTGGCGGACGCCGTGGCGGAACTGCGGGCGGCGCTGCCGAACCGGCCCTGAGGGACACTGCCGGGAACCTGACAAGGCAATGTGAAAGCGCTGCCGACGCGAAGGGAAAGTGCTAGCGTAGGCGTGCCGCGACCGGACCGGCATAGCAGCCGGCAAGAGTCGAACGAAAGGAAGGAAGCGCAGCATGCTCCTCACGCAAGATCATTACCGTGCCATAGAAGCCGGAATGCTCGCTGTGCTCAAGAAGGGTGGCGTCGAGGCCGGGTACTTCCCCGACAACGCAAAGCAGCTCTGGTCGATCTTCGACGCGGCTGCGAAGCAGAAGCACTTTTCCTTGAGCGAGATCAACGCCAAGTACGAGAACGCCGTCATCGAGAGCGCCATGCGCCGGATGGCGGCCGTCTGGCGCGGCGAACGGCGCAATCCGTTCCCTGACGGCTGAGCGCAGGCGCCTGTCCCGGCGGCGCCGGATCGCTGTTGCAAGGGCGGCGCGTTGCAGGGGGGCTTCGTTTTTTCTGCGGCAATAGATTCGGTAGGCCGCGCAGCGACGCGCCCGGCCCGATGACCCGCAGTGAAAGGCCTCAGCCCCCGGCAGCGGCCTCCCAGGGGTTCAGCAATGCCAGATCGAAGCGCTGGAAATCCCTGACGTTCCGGGTGACGAGAACCAGGCCGCGCTCAATCGCGACCGCAGCAATCTGGGCATCTGCTGCCGACGGTGTCTGTCCCATGCGATCGCCGTCGCCCATCAGCCGGCCCCAGATCCGTGCGGCCGCCTGGTCGAAGGGCAGGATGCGGCCCTCAAACTGCCGGCCGAGATCGTCCTCGATCCAGGTCATGAAGCGCTCGCGTCGCACCTGCTCCCTGACCCTGGCGGCACCGCGCACCAGTTCGCCAATCGTCTGCGATGCCAGGTACAGCTCTGACGGCGCCTGGCGTTCCAGCCACCCGAGGAGCCGGGGTTCGGGCCTTGCCCTGACCGTCTCGCTGATGACGTTGGTATCGAGCAGATAGGGCATCAGCCGAGATCGGCGGATCGGCCGGTCGAGCCATCACGTTCGGTCTCCAGGTCGGCGCCCACCAGCGGCGAGCGGCGGAAGAAGGCGACCAGTTCCGATCCAGTCACCGCCTTGGCCGCTGACACGATCGGCCCAAGCGCATCCCTGATCCGCTCGGCATCCTTGCCACCGGCGCGCAGGGCGCCGGCGACCGCCTTCAGGAGCCTTGCATCGCCGCTCGGAACGGTGACCTCGACCCGCTTCGACCCGCCTGCCGCAACCCGGGTGCGATGACGGGCCACACGGCCCTTTGGTGGGTTGGTCGATCCAGCCTGAGCCACGGCACCCTCCAAATCCGGAAACGTATCCGGACAATGGCGATGCCCGGCTGCCTCGTCAAGAAGCCTGTCCTGCCCCCGGATTGCAAAGGTTGTCTTGGCAATGATCTGCATGCCCTCGCGGTGGGGCGCTTGATGGACAACAAATGTTGTCGATGTGGCAGGCATGGGCTACCCTGCCAGGGCAGGTTCTGAGGAGTTTGTCATGCCCCGGCTTTCGATCGACATCAGCCCACAGCAACACCAGCAGTTGAAGGCGATGGCCGCACTGAAGGGCCAGAGCATCAAGGACTATGTGCTGGGCCGTGCGCTGGTCGACATGCCGGACCCGGCGACGATGACCGACGCCGAGGCGCTGCAGGCGCTCAAGGAACTGCTGGCCCCGCGCCTTGCCGAAGTCGAAGCCGGTCAGGTGGTTGCCGCCACGGCGGACGACATCAAGCGCACGGCGCGGTCGCGCCGGGGGAGCAGGTGACGGGGTATCGCTTCACGCGATCCGCGCAGGAAGACCTGATCGACATCTGGCTCTACACGCAGGAGAGGTGGGGCGAAGTCCAGGCCGACAGCTACCAGGACGCGCTCCATCTCTGCTGCCAGAGGATCGCGGCCGGAGAAGCGCAGTCGAAACCCATTGCCGGTCTGGAGTGGGTCCGGTCCCATCGTTGCGAGCATCACTACCTGTTCTTCGTCGCGCAGGGCTCGACCGTGATCGTCCTCGCCGTCCTGCATGAGCGGATGAACCTGATGGAGCGCCTGCGCGACAGGCTGTGACGGCGGCCATTGCCGTCGTCTGCCATCCCTCACCTGGCGAGCGACGGCCGCTACCCCTTCCCGTACCGGGTCGGCGGCGGCGCCCAGTCCTCCAGGCCGAGCCAGGTCCGGCGATAGGCGCGGCGGTGGGCGATGGCGATCTCGCGATAGGCGGCGTAGCTGAGGATCTCGCCGTCCAGGGTCGGGGTCAGCAGGTCGTAGAGGGCGTCGAGGCTGGTGCCGTCCGCCAGGGCGGGGGCGATGCGGTCGCCCAGATGTTCCAGGATCTCGATGCCGGCATCGCCATAGTCGAACAGGTCCATCAGGGCGCAGAGGCGCAGCAGCTTCGCCGCCGGCCAGGCGTCGAGCGGGTCGCCGGCGATGGCGGCGGCTACGGGATCGCGGAAATAGAGCGCGTCGCCGGTGAAGGCCTGGCCATAGTCGAAATGGCGGTAGCCCAGCCGGGCCTTCGCCTCCGGATTGTCGAACTGGCCGGTCAGGCGGCCGCTGGGGATGGTGGCACGCGGATAGTAGTGCGGCTTGATGTCGAAGAAGCGGAAGCCGTGACCGCGGAGATAGATGTCGATCTCCGCGAAGGAGGCGGCATAGTCGCGCTTCACCGGCGGGTCCCACCAGAATTCCGTCTTCACGCCCAGCACATGGCGGTCGGCCAGGGTCTGGTGCGCGCCCTTCAGGATGTCGAGCTCCGCGCCCTCCACGTCGATCTTGATGAAGTCGATGCGGTCATAGCCTTCCGTCCGGCAGACGGAATCCAGGCTGCGGGTCGGCAGCATCACCTCGCGGACCGTGTCCTGCTCGGTGACGGGGAAGCGGCCGATCCAGTCGGGGTTGGCGGCATAGAAGCTGGAGCATTGGCCGAAGCGGGCGATGCGGAACAGCCGTTCGCCGTCGCTGTCGCTGAGCGCAAAGGGCAGGTGGCGGATGGCGCTGCCGCCTTCGGTTTCCGCGCTCTCGACGTTCAGCCGCGCGGCCTCGTCCGGGTCGGCCTCGAAACCGACGAAGCTGGCGGCCGCGCCCAGCGGCGTCCAGATCTTCTCGATGCCGTTGCGGGAGCCGATATCGACGATGCGGCAGCCCTCTTCCGGCGGCAGCAGCGTGGCGAGCGCAGCGGCGAAGCGGGGGGTCGGGTTGGGGCGCTGCAGGGTCACCGTGCGGTCCCGCTCAATCTCCGGAAAGCCAGGGAAGGCCGATAGCAAAAGCGCAGCCGCTTGTCGACGCGGCTGCGGCGCGTTTCAGGCGGCCGGCCGGCCGGGATGCGACAGCGGGTGCCAGCAGGCGGCCGGCGGGCTGCCCTCCAGCACGGGCCGCTTCCGCCGGCACAGTTCCGAGGCGCGCGGGCAGCGCGGCGCGAAGGCGCAGCCGGGCGGCAGGTCATAGGGGTCCGGCGGTTCGCCCACCTCTTCCGCCGCCGGCAGCAGCGGGCGACCGCTGCCGGGATCGAGCCGCGGCGCGGCCTGCCGCAGCAGGTCGGTATAGGGGTGGCGCGGCGCGCGCAGCACCCTGTCAGCCGGGCCCTGTTCCACGATGCGGCCGGCATACATCACCGCCACCCGGTCGGCGATCGCCTCCACCACCGCCAGGTCGTGGCTGATGAACAGGTAGGTCAGGCCGTGCCGGTCCTTCAGGCCCGCCAGCAGGGCCAGCACCTGCGCCTGCACCGACAGGTCCAGGGCGGAGACCGGCTCGTCCAGCACCAGCACCTCCGGCTCCGCCGCCAGGGCGCGGGCGATGCCGACCCGCTGCGCCTGGCCGCCGGACAGTTCGTGCGGGTAGCGGTCCAGCAGATCCGGTACCAGGCCGACGGCGTCCGCCAGCGCCGCCATCCGCCGGCGGCGCGCGGCGCGGCCCATCCGCCGCAGCCGGCGCAGCGGTGCGGCGATGGCGCGGCCGACCGGGTGCCGTGGGTTCAGGGCGGCGACCGGATCCTGGAAGACGTACTGCACCCGGTGTCGCATCCGGCCGATATGGACCTCCTGCCCTTCGAGGCGGATCCGGCCGCCGCTGGGCCGGTCCAGACCGACCAGCAGCCGCGCCAGGGTCGACTTGCCGCAGCCGGATTCGCCGACTAGGCCCAGGGTCTCTCCGCGCCGCAGCACCAGGTCGACCTGCCGGACGGCCATCAGGGGCTGCCGGCCGGAGAGGCGCGCCAGCGGGCCTTCGCCGCCGAAGCGGCGGGACAGGCCCTCGGCCTGCAGGATCGAGGCGGCGGGGTTCATCGCCGGTCTCCGGCCAGTGGGAACAGGCAGCGTGCGGCACGGTCGGGCGCGAGCCGGTCAAGCGCCACGGGACCCTCGCTGCAGGGTGGCTGAACGTGGGGACAACGCGGTGCGAAGGCGCAGCCGGGCGGCAGGTTGTCCGGCGCCGGCGGCAGGCCGGCGATCGGGTCGGCGCCGCCACCGCGCCGCGGCAGGCAGTCCAGCAGCTTCGCGGTGTAGGGATGCGCCGGGGCGGCGAGGAGAGCTGCGGCCGGGCCCTCCTCCACCACCTGCCCGGCATAGAGCACGGCGATGCGGTCGCAGAGCGCGCCGACCAGGGCCAGGTCGTGGCTGATGAACAGCAGCGCCGTGCCGCGATCCTCCGTCAGCCGGTGCAGCAGCGCCAGGACCTGCGCCTGCACGGTGACGTCCAGCGCGGTGGTCGCCTCGTCGGCCACCAGCACCGCCGGGTCGTTCGCCAGGGCGATGGCGATCGCCACCCGCTGGCGCATGCCGCCGGACAGTTCGTGCGGCCAGGCATCCAGCCGCCGTTCCGCCGCCGGAATGCGGACCCGGGCCAGGAGGTCGGCGGCGCGGCGCCGCGCCTCCCGGCGGCCGATCGGGGCGTGGGCGCGCAGCGCCTCCGCCACCTGGTCGCCGATCCGGTGCATCGGGTGCAGGCTGCTCATCGGGTCCTGGAACACCATCGCCAGCCGGCCGCCGCGCAGGGCGCGCAGTTCCTCCCGCCCCATCGCCAGCACGTCGCGGCCCTGCATCCGGACCTGCCCGGCGGTGATGCAGCCCGGCGGGCTGGGCACCAGGCGCAGCAGCGAGAGCGCGGTCGCCGACTTGCCGGAGCCGGATTCCCCCACCAGGCCGAGCCGGGCGCCGGGCGGCAGGGCCAGGTCGACCCCCGCCACCGCCGGCAGGCTGCGGCGGCCCAGGCGGAACTCGGTGCGCAGGCCGGTGACCTGCAGCGGCAGGTCCGGATCGGCAGCAGAAGACATTGCGGCCGGGTCGCGCCGCACCTCGGTCGCGGCCGCCGGCCGCGCCGGCACGCCGCTGCGCAGGCGCGGGTCCAGCGCGTCGCGCAGGCCGTCGCCGGCCAGGTTGATCGCCATCACGATGACGAAGACCATCACCCCGGGCACCAGGGAGACATGGGGCGCAATGAACATCACCTTGCGCGCCTCCCCCAGCATGGCGCCCAGGTCGGCCAGCGGCGGCTGCGCGCCCAGGCCCAGGAAGGACAGGCCCGCCGTCTCCAGGATCATCCAGCCGAAGCTGGTGGAGGCGGTGACCACGATCACCGGCAGCACGTTGGGCAGGATCTCGGTCGCCAGCAGGGCGAGCGGGCCGGCGCCGCCCAGCCGCGCGGCATCGACGAAGTCGCGCCGCGCCAGGCCCAGGGTGGCGCCGCGCACGGTGCGGGCGAAGAACGGCACGTTGACCGCGGCGATCGCCAGCAGGGCGTGGAACAGGCCGGGGCCCAGCACCGCGACGATCGCCAGCGCCAGCAGGATGTAGGGAAAGGCCATTAAGAGGTCGACGAACCGCATCAGCCCGCCATCGACCGCCCCGCCGGCAAAGCCCGCGACCAGGCCGGTCAGGCTGCCCAACAGGGCCGCTGCCAGGGTCGCGGCAAGCGCCACCGCCAGCGACAGGCGGGTGCCCCAGACCAGGCGGGACAGCAGGTCGCGGCCCAGCGCGTCGGTACCCAGCGGATGGCCGGGGCTGAGCGGCGGCAGCAGGCGCTGGCCCAGCGCGGTGGCGGCCGGGTCCGGCAGCGGCAGCAGCGGCGCGGCCAGCGCGACGAGCGCCACCAGCGCCAGCACGGCGAGGCCGGCGGCGGCGAGCGGGTTGGCCAGCAGCAGGCGCAGGGTGCCGGGGCGGCCGTCGCGGTGGCCCGGAACCTGGCTCATCGCGCGATCCGGGGGTCCAAGGCGGCCTGCACCAGGTCGGCCAGCAGGTTCACCGCGACGAAGGCGGTTGCCAGGACCAGCACGCCGCCCTGCACCAGCAGGATGTCGCGGGCGGCGATCGCCTCCACCAGCATGCGGCCCAGGCCGGGCCACTGGAACACCGTCTCCACATAGACCGCGCCGCCCAGGACGAAGCCGGCCTGGGTGGCGACCACCGGGATCACGGTGACGATCGCGGCGCGGAAGGCATGGCGGCGGACGATGCGGCCCTCCGCCACCCCCTTGGCGCGGGCGGTGCGGATATAGTCCTGGCGCAGCACCTCCAGCATCGCGGTGCGGGTCAGGCGGGCGATCACCCCGGTCGCCACCACCGCCAGGGTGACAGCCGGCAGGGCCAGGTGCGCGGCCAGGTCGAGCAGGCCGCCGCCGCCATAGACGGCCAGCATGCCGCTGGCCGGCAGCCAGCGCAGGGTGACCGCGAACAGCGCGACCAGCAGCAGGCCCAGCCAGAAGGCCGGCATCGACAGGCCGACCTGCACCGCCAGGGTGACCAGCCGGTCCGCCCAGCCGAACTGCCGCACCGCCGCCCAGGCCCCCAGCACCATGCCGAGGATGCTGGCCAGCAGCAGCGCGGTGCCGGCCAGCAGGGCGGTCGGGCCCAGCCGGCCGAACACCTCTGCCGCCACCGGCCGCTCCAGGCTGACCGAGCGGCCCAGATCGCCATCGGCCAGGTTGCCCAGCCAGACCAGGTATTGCGTGACCAGCGGCCGGTCCAGGCCGAGCTCCCGGTTCAGCCGCGCCACATTCTCCGGCGTCGCATAGGCGCCCAGGATCGCGGTCGCCGGGTCGCCCGGGATCAGCGCCATCATCAGGAACACCAGCACGGTCAGCCCGGCGAGGATCGGCAGGAGCGCCAGCAGGCGGCGCAGGGTCAGCGTGAGCACGGCTCTGCCGCGGCGGAAAGGGTCATCGCTTCACCACGTCCTTCAGGCGCAGCAGGAAGGAAGGTTCCAGCGCGAAGCCCTCCACCCGGTCGGTGGTGACCGCGTTCTGCTTCCAGCTGGCGACCGGCGCCCAGGGCATGTCTTTGCGCAGCTGCCGCTGCAGCTGCCGGTACAGGGCGGCGCGTTCCTCCCGGTCGGCTGTGCGCCGTGCCGCCGCGATCAGGCGGTCGGCTTCGGCGCTGTCGTAGTAGCCGGAGTTGAAGCCGCCCTGGTCCGGCACCGCATCGCTGCGCAGGGCCAGGAAGGGCAGGGTGTCGGGGTCGTTGGTCATCCAGGCCATCTCCGCCATGTCGGCCTGGCCCGCCAGCCCGGCATTGACCCGCGCCAGATAGGCGTTCCATTCGAAGCTCTCGATCCTCACCTGCAGGCCGATCGCCGCCAGGTCCGCCTGGATCGCCGCCGCCATCGCCACCGGCGACAGCATCCCCGACCCGCCCCTGGTGACGTAGAAGGTCAGTTCCGCGCCGACCGCGCCGGCTTCTTCCAGCAGGCGGCGTGCCGCCGCCGGGTCGTGCGGCCAGGGCGGCAGGTCGGGATCATGGGCCCAGGCAAAGGCCGCCGGCACCGCGCCGGTCGCCACCTCCGCCGTGCCCTGCAGCACGTCGCGCACCAGTGCCTGGCGGTCGATGGCCAGGTTCACCGCACGCCGGACCCGCGGATCGGCCAGCGGCCCCTCCCGCAGGTTCAGGATCAGGAACCACAGATGCGGCCCGGCGGCCTGGTACAGCCGGTAGTCGGGATCCGCAGCAAAGGTGGCGACCGCGTCCGGCGGCACCTCCACCATCAGGTCGACCCCGCCCGACAGCATCTCCGCCACCCGCGTCGCGGTGTCGGTCACCGGCCGGAACACCACCTTGTCCAGGCCCGGCGGCCCGTCCCAATAGTCGGGATCGGCTTCCAGCATGACCCGCCGGTTGGGCTGCCAGTCGGCGAAGCGGAACGGCCCGCTGCCGACCGGATGGCGGCCGAAGTCGCGGCCCCGCGCACGCACCGCGGCGGGGGAGACGATCAGCGCCGTCGGATAGGCCAGGTTCGACAGGAAGGGCGCGAAAGGCTCCGACAGGGTGAAGCGCACGGTGCGCGGGTCCAGAGCGTCGACCGCCGCCAACTTGTCGAAGAAGAAGGCGAGCGGAAAGGGACCGGTATCGGCGTGCGGATGGTCCGGGTCCAGCATCCGCTCGAAGGTGAAGACCACCGCCGCCGCGTCCACCGGGGTGCCGTCGTGGAAGCGGACATTCTCCCGCAGGGTGAAGGTGTAGGTCAGGCCGTCGTCGGAGATCGTCCAGGCCTCCGCCAGGGCGGGCGCGATCTCCAGGCTGCCGGGGCGGTAGCGCACCAGCCCGTCGTAGATGTTCACCAGGATGCGGAAATCGTTCAGCGCGGTGACCACCTGCGGGTCCAGCGACTTCGGCTCCGCGATCTGCGCCGCGATCAGCACGCCGGGCGGCGCCTGCGCCGGGGCCGGCGAGGGTGCCGCGATCGCCGCCAGCAGGCCCAGCAGCAGGGCCAGCATGGCGCCGGCCATGGCGCCGCCGAAGCTACCGGATGACCGGGTCACGGTGCCGCCTTCCTGCCTGCTGCCTGGCTGTTCATACCCCCAGTCTAACCGCCCGCCCCGGCGGGGGATCAAACCGCCGGTCCGGTCGCAGCCGTCCGGTGGCGGTCGCCGTCCGTTTGGCCCGCGCCGTCCGGCGGTGCGGGCGGCTGACTGTCGCGGCGCAGGTGGCGGCGGATGACCGGCAGCTGGCTCCAGCCGAAGACGAGGTTGCAGGCGGTCAGCACGAAGACCTTGAACAGCACCCAATGCTCGGTTTCCAGGGTCCGCCAGGCGAATTCGTTGGCGATGGCGAGGCCGGCCAGATAGAGGCCGGCGGCGATGGTGACCTGCCGCTCTCCGGCCCGGTCGAGCGCCGCGTCCGGCCCCAGGACCCGCGCCACCAGGCGATAGCCGGCGAGCCAGCCGCCCAGCAGAAGACTGCCGTAAAAGCCGTTGATCACGGTGGGCTTGATCTTGATGAAGGTCGCATCGTCCAGCGCCAGGGTCAGGCCGGCGAGCACGAATACCAGCAGCGCAGTGATCGCCGGCAGCACGGGCAGCCGGCCATGCAATTGCCATGCGGCGGCGAAAGCCAAAGCCGCGGCCAGCGCGTAGGCTGCCGTCGCCCAGAGCAGCCCGGCGGCCAGGAAGGCCAGGAAGAAGACGGCCAGCGGCCCCAGTTCGGTCGCAAGCTGGCGTAGCAGCCGGCGCCGGAAGCAGTCCGGGAAGGGTCCGGGCGACGGCCCGCCGTCATCTGTCTGATCTGCAGCCATGACGCCACAATGCCCGGCGGCGGGCGCGGGTTCCGCTTCCCGGCGGTGACTGCCCGGAGGGAACTTCCAGGCCGTTCGGCCCTTCCCTGCCCGGGCCCCGCCCGGTCGTCCCGACCGCCTGGATGCCAGCGGGCCCGCGCCTGTAGGATGCCCGCGCCTGTAGGATGCCCGCGCCTGTAGGATGAATGTCGCAACGACCAGCGACCCGACGCAGCTTGCGATCTGGAGTGAGAACGGAAAGGCAGCCAGGACCATGACCCGCATGGCAAGAAGCTATGCACTCGCACGGCTGGCATTGCGGCTGGCGCGGGGCGCGCTGTCGTCGCGCCGGCCGCGCGACCTGCGCCAGCGACTCGCCGCCTTCCCGACGGCCGGGCTGCCGCTGCGGGAGCCGGTGCGGATCCGCTGGGACGACCGGCAGATCCCCTTCGTCGAGGCGAACGACGATCGCGACGCCGCCGTCGCGCTGGGCCTGGTGCATGCCCATCTGCGGCTGGCGCAGATGGAGATCATGCGCCGCATCGCGCAGGGCCGCCTGTCGGAGGTGGTGGGCGCAGTCGCGGTCGACCTGGACCATACCCTGCGGATCCTGGACTTCACCGCCGCAGTGCCCGACAGCCTGGCGATGATGCCGCCGGCCTCCCGCGCCTGGTGCGCCGGCTTCGTCGACGGCATCAACGCGGCGATCGCGCAGGACGGGCCGGACGCGCCGGC
This sequence comes from Marinibaculum pumilum, assembly GCF_042646425.1. Lineage (NCBI taxonomy): Bacteria > Pseudomonadati > Pseudomonadota > Alphaproteobacteria > Rhodospirillales > Rhodospirillaceae > Marinibaculum > Marinibaculum pumilum. Next base: position 320,481 of record NZ_JBHRTR010000028.1, read on the forward strand.
GCAGGCGGAGGAATTCCGCCTGTTCGGCATCCGCCCCGAACCCTGGCGGGTGGAGGATGTGCTGGCCGTCGGCCGCCTGGCGGCGGCCGACTTCTCGTGGCGGGTCTGGCACCGGCTGTTCGCCTTCCGCGACCGGCCGGACTGGTCGGACCTGTGGCGGCGGATCCTGGAGGCGGACCTGGCGCCGGCGCCGGTGCCGCATTTCGCCGGCGCCGCGCAGGACGGGGCCGATGCCATGATGCACCGGTTCTGGGCCTCCCTGGGCCGCGGCGGCAGCAATGCGGCGGCGATCGCCGGGCATCGCAGCGCCAGCGGCCATGCCCTGCTGAGCAGCGACCCGCATCTGCCGATCATGACCCCCAGCAACTGGCTGGCTGTGGGCCTCTCCTCACCCGGGCACCGCATCGTCGGTCTGATGATCCCCGGCCTGCCGGTGGTCACCCTGGGCCGCACCCCGGCGATCGCCTGGAGCGGCACCAACCTGCATGCCGCCTCCAGCGACCTGTTCGACGTCACCGACCTGCCGGCGGCGGAGGTCGAGAGCCGGACGGAACGGATCGCGGTCCGCTGGGGGCGCCCGCGCGAAGTGCGGGTGCGGCGCACCGCGCATGGCCCGGTGATCTCCGATTCCCCACTGTTGCGCGGCACGGGCGGGCGCGACCTCGCAATGGCCTGGATCGGCCACCGGCCCAGCGACGAGTTGACGGCGATGCTGGGCATCATGCGCGCCCGCGACTGGGACGAATTCACCGCCGCGGCCGATGGCTTCGCCGCGCCGGCACAGAACTTCGTCTATGCCGATGCCGCCGGCCGGGTGGGCCAGTGCATGGCCGCGCACCTGCCGGAGCGTCCGGCCGACCTGCCGGCGGACATGGTCCTGCCGCCGGAGGCGCTGAGCCAATGGGACCGCATCGTCAGCACGAGGGACCTGCCGATGCAGGCCGACCCGGAGGAAGGCTTTGCCGCCTCCGCCAACGACCGGCCGGCCGGGCCGATGACGGTGCCGGTCGGCTTCTTCTTCTCCCCCGACGAACGGGTCGGGCGGCTGCGCACGGTGCTGGGCGGCGACGGCCTGGTTGACCTGGAGCGGCTGAAGGCGCTGCACGAGGATGTGGCCATGCCCTCGTCGCCCCGCATGCGCGACCTGCTGCTGGCGGCGCATGGCGCGGCGGCCGACGACGGTGTCGCGCCGCTGCTGAACGCATTGCGGGACTGGGACGGCGAGCATCGCGCCGATTCCGCCGGCGCCCTGGCCTTCGAACTGCTGCTCGCGCACCTGGTGCACCAGCTGCACGGCACGGCCGACGGCGCGCTGTACCGGGCGATGCACCAGCCCTGGACCCTGCTGCAGGAGGATTTCGCCCGGCTGCCGCCGGACCGGGTCGCCGCCGCGGTGCGGGCGGCGGCGCGGGCGGCGGCGCCGGCCTTCGCCACCCATCGCCATTGGGGCGCCATCCACCGGATCCGGGTGGCGCATCCGCTGGCGGCGCTGCCGGTGATCGGCGGTCGCTACCGGGTGGCGGAGTTCGGCGCCGGCGGCAGCAACGAGACCCTGATGAAGACGGCGCATGGCTTCTCCGAGGGGCCGCACAGCGTGACATTCGGTGCCAATGCCCGCTTCCTGGCGGATATGGGCGACGAGGATGCCACCTGGCTGGTGCTGCTGGGCGGGCAGGACGGCTGGCCGGGCAGCAGCACCTTCGCCGACCAGGTCGACCTGTGGCGGCGCCGCGACTATTGCCGCATCCCCCTGCGGCCGGAGACGGTGGCGGCGGAATTTCCCCACCTGACCGTCCTGCAGCCCGCCCGGGTGGCGGCGGAACAGGCCGCCATCGATCGCGGCGCGCCAGGCGCGGCCGCCACGCCGGGAGGCGGGCAATGAACGGCCCGGCGGAGGCGGCGCTGCCGGGCATGCCCGCGGAGCGCTCGGTGATCCTGGAAGGGACGGAGGTGCGGCCGCGACGGGTGCTCTTTCCCAGCAGCGACCCGTTCCTGCTGAAGGATGTCGCGGCGGCGGCGGACAGCCCGCGACAGACGGTGGGGCACCTGTTCCTGCCGGACGGCGAGCTGCGCAACCGGCCCGCGGTGGTGGTCGTGCAGGGGCTGGGCGGCCAGAAGCCGGAGCGGGAGCTGACCTACGGCGCCAAGCTGGCGCGGGCCGGCTATCTGGCGCTGGTGCTCGACAGCTTCGGCGCCCGCGACCGGGAGGATCAGCGCGACATCCTGAAGGCGCTGACCACGACGACCTGGGCGATCCTGGCGGACCTGTTCGGGGCGCTGCGCTTCCTGGCGGCGGAGCCGGCGGTGAACCCGTCGGCGATCGGCACGATGGGCTTTTCCTGGGGCGGCATGGCCAGCGTGCTGGCCGCCTACGACCAGATCCGGCGCACCTATCTGGAAGCCGACGGGCTGCGCTTCGCGTCGCATGTCTCCTATTATGGCTGCAGCCTGCCGCGGCTGGAGGATCCGGCCGCCGGCGGCGCCGACCTGCTGGTGCTGGCGGGCGCGGCGGATGCCAATGTCTCGGTGGAGCGCACCCGCCGGATCTGCCAGGACCTGGAGCGCGGCGGCGCCCGGGTGACCCTGGAGGTGCTGGACGCCTTCCACCAATGGGACGGCAAGGATGTGGAGCGGCGGCATGTCTTCGGCGCCCTGTCCGACATCGGCATCACCGTGACCCGGGACAACCGGCTGCTCTCGGAAGGCTGGAACGCGGAGATCACCGACTGGCTCAGCCGCACCCTGTTCGCCGTGCTGGACCTGGGCTGGGCAGGCTACGAAATCCAGCGCGACCCGGACCTGCACAGGCGCACCGACGGGATGATGCTGGCGCATTTCCAGCGCATGGCGCTGCGCGGCGGGGCGCAGCCGCCGGACCCGGCGCGGGTGCCGGCGGGTGCATTGGGTACCGCGCCGGACTGACCGGCCCGCGGGCCGGGCCGATGGGGGAGGGGGAGAGGATGGTCACGACGGACGAATGTGCCGCGATGCTGCCGGACGATGCCGCGGATGCGCTGCTGGTGGGCCGGCTCTGGTGCGACGGGGCGCAAGCCGGACCGGCCGTGGTGGCGGTGCGCGACCGCCGTCTGCACGACCTGACGGCGCACTTTCCCACCGTGACCGACATCCTGCGGGACCCGGCGCCCGCCTCTGCCGTCCGGCAGGCGCTGGCGGATGCACCGCCGGTGGCCGACCTGGCAGCGGTGGCGGCCGCGATGGCGCCGATGACCCTGCCGGCGCCGGTCCCTCGCCTGCTGGCACCGGTCGACCTGCAGGCGGTGAAGGCCTGCGGCGTCACCTTCGTGCGCTCGATGTTGGAGCGGGTGATCGAGGAACGGGCGAAGGGCGATCCGGCCGCGGCCGAGGTGCTGCGCGGCGAGATCGTGGCGGAGATCGGCAGCGACCTGATGCAGGTGGTGCCCGGTTCGCCGCGGGCGGCGGAACTGAAGGCCGCGCTGCAGAGGCGCGGGATCTGGTCGCAATACCTGGAGGTCGGCATCGGCCCCGATGCGGAAGTGTTCACCAAGGCGCAGCCGCTGTCCGCCATCGGCACCCTCAGCGGCGTCGGCATCCACCCCGCCTCCGCCTGGAACAATCCGGAGCCGGAACTGGTGGTGATCGCCGCGCCGTCCGGCGCGATCGTCGGCGCCACCCTGGGCAACGACGTGAACCTGCGCGACGTCGAGGGCCGCTCCGCCCTGCTTCTGGGCAAGGCGAAGGACAACAATGCCTCCTGCGCCATCGGACCCTTCATCCGGCTGTTCGACGACCGCTTCGGCCTGGACGACCTGCGCGACGCGGTGCTCGACATCGTCGTGGAGGGCCCGGACGGCTGGCGGCTGGAGGCGCAGAGCCGGCTGACGGAGATCAGCCGCGCCCCCGCCGACCTGGTGGCGCAGGCGATGGGTGCCCACCACCAGTATCCCGACGGCCTGGCCCTGTTCACCGGCACCGGATTCGCACCCGTGGCCGACCGCGACCGACCGGGCCAGGGCTTCACCCACCGGATCGGCGATATCGTCCGTATCCGCGAACGGCATCTGGGCGCGCTGGCCAACCGGGTCGACCATACCGACGCCCTGCCGCCCTGGAGCTTCGGCCTGCGCGACCTGATGGCCAGCCTCGCCGCCCGCGGCGCGGCGCTGTAAGAGGGGGGGCGGCACGACCGGCCGCCATGCAATCGGTGGGACGGCGGCGGAACGAACCCGGGGGGAAGGCTATGGCGACCTGTGCGAAGGCGGCGAAGGCGGGTCTCCTGTCGGCAGGGCTGCTGGCGGCGGGACTGCCGGTCCTGCTCGCCGCCGACCGCCCGGCGGCGGCCCAGAGCTTCGACTGCGGGAAGGCGCGGACGGCGACCGAGAAGGCGATCTGCGACTCGCCGCCGCTGGGCTTCCTGGATTCCGACATGGCCCGCACCTATGAGGAAGCGCGCCACCGGGCGGGCCCTGCGGGCGAGCGCCATGTCCTGGACAGCCAGCGGGCCTGGCTGAAGAGTCGCGACCGCTGCGGCGGCAAGGCGGACTGCCTGATCGGGTCCTATCGCGCGCGGCTGCGCCAGATCGGGCAGATGGAGAAGATCTTCCCGGGCTGGGGCGGCAAGTACGAGACCTGGAGCGGCCTCGACATCACCATCACCCCGCGCGGGGCGGACTATCATGTCCAGCTGGACGGCGCCGGGGCGACCTACACCTGCGGCAGCCAGGGCAGCGGCAAGGCGGACAGTGCCGGGACGCTGGACGTGACCGTTGGGGCTACGACAGTGACCTTCGCCGCCATGGGCAGCGGCATCCTGCTGCCGGACGACCTGGACCAGCCCTCCGACTTCGCTGCCTGCGGGGCGCAGGCGCCCGGGGTGGGCGGCTACTACCGACGGCTGGAATAGCGGCGCGGCTCAGCCGGCTGCAGGGGCCGCCGGAGTCCCGCGACCGCGGGCCGGCCAGGGCACCTCCCAGCGGCCCAGCAGGCCGGCGGGGCGCAGGGTCAGGATCAGCAGCATGACGCCGGCCAGGGCCAGCTGCTGCACGCCGTTGGGCAGCGCGACCTCCAGCCCGCCGACCGCGACGCCGTTCTCCAGCTGGCGGAAGACCTCCACCACGATGGTGACCACGGCCACCCCGGCGACGGCGCCGGCCAGGCTGTTGCGGCCGCCGACCACCAGCATCGCCAGGGTCATCAGGGTGATGTTCAGGAAGTAGTTGTCGATCTGAATGGTGCCCAGATAGTGGGCGTGCAGCACCCCGGCGATGCCGGTGACGAAGGCCGACAGCACGAAGGCGATCAGGCGCTGCAGGTAGACATTGGTGCCGCAGGCGCGCGCCGCGACCTCGTTCTCGCGGGAGGCGCGCAGCACCAGCCCGAAGCGGGAGCGCTGGTAGATCCAGGCGATGGCGATCGCCGCCGCCGCCCAGGACAGCGCCACCCAGGGCTCGACATAGGTCGGCAGACCGACCAGGGAGCCCTTGCCGCGGGTCAGGCTCTCCCAGTTCGAATAGGTGACATGGACGATGAACAGCAGCGCCAGGGTGGCGATGGTCGCCGCCACGCCGTTGAGCCGCATCAGGATCAGCCCGGTGATCGCGGCGAACAGGGCGGCCAGCAGGCCCGCGCCCAGCGCGGCGGTGAAGACGTCGTAGGTGTTGTCCAGCAGGAACGGCGGCAGGCCGTTCATGGTGAACTTCTTCAGCGCCGGGCAGCAGGTCGCCCAGGCGGAGGCATAGGCGCCCACCGCCATGAAGGCGGTATGGCCGAAGGAGAGGATCCCGGAATTGCCGATGAAGATGTAGATGCCGACCACCGCCACGGCCATGATCAGCCCTTCGGTGATGGTGCGGTTCAGCCCGGTATCGCCGATCGCCAGGCCGGCCAGGACGGTGAAGCCCAGGATCAGGACCAGGGACAAGGCGGGCCAGGCCCAGCGCAGCGCCCTCATACCCGTTCCCGCCCGGCCTTGCCGACCACCAGGCCCTGCGGCCGCCAGAGCAGCAGCAGGATCACGATGCCGAACAGGAAGGCGTCGCGGTAGGGCCGCAGGTCGTCGGGCAGGAAGGCCTGCAGGACCACGCTCAGCCCGCCCACGACATAGCCGCCGACCGCCGCGCCGACGAGGGAGTTCATGCCGCCCAGCACGGTCGCGAAGAAGGCATAGACCGCCAGGAAGACGCCCATGCGGAAATCCAGCACCCCGGTCTGCGCGACCAGCAGGACGGCGACCGTGCCGGCAAGCGCGCCGGCCAGGGCGAAGGCCAGCATGATCACCCGGTTGGAGCGCACGCCCAGCAGGCGCGCCATGGTGAAATCCTCCGCCACCGCGCGCATCTCCGTGCCCGTCCGGGTGCGCTTCAGGAAGAAGGCCAGGCCGGCCAACAGCACGATCGCGACGGCGGAGGTGACCAGCTGGATGCCGGGCACGGTCAGCCCCTCCGCCAGGGTCACCGACTGCGACAGGCCGGGGAAGATGCCCGCCGCCTTCGGGCGGCCGGTATAGACCAGCAGGATCAGGTTCTGGATGAAGAAGCTGACCGCGAAGGAGGTGATCAGCAGGGTGGCGGGGTCGGCATCGCGGATCGGGCGGAAGGCGATCCGCTCGGTCAGCAGCGCCGCCGCGACGCAGATCGCCACGATCGCCGGCACCATCGCCACCCAGGGCCAGTCGCCGATGAACAGCTCCGCCACCATCTGCGACGACGGCACGATCAGCGCATAGCCGCCGATCGTGATCAGGTCGCCCTGCGCGAAGTTGATCAGCCGCATGATTCCGAACACCAGGCCGATCGCCAGCGCCGACAGGGCATAGAGGCTGCCCAGCGCGAAGGCGTCGATCAGGACCTGGAGGATGGAGGTCATGGGTAGTCGGTCATGAGCGGACCGTCATGCGGCAAGGATCCATTGGCGACGCCACCTCCGGCTTCGCCGTCATCCTCGGCCCCCGAGCCGAGGATCGCGACGGAACGTTGAAACTGTCCGGTCCAACCTTTTCGCCGTCGTACCACGATCCTCGGCTCGGGGGCCGAGGATGACGGACAGGGAGGTGCGGCGTCGAGACTGCGGAGCGCCGATAGGGTCAGCTTGTCATCGAAAGCCGGCGGGGCCCGCTGGGGACGGTGCGCGGGCCCCGCCGGCAGTTGGGGAGGGCGCCGGTCAGCGGCCCACCCGGAACAGCAGCGGCATGTCCGGCACGTAGGCATTGGTCCACAGCTTCAGCGCGCTGTGCTTGCCGTCGACGATCTGCTCGATCAGCAGGGGGCGCTGCACCTGGATGTGCAGGTCGCCGGAATAGCTGGTCGGGCCCAGGATGATCGGCTCGCCGTCGAACGTCTCCAGCTCCGCCACCACGGCCTTGGCGTCGGTGGTGCCGGCGCGCTCCACCGCCTTGGCCCATTGCTCGATCACCGCATAGCCGAAGATCGCATAGGCCTGCGGCACCGGCTCGCCATACTCCGCCTCATAGGCCGTGGCGAAGGCCTGCACCTCGGCGCGCGGGTCGTCGCCGAAGATCGACATCGGCGTCGGGTTCCAGAAGTCGGTCAGGTCGGGCACGGCATCGAGCCAGAAATTGCCGGTCATGCCGACATTGGCCAGGATCGGCAGGTCGATGCCGGCGGCGCGGATCTGGCGCACCGCCGAGGCGCCGCCCGGCGGCAGCGAGCAGAGGTAGATCACCTCCGCGCCGGAGCCCTTGATGCGGGCGATCTGGGAGGCGATCGACGGGTCCTGGTTCATGAACACATCCTGGTCGGCGATCGTGCCGCCCAGATCCGTCCAGGCCGCCTCGAAGCCGGCGCAGCCCGACTTGTTGTATTCCAGCAGCTGGTCCTCCAGGACGAAGGCCTTCTTCCAGCCCTTCTCCTTGAAGCCGAACTCCGCCATCACGATGCCTTCCAGCTGGGCGGCGCCGTTGCCGGTGAAGGTCTGCCAGCCGACCCCCTGCACGCCCATCTTCGGGTCTGCCGCGCCGGTGGCGAAGGCCAGGATGCCCGCCTCCTTCGCGGCCAGGGCGGCCGGCGCGCCCAGGTCGTAGTCGGAATCGGTGACGATCAGGTCGACGCCCATATCCGCCAGTTCGGCGCCGGTCTTGGCCGACAGGGCGGCGTCGGTCTTCATATCCAGCACCACGGTCTCGATCGGCCGGCCCAGCAGGCCGCCGCCGGCATTGATCATCCCGATCTTCAGCAGCGCGCCGTTCAGCGCCGGCAGGTCATAGGCGGCCATGTAGCCGGACTTTGCGATCGAGAAGCCGACCTTGATCGGCTCCGCGGCCCGCGCCTCGTTCGCCGTTCCCGGCAGCGGCCCGGCGATGCCGAGCCCGGCGAGCGCGAGGGCCCCGGCCCCGGTCGCGATTGTCCGCAGGATGGTCCGTCGCAGCATCGTCTTGCTCCCTCGTCTGGCGGGGGCGGCGCGCCCGGATCCGGCGACCGGCCCCTTGCCCGGTTCAAGCTTCCCCCTGAATTGACGATTGCTCAACTGAATTGCGTCAGATTCAGAAATCGTGCCTTGTCTTTCTCAGGGTGCAAGTCATATGCCATGCCATGGGAGAGGCTTGGCCGGCCCGCGCGTACGGCGTAAAGATCATCGGCCATGCAACCTGCAGACGGACCATCGAGCATGTCGAACGCTGCCGCCAAAATCCCAGGCGACGATCCCGGAACCGATCCGGAAGAGGATCCCGAAATCCGCATCGGGCGGCAGATCCGCCATCTGCGCCTGGTGAAGGGGCTGCGGCTGCGCGACATGGCGGAGGCGACCGGCCTGTCGGAGAGCCTTCTGTCGAAGATCGAGAACGACAAGTCGACGCCGTCACTGGGCGGGCTGCACCGCATCGCCAAGGCGCTGGACACCAACGTTTCCCACTTCTTCGCGGCGGCGGAGCGCAGTCCCGGCGTGGTCGCCAGGGCCGGCGACAGGGTGGTGATCCGTACCGGCGCGGAAAGCTCGGAAGACCTGTCGCCGGACAGCGAGCCCCACCTGATGCAGTCGATGATCGTCTCCGTCGATCCCGGCGGCGAGAGCCAGGGGACCCGCCAGCACCAGGGCGAGGAGACCGGCTATCTGCTGTCGGGCGAACTGGAACTGGTGATCGACGGGCAGAGCTACCATCTGCGCGCCGGCGACAGCTTCATGTTCCGGTCCGACCTGCCGCACGCCTATCGCAATCCGGGCAACGAGACCGTCCGGGTGGTCTGGACCAACACCCCGGCCTCACTCTGAGCTGCCTGATCTTTGGTCAGGAGCTGCCTTCGGATTCGGCAGGGCGGGCGGCATTGATCGTCGCCCGGCAGCGGGTTAGAGTGACTTGCACGAAATGAAAGTCGGTTTCCGCTCTGGCGTTCCGGGGCGGACCGCCGATCCAGCAAGCTCCCGCAGCCGGTCCGGCGTGCGGGGCGGTGCCGCAGCGGAGGCAGGCGATGATCAAGACCGGAGCCGAATACTTGGAGGGCCTGCGCGACGGGCGGGTGATCTATATCGGCGGCGAGAAGGTCGAGGATGTCACCACCCATCCCGGGTTCCGCAATGCCGCGCGCTCCTACGCGCGGATCTACGACGCCCGCTTCGAGGATGCGACCCGCGACGCGCTGACCTACGAGGAGGATGGCGAACGTTTTGCCGCCTACTACCTGAAGCCGCGCAGCCGCGCGGACCTGGAGCACCGCACCCGCTGTTCGACAATCATCGCGGACCTGACCTACGGCATGATGGGACGCTCGCCCGACTTCATCGGCGGCTATATCACCGGCGTGGCGATGCAGCCGGAGATCTTCGACACGGACAGCTTCAAGTTCGCGAAGAATGTCGAGGCCTACTGGGATTTCGCCCGGCGCAACGACCTGTTCGTCAGCCATGCGGTGACCCCGCCGCCGGGGTCGCGCGATGCCAAGTATGGCGGCGGCCGCACGATGCAGCCCGCGCTGCAGGTCGTGGGGGAGGACGATGCCGGGCTCTACGTCTCCGGCATGAAGATGCTGGCGACCTCGGCCGCCTTCTCCGACGAGGTCTGGATCGGCAATATCCAGCCGCTGGCGGAAGGCCATGAGGCGGAGGCGATCACCGCCTGCATTCCCTGCAACGCGCCCGGCCTGTCGCTCTGGTCGCGCAAGCCGTTCGAGCGCTATGCGGTGTCGGAGTTCGACAACCCGCTGGCCTACCGCTACGACGAGAGCGACTGCATCGTGGTGGCGGAGCGGGTGCATATCCCCTGGGAACGGGTGTTCGTGCACAACGACAGCCATCTGAGCCGCGAGATCTATTTCCGCACCCCCGCCCATACCCTGTCGAACCACCAGTCGAGCGTGCGCTACCGCGCCAAGATCCGGCTGCTGATCGCGCTGGCGCGGCGCATCACCAACCTGGCCGGCACCGACAAGATCCCGGCGGTGCAGGACGAGCTGGGCCACCTGGCCGCCCTCTACGGCCAGGTCTCCGCCATGGTCGACGGCCAGATCCAGGGCCATGAGGAACTGCCCGGCGGGCTGGTCAACTACAACCGTCACTACATGTACGCGGCAATCTATTTCGCCACCCAGCAGTACGACCATATCTGCGCCAAGGTGCGCGAGCTGCTGGGCGGCGGCGTGCTGCAGATGCCGGCCGATGTCTCGGTGATGGACAATCCGGAGACGCGGGCGACCTTCGAAGAGCTGTGGGACATGTCCTCGGCCACCGCCCTGGACCGCTACAAGGTGATGAAGCTGGCCTGGGACATCCTGGGCACCGACTTCGCCGGCCGGCACACGCAGTACGAACGCTTCTACATGGGCCCGGCCTTCGTGGTGCGGATCCACAACGGCCGCGAATGCCCGTGGGGCGAGTTCGATGCCACCCTGGACGGGCTGCTGGGCAGCTACGACACCGGCGAGGTGCTGAACCGCGGGCAGGAGATGGACAAGCTGGCGGCGACGCCGAAGGCCGCGGAGTAGGGCGGGCCGCAGCGCGGGAGGCCGGCCGTTGGACCTCGCGCCGCCTGAGCCGCGCCGCCTGCGCGACGCCCTGGGCAGCTTCGCCACTGGCGTCACCGTGGTCAGCTGCCGCGACCCTTCGGGCGACCGGCTCGGCATCACCGCAAATTCCTTCAATTCCGTCTCCCTGGAGCCGCCGCTGGTCCTGGTCTCCCTCGACCGGCGGCTGCAGAGCCTGCCGGGCTTCCTGGCGGCCTCCCATTTCGGCATCAACATTCTCGCTGCCGAACAGCGCGACCTTTCCGACCGCTTCGCGCGCCGCGGCGCCGCGAAATGGCAGGGCGCCCGCGTGGTCGAGGGGTCCGGCGGTACGCCGCTGCTGGCGGAGGCGATGGCGGTCTTCGATTGCGCCCGCTGGGCGGTCTATGACGGCGGCGACCATGTCATCCTGGTGGGCCGGGTGCTTGGGCTGGCGGAACGGCCGGGCGCGGCACCCCTGGTCTTCTTCGGCGGCAGCTACCGGGAACTTGCTGTTCCGCACTGACGGCGGTCATGCCGCCTTGCAGGTTCCACCGCCTTCGCTACACTGACTTTCACGCTATGAAAGTCACTTTCCGGCATGTCCGGCATCTGCTGGCCCGGCCGGCGCAGCACGGAGGCGGCGGCCGATGATCAAGACCGGCAAGGAATATCTGGAGGGCCTGCGCGACGGGCGGGTGATCTATATCGGCGGCGAGCGGGTCGACGATGTCACCACCCATCCCGGGTTCCGCAACGGCGCACGCTCCTATGCCCGGATCTATGACGCGCGCTTCGAGCCGGAGACCCGCGACGCGCTGACCTACGAGGAGGATGGCGAACGCTTCGCCGCCTACTACCTGCGGCCGCGCAGCCGCGCGGACCTGGAGCACCGGACCCGCTGCGCCACCGCCATCGCCGACCTGACCTACGGCATGATGGGGCGGTCGCCCGACTTCATCGGCGGCTATATCACCGGCATCGGCATGCAGCCGGAAATCTTCGACAGCGGGGCCTGCAAGTTCGCCGACAATGTCCGGGCCTATTACGAGCATGCCCGGCGCGCCGACCTGTTCGTCAGCCATGCGGTGACCCCGCCGCCGGGATCGCGCGACGCCCGCTATGGCGGCGGCCGCACCACCCGGCAACCCGCCCTGACCGTCGTCGACGAGACCGATTCCGGGTTGGTGATCTCCGGCATGAAGATGCTGGCGACCTCCGCCGCCTATTCCGACGAGGTCTGGATCGGCAACCTGCTGCCGCTGGCGCCAGGCCATGAGGGGGAGGCGATCACCGCCTGCATCCCCTGCAACGCGCCCGGCCTGTCGCTCTGGTCGCGCAAGCCGTTCGAACGCTATTCGGTGTCGGAGTTCGACAACCCGCTGGCCTATCGCTACGACGAGAGCGACTGCATCGTGGTCTGCGACCGGGTGCATGTGCCGTGGGAGCGGGTCTTCGTCCACAACGAGGGCGAGCTGAGCCGCGAGATCTACCTGAAGACCCCCGCCCATACCCTGTCGAACCACCAGTCGAGCGTGCGCTACCGCGCCAAGATCCGGCTGCTGATCGCGCTCGCCCGACGCATCACCAAACTGGCCGGCACCGACAGGATTCCGGCGGTACAGGACGAACTGGGCCACCTCGCGGCGCTCTACGGCCAGGTCTCTGCCATGGTCGACGGCCAGATCCAGGGCCATGAGGAACTGCCCGGCGGCTGGGTCAACTACAACCGCCACTACATGTACGCGGCGATCTATTTCGCCACCCAGCAGTACGACCATATCTGCGCCAAGGTGCGCGAGCTGCTCGGCGGCGGCGTGCTGCAGATGCCGGCCGATGTCTCGGTGATGGACAATCCGGACACCCGCGCGACCTTCGAGGAACTGTGGGACATGTCCTCCGCCTCCGCCCTGGACCGCTACAAGGTGATGAAGCTGGCGTGGGACATCCTGGGCACCGACTTCGCCGGCCGGCACACCCAGTACGAACGCTTCTACATGGGCCCGGCCTTCGTGGTGCGCATCCACAATGCCCGCGAATGTCGCTGGGCGCAGTTCGACGAGACCCTGGACGGGCTGCTGGACAGCTACGACACCGGCGAGGTGCTGAACCGCGGACAGGAGATGGACAAGCTGGCGGCACCTGCGGCGGCGGAGTAGGGAGCCTCATCCTCCGTCATGGCCGGCCCCCGAGCCGGCCATCCATTCCGCATACGGTTTTGGCTTCCCTGGGTTGAGCAGCAATGTGCACCGGCACGGCTGGCGGAATGGGTGCCCGGCTCAAGGCCTGGGACGACGGCGCCGATGGGCGGGCGTCGCGGTACCGCCGCAACGGGCCCAGCGGCCTGCACCCCGCGTTTCCGTCGTCCTCGGGCCTGACCCGAGGATCGTGGCAGGGCGGCGCGGCGGCTGGGCCGCGCAGCGTCACCGTCGCGTCGCGATCCCAGGCTCAAGGCCTGGGATGACGGCGACGAAGGAGCGGGCGTGGCGGTTGCGTTGCAACGGGCCCTGCGGCCTGCACCCTGCTTTCCGTCGTCCTCGGGCCTGACCCGAGGATCGTGGCAGGGCGGTGCGGCGGCTCGGCCGCGCAGCGTCACCGTCGCGTCGCGATCCCAGGCTCTGGGCCGGGCACGACGTAGGAGGCGGTAAGGCCCGCGTCACCCCTGCGCCGGATGCACCGTCATCCAGTGCCGCGCGATCTCCTCGCCGGTGGCGAACCAGACGCCGTCATGGCCCTGCATGTGGTCCAGCAGGCGGGCGAAGCCGACGGCCCGGCCCGGACGGCCGATCAGCCGGTCGTGCAGGCCCAGCGAGAGCATGCGCGGTTCCTCCGCGCCCTCGGCATAGAGCAGGTCGAAGGCGTCGCGCATGTACTGGAAATAATCGTCGGCGGTGTTGAAGCCGGCATTGCCGTCGAACCGGTTGTCGTTGGTCTCGTAGGAATAGGGGATCACCAGGTGCGGCCGGCCCGCGGCTTCCACCCAGTAGGGCAGTTCGTCGTTCAGAGCGTCGCGGTCGTACAGGAAGCCGCCCTCCTCCGCCACCAGGCGGCGGGTGTTCGGGCCCGGCCGGCCGGTCATCCAGCCAACGGGACGGCGGCCGGTCAGCGCCTCCAGGCTCTGCACCGCCAGGCCGATATGCTCGCGCTCAACCGCTTTCGGCACATCCTGATAGTCGATCCAGCGCCAGCCATGGCTGACCACCTCGTGCCCGTCCTCGACCAGGGCGGCGGCCAGGTCCGGCACCCGCTGCATCGCCATGGCGACGCAGAGCATGGAGCCGCGGATGCCGCGTTCGCGCATCATCCGCAGCAGCCGCCAGGCGCCGCGGCGGGGCCCGTATTCGAAGGCGCTCTCCGCCAGCATCGACCGCGCGGCGGGGATCGAGGGCCAGCCGATATCGGTAAGCAGGCCTTCGGAGGCGCCGTCGCCATGCAGGATGCTGGATTCCCCGCCGGCCTCCAGGTTCAGGCAGATGTTCACCGCGATCCGCGCGCCGCCCGGCCATTGCGGGTCAGGCAGGCGGCGGCCATAGCCGGCCAGGTCGCGGGGATAGTCGGCGGTGGCGGTCATATCCGCATCCTCAGCACTGACCATTGGGCCAGTCGATGCCGACCCCGTCGCCCTCGCCGGCCAGGGCGCGGAACACGCGCTCCGGGGTCATCGGCGACCGGCGCAGGCGCTTGCCGGTGGCGTCGTGGATGGCGCTGGAGACGGCCGGCGCGATGCCGATGATCGGCGGTTCGCCGACCCCCTTGGCGCCGAACGGATGGGTCGGCTCCGCCTTTTCCAGCACGATGGCGTGGATGCCGTAGGGCACGTCCATCGTGCCGGGGATCTTGTAGTCCATGAAGCTGGGGTTCGCGAGGCGGCCGTCGGCCCAGACCATTTCCTCGGTCAGGGCATAGCCCAGCGCCTGCACCACGCCGCCCTGGATCTGCCCGTCGACGGCGCCGGGATTGACCGCCCGGCCGACATCGTGCGCCGACCAGACCTCCAGCACCTCGACCTGGCCGGTCACCTCGTCGACCTCCAGCTCCACCGCCTGCGCGGCGAAGGTATAGGCGCCGGCGCCGTTGAACGACATGAAGCCCTTGGTCAGCGCCACCTTCGGGTCGACCTCGCCCGCCTCGTAGACGAAGCTGCCGGTGCCCATGATCGGCCCGCCGGTCGCCCAGTGCGCGCGGATCGAGACCTCCTGGAAGCTGATCGTCTTGCCCGGCACCCCCTTGATCGCGACCCTGCCGCCGGGCAGCAGCTCCAGGTCGCCGGTATGCGCCTCCAGCATCTCGCCGGCATGCTCCAGGATCTTGCTGCGGACCACGTCGGCGGCCTCGCCGATGGCGCGGCCGACCATGTAGGTGACCCGGCTGGCATTGGTGCCGGAATTGTAGGGCGCGGTGTCGGTATCGGCGTCGACGCAGCGCACCTGGTCCGGCGACAGGCCCAGGGCCGCGGCGCAGATCTGGGTCAGGGCGGTGTTGGAGCCCTGGCCGATATCGACCGCGCCGGTGTTCAGCGCGACGCTGCCATCCTCCAGCAGGCGCACGAAGGCGCTGGTCGCCATGAAGCCGCAGAGATGCGCGACCGCGGCGATGCCGATGCCGCGGCGCCGGCCGGGCCGGGCAGCGGCCGCAGCCTTCGCCCTGCGGGCCGGCCAGTCCATGCCGTCGCGCAGCGCCTCAAGGCAGTCGGTGATCGTGCAGCTGTCGATGGCATGGCCGTCGATCCAGCGGTCGCCGGGCTGCAGAGCGTTCTTCAGCCGCAGCTCGAACGGGTCGATGCCCAATGCCCCGGCGATCTCGTCCAGCTGCGCCTCGGTGGCGAAGGTCGCCTGCGGATTGCCGAAGCCGCGGAAGGCGCCGGCGCGCAGCTTGTTGGTATAGACGGCGCGGCCGCCCAGCCGGTAGTTCGGGATCCGGTAGGGCCCGGTGCCGAAATAGGCCGCCAGCATCATCACCGCCGGGCTGTCGTCGGCATAGGCGCCGCCATCCATCAGGATGTCGAGGTGGCGGGCGACGATGGTGCCGTCGTTCATCACCCCGGTGCGGCAGGTCACCCGCGCCGGATGGCGGGACCGCATCGCGGTCATGTCCTCGTCCCGCGACAGGGCGATGCGCACCGGCCGGCCGGCCTTCTGTGCCAGCAGCACGGCGACCGGCTGCACCGTCGCCTCCGACTTGCCGCCGAAACCGCCGCCGATGCGCGGGCTGATGCAGCGGATCTTCGCCATCGGGATGCCCAGGCTCTCGGCAATGTTGGCCTGGGTGCGGAACACGCTCTGGGTGGAGGACCAGACGGTCACCCTGCCATCCGGATCGACCTGCGCCAGCGCCACCCCGGGCTCCATATAGGCATGGTACTGGGCCGACAGCTCGTAGACATTCTCGAACACCCTGTCGGCCTTCGCCATCGCCGCATCCGGGTCGCCGCCGACGATCTCCGCCTTCGACAGCATGTTGCCGTCGTGGACGGCGTCGAAGATCTTGAAATAGCTGCCGTAGTCCTCGTGCAGCAGCGGCGCGCCCGGCGCCATTGCCTCCTCCGGCGTGAACACCGCCGGCAGTTCCTCATAGTCGACCTCGATCAGGTGCACGGCCGCGCGCGCGGTTTCCGCATCCACGGCGGCCACCGCGGCGACCGGCTCGCCGATATAGCGCACCTTGTCCTTGGCCAGCGCCGTCTCGTCCTTCACCACCAGGCCCATATAGCGGGTCTCGAAATCGTCGCCGGTGACCACCGCCTTCACCCCCGGCAGGGCCAGGGCGGCGGAGATGTCGTAGCCGCGGATCCGGGCATGGGGATGCGGGCTGGTCAGCAGGGCGCCGTGCAGCATGCCCGGCAGCACCAGGTCCTCGGTAAAGCGCGCCTGGCCCAGCGCCTTCTCCACCGCCTCCAGCCGCGGCAGGCTCAGACCGATCGCGCCTTCCAGCGGGTTGCCTTCGAGTGGCTTGTTCATGCCGTCTGTCCCTCCCGCCGGTAGCGTGCCGCCAGCTGCACCGCCTCGATCACCTTCACATAGCCGGAGCAGCGGCAGAGATTGCCCGACAGCCCCTCGCGGATCGCGTCGATATCGGGGTCCGGGTTCTCCGCCAGCAGCGCGGTGGCGGAGACGATCATGCCGGTCATGCAGAAACCGCACTGGATCGCCCCGGAATCGACGAAGGCCTGCTGCACCGGCGACAGGCGGTTGCCTGTCATCAGCCCCTCGACCGTTGTCACCGGCCGCTCGCCGACGGTCACGGCCAGGCAGAGGCAGGCGCGCGCCGGCTCGCCGTCCAGCAGCACGGTGCAGGCACCGCAGATGCCGGCATTGCAGGCCTTCTTCGCGCCGGTCAGTCCGACCTGGTCGCGCAGCAGGTCCAGCAGGGTGCGCTCCGGCGGCGCCAGGACCTCCTGCGTCTCGCCGTTCACGGTGAGGGTGAGGTGAAGCTTCTCGGACATCGCAGGGCTTCCCTATTGCAGGTCGAGCGCGGCGCGGGCGCGGCCGATCGCGCGCGCCACCAGCCCCGGGATCAGGCGGCGGCGATAGTCGGCGCTGCCGCGGGTGTCGGTCTGGGGATCGGCGGCCTCCGCCAGCAGGCGGCCGGCCTCCGCCACCGCCGCATCGTCCAGGCTGCCGCCCAGCAACGCGGCCTCCGCCGCGGTGCTGCGCACCGGGCGCACGTCGCAGGAGCCGAGCGCGATGCCGGCGCTGCTGCAGGCCGTGCCGTCCATGCCGATGGTGCAGGCGACGGAGACGGTCGCATAGTCGCCGTCCACCCGGGTGAACTTCTCGTAGATGCCGGCCTCCCGCGCGCCGGCCGGAGCGGGGGGGAAATGCACGGCGGTCACCATCTCGCCGGGCTCCAGGGCATTGGTCAGGAAGTCGACGAAGAAGTCCTGCGCGGCGATCCGCCGCCGGCCGGTGGCCGCGGCGACCTCCACCTGCGCGTCAAGGGCAACGAGGACCCCGGGATAGTCCGCGGCGGGATCGGCATGGCAGATCGAGCCGCCCATCGTGCCCTGGCTTCGGATGGCGGGGTGGGCGATCCGTCCCGCTGCCTCTTTCAACAGCGCGAAGCGGCCCGCCAGGCGGGCATCGCGGGCGACGGCGGCATGGGTGGCCATCGCACCGACGGTCACGCCGGTTTCATTGACTTGAATTTCATTCAAGCCGCTGATGCGCCGCAGCGAAACCAGCCCGCCGACCTCGGCAACCCCGAGATTGAGGACGCCGACCAGAGTCTGGCCGCCGGCGAGGCAGGCAAGATCCTCGTCCGAAGCGAGAAGATCCAAGGCTTCGCCCAGGTCGGTGGGTTCGAAATACTTCATCGCTTCCGCATCGGCCCCCATGCCCTGCCGCACGTCCACCAGTCCCTTCGGCGCTTGCCGGATTGATGGCAGGCGGTCGATCCAGGACATTGACTTTCACAGTGTGAAAGTTGCTGCCGGCGTCGTCAATCGCTTCGACAGCCGCCGGCCCATCAGGCGGGGGGTGGATTGTAGGAAGTGCGCCAGGATGAGCGGCATCGGGCCGCGCCCGACGGACTCTTCGCTGAAATCGGGACAGGCTGCCGCGCGTGCCGGCAGCCGGGCATCGCCAGCCGCCAGGAGGGGGACGGAGTTGCCGCTGCCAGTCGATCCCCGGCTAGAACTCGACGTCCAGCTCCTCGATCTCTTCCGGCTCGGCCAGGGCGGCCTCGGTCCATTCCAGCATCGGCGCCCAGGACAGGATCGTCTCGGAATAAGCGGCAGTCGCCTCCTCCAGCGCGACGTCGTAGGTGCGGAAGCGGGTGCAGACCGGCGCATACATAGCATCCGCCAGGGTCGGCGCATTGCCGAACAGGAACGGCCCGCCATAGGTCTTCAAGCAGTCGCGCCAGATCTCCAGGATCCGCTCGATGTCGGGCTTGGCGCCCGACCAGATCTTGAAGCCCTCGAAGCGGGCCTTGAGGTTCATCGGCAGGGCGGAGCGCAGATTGTAGAAGCCGGAATGCATCTCGCCGGAGACGGCGCGGCAATGCGCCCGCTTCACCCGTTCCTCCGGCAGGATTCCCTTTTTGGGGTCCAGCTCGGCCAGGTACTCCGCGATCGCCAGGGTGTCCCAGACGATTGCGCCCTCATGCTGCAGCCGCGGCACCAGGAAGGAGGGAGAGAGCAGCAGCAGCTCCGCCCGGCTGGCGCTGTCGTCCGGGCCGACGACTTCCTCCTCGAAATCCAGGCCGGCCATGCGGCAGAGCAGCCAGCCCCGCAGCGACCAGGAGGAGTAGTTCTTGCTGGAAATCGTCAGGACCGCCTTGGCCATCCACCTCTCCCCGCTGGCCGGGCCGCTGCCGACCCGGAGGTTTCCGGGGGCAGGGGCCGGCCGCGTCGACCGATTTTTGCCTCGCAACGCAACATAAATGCCGCTTCCCTCTTTCGCAACGCAGCAAAAGAACCTTAACCTGTTGCATGGCAGACTGCTGGTCGGGCTGCCCCATCCCCCCGCCGGCGGCATCGCCCTGGCGGGTGGGGCGGACCGGACTGTCGCCGCATGAAGCGGCGTACCCATCGAGAGCGGACTGCCATCGCCCATGCACTACCTGGCCTATGAGATCCAGTCGAACCTCGCCGCCCCGATGCGGGCGCTGGCGCGGCGGGCGGTGGAAACTGCGGACGGCTGGACCATGGGCACCCTGGACGGCTGGATGGGCGGGCTGCCGGCCTGGCGGGCGATGACCGCCGGCTGGGCGCTGCTGGCCGATACGAAGCTGAGCCACAGGCGGCCGCCCTTCGGCATCGATTCCGTACCCGTCGGCCGCCGCCAGGTCGCGGTGCGGGAAGAGGCGGCGCTGACGACGCCGTTCGGCACCCTGCTGCGCTTCGCAAAGGAGGGCGCGCCCACCGCGAACGGCGGCGAGGCGCCGCAGCCGAAGGTGCTGGTGGTGGCGCCGCTGTCGGGCCATTTCGCCACCCTGCTGCGGGGCACCGTGCGCACCCTGCTGCGGGAACACGACGTCTACATCACCGACTGGCACAATGCGCGCGACGTGCCGCTCGCCGCCGGTCGCTTCGGCTTCGACGAATATGTCGAGCATCTGATGACCTATCTGCGGCATCTGGGCCCGAACACTCATGTGGTCGCGGTCTGCCAGCCCTGCGTGCAGGCCCTGGTTGCGGTCGCCCTGATGGCGGAGGCGCGCGATCCGGCGCAGCCCGCCAGCCTGACCCTGATGGCCGGGCCGGTCGATACGCGGATCAACCCGACCGAGGTGAACCACCTGGCGACGGAACGCTCCATCGACTGGTTCGAGCGCAATCTGATCGCCACCGTGCCGCCCTGCCATCCGGGCGCCGGCCGGAAGGTCTATCCGGGCTATATGCAGCTGATGGCCTTCATGGCGATGAACCCGGACCGCCATGTGAAGGCGCATGGCGACCTGTTCCGCCACCTGGCCAATGGCGACCGGGAAAAGGCGCAGGCCGTGCGGGTCTTCTATGACGAGTATTTCGCGGTGCTGGACCTGACCGCGGAATTCTATCTGGAGACCGTGCAGAAGGTGTTCCAGGAGGCGCAGCTGGCCACCGGCGAGCTGACCTTCCGCGGCCAGAAGGTGAAGCCCGCCGCGATCCGCCGCACCGCCCTGCTGACGGTGGAGGGGGAACGCGACGATATCTGTTCGATGGGCCAGACGGTCGCCGCCCACGACCTCTGCACCGGGCTGAAGCCCTATCTGAAGCGCCACCACCTGCAGGCCGATGTCGGCCATTACGGCGTCTTCAACGGCCGCCGCTGGGAAGGCCAGATCTACCCGATCGTGCGCAACCTCATCCTCTCCGCCGAATAGCCGCGAAACGTCCCGCCTGGACGCCGGCCGCGCCGCCATGAACCATGGCGGCCGCAATCGCATGGCTTCCGGAGGGGAATGAATGACAACCGACAACAGTGCAGTGCCCGACTATCTGCAGGCACTGCGCCTGGACGGCCGCGGCTTCGTGGTGCTGGGCGCCGGCCAGGGGATCGGCCGCCAGGCCGCCCATGCCCTGGCTCAGGCCGGGGCGGACCTGGTGCTGGTGGACCGCGACCGCGACCGGGCCGACCGGATCGCGGCGGAGGTCGGCGGCACGGCGGTCGCCACCGACGTGACCGGCCGGGCGGGCATGGATGCCGTCTTCGAGACCGTCGCCGCCCGCCTGGGAGACAGCTTCGCCGGACTGGTCGACATCATCGGCATGGCCGACAACCAGCCGATCGCCGAGGCGTCGGATGCGGTCTGGGATTGGCATTTCGACATCGGGCTGCGCCATGCCTGGCTGGCGATCCAGGCCGCTTCCGCGGGCCTGGGCGAGCGCGGCGGCAGCCTGGTCTTCGTCGGCTCGATGTCGGGGACCATGTCGATCCCGAAGCAGGGGATCTACGGTGCGGCGAAGGCGGCGCTGCACCACCTGGTGGCCTGCGCGGCGGTGGAGCTCGGCCCCCGCAACATCCGGGTCAACGCGATCGCGCCGGGCTTCGTGCGCACCCCGCGCCTGGTCGCCGCGCTCGACGACGACTACTGGTCCGCGGTCGGGGAGGCGATCCCGCTCGGCCGGCCGGCGGAACCGGAAGACATCGCCAAGGCGATCCTGTTCCTGGCCTCAGACCTGTCGGGCTGCACCTCGGGTGCGGTTCTGCCGGTCGACGGCGCGCTGACCCGCAAGGTGGCCGTGCCGCCGATCCCGGTCAGCGGGCCGATGGTCCAGTAGCGACGCCGGAGGGCCTACTCTGGGAGGGTCACTTCGCGGCTTCCGCCGGGCTGACGGTGCCGCCGGCCCGCTCGCAATCCTCGACGCTGGCGGCACTCAGCCGCACCGCACCGAAGCTGCACGCCACCGCGGCTTGCATCCCGCCGGCCGGAGCGGCAAAGACCGGCACGTATTGCGTCACCGGCATGTAGCCGATGATCGGTCCCGGACCGTTGGGGCTGCCGGCGCCTGCTGCCGGGGCGACGGTCCCGCCGGCGCGGGTGCAGGAATCGGCATGCCCCGCCACCAGCGGTTCGCCGTCGCCGAGGTGGCATACCACGCCGCCGGCCCTTGCGGCGGCCATGCCCGTCGCGGCCCCCCGATCCTGCAGAGTGGCCGGTTCGGGCAGGCCGAAATACAGGCAGGACCCGTTGCTCGTGAGGATATTGCCGCAGCCGGCCTCTGCGCCGGCCGCGATCGAGGTACCGAGGCCAAGCACTGCCAGACCAAGGCCGAATCGCATCTTATCCATCGTCTGTCTCCCGTACCGGCCCGTCGGCACTATAGATCGATTTCCTTCCGGCGGGAGCTTGGGTCCGATCAGCGGCCGCGTGTTGGCGGATGAAGCTCAGCTGACCGTCAGAATCTCCGCCAGCGGCTTCTTCAGCTTCGCCGCTGCGGGCACGGTGGCATCGGCCGCCGGGTGGCCAACGGCCAGGATCATCATCGGCTTCTCGGATTCCGGCCGCCCCAGCAGGCCGTTCAGGAAGCGCATCGGGTTCGGCGTATGAGTCAGGGCGACCAGCCCGGCATGGTGCAGGGCCGCAATCAGGAAGCCGGTGGCGATGCCGACGCTTTCCGGCAAATAGTCGTTCTTGTAGCGGCTGCCGTCGGCCAGCGCGCCCCAGCGCTCCTCCTCTTCCGCCGCCAGCCGTGCCGACGCCGCAGATGGTCGCGGAACGCCTCCGCCGCCGCCTGCATCTGTGCATCCGGCATCTCGATCCTGTCGGGCAGCGGCAGCGCCTCGTAGCGCAGCTCCTCGCAGGAAAACATCGCGCCCTCGCCTGTTCTAGGACTCGTCCGCCCGGGTCTGCCGGCGTTTCGTCGCCTGGCCCGCCACCCGCGGCTTCGAGAAATCGGCCGCCGGCTCCAGGCTGCCGCCGGGATTGGGGTTCGGCCCGGTGAAGGCAGTGTCCCAGTCGCCCAGCTTCTCCGCCCGGTCCGGCCAGGCGGCCATTTCCTCGTGGTGCCGGTACATGGCGAAGGGGCGCAGGCTGCTCTCGTAGAAATCCACCTGCGCGTGGCGCCGGTACTGTTCCGGGTTGTAGCGGTTCCAGTGCAGGCATTGCGCCAGCGGCCGGCGGTAGCGGCGATGCTCCTCCTCCGTCGGGTAGCCGATCGGCACCGTGCCGTAGGCCCGCATCCAGTCCGGATAGCCGAGCAGGTCCGACAGCTCGCGGTTGGTGATCTCCTCGCCGCCGCCGGACAGCCAGGCGGAGGTCAGCCCCTCCGCCGCCACGGCCAGCTGGACGTTCTGCACCGCAGCGCCAAGGGAGCAGAGGAAGATCGCCTGGTTGTTGTCCAGATATTCCCGCTCCCAGTCGGGGCTGGTGGGCTGCGGGAAGCAGACCTTCCAGCGGGGATCGCCCAGCACCAGGACGATCGCCACCGTGTTCGCCAGGTAGCTCTTCTTCACCGCCGGGAAGCCCTTGGCATGGTCCACCAGGCGCTGCGCCTGGCGCAGGAAGACCTCCGTCACCGCGTCGCGCATCGCCGGCTCGTCGACGACGATGAAGTCGAAGCACTGCACGTTTGCGCCCGACGGCGCCCAGCGGCCGGCATCGACGATCCGCTGCAGCGCCGCCCGGTCGACCGACCGGCCCGCCTCGAACCGCCGCACGCTGCGCCGCCGGCGCACCACGTCCTGGAAATCCGCGTTCATCCGTTCCTCCCGGTTCCATGGCCTTTGCACGGAAGCTAGCGCGGCGCCGGCCAGGGATCATTCCCCAGGAATGGGGAAAAGCCCGCTCTCGCCCGCGGCGGGATCGAAGCCCTATGATGCGGCGGCCGAACAGACCGATGCGGCAGGGGAGGCCGCCATGCAGATCCGCAGCTTTGACGAGGCCGGACCATCCGACGGGCAGGTGCCCGTGGCGGCCGTCCAGCGGCTGGTCGCCGGAATCGGCGGGGCCGGCTTTACCGACGCCATGCTGGCGTTCTGCGCCGAAAGCTTCGGCGCCAGCTTCGTCTCGATCTTCGCCCCGGGACAGGTGGCGGCGGCGGGGACCGGCGGCGACCCCGCGACGGCACCGCGCCTGCTGGGCACCGCCACCACCACCCACCCTTTGAATGCGGCGCATGCGGCGGAGGGCTATATGCGCCACTACGGCGAGGATGCGAATTTCCGGATCCTGACGGCGGCGCGGGAGCAGGGTCTCTGCCTGACCTACCAGCGGGCGGACGAGATCGCCGACCTGGGCTACCGGCGGGCCTGCTACGACCGCACCGGCATTGTCGACCGGCTGTCGCTGGTGCGGGCGGGCGGGCGCGATCGGGTTGCGCTGAGCCTGTACCGCAGCCGCGCCGCAGGCCCCTTCGCCGACGGCCTGCGCGAGGCGGCGACCGGCGCCTTCCCGTTATTGCTGGAGGTGGTCGACCGGCACCTGGCCAGCCTGCCGCCGGCGGCGGACGCTTCCCCGGCTGAAGGGGAGGCCCGCCTGCGGCGGCGCTTCCCCGACCTGACCCCGCGGGAATGCGCGGTCGCGGCGCGGGTCCTGGCCGGACAGAGTGCGGCCCGGATCGCCATGGAACTGGGCATCGCCGAAAGCACCGTCGTCACCCACCGCAAGCGGGCCTATGCCCGGATCGGGGTGGACGGGATGAAGGCGCTGTTCCGCGCCTGATCCGCCGCCGGTCCGACCCTCACAGGTACAGGGTGGTGGCGATCACGAAGAAGATCAGCACCCCGATCACGTCGTTGGAGGTGGTGATGAAGACGCCGGTGGCGACGGCGGGGTCGAACTTCAGCTTGTCCAGGATCACCGGCACCAGGGAACCGATGACGGAGGCCTGGGCCATCACCGCGACCAGGGTCAGCCCGGCGGTCAGCGCCAGCAGGTCCGGGTTTGGCACCTCGGCGATTGTGGACAGGACGAAGATGCCCAGGGTGACGATCAGCGCGACAGCGATGCCGTTCAGCAGCGCACCGCCCAGTTCCCGCAGGGTGCGGCCGAAGATGTCGCCGGCCCAGTAGCTGCCGGAGGCCAGCGCCTGCACGGTGACGGTGGAAGCCTGGATGCCGGCATTGCCGGCCAGCGACATGACGATCGGGATCAGGGTGGCGAGAATCGCCGCTTCCGCCAGCGCATCCTCGTAGGAACCGACGACCAGGGCCGCGGTACCGGAGCCGATCAGACCGGCAGCGAGCCAGGGCAGCCGGCGCGGCACGATCTGCAGCGGGCTGTCGGCGGGGCTGGTGTCGGGGTCCAGGCCCGACATCAGCATCATGTCCTCGGCCGCCTCCTCGCGCTCGGTCTCCAGCAGGTCCTCGGTGGTGACGACGCCGAGCAGCCGGCCCTGCGCATCGACCACCGGCACCATCGCCAGGTCGGCGCGCTCCGCCAGGCGGGCGACCTCCTCCCGGTCGGTGTCGGCGGAGACGGAGACCGCGTCCATCCGCACCAGGTCGCGCAGCGGCGTCTCCGGCGGGTTCAGCAGCAGGTCGCGCAGCTTCAGAAAGCCGAGCAGGCGCCGCTCCGCATCCACGACGTAGACGGTGTAGAGCCGGTCGATCCGGTCGGCGCGGGCGCGGATCTCGGCCACCGCCTCGCCGACATTCATCCCGATCGGCACCGCCACCAGCCGGCGCTGCATGATCGCTCCGGCGGTCTCCTCCCGGAAGTCCAGCGCGGTGCGCAGGGCGGCCTGGTGTGGATGCTCCGCCAGCGCCCGTTCCTTCAGCTCCTCCGGCGTGTCGGCAAGGAAATCGGCGGCATCCTCCACCGGCAGGCGGGCGGCGATGCGGGAGATCCGCTTCTGCAGCTTCTCGTCCAGCAGATGCTCGCTGATCCAGGGGTCGAGTTCCGCGACCAGCGCCAGGCTCGGCGCGTCCGGCAGCATGTCCAGCAGCTTGCGCGCCCGCTTCGGCTTCAACTGCAGGATCAGCCGCGCCGCCTCGAACGGCGGCAGGTCGGTCACCGCCTGCAGCTCGCCGGTGGCGCCCCGCTTCAGGGCGTCGGCGACGGCGGCCACCGCCTCCGGTTCGCCATGGGCGGCGCGTTGCAGATCCTCGAGCTTCATGGTGCTTCCTGCCGGCAGAAGGTGCGGGGACGATAGTCGGAACGGACGGCCCCGCAAGCGGTTCCGTGTGACGGTTTCGCGACGCCGGCAGCTTGGTGGCGGCGGCGGACTGGCGTAGGACTGGGCGGCTTGGAATCTGGCGGGCGGCTGGAAGCGGGAAGCCGCGCGCGGCAGCGGACGGGGACAGCGGACGGGGAAGCCTTGCTCGACTACATCACAGCGCTGGTGATCCTCGCCGCGGCGGCCCTGACGGTCGGCGCCGGCCTGCTCGTGGCCTGGCTGCGCGACCGCGCGGCGTCCAGCTTCCTGTGGTGGGCGACGGGCTTCGGCGCCACCGCAATCGGCCTGGCGCTCGTCGCCGCGCATCCGCTGCCCGACATCGTCACCGTCGGTCTCGCCAACCTGCTGCTGCTTCTGGCCTTCGCCGGCTGGATCTGGGGCGCGCGGCGTCTGGACGGCCTCTCCCTGCGGCCGGAGGCGCTGCTGCCGGCGGCCACCTGGCTGCTCAGCATCGCCGTGCCGGAGCTGCGCGAGACCTTCTTCCTGCGCTTCGCCCTGCTGAACACGGGCTCGGCGATCGGCTATGTCCTGCTCGCCCGGGCGATCTGGCCCCGCCCGGCCGCGGCGGCGGCGGCGCTTCCCGCCGGCTCCAGCCGGCGGCCGATGGCGCTTTTCCTGCTGCTGGCCGGAATCTGGAGCCTGGCGATCGCAGGCGCCGGCCTCTGGCTGCGTCCGCCCGCGCTCGGCGGCTTTCCGATCGCCTGGCTGGACGGCATCGTCGAGGTGCTGATCCTTCTGGTGATCGTGATCTATGGCGCCCGCCTGGTGCGGGAGCGGGTGGAGATGCGTCTGCGCGTCCTCGCCGATACCGACCCGCTGACCGGGGTGCTGAACCGGCGGGGCCTGGGCGAGCGGCTGGAGCGCCTGCTGGCCCGCGCCAGGGAGCCCGGCGGGGCGCTGGCGCTGCTGATGTTCGACCTCGATCATTTCAAGCGGGTCAATGACAGCTTCGGCCACGAGACAGGCGACCTCGTCCTGCAGGCGTTCTGCCGGCGGGCCGAAGCGCAGCTGCGGCCGGACGACCTGTTCGGCAGGCTGGGCGGCGAGGAATTCGCCGCGGTGCTGCAGGTGCAGGACATCGGCCAGGCGCAGGAGGTGGCGGAACGCATCCGGCTGGCGCTCGCGCGGGCCCCGGTGGAGGCTGCCGGCCGTCGCGTGCCGGTCACGGTCAGCGTCGGCGTCGCCCTGCTGCAGCCCGGCGCGGAGACAGCAATGGCGGCGCGGCCGTTCGAGGTGGCGGACAGCGCGCTCTACGCCGCAAAGGCGGGCGGCCGCAACCGGGTCGAGCTGGCCGGCGCACCCGCCGGCTGAAGCGGACGCGCCCTACTGCGCCAGGCCCATATGCCGCTGCAGCACCTCCGGGTCGCGCAAGGCCCCGCTTTCGCCGTCGAAGACGATGCGGCCACGGTCCAGGACGATGGCGCGGGGCGCGAAGTCGAGCGCGAAGCGGGTGTGCTGCTCCACCAGGATCACCGCCAGGCCGCCCTCGTCGCGCAGGGCGCCGATGGCGCGCTCCAGCTCCTCCACGATCACCGGCGCCAGGCCTTCCGACGGTTCGTCGAGCAGCAGCAGGCGCGGGTCGCCCATCAGCGCGCGGCCGATCGCCAGCATCTGCTGTTCGCCGCCGGACAGCTGGTTGCCGCGGTTCGCCCGCCGCTCCGCCAGCCGGGGGAACATCGCGTAGACCCGGTCGGCGCTCCAGTCGCCGCCGCTGCCGACCCGGCCCGCCACCGCCAGGTTCTCCTGCACGGTGAGGGAGGCGAAGATCTCCCGCTCCTGCGGCACGAAGCCCAGCCCGGCGCGGTTGCGGGCATGGACCGGCCGGCGGGAGATGTCGTCGCCGGCGAACGAGATGCCGCCGCGATGCAGGTCGGCCAGCCCCATCACCAGGCGCAGCAGCGAGGTCTTGCCGGTGCCGTTGCGGCCCAGCACGGCCAGGCTCTCCCCCGGCGCCAGGGCCAGGTCGATCCCTTCCACCACGACGGTCTCGCCATAGCCGCCGGTCACGCCCTGCAGCGCCAGCAGCGGTTCGGCCGCCCCCGTCATGCCGGATCCGTCCCGGGGGCGGCACGCTCGCCCAGATAGACCGCACGCACCTCCGGGTCGGCAGCGATCTCCTGCGGCGTGCCTTCGGTCAGGATGCCGCCGTCGACCAGCACCGTGATCCGCTCCGCGAAGCGGAACACCACCTCCATGTCATGTTCGATGATCAGGATCGCGATCTCCGCCGGCAGGCGCGACAGGACCTCCAGGATGTTGCGGCTGTCGGCCGCCGGCACCCCGGCTGCCGGCTCGTCCAGCAGCAGCACCCGCGGCTGCAGGCCCAGGGTGATGGCGACCTCCACCAGCCGCTGACGGCCATAGGGCAGCAGCCGCACCGGGGTCAGCGCATCGTCGGCCAGGCCCAGGCCGGCGAGGATCTCCATCGCCTCGTCCAGCACCTCGGCCTGGGCGGCAGCCGGCCGCCATGCATTGCCGCCTTCGCCCCGGCGCTCGGCCACCGACATGGCGACATTCTCCACCACCTCCAGGCCGCGGAACAGCTGGTTGATCTGGAAGGTGCGGGCGATGCCGGCCTTCACCCGCGCCGCCGGATCCAGCGCGGTGACGTCGCGGCCCTGCAGCCGGATCCGTCCGGCATCGGGGCGCAGCCGGCCGGTGATCAGGTTGACCAGGGTGGTCTTGCCGGCCCCGTTCGGGCCGATCAGCGCCTGCCGCGCCCCCTGCGGCAGGGACAGCTCGATGCCGCGGGCGACTTCCAGTGCGCCGAAGCGGCGGCGAAGGCCGCTGACTTCCAGCATCGCTGCGGTCGCGTTCATCGGCGGCCCAGCCGCGCGCGCAGGCCGTCGGCGGCGCCCAGCAGGCCGCCGCGGAAGAACAGCACAACCAGCACCAGCACCAGGCCGATGCCGAACTCCCAGAATTCCGGGCTGATCCGCGCCAGCTCGTCTTCCAGCGCGACATAGACCGCGGCGCCGACGAAAGCGCCGTAGAGCCGGCCGGTGCCGCCCAGGATCAGCACGATCAGGACCATGCCGGAGCGCGCGAAGCTCAGCACGTCCAGGGTGACGAAGGCGGCCTGCTGCGCGAACAGGCCGCCGGCGATGCCGGCCAGCACCGCGGAGAGGGTATAGGCGGTGACCATCCGGCGATGCACCGGCACGCCGATCGCCTCCATCCGGACCCCGTTCTCGCGGATGCCGACCAGGGAGCGGCCGAACGGCGAGCGCACGATGCGCCGCACCGCCAGGAAGCAGATCGCCACCACCGCCAGCGCGTACCAGAAGTAGTTGTGTCCCCACAGGTCGTTCTCGAACAGGCCCAGGACCGGCCAGATCGAGATGCCGACCAGGCCGTCGAAGCCGCCGGTCCAGGGCTCCGCGGTATGCGCCAGTTCCTGCAGCAGGATTGCGGTGGCCAGGGTCAGCATCAAGAGGGTCAGGCCGTGATAGCGCAGCAGGACCCAGCCGGTGAGCAGGCCCAGAAGGCCGGCGACCGCGCCGCCGAAGGCGAGCCCGGTCAGCGGCTCGCCCCAGCCCAGATGCGCCGACAGCATGCCGGTGGCATAGGCGCCGGCGCCGAAATAGGCGGCATGGCCAAGGGTGACGATGCCGGCATAGCCCAGGATCAGGTCGAGGGAGAGGGCGAACAGGATGGTGATCAGGATCGTCGTGCCCATCACCGCGTAGTCGGGCATGACGAAGAAGAAGGCGATCGCCGCCAGCCAGGGCAGCGCCTCGGTCCAGTGCCAGCCGTCGCGGCGGCGCAGCGCGGCCCGGACCGCGGCCGTATCGGCTGCAGGGCCGGCGCCCGCGCCGCTCATCGGACCTGCTCCCGTCCGAACAGGCCGGCGGGGCGCAGCAGCAGGATCGCCACCGTGGCGGCATAGATGAAGAAGCCGCCGCCGGCGGGCCAGAGATACTTGCCCGCGGTGTCGAGAATGCCCAGCACCACCGCGGCGACGAAGGCGCCGCGCAGGCTGCCCAGCCCGCCGACCGCCACGACGATCAGGAAGAACACCAGGTACTGGATCGCGAAGGTGGGGGAGACGCCGACGATCTCGATCGCCAGCCCGCCGCCCAACGCCGCCAGGCCGCTGCCCAGCGCGAAGACCGTCACGAACAGCCGGTCGACATGAATGCCGACCGCCTGCGCCATGTCGCGATTGTCGACGGCGGCGCGGATGCGGGCGCCGACCAGGGTGCGCTCCAGCCCCAGCCACAAAGCGACGATCAGAGCCAGGCCCAGCAGGATGATGAAAAGGCGATAGGCCGGCACCGTGCGCAGGCCCAGGTCGACCTGGCCGGACAGGAAGGCCGGCACCTCGATGCTGGGCGGCGAGGGGCCGTAGAAATAGGTGATCGCGGCGATGGTCATGAAGACCAGGCCGATGGTGACCAGCACCTGATCCAGTTCCGGCCGGCGGTAGAGCGGCGCATAGGCCAGCCGCTCGATCGGCACGCTGACCAGGGCGACCACCAGGAAGGCGCCGATCAGGGCCGGCACGAAGGGCAGGCCCAGGTCGTTCATGAGGGTCACCGTGGCATAGCCGCCAGCCATCGCGAAGGCGCCATGCGCCAGGTTGACGATGCCCATCAGCCCCATCGTGACCGACAGCCCGACGGAGATGATGAACAGCAGCATCGCATAGGCGAGGCCGTCGAACAGGATGGAGATGGCGGCGGTCACGGTTCGGCCTGCACCCGGCGCAGGACCTGTCCTCCCGTACCACCCGTCCCGTCGTCCTCGGCCCCCGAGCCGAGGACCGTGGCAGGGCGGCGACGTCGTGGGGCGGTGCTGCGGGACAGCCGGCGCTGGGATCCTCGGGTCAGGCCCGAGGGTGACGGTGGGCGGGAGAGCAGTGGCACCGGACGGCAGCCCGCCGTCATCCCCGTACCGCAGTGCGAGGATGACGGCGATGTGGACGGCCTATTCGCCGCACTTGCCGACCTTCAGCTCCTTGCAGGGGTCCTTCACCTGCTTGATCGTGTCGACGACCTTGACCTTCAGCATGCCGTCCTCCTTCACGACCTCGTGGATGTTCTCGTCATGCACGATGTCGCGGGTCTCGGGGTCGATCATGATCGGGCCGCGCGGGCTGGCGAAGGTCCAGCCCTTCAGCGCTTCCATGGTACCGTCGGCGGAGACGTCGCCGTCCTGCGCCTTGATCGCATGGGCGATCGCCGCCATGCCGTCCCAGCCGGCGACCGCCATGAAGTCCGGCACGGAATCGGCGCCATAGGCGTCCTTCCAGGCCTTCACGAAGGCCTTGTTCTCCGGCGTGTCATAGTCGGCGGCATAGTGGTGCATGGTGACAAGGCCGACGGCATCGTCGCCCATGCCCTGCAGCTGCGTGTCCTGGGTGATGTCGCCGGGGCCGATCAGCTTCACCCCGTCGGCCTTCATGCCGGTATCGGCGAAGGTCTTGGCCACCGCCGCGGCATGGTTGCCCGACGGCACGAAGACGTAGAAGCAGTCGGGCTTGGCGTCGCGCACCCGCTGGAAGAAGGGGGTGAAGTCCGGCACCTCGGCCGGGCTGCCCATCGGCACCGCCTCGACCAGCTTGCCGCCCGCCTTCTCGAAGCCCATCTGGAATGCGTCCAGGCTGTCCTTGCCGGGCGGATAGTCGGTATAGCCCACCGCCGCGGTCTTGCAGCCCAGCTTGCCGGCCGCGTACTGCCCCATCGGATAGCCGGTCTGCCACATGCTGAAGGAGACCCGCGCGATATAGGGCGACAGGGACGGGATCCAGGCGGTGCCGGCGTTCATGATGATCATCGGCACCTTGCCCTGGGTCGCCAGCGGCGCGCTGGCGATCGCATTGGGCGAAAAGACGAAGCCGGCCAGGATGTCGACCCCTTCGCGGGTGATCAGCTCCTGCACCGCGTTCTTGGCGATGTCGCCGCCCGGACGCTTGGAGTCGCGTTTCACCAAGGTGACCGTATTGTCGCCGAAGGCCTCCGGATGCTCCTTCATGTAGAGCTCCATGCCGCGCGAGATCTGCTCGCCGAACTGGGCGGCGCCGCCGGAGAAGGTCAGGACGACGCCGACCTTGACCTCTTCCGCCTGGGCCGGCGCGGCAGCCGCGTTCAGGGCAAGGGCGGCAAAAGCTGCGGCAGGCAGGGCCGCGGCAGGCAGGACGCCACGCATCAGGCGGCGCAGAACGGCAGAACTGTCTCGCATCGGAAACCTCCCAAGTGTCCGTGCAGCCGCTTGGACGCGGCGATTGATGCAAAAGTATCGCCGGTCGTGCGGCGGCGCGACCACTGAATTGTCGTGCCGGTGGCAAAACCTGGGGCTTAGGAGGGGGCCAGGGCGCCTGCGCGGCTCACTCCGCCGCCGCGCGGGACCGGCAGAGCGCGCGCAGGGTCTCCAGGAAGGCGGCGGCAGGCCGCGGCAGGGAGCCCTTCTCCCGCTGAACGGCGACGACCTGGCGCTCCCAGGACAGCCGCTCGGGCGCCAGCACGGCGAGGCTGCCGTCGCGCAGTTCCTCCGTCACCAGGGCCTCCGGCAGCCAGGTCAGAAAGTCGCTGTCGCGCACCACGCTGGTCATCAGCCGGGCGGAGGAGGTCTCCACCGCCGTCTCCGGCGGGTCCAGGCCGGCGTCGTAGAACATCTCCGACAGCCGGCGCCACATCACGTTGTCGCGCTCGGTCAGCACCCAGGGATAGAGCTGCAGGTCCTCAAGCCCCGGCGGCCCGCCGGCACGCCGCAGCGGATGGTCCGGCCGGCAGACCACCTGCACCCGGTCGACATAGAGCGCCTCCACCCGCACCGGATAGTCGCGGATGCGGCGCATGCCGCCGGCCACGGCCAGGTCGATCTCGCCCTTCAGCAGCGCCTCCAGCAACGGCCCCTCCAACGCCTCGCGGACTTCCACCGTGAGGGCCGGGCGCCGCCCCAGCAGGCGGGAGATGGCGGCCGGAAACAGCCCCTCGATCACGCTGGGCGTGCCGCCGATCTTGGCGCGGCCGCGCGCGGTGCCGCGCATCGCCGCGATCTCCTCCACCGCGCGCTGCAGTTCGGAGGAGACCAGTTCCGCATGACGCACCAGCGCCTCGGCATAGAGGGTGGGCACCATGCCGCGCGGCTCGCGCTCGAACAGGGTCACCTGCAGGCTGCGCTCCAGCCGCCGGATCGCCTTGCTGACGGCCGGCTGGGTCAGGTTCAGCTGCTGCGAGGCGCGTCCCAGGCTGCCGCTCCGGTAGACGGCCAGGAACATCTCCATCTGGCGGGGATCGATGCGCATAACTCACGGTAATGGATTTCGGCCAAAACAGAAATGGCTGGGCAGGGGTAGCCGCCTGTATAACGGAGGCAATGAAAAACCCGGATCTTATGGAGGCGGTCATGCTGCATGTGCCGAAGAAGGGTGGCGACGGGGGATGGGACCCCCGCGACCTGGTCGAGCCCGACCGGGCGCATCGCGCCTGCTATGCCGACCAGGAGGTGTTCGACCTGGAGATCGAGCGGATCTTCCACCGGTCCTGGATCTATGCCGGGCATGAGAGCCAGATCCCCAATCCCGGCGACTTCGCCACCTTCCAGATCGGCCGCCAGCCGATGATCATGACCCGGGCCGCCGACGGCTCGATCCACGTGCTCTACAACCGCTGCCCGCATCGCGGCGCGATGCTGACCAACGAGCATATGGGCAATTGCGGGCAGACCCTGACCTGCTCCTACCATTCCTGGCAGTTCAAGCTGGACGGCAAGGTGCATGCGATCCCGACGCCGGACGGCTACAAGGGCACCCGCCTGTCGACCGACAACCCGGACTGCAGCATGAAGGCGGCGCCGCGGGTGCAGGGCTATCGCGGCTTCTGGTTCGCCAGCCTGGCGGCGGAGGGGCCCGACCTGGTGACCTGGCTGGGCGGCGCCAAGGCGGCCTTCGACGATATGTGCGACCGGGCGCCGGAAGGCGAGGTCGAGGTCGTGCCGACCTGCTTCCGGGTGATCCAGAAGTCGAACTGGAAGATCTTCCTGGAGAACCAGCTCGACGCGCTGCATCCCTCCATCACCCATGGCGCGGCCGGCAAGGCGGCGTCGGAGGTGGAGGACGAGATCAAGGCGGAGACCGGCGAGAACGCGCCGCTGCAGTACCACTACCTGTCGGCCTTCACGACGCCGATCTACAAGTGGGACGGCCTGCAGACCCGCGGCTTCAAGTACGGCCACTGCATCCTGGAAGGCTATATGGGCCTGCGGCCGACGGACCCGGACACCCTGGAATACGAGGCGGTGATGGAGCGTGCCTACGGCAAGGCGCGCACCGAGGAGATCCTGACCACCAACATCCACCACGTGCTGGTCTATCCCTGCCTGTCGGTGCAGGCGCCGCTGCAGCAGCTGCGCGCGGTGCGCCCCCTGGGCCCCGACCGGACCCTGACGGAGATCTGGCATTTCCGCCTGAAGGGTGCGCCGGAGCCGATCTACCGGCGTTCCCTGCACTACTTCAACCTGGTGAACTCGCCGTCGACGATGATCAACGCCGACGACCTCTACAATTTCTGGCGCTGCCAGCAGGGGCTGGAGAGCGAGGGCGGCGACTGGGTCAGCTTCCACCGCAATGCCGGTCAGGACCCGGAGAAGGACGGCGAGATCACCTCCGTCACCGGCCTGAGCGAGATGCCGATGCGGCACATGTTCACCGCCTGGACCGACTATATGGGGGAGGGCTGAGCGATGGCGGAGGCCGCGATCGACAGCGCCGCGGAGCGGGGCCTGCTGGCCCGGCTGGAGACCCAGTGGCAGGTCGAGCAGTTCCTCACCCGTCAGGCGGAGATCCTGGACGAACGGCGCTGGGCCGACTGGATGGAGCTGTTCACCTCCGACGGCCATTACTGGATGCCGGCCGATCCCGCCCACACGTCGGGCGAGGGCGTGCCCAGCATCTTCTACGAGGACCGCTGGCTGATGCGGACCCGGATGAAACGGCTGCAGCATCCGCGCGCCTGGTCGCAGAGCCCGCGCAACCGCACCAGCCATGTCGTCGGCAATGTGGTGATCGAGCGCGACGACCCGAAGACGGGGGAGGTCGTCGCGCGGTCGAAGTTCCACGTGGTGGAGTTCCGGCTGGACGCACAGCGCTACTTCGCCGGCAGCTACCGCCACCATCTGGTACGCACGCCGGACGGCTTCCGCATCCGCCTGCAGCGGGTCGACATCGTCAACTATGACGGCCCGTTCGAATACGTCCTGCAGTTCTGGATCTAGCGGGGCGGGGCGTCGAGCGGCGCTGCCGATGCTCACACTTCGCCGTCATCCTCGGCCCCCGAGCCGAGGATCCCAACGCCGTCGTTGACGGGCCGCCGCCTCGCAGCGGTGCCGTTCCGTCGCGATCCTCGGCTCGGGGGCCGAGGATGACGGCACCGATGTGCCGAGAGGCGCCGCTTGCCCCTCAGACCGTCAGGCAGATCTTGCCGAAATGGCCCTGCGCCTCCTGATGGGCGAAGGCGTCGGCGATGCCCTGCAGGGGGTAGCGGCTGTCGATCACCGGGCGGATGCCGGTCGCCTCGATCGCGGCGACCATGTCTTCCTGGTCCTGGCGGGAGCCGACCAGGATGCCGGTCACGGTCAGCACCTTGCGGAACAGGGCGGCCGTCGGCACCTCGCCGGTGCGGCCGGTCAGCACGCCGATCATCGCGATATGGCCGCCCATGCGGCAGGCGGCGATCGATTCCCCGAAGGTGCCCGGCCCGCCGACCTCGATCACCTTGTCGACGCCGGCGCCGCCCGTGATCTCCTGCACCGCCTTCCCCCAGCGCGGCTCGGCCTTGTAGTTGACGACATGGTCGGCGCCCAGCGCCGTCAGCCGCTCCAGCTTCGCGTCGGAGGAGGAGGTCGCGATCACCCGCGCGCCGGCCGCCTTGGCGAACTGCAGGGCGAAGATCGAGACCCCGCCCGTGCCCAGCACCAGCACGGTCTCCCCCATTTTCAGCGGCTGGGTGTGGGTCAGCGCCCGCCAGGCGGTGACGGCGGCGCAGGGCAGGGTCGCCGCCTCGTCCATGCCATAGCCGGCCGGCATGCGGGTGAAGGCCGTGGCCGGCATCGCCACATATTCCGCGGCGAAGCCGTCGATATTGTCGCCGGGCACGCCGCCCGCCTTCGCCGGGGTCAGCGGGCCGTCCGCCCAGCCGGGGAAGAACAGCGACAGCACCTTGTCGCCGACCGCGAACGCGTCGACCCCGGCGCCCAGCGCGACGACCTCGCCCGCGCCGTCGGACATCGGAATCCGGCCATCGGGGATCGGCAGCATGCCGGTCACCACCGCATAGTCGTGATAGTTCAGGGAACTGGCATGGATGCGGACCAGGATCTCGCCCGGGCCCGGCTCGGGCACCGCGCGTTCGGCGATCTCGAGCTTGTCCAGGCCGCCCGCGGCTGCGGCGGTGGCGACGCGCATCATCGACATGATCGGCTCCTGCTGGCTGGGGGGCGTGCGGGGCGGTGACGCTGGCATGGTGCATGCGGAGGGTCAAACCGGACGGGAGTGCATTCCGGCCGGGCCTCTGTTGCTCCGGAACCGCCGTCGCGCCATCTTGGTCATCCTCCGCCGATACGAAACGCGGGGCGATCTTGGGATACCGAACGATGAAGCGGACGAGGAACCGGGCGCATGGCTGAACGCTCCTTTGCGAAAGAGGTCCAGCAGCTGCGCATCGGCGCAGGCCAGGAGTTCCGCGGCGAGGGCATCCTGGCCCTGACCAAGGCGCTGCTGCAATGCGGGGTCGGCTATGTCGGCGGCTATCAGGGCGCGCCGATCTCGCACCTGATGGACGTGCTGGCCGATGGCGAGGAGATCCTCAGCGAGCTCGGCGTGCATTTCGAGGCATCCGCGAACGAGGCCGCTGCCGGCGCCACCCTGGCCGCCTCCGTCCACTACCCGATCCGCGGCGCGGTGGCCTGGAAGTCGACGGTGGGCACCAACGTCGCCTCCGACGCGCTGGCCAACCTGGCCTCCGGCGGGGTGACCGGCGGCGCGCTGATCGTGGTGGGGGAGGATTACGGCGAGGGCTCCTCGATCATGCAGGAGCGCAGCCATGCCTTCGCGATGAAATCGCAGATCTGGCTTTTGGACCCGCGCCCCAACCTGGAAAGCATCGTCAAGGCGGTGGAGGACGGCTTCGAGCTGTCGGAGGCATCGAACACCCCGGTGATGCTGCAGGTCCGCATCCGCGCCTGCCACGTGCATGGCCGCTTCATCGCCAAGGACAACCAGCGGCCGAAGATGACGGTCGCCGAGGCGCTGGAGAATCCGCGCCGCGACAGCGCCCGGGTGGTGCTGCCGCCGGCGGCCTTCGCGCACGAGCATGAGAAGGTCGACCGGCGCTGGCCGGCGGCGGTGGACTTCGTGCGCGAGCGGAAGTTGAACGAACGGTTCGGGCCGGAAGACGGCAGGGTCGGCATCGTTCTGCAGGGCGGCATGTACAACGGCGTGCTGCGGGCGCTGCAGCTGCTGGGCCTGGCGGATGTCTATGGCGAGAGCCGCATCCCCCTTTATGTCCTGAACGTCACCTATCCGCTGGTCGATGACGAGTTCCTGGCCTTCTGCGCCGGCAAGGACGCGGTCCTCGTGGTGGAGGAGGGCCAGCCCAACTATCTGGAGCAGGCCTTCGGCGCGATGCTGCACAACGCCGACAGCCCGACCCGGCTGCGCGGCAAGGACCCATTCCCGAAGGCCGGCGAATATACCGGGCAGGTGATGCTGGACGGCATCCGCGCCTTCCTGCGCGACCATGCGGCGGAGATGCTGAGCGACCAGGACCGCGCGCCCAACCGCAGCCAGGATGCGGTGCCGGCGGAGGAACTGGCCGCCGCCGTGCCGCCGCGGCCGCCGGGCTTCTGCACCGGCTGTCCGGAACGGCCGATCTTCGCCGCCATGAAGCTGGTGGAGAAGGATCTGGGCGAGCATCACATCGCCGGCGATATCGGCTGCCACCTGTTCGCCAGCCTGCCGCCGTTCAACATGGGCGCCACCACCATGGGCTACGGCCTGGGGCCGGCCTCTGCCTCCGCCTTCAACGTGCCGGCGGGCAAGCGCTCGATCTCCATCATCGGCGATGGCGGCTTCTGGCATAACGGCCTGAACTCGTCGATCGGCGGCGCCGTGTTCAACAAATCGAACGGCCTGGTGGTGGTGGTCGACAACAACTACACCGCCGCCACCGGCGGGCAGGACATCCTGTCCAGCCGCGCCAGCAACGCCTCGCGCTCCACGAAGCATCCGATCGCCAATGCGATCCGCGGCATGGGCGTGGACTGGGTGCGCCAGATCGACCGCACCTATGACGTGCCGA
The DNA here is from genome assembly GCF_042646425.1 of Marinibaculum pumilum. Taxonomy (NCBI): domain Bacteria; kingdom Pseudomonadati; phylum Pseudomonadota; class Alphaproteobacteria; order Rhodospirillales; family Rhodospirillaceae; genus Marinibaculum; species Marinibaculum pumilum. Next base: position 358,730 of record NZ_JBHRTR010000028.1, read on the forward strand.
AGATGCGCGCGACGATGAAAGAGGCGCTGACGACCGATGCGCCGGGCCTGAAGGTCATCGTCGCCTCGTCGGAATGCATGCTGAACCGCCAGCGCCGCGAGAAGCCGCAGCGCGCCGAGGCGGTGAAGGACGGAAAGCGGATTGTTCAGCCGCGCTTCGGCGTCGACGAGGATGTCTGCACCGGCGACCATGCCTGCATCCGCCTGTCGGGCTGCCCCTCCCTGTCGGTGAAGCGGCTGGACGACCCGCTGCGCGACGACCCGGTCGCCGCCATCGACGAGAGCTGCGTCGGCTGCGGCAATTGCGGCGAGGTGGCGGATGCCGCCGTGCTCTGCCCGTCCTTCTACCGCGCCGATGTCGTGCACAACCCGAACGCCTTCGACCGCTTCCTGCACCGCCTGCGGTCGCGGCTGATCGGCGCCCTGCAGGGCCGCCGGGCGCGCGGCCGGCTGGACTTCTCCGGCATGCCGGCGCGGGCAGGCTGAGCCGGTGAGCGCGGCAACGGAAAGCACCGGGTCGGCCGGCGGCGCCACGGCGGCCAGGCAGCGGATCATCAAGCTGGCGGTGCTGGCGGTCGGCGGCCAGGGCGGCGGCGTGCTGAGCGACTGGATCACCGCCACGGCGGAGGAAAATGGCTGGCGGGCGCAGTCGACCTCGGTGCCCGGGGTGGCGCAGCGCACCGGCGCCACCGTCTACTACATCGAGATGGTGCCCGACGAGGGGCGGCAGCCGGTCTTCTCCCTGATGCCGACCCCGGGCGACGTGGACATCGTCGTCGCCGCGGAGCTGATGGAAGCCGGTCGCGCCATCCAGCGCGGCTTCGTCACCGCCGACCGCACCACCCTGATCACCTCGACCCACCGCGCCCTGGCGCTGATCGAAAAGGCGGAGCCCGGCGACGGCATCCGCCCGAACGCGCCGGTGCTGGACATCGCGCGCCGGTCCTGTGCGCGGCTGATCGCCGCCGACATGGAGCGGCTGGCGCGCAGCCATGGCAGCATGATCTCCGCCAGCCTGTTCGGCGCGCTGGCCGGCGCCGGGGTGCTGCCCTTCACTGCCGAGCAGTTCAAGGAGACGATCCGGGCCGGCGGCCGCGGCGTGGAGGCGAGCCTGCGCGCCTTTGATGCCGGGCGCACGTCGGTCGAGCTGAACCCCGAACCGGCTGCGTCCGAGGACGCGGCCTGCGCACCGGCGGCGCCGTCCGACCCCGCAGGTCCGAAAGCGCTGCAGGATGCCTATGCGGCACTGACGGCGCGGGTCGCCTCCTATCCGGCGCCGGCCCAGGCGATGCTGGCCGCCGGCCTGCAGAAGGTGGTGGATTTCCAGGACCTGGCCTATGGCGCGGAATATCTGGACCGGGTCGACGCGGTGCTGGCGCTGGACAAGCGGATCGACGGCGGCTCCCGCAACTTCCTGCTGACCGTGGACGCGGCGAAGTACATCGCCAATGCGATGGCCTATGACGATGTGGTGCGGGTGGCGGACCTGAAGACCCGCGCCAGCCGCTTCGCCCGGGTGCGGGCCGAGATGGGCGTCGGGGAGGGCCAGGTCCTGCACACCACGGAATTCATGCATCCGCGGATGGAAGAGGTCTGCGGCACCCTGCCGGCGGGCCTGGGCCGCTGGATCGAGGCGCGGCCGGGCCTGATGCGCAACCTGGACCGGCTGGTCAATCGCGGCCGGCGGGTGCGCACCGACGGCCTGTTCTGGTTCCTGATGCTCTACGGTGTCGGCGGCCTGCGGCGCTGGCGGCGCGGCATGCTGCGCCACAAGGTGGAACAGGCGCATCTGGAAGCCTGGCTGGCGGAAATGCGGCGGGTGGCGGAGCAGGATTACGACCTGGCGGTCGAGGTGCTGCGCTGCCGCCGGCTGGTGAAGGGCTACAGCGATACCCATGCCCGCGGGGAGTCGAAATTCGCCCGGGTGATCGGCGCGATCCCGCTGGTGGAAGGCCGGCCCGACGCCGCCGACTGGATCCGCCGGCTGCGCGAACTGGCCCTGAAGGACGAGGCGGGGGAGGCCCTGGACGGCGGCATCCGGACCCTGCGCGAACTCTGACGCCTTTCGCCGCGACCGCGCAGCGGCTAGAACGGAAGGCAACGATAAAGCGATCAGGGGAGGAAAGCATGATGCGCCACATGATCACAGGAGCGGTCGCCGCAATCGCCATCGCTGCCGCCGGCCTGCACGCCGGCCCGGCCCAGGCGGAGGCCAAGGTGCTGCAGGCCGCGGCCTGCTTTCCGCAGGGGTCGTTCTTCGCCAAGCGGTTCGAGGCCTTCATCGACACGGTGAACATGCGCGGCAAGGACGTCGTGCAGCTCAACTATGTCGGCGGCGCGCCGGCGATCGGCAGCCCCTTCACCCTGGTGCAGAAGGTCGCGCAGGGGGTCTACGACATCAGCTCCTGCACCGGCGCCTACTACCAGAACGTCGTGCCCGAGGCCGATGCCTGGAAGCTGCTGGAGCGCACGCCGGCGGAAATCCGCGAGAACGGCGGCTGGGCGCTGATGACGGAGATCCACCGGGCACAGGGCCTGGTGCCGCTGGCACGCTTCAACTACGGCATGCCGTTCCAGCTCTACCTGGGCGAGGGCCACAAGATCGACAAGCCGGACCTGTCGGGCCTGCATCTGCGGGTGGCGCCGATCTACACCAATTTCTTCAAGGCGATGGGGGCGACGACGCAGACCTCCAACCTGGACCAGGTCTATACCCTGATGGAGAACGGCACCGTCGCCGGCTATGGCTGGCCGATCACCGGCCTGCGCCCCGGCTGGGAGAAGGTGACGAAGTACCGGGTCGATCCCGGCTTCTATGACGTGGACCTGGAACTGATCGCGAATGCCGGGGCCTGGGACGGGCTGAGCCAGCAGGCGCGCGACATCATCCAGAAGGCCGCCCTGGAATACGAGCAGCAGGCGGTGGTCGAGGACGCCAAGGCGGCGGACGCCTCCCGTGCCAAGCAGGCGAACGAGTTCGAGATCATCACCTTCACCGGCGCGGATGCGGAGAAATGGCTGCAGACCGCCCGGGACACCGGCTGGGCCGGGGTGGAGGAGACCAGCCCGGAGAACGGCCCGAAGCTGCGCAAGCTGTTCGCCAAGGAATAGCGGCCGCGCGGGCGCCGGCGCAGCGCCGGCAGGCTTGCCATGAACGGCTTCCGGCGGATCGATGCCGCCGTCGGCCGGGTCTATGCCGGGGTGGGCACCCTGGTGGGCATCAGCATCGGGTTGTTCGCGCTGGCGATCGCGGCCGACCTGGTGCTGCGCCTGCTGGAGTGGGGCAACCTGCCCGGCATGCAGGAGATCGTTGAATACGCGCTCTATGTCGGCGTCTTCCTGGCCGCCCCCTGGGTGCTGCGGCTCAACGCCCATATCCGGGTGGACCTGCTGCTCTCCGGCCTGCCGCGGGCCCTGCGCGCCGCGCTCGAGAGGCTCCTCGACCTGGCGGGAATTGCGATTTCCGCGCTCATGTTCTGGTACGGCCTGCAGAACCTGCTGGCCGCAAAGGCCTTCGGCGCGGTGCAGTACGGCTATTACGAAGTGGCCGAATGGCTGCTGCTGACCGTCTTCGTCGCCGGCTTCGTCCTGCTGGCGCTGGAATTCCTGTTCCGCATGATCCGCGCCGGCGAGGCGCCGGAGGCGCTGGACGACGCAGAGGGCGGCTTCTGATGCGCAGCCTGGCGCCACGGCTGCTGCGGGACCGGTCATGATCATGGAATGGGCATGATTATGGAATGGTACTGGGCGCTGGTGCTGATGCTCGGCACCGTGGTCGGGCTGATGTTCCTCGGCCTGCCGGTCGCCTTCGCCTTCTTCGGCGCCAACATCCTTGGTGTCTTCCTGTTCCTGCGCGGCGAGATCGGGCTGGCCCTGATGCCGATCGAGTATGTCTTCTCGATCTCCAAGTTCACCCTGGTGCCGGTCGCCCTGTTCATCCTGATGGGCGAGATCCTGTTCCAGACCGGCATGGCGTTCCGCGCCATCGCCGCGATCGACCGCCTGATCTCCCGCGTGCCGGGGCGGCTGTCGGTGGTTGCGATCGCCGGCGGCACCGTGTTCTCGTCGCTGTCCGGCTCCACCATCGCCAATACCGCGATCCTGGGCAGCGTGATGCTGCCTGACATGCTGAAGCGCGGCTACGAGCCGAAGATTGCGATGGGCCCGATCATGGCGGTCGGCGGCATCGCCATGCTGATCCCGCCCTCGGCCCTGGCGGTGCTGCTGGCCAGCCTGGCGGAGCGGTCGATCAAGGACCTGCTGATCGCCGGCATCCTGCCCGGCGCGGCGATGGCGGTCCTGTTCGTCGCCTATGTGGTGCTGCGCTGCCGGCTGAACCCGCGCCTGGCGCCGGTGGAGACCGTCGCGGAGGCGCGGCTGTCCGGCTGGGACCGCTGGCGGCCGTTCGTGATCGACGTGCTGCCGCTGTTCACCATCTTCGTCGTGGTGGTCGGCTCGATCTTCTTCCGCATCGCGGCGCCGGAGGAGGCCTCGGCGCTGGGCTGCGTCGCCGCTGTGATCGTCTGCGCCTGCTATGGCGAACTGACCTGGCCGAAGCTGAAGAAGGCGCTGACCGAGACGGCGAAGATCAACGTGATGATCCTGTTCATCATCGCCGGCTCGCTGACCTTCTCGCAGGTGCTGCAGATCTCCGGCGCCACCAGCGGCCTGCTGCAGGAATTCGCCACCTGGAACATGACGCCGCTGCTGGCGATGCTGCTGATGATGGCGGTGCTGCTGTTCCTGGGCGCCTTCATGGACCAGATCAGCATGATGCTGCTCACCCTGCCCTTCTTCCTGCCGATGGCGGACGGGCTGGGCATGAACACCATCTGGCTGATGGTGATGATGCTGATTGCCATGGAGATCAGCCTGCTGACCCCGCCCTTCGGCCTGCTGCTCTACATCATGAAGGGGGTGGCGCCGGCCGGCATCAGGCTGACCCAGATCTATGCCGCGGCCTTCCCCTTCATCGCCCTGGAACTGCTGGTGATGGTATTCCTGATCCTGTTTCCCAGCATCGCGATCTGGTTGCCTTCGCTAATCCGGTAGCCGCAGGCTGCCGACCCTGTTCAACCCCCTGGAGCCCGAGATGACCGAAGAGATCCCCGCCACCAACCTGTCCATCCAGTCCCTGGTAAAGGAAGCGGGCGAACTGGACCTGTCCTTGGCGGCGCAGCCGATGCCGGAGCCGAAGGATCACGAGGTCCTGGTGCGGGTGCAGGCCACGCCGATCAATCCGTCGGACCTGTTCCTGCTGCTGGCCGGCGCCGATATCTCCGCGGCGAAGACCGGCAGCCGCGACGGCCTGCCGGTCATCCATGCGCCGATCCCGCAGGCGGCGATGCGGGCGATGGGCGGCCGGGTCGGTCAGGCCATGCCGGTCGGCAACGAAGGCAGCGGCGTGGTGGTGAAGGCCGGCGGGTCGCCGGAGGCGCAGGCCCTGCTGGGCAAGACGGTGGCGATGCTGGGCGGCGCGATGTACGCGCAGTACCGCTGCCTGCCGGCGCAGATGTGCATGGCGATGCCGGACGGCACCGATCCGCGCGACGCCGCCTCCTGCTTCGTCAATCCGCTGACCGCGCTCGGCTTCGTGGAGACGGCGAAGGCGGAAGGGCACGGCGCCATCATCCATACCGCGGCGGCCTCCAACCTGGGGCAGATGCTGAACCGGATCTGCATCGCCGACGGCATCCCGCTTGTGAACATCGTCCGCAAGCCGGAACAGGTGGAGCTGCTGAAGGCGCAGGGCGCGAAGCATGTGCTGGATTCCAGCGCAGCCGACTATATGGACGGCCTGATCGCGGCGATCGCCGATACCGGCGCCACCCTGGCCTTCGACGCGATCGGCGGCGGAAAGCAGGGCGGCCAGATCCTGGGCGCGATGGAGGCGGTCGCCGCGAAGGCGATGAAGGAATACAACCGCTACGGCTCCGACACCTTCAAGCAGCTCTACATCTACGGCGCGCTGGACCTGTCGCCGACGGTGTTCAACCGCACCTTCGGCTTCAAATGGTCGATATCGGGCTGGCTCCTGCCGAACTTCCTTGCCGCGGCCGGGGCGGAGACGGCACAGCGGATGCGCGCCCGCGTGGCGGCGGAGCTGACCACCACCTTCGCCAGCCATTACAGCCACGAGATCTCGCTGGAGCAGGTGCTGGACCTGCCGACGATCGCCGCCTACGACGCCAAGCGGACCGGAGAGAAGTACCTGATCCGGCCCTGAACGGGCGGGGGGCCCCTCTCATATCCAATCCGGGGTGTGCGCCACCTCCAGCTTGATGCCGTCCGGATCCTCGAAGAAGACGGCATAGTAGCTGCCGTCATATTCGGGATAGTCCTGCGGCGGATGGAGGATCGCGATGCCGGCCGCGACCATCGCCGCATGCACCCGGTCCACTTCTGCCCGGCTGGCGGCCCGCCAGGACAGGTGATGCAGGCCGGGCGCATAGCGGCGATGCGGATGGTCGCGGTCCGCCGCCCTGGCCTGCAGAATGGTCAGGGCGGCGCCGTCGCCGGCGCCGGGGGCACTTTCGGCGAAGTCCCACCGGCACTCCTCTGCCGTGTCCACGGCACAGCGATAGCCCATCGCCGTCAGCAATGCCGCATAGACCGGCCGCGACCGGGCAAGGTCGCGCACGTTCAGGTCCACATGGTGGAAGGCGCCTGTGCGTCCGCGGCTCATGCCTGCAGCGCCTCTTCGGCCAAGCGGCGGAGCGCGGCGCGCTGGATCTTCATCCCGTTCGGGCTCATGGCGCGCGGGAAATCGTCGAGGGCGAAGATGCGGACCGGCACCTTGAACCGCGCCAGCCGTGCAGCGCAATGGGCCTGCAGGGCCGCCTCGTCGAAGCCGGCGCCGTCGGCCAGGGTGACGAAGCCGACCGGGCGGGTGCCGTCGGGGCCCGGCACCCCCACCACCTGTGCCGCGGCGATGCCGGGTCCGGCCTGCAGCTGTGCCTCGATTTCCGCCGGGCTGACCAGGAAGCCGCCCAGCCGCAGCACGTCGCCCATCCGCTGCAGGAACAGCAGGCTGCGCGGGCCGTCCAGTTGCGCCAGGTCGCCGGTACGGAACCAGCCATCGGCGGTAAAGGCGGCCGCCGTGGCCGCCGGGTCGTCGGCATAGCCCGCCATCAGCGACGGGCCGCGCACCTCCAGTTCGCCCGGGGCGTTCATTCCCAGCACCGCACCGTTGTCGGGGTCGCGCACCCGGATCTCGGTGACCGGGGAGGCCAGTGTGCCGCCCGGCTTCAGCCGCCGCTCCACCGGGTCATCGGCGGGGCGTGCGGAGAACAGCGCCTGGATCTCGCTCATGCCGAACAGGCCGCAGAAGCGGATGCCGGCCGCATCCGCGCGACGGCCCAGCGTCTCGTACCCGGTACCCCATGCCGCCCAGCCGATGAACGGGGTGCGCGCCATGGCGGCGGGGCCGCCGGCCGCGTCCATCAGGGCGGCCAGCATGTCGTCGGTGCCGTTGATGTCGGTGACGCCATGTTCGTCCATCAGGGCCACCACCTCGGCCGGGTCGAAGGCGCTGCGGATCACGGCCGGCCGGCCGGCGGCCAGGGCCGCCATCACCTGGTTGAAGCCGAACACGCCGCAGAACGGCAGCACGCACATGAAGCCGCCGCGACGGGCGGGATAGCCGAACGCCGTCGCTGCGGTCTGCGCATGCCCGGCGATGGAGGCCTGGTGATGGGCGACGAACTTCGGCGCCCGGGTGGTGCCTGAGGTGGTGAAGATGTTGCAGTGCGCCTCCGGCGCGGCGCGGTCGCGGCCATCCGCAGGTGCCATTGCCGGGGCACCGGCCAGGTCGTGCCAGTCGACCCGTGCCGCATGGTCCAGATGGCCGGGCAGGCGTGCCGGTCCGCCCTGGCCGAACGGATCGACCGTGACGACATGCCGGATCCCCGCGAGCGCGGCCGGGTCGCACCCCTCCAGCAGCCCCAGGAAGTCGATGCCGCGGAAGCCCGGCCAGAGCACCAGGACCGACGCACCTGAGCGGCCGACGATGTCGCCGACCTCGGCTGAACGGTAGCGGGTGTTCACCGCGACGGCGGTCGCGCCCAGCCGGCAGCAGCCGAGATAGAGGCCCAGATAGGCCAGGCTGTTGGGCAGCCAGAAGGCAACGCGGCTGCCGGCCCCGACACCGAGCGCGGCCAGGCCGGCCGCCGCGCGCCGGCCCAGCGCGTCGAGCCCGCCATAGTCCAGCCGGCCTTCGTCGGCGATGACGGCCGTTGCTCCCGGCGCCTCGGCCGCGCGGGCGGCGATCAGGCCGGTGACGGTGTCGATGCTGTGCGGCATGGCGATGGGCGTCCTCCTGCGCGCCGGTTGTCCGGTCTTGGGGTGTGAGTCTAGCCGGAAACCCTGCGGCGAGGGGGAGGCGCGTCACCGCTTCCGCCGTCGGCGCCGCTTGTGCCGAAAGGACACAAGCGGTGACTTGGGAATCTCGCCCCAGGTCACGATGCGGCAGGTCGGCGCGATCGGGGCGTCATAAACGCTTCCGATGAGGGGGTGAACCGTTATGCAGCCGATAGTTGATTTTAACCACTTGTTATTCGTTTTTTATCAAATTTTATTGTGCCTTGCTTTGGACCTGCCTCAGGATGCTCGCCGTCGGGACGTGCCGGCCATCCGGCCGGCGTGAACCGGCACGCCCTTTGCCTCGCTAGTTGCAGCCTGTTCTCAAATGGCACAGGCGCGATTTGCCCGATCCGCTCAGGTCGGTCGGCGGGGTCTTCCCCGACCGGCGTGGGGCCGCGGGGGAGGGCGCAGGGTTACGGAGGCGAGGCAAATGGGGATGATCGCGCTCGAAAAGCGGATCCTTCTGGACGCAGCCGGCATGGCGACCGCGGCCGATGGCGGCAGCGGGCCCGACCCGGACCAGGCGAAGCCCGACCCCCGTGATGCCGCGGCCGAAAAGCAGGTCGCCGATACCATCGATGCCCTTGGCGCGGTCGCGCCCAGCCGGGACGAGAAGAATGTCGCGGCCGAGGCCGATGCCCGGCCGGACCAGCAGGATGGTGAAGGAAAGGGCGGCGAAGCCGACGGGCGCACCCTCCTGGTCGTCGATTCCCGGGTCCGCATGGCCGATACCCTGCTGGAGAGCCTTCCCGACGGGGTCGAGGTCCTGCGGGTCGGTGCCGGCGAGGACGGGGTCGCCAAGATCGGCGCCGTGCTGGCGGCGGACCGCCCCACGGCGGCGATCCACATTCTCGCGCATGGCGAGGAAGGCTCCTTCACCCTGGGCAACCAGCTGGTGGACGGCGACCGGGCCCGCACCCAGCTGGCGGACAGTTTCCGCGCCTGGAGCGAAGGGCTGATCCTGGACGCCGACATCCTGCTCTACGGCTGCGACACCGGTGCCGGCGCCGAAGGGCGGGACCTGGTGACCGCGCTGGCCAGCCTGACGGGCGCCGACATCGCCGCCTCTGACGACGATACCGGTGCGCAGTCCCTGGGCGCCGACTGGCAGCTGGAGGTAACCGCCGGTTCGGTCACCAGCCTGTCGCCGCTTGCGGCGGCCGCGCGCGCCGCCTGGGTGGACAAGCTGGCCGCCCCGACGGTGGAGACCCCCTATTCCTACGCCGTCAGCGAGCCGACCTCGCTGGCCGGCGGTGGCAGCCAGACGGCCACCCTGACCGGGCTGTCGATCACCGACGACGACCATTCCGGCGCCAACGACATCAATGGCGATCCGATCCTGGATGCCACCGTGACCGTCTCGGTCACCGTCGGCGATCCGGCGAAAGGCAGCCTGTCCGACTCCAGCGGCAACGGCACCGGCATCGCCAACGGCTTCAGCTTCAACGGCTCGCGCACGGCAGCCAATGCCTGGCTGGCGCAGCTGCAGTTCACCGCCGCCGACTACGAGGTCGGCGCCACGGCCGATTCCGTTGCCCTGTCGATCAACGTGACCGACGCGGAAGGGCTGTCCGGCTCCGGCACCGCCTATGCCATCATCCGGCCGTCCAGCGATCCGGCGCAGGTGCCGGACGGGTCGATGACCGTCGTGGAAGGCGCGGCCTCCACGACAGTGACGGCCGCCGCCCTGGCCCTGACCGACCCGGAGCTGGCCGTCGGGGCGCAGGAAAACAGCCAGATGGTCTATCGCCTGACCGCGGCGCCGACCCACGGCAACCTGCTGAAGAGCGGCAACCTGCTGGGCGTGGGCTCGATCTTCACCCATGACGATGTGGTCAACAACCGCATCACCTACCAGCACACGGCGACCGGCGCGGACCAGAACACGGCCGATTCCTTCGCCGTCTCCGTCAATGACGGCGCGACCCCGCAGGCGGATTCCGACACCGCGACGGTCGCCATCGCCATCACGCCGGTGAACCAGGCGCCGACGGTCGGCGGCTCCGCCTCGGTCTATGAGGGGCAGCCCGCCAACGCGCAGAATGCCAATACCGGCAATGGCGGCGCCAGCTATACCCCGGTCGGGGCCGGCATCGCCACCGGGACCGGCGGCGATCCGGGCGACAGCGTGACCATCAGGATCACCTCGCTGACCAGCCGCGGCACCCTGTTCTACAATGGCAATGCCGTCATCAACGGCGTCTCCACCAGCATCAACCGGGCGCTGACGGCCGGCGACCTGGCCGGCGCCGGCTTCGTCATCGCCGCCGCCGACAAGTCGAACCTGACCTATGTCCATGACGGGTCCGACCCGGTGGGCGCGGCGGCGACCGACAGCTTCGGCCTCTCCGTCACCGACGCCGGCGGCGGCCTGGGCAGCGGCGGGGCGAAAACCACCGCGAGCACCTTCACCATCAACATCGCCGCGGTGAACGACGACCCGACCTGGGACGGCGGCAGCACCCTGACCGCCACCGTCACCGAGGCGGGCCCGGACGGCAATGCCGGCGCCACCGCCGACAATTACCGGGTCGTCCTGACCCAGGCGATGATGAACGCCACCGATGGCGATTCGAACGACAGCGCCCTGACCTTTGCCCTGGTCGGCACCGGCCTGCAGTACGGCCAGCTGCTGAAGAACGGCAATGTCCTGGCGTCGGGCGAGACCTTCACCCTGGGCGACGTGATCGCCGGCAACATCGTCTATGTGCAGACGGTGAACCCCGACCCGCAGACCACCGATACCTTCAAGTTCGTCGTCTTCGACAATGCCCAGAGCCTGCGCTGGGCGGCGAACGGCGAGGACTTTGCCCGCCAGGGCGGCATCTATGACGGGCCGACCGAAGGCGATGCGCTGACCCAGTTCACCTTCACCATCAACCTGGCGGAAGGCACCGGGACCGTCGGCGGCGGCGGCGGCAATGTGCCGGAGCCGCCGCAGCCCGACCCCAACCAGATCCTGTTCGTCGGCCAGAACCCGACCGACCCGACCGATGCCGGCACGGTGTCGGAAGGCGGCAACGGCACCATCCTGGGCGATGACGGCAATGGGGGCACGGCGGTGATGCTGCGCTACACCGCGGCCGGCGTGACCACCGACCAGATCGTCTACACGATCATGGGCCTGGACCTGCCCGGCAGCCTGCAGCGCGACACCACCGGGTCCGGCAGCTGGTCGGGCCTGAGCCTGTTCGGCACCTTCACCCAGGCGGAGATCGACGCCGGCCGGATCCGCTTCGTCCATGATGGCGGCGAGGATTTCAAGGGGAGCTTCGATTTCGAGGTCTCCGCCGGCATGGTCGACCCCAACACCCTGGTCGACCAGACCGCGACCGGCACCTTCACCGTCTACGCAACGCCGATCAACGACGATCCGACGATCTCCGGCTCCAGCGACAACAAGCTGAAGGAGGGCGATACCGTCGGCATCACCTCGGCGATGATCAGCGCCGCCGACCCCGACGACACGAACTCCGCCGAGAGCTATCTGGAGAACCCGGCCGACGGCGATTATGTCGGCGACAATTTCGCCCTGAACCACGGCACCGGCGGCGGCAATGTCCTGCGGCTGCGGATCACCGACCTGCCGGACAATGGCAGCCTGCAGGTCGACACCACCGGCAGCGGCAACTGGGTGACCATCACCCAGGTCGAGGTGACCGGGCAGACCGGCAATGCGCTGATCGACGCCAGCTGGATCACCGGCGATTCCGGCACCACCCGCCTGCGCTATGTCCATGCCGGGACGGAGACCACCGCCGACAGCTTCCAGGCGGTGGCGGTCGATCGCCGCGACGCCACATCGGGCACCGGCACGGTGACCTTCAGGATCTCGTCGGTGAACGACGCGCCGGAGATCGCGCAGACCCCGTCCGACGCCGACCCGACCGAAGTGGGCCGCGACGAGAACGCGATCGACGACAACACCAATGCCGACGACTCCACGGTCAAGAACGACCCGGTCACGGTGACCGAGGGCGGCAAGGTCAACATCACCTCGACCTACCTGCAGGCCTACGATCCGGACAGCACCACCAAGCAGGTGCAGTACCGGATCACCCAGCTGCCGACCCTGGGCTATATCGCGATCTCCAACGACGGCGGCGCCAGCTTCAACTATCTGGGCCTGAACTCCGCCTTCACCACCCAGGACGTGCTGGACGGCAAGCTCTGGTACATCCATGCCGGTGCCGAGCCGACCACCAACGGGGTCAGCCCCGACGATCTGTTCAAGTTCACCCTTGCCGATGGCGACAAGGAGCAGAACAACAACGAATTCCACATCTACATCGACCCGGCGAACGAGACGCCGACCGTGACCGTGCCGTCGGGCAAGGTCGACATCACCAGCGTCACCCCGGCGAACAACATCATCGCCGGGGTCTCCGTCGGCGATACCGACCTGACCGACCTGGTCTCCACTGCGGACGGGGAAAGCGACTTCCTGCGGGTGGTGGTGCGCCTGACCCAGAGCAACGGCACGGCCTTCGCCGCCGGCGAATATGCGGATGTCGCGATCGGCATCAAGGCGGCCACCGGCGTGACGGTGGATGCCGACAAGAACGGCAGCAACGATTATCTGGTGATGCAGGGCACCCGCGCGCAGCTCAACGACGCGCTGTCGGAACTGTCGGTCACCTTCACCACCGACCGCAACGCGGAATACAAGGTTCAGGTCATCGTCGACGACCGGCTGCGCGACGGCACCGGTACCCTGACCGCAGGCGCGAACGGCGGCGCGGTCAACCAGGCGCCGACCATCGGCGGTACACCGGGCACGGTGCCGAACACGGTCTACGACTATTACAGCCAGACCCCGACCGACAGCGGCGATTTCGACAATTTCGCCCTGGCCAGCATCACGATCCGTGCGTCGCTGACCAATGAACCCCCGAGCCTGGACAATGTTCCCGCCAACATCACGGTGGACGAGGATTCGACGGACAACGCGATCAGCGGCATCTCCGTCTCCGATTCTGACGCGCTGACCAGCAACATCCAGGTGACGATCACCGTCAGCAACGGCGACGGCCAGGTCACCATCGACCAGACCAGCGGCGTCACCGGGCATGGTACAGGCACCACCCTGACCCTGACGGGCCAGCGCACCGCCATCAACACCGCACTGAATACGCTGAAGTACACGCCGACCACCGACTACAACAACCAGAACAACAGCCAGGCCAGCATCTCGCTGACCGTCAGCGATCTGGGCAGCACCGGTTCCGGCGGCGCGCTGACCGACAGCGAGACGATCGCGGTCAAGGTGAACCGGGCCAACGACGCGCCGACCGTCGGATCGAATCCGGGCACGCAGGTGATCGATAGCGGCACCACGCTGACCTTCAGTGCCGCCAACGGCAACCTGATCCAGGTCGGCGACGACAAGGACATCGCCACCACCGTCACGGACCGCGAGTTTACCACCGGCCAGATGACGGTCACCGTCTCTGTCACCACCGGCACAGTTGCCGCCAGCACTGGCGGCGGCGCGGGCATCAGCAACAACGGTACCGCGACGGTCACCATCACCGGCACCATCGCGCAGGTGAACGCCGCGCTCGACGGCATGGTCTATACCGCGCCGTCGGCGGACCCGGATGCCACCGCGACGATGACCGTCACGGTCGACGATGGCGGCAATGGCGGCGCCGGGGCGCTGCAGGCGAGCCTGAACTTCGACATCCAGATGTCGACCCTGAACGACCCGCCGGTGAACACCCTGCCGACCGCGTTCTCGGTGGCGGAGGATTCCTCCTGGACCCAGGTGAAGGACGGCGCCAACCAGTTCATCCAGATCGCGGATTCCGACAATTTCGGCAGCAACCAGTATTCGGTGAAGCTGACCTCGATCGGCGGGCAGATGCGGCTGCAGAATGCCCAGAACGTGACCCTGAGCTTCGGCCAGGGCAATGCCAACAACACTACCGACATGACCATCACCGGCACCCTGGCCAACATCAACACGGCCCTGGAGCTGCTGCGCTTCCGCCCGACCGGCGACCTGCACGGCGCGGCCGGCGTGGCGTCGATCAAGGTGCTGACCACCGACGACCATCCGGGCGGCCTGGCCGACCAGACCGACACCGACACCCTGAACATCACCGTCACCCCGGTGAACGACGACCCGTCGGCCAGCGGCACCTATACCGTGGCGGCGGCGACCGAGGATGCGAACGGCGGCGGCGAGACCCTCTCCACCCTGCTGGCGGCGGCCTATGCGGACGCCACCGACGACCAGGACGGCTTCACCAACAGCGATACCGGCATCAGCGGCAATGACGGCGCGACCGCGCTGAGCTTCGTGGCGATCGTCGGTTCCACCAACTATGTCGCCGGCCAGGGCAGCTGGCAGGTGCAGAACGGCGATGCCAGCGGCTGGATCGACATTCCGGCCTCCGGCCTGTCGACCACGTCGGCGCTGATCTTTGCCGCCGACCGGCAGATCCGCTTCGTCCCCGCGGCCGACTTCCACGGCACGCCGGGCACCCTGCAGGTCCGGCTGGCGGACAGCTCCAACCTGGGCGCGATCTCCGCCTCCACCGGCAGCGGCGACACCAAGAACCTGAATGCCACCGGCGGCCTGGGCAATACCGGCGCCTGGTCGCCGGGCAGCGCGACGATCCAGACCAGCGTCGACAACGTCAACGACGCGCCGGCCCTGACGGCCTCATCCGCCGCCGCCGGCGTCGAGGATGTCACGCCCACCGGGCAGACCGTGTCCGCCATCGTGTCGGCGCAGTACAGCGACGCCACCGACGACCGGACGGGCATCACCGGCGGCGGCGACGCCTCCGCGTCCCTCGGCGGCATCGCCATCGTCGGCAATGCCGCCACCACCGAAGGCGTCTGGCAGTATTCCGCCGACGGCAATACCTGGACCGATATCGGCGAGGGCGGCAGCGCCCCGTCGGACGCCAATGCGATCCTGCTGACCGCCAGCGCCCGCCTGCGCTTCGTGCCGGCGGCCGACTACAACGGCACGCCGGGCGCCCTGACGATCCGCGCCTCCGACGCGACCATCGGTTCGATCCAGACCGGCCAGACGGTCAGCTATTCGGCGACCGGGCAATGGTCGCTGACCTCCACCATCGGCGTGACAGTGGCGGCCCGCAACGACGCGCCGTCGATCACCGGCACGGCGACCAACCCGAATGTCGACGAGAATGCCGGCCTGGGCACCGGCACCGAGGGGCTGGCCCTGGTGACCGGCGCCGGCGCGACCGACGCGGTCGACTTCCTCTATCTCAGCGACGATACCTTCGGCGGCGGCACCATCACGGTGTCGATCACCGACGGCTATGTCTCCGGCGACGTGCTGTCGCTGAACGGCAGCCCGGCCGGTGTCGCCTCGACCTCCGGCGGTAACGGCGCGGCGCTGGTGATCAACCTGTCCTCGTCCGCCAGCGCGGCGCAGGTCGCCGCGATCATCGAGGCGATCCGCTACAACTCCACCTCCGACAATCCGTCCGTCTACGGCACCGACACCGATCGCGCCTATTCGATCGTGCTGAGCGACGGCAACAACAATTCCGGATCGGAGAATGCCGGCGGCCCGACCGCGCTGACCTCCAACACCATCACCGGCACGGTGACCTTCTCGGTGCTGAACGACGCGCCGGTGGTGGACCTGAACGGCGGGGCTGCGGGCAGCGACAATTCCGTGACCTTCACCGAAGGGGCGAACGCCGCCGGCACGCCGGTGAAGATCGCCGAGAATGGCGACCTGTCCGACGCCGACAACCAGAACCTGACCCAGATGGTGCTGCAGCTCGGCGCCCTGCCGGACGGCACCGACGAGGTGCTGAACATCGGCGGCACCGACTTCACCCTGTCGGGCACGACCTATACCAACACCGATGTCGGCAGCTTCCTGGTCAGCTACAACCCGACCACGCGGACCTTCACCATCACCCCGGACGGGTCGACCGTCGCGACGGTGGCCGCGTTCGAGACCCTGCTGCAGGGCATCACCTACCTGAACAACTCGGACACGCCGAATACGGGGAACCGCACGATCGACGTGACGATCACCGATGCCGGCCTGGACGACAGCGCCGGCGGTCAGGCGGACAACCAGCTGGGCAGCAACACCCCACGGGTCACCATCGGCATCACGCCGCAGAACGACCAGCCGCGGATCACCGGCGCCGATCCGGTCACCTTCCTGGAAAATGCGATCAACGCCGCGGCGCAGACCCTGGATTCCAGCTTCTCCATCACCGAGCCGGATTCCGCCAACTTCAACGGCGGTTCGCTGGTGGTCGGCGGCCTGGTGGCGGGCCAGGACGTGGTCTCCCTGCCGGAAAGCGCGACCGCGCCGGCGGCGCCCAGCGACGGCGATGTCTGGCGCGACACCGACGACAACAAGGTCTATGTCCGCGACGGCGGCGCCTGGATCGAGGTCGGCACCGCTTCCGGCGGCAACGGCGCGAACTTTACCGTCAGCTTCACCACCAACGATGCCACCACCGCCCGGGTGGAGCGGGTGCTGGAGGCGCTGACCTTCGCCAATTCCTCCCACACGCCGACCCTGACCCGCACCCTGACCCTGACCCTGGACGATGGCGATGGCGACGGCACCACCCAGGCGGCGAACCTGGACGTCACCATCACCAGGCAGAACGACCCGGCCTCGGTCACCGCCAGCGACGTGAACGTGAACGAGGGCTCCGCCACCGTCACCCTGGATGCCAGCAACGCCGCCTTCGCGGTCAGCGACCTGGACAGCCCCGGCACCTTCGGCGCGACCGTGACGGTCAGCAAAGGCGTGATCAGCGCGGTCGGCGGCTCCGGTGGCACGGTCAACGATGTCGGCACCGCAACGGTGACGATCTCCGGCGTCACCCAGGCGCAGCTGCAGGCCCGCCTGCGGGCCCTGACCATCCAGTTCATCGACGAGCCGGCCGGCACCCATGGCGACCCGACCCGCGCCGACTGGAACGGCAGCTTCACGGTCACCGTGGCGGTCAATGACGGCGGCTCGTCGCAGAACCGCGAAGCCACCGGCACGATCGTCGGCGACACCGACAATGCCACCGCCAATCCCGGCGACTTCGCCTATGCCAACGGCACCGATCCGAACATCATCACCACCCGCACCATCGCGGTGACCGTCGCGGCGGTGAACGATGCGCCGATCGCCACCGCGACGACCGACGTGACCCTGACCTCGATCACCGAGGACACGGCCGACAATGCGCTGTCGACCCATACGGTCAGCAGCATCGCCGCGTCGCGCTTCGCCGACCCGCTGGACGCGATCACTGACGGCTCCAGTTCCGACAGTTTCCACGGCATCGCGATCGTCGCCAACAGTGTCGACAATGCGAAGGGCGACTGGCAGTACCAGATCGACGGCTCCGGCGCCTGGACCAATGTCGGCAACCGGACCATCGCCAACGCCCTGGTCCTGGACTCCAACGACCTGCTGCGCTTCAACCCGGCGGCCGACTATTTCGGCGCCGCGCCGAAGCTGACCGTCCGCATGGTCGAGGACGGGACCGATGCCGGCGATGCCGGCCTGCCGACCGGCGGCACGACGCACAACCTGACCGGTGCCACAGGCGGCACCACCCGCTATTCCGCCAACAGCTTCGACATCGCCGTCACGGTGACGGCGGAGAATGACGCGCCGACCGTCGACCTGAACGGCGCCGGCGCCGGTGTGAACAACAGCGTGACCTTCACCGAGGGCGCGAATGCCGCCGGCACGCCGGTGAACATCGCCGCCAGCGGCGCGCTGGCCGATATCGACAATACCAACCTGATCCGGATGACCGTGACGGTCGGCGGCGTGGTGGACGGCAATGCCGAGGTGCTGACCATCGGCGGCACCGCGTTCCAGCTGGGCGCCGACGCGACCAATGTCGATATCGGCGATTTCCGGGTCAGCTACGCCTCCGGCACCGGGGTGTTCACCATCACGCCGGACGGCTCGGCAGTCGACGCGGTGGCGGACTTCCAGTCCCTTCTGCAGGGCATCACCTACCACAACACGTCCGACACGCCGGCGACCAGCGACCGCACCGTCGACGTGGCGGTGACCGATGCGGGCCTGGACAATGCCGGCTCCGGCGGCGGCAACAACGAGCTGGTCTCTAACCTGCCGCGCACCACGATCTCGGTGACCCCGGCGAACGATCAGCCGCGCCTCAGCAACCTGGATCCGGTGACGTTCCTTGAGAATGCGCTGAACGACGCGGCGGCGCTGCTGGATACCTCGATCACCATCACCGACGCTGATTCCGCCGATTTCAACGGCGGTTCGCTGGTGGTCGGCGGGCTGGACGCGGACGACATCGTCTCCCTGCCGGAAAGCGCCACGGCGCCGGCGGCGCCCAGCGACGGCGATGTCTGGCGCGACACCGACGACAACAAGGTCTATGTCCGCGACGGCGGCGCCTGGATCGAAGTCGGCACGGCGGCCGGAGGCGTCGGCGCGAACTTCACCATCAGCTTCACCACGGCAGACGCGACGAAGGCGCGGGTGGAGACGGTGCTGGAGCACCTGACCTTCCGCAACAACAGCCACACTCCGACGGTCAACCGCACCCTGACCCTGACCCTGTCCGACGGCGACACCGGCGGCAGCACCCAGGCGGCCAACCTGGCGGTGACGATCACGCGGGAGAACGATCCCGCCTCGGTCAGCGCCAGCGACGTCAACGTGAACGAGGGCTCCGCCACAATCGTCCTGAACGCCGGCAATGCCAACTTCACCGTCAGCGACCTGGACAGCCCCGGCACCTTCGGCGCCACCATCACGGTCAGCAAGGGCACGATCACCGCGATCGGCGGCGCCGGCGGTACGGTCGGCGCGCTGGGCGGCAGTTCCGTCACGATCACCGGCGCGACGCAGGCCGAGCTGAACTCGCGCCTGCAGGCGATCACCGTCACCCTGCCGGACGAGCCGGCAAAGGCGGCCGGCGACCCGACCCGGGCGGACTGGAACGGCAGCTTCACCGTCACCGTGGCCGTGAATGACGGCGGCTCCTCCCAGGCGCGGGAGGCGACCGGCAGCATCGACGGCGATACCGGCGACGCGACCGCCAATCCCGGCGACTTCGCCTATGCCGACGGCAGCAACCCGAACATCATCACCACCCGCACGATCAGCGTGGTGGTGGCGCAGGTGAACGACGCGCCGGTGGCGACCGCCACCACCACGGTGAACGCGACCAGCGTTGCCGAGGACACGGCCGATGGCAGCCTGCCGGACTACACCGTGGCCAGCCTGGCCTCCGGCCGCTTCGCCGACCCGATCGACCAGATCACCGGCGGCACGACCGGCGACAGCTTCCACGGCATCGCGATCGTCGATCACACCGTGGATGCGGCCAAGGGTGTCTGGCAGTACCAGGTCGACGGCACCGGCGCCTGGACCGATGTCGGCAACCGGGCGATCGGCACCGCGCTGGTGCTGGATGCCAACGACAAGCTGCGCTTCAAGCCGGCCGCCAACTATTTCGGCGCCGCCACCACCCTGTCGGTGCGGATCGTCGAGGACGGCACCGATGCCGGCGATGCCGGCGTCCCGACGGGCGGCAGCCAGGTCAACCTGACCGGGGCCACCGGCGGCACCACCCGCTATTCCGCCAACGGCTTCGACATCACCACCACCGTCACCGCGGTGAACGATGCCCCGACCGTCGACCTGAACGGCGGTGCGGCCGGCACCGGCAACGCGGTGACCTTCAGCGAAGGCGCCAATACCGCCCATACCCCGGTGAAGATCGCCGCCAGCGGCGACCTGGCCGATATCGACAATACCAACCTGGTCAGCATGACCCTGACCCTGGGCGGGGTGGTCGACGGCAATGCCGAGGTGCTGAACATCGGCGGCACAGACTTCCAGCTGGCCACCGACGCGACCAATGTCGATGTCGGGGCGTTCCGGGTCAGCTATGCCTCCGGCACCGGCACCTTCACCATCACGCCGGACGGCGCCACGACCGCCGCGCTGACGGCGTTCGAGACCCTGCTGCAGGGCATCACCTATTCCAACAGCTCCGACAACCCGACCGCCGGCAACCGCACGGTCGACGTGAAGGTGCGCGATGCCGGCATCGACAATGCCGGCACCGGCGGCGTCAATGGCGAGCTGGACAGCAACGAGCCGGTGGCGACCATCACCACCACGCCGGCCAACGACCAGCCGCGGCTGACCGTCGATGCCGCGACCTTCCTGGAGAACACGCTGAACCAGGGCGCGCAGTTCCTGGATACCAGCATCACCCTGACGGACGCGGATTCCGCCGACTTCAACGGCGGCTCGCTGGTGGTCTCCGGCCTGGTCGCCGGGCAGGACATCGTCTCCCTGCCGGAAAGCGCGACAGCGCCCGGCAGCCCGAGCGACGGCGATGTCTGGCGCGACACCGACGACAACAAGGTCTATGTCCGCGACAGCGGTTCCTGGGTCGAGGTCGGCACCGCCACCGGCGGCAATGGCGCGGACTTCACGGTGAGCTTCACCTCCACCGACGCCACCAAGGCGCGGGTGGAGCGGGTGATCGAGCAGCTGACCTTCCGCAACACCTCTGACACCCCGACCACGAACCGCACCCTGACCCTGACCCTGTCCGACGGCGATGCCGGCGGCAGCACTGCGGCGGCGAACCTGCCGGTGACGATCACGCCGGAGAACGACCCGACCTCGATCACCGCCAATGCGGTGACCGGTGCGGAAGGCAGCGCCACCGTCGTGATCGACGCGAGCAACGCCGCCTTCTCCGTCAGCGACCCGGATGTCGGCAGCGGCACCTTCGATGCCACGATCACGGTGTCCGCGGGTACGATCACGGCGGTCGGCGGCGCCGGCGGCACGGTCGGCGCCTTGAACGGCACCTCCGTGACCATCACCGGCGCCACCCAGGCGGAGCTGATCTCCCGCCTGCGGGCCCTGACCATCACCCTGCCGGACGAGGCCGGCACGCCGGAGCGCACCGACTGGAACGGCCAGTTCACCGTCACCGTGGTGACCGACGACAATGGCAATTCCGGCCAGCGGCCGACCGGGCTGATCGGCGACACCAACGACGCGACCGCCAATCCGGGCGATTTCGACTTCGTCGACGGGGTCAGTTCCGACCTGAAGACCACCCGGACGATCACCGTCACGGTGGCGGCGGAGAACGATGCGCCGACCACTTCCTCGACCGCGACGGTCAACCTCACAGCGATCGCGGAGGATGTCTCCAGCGCCGCCAATACCGGGGTCACCGTCGCCAGCTTCGCGGCTGGCCGTTTCGGCGACGCGCGCGACGCGATCACCGGCGGCTCCAGCGCCAACAGCTTCCATGGCGTGGCGATCGTCGGCAACACCGTCGACAATGCGAAGGGGTCCTGGCAGTACCAGCTGAACGGCACCACGACCTGGACCGATATCGGCAATCGCGGCCTGTCCACCGCGCTGGTGCTGACGGCGAACGACAAGATCCGCTTCGCCCCGGCGGCGGACTATAACGGCGCCGCCCCCAACCTGACCGTGCGGCTGGTCGAGGATGGCGGTACCGGCGTGCCGGCCGGCGGCACGGCGGTCGACCTGTCGGGCGGTGGCGCCACCGGCGGCACCAGCCGCTATTCCGCCACCGGCTTCGACCTGGCGATTTCCGTCACCGCGGTCAGCGACCCGCCGACCGTGGACCTGAACGGCGCCGGCGCCGGGACCGGCAATGCGGTGACCTGGACGGAGACCCTGGGCGCCGGGCCGAACGTGCCGGTGAAGATCGCCGAGAACGGCGCGCTGGCCGATATCGACAATACCAACCTGGTGCGGATGGTCCTGACCCTCGGCGGGCTGCAGGACGGCAATGCCGAGGTGCTGACCATCGGCGGGACCGACTTCCAGCTGGGCACCGACACGACCAACACCGATGTCGGCGACTTCCTGGTGAGCGTGAATGCCACTGCCGGAACCGTCACGATCACCGCCGACGGGGCGAATTTCGACGCCCTGACCGACTTCCAGTCGCTGCTGCAGGGGATCACCTACAACAACACCTCCGGCGACCCCACGGCGGGCAACCGCACGGTGCAGGTGACGATCCGCGACGCCGGCAACGACGACGCGGCCGGCGCCAACCAGCTGGACAGCAACCAGGCGGTGGCGACGATCACGGTCAACCCGACCAACGACACCCCGTCGCTCAGCAATGTCGATTCCGTCACCCTGCTGGAAAACAGCCTGAACCGGAGCTGGCAGGCACTCGATACCTCCGTCGACATCAGCGACCTGGACAGTCCGCATTTCAACGGCGGCAATGTAACGGTCACCGGCCTCGTGGCCGGCGAGGACCGGATCGCCCTGCCGACCCATGTCGGCCAGCCGCTGAGCCCGGCCGACGGGCAGGTCTGGCAGAATTCCACCGGTGTTGTCCGGATCTACGATCAGGCGACCACCAGCTGGCTGCAGATCGGCACCGCCACGGGCGGCAATGGCACCGACTTCACGGTCACCTTCACCAGCGCCGATGCGACCCTGGCCCGGGTGGAGCGGGTGATCGAAAGCCTGCTCATGCGCAACAGTTCCGATGCGCCGACCACGAACCGCACCCTGCAGATCACCGTGAATGACGGGGGCACGGGCGGCACCTCCACTGCGGCGACCCTGCCGGTGACGATCATTCCGGAGAACGATCCGGCATCCGTCTTCGCGACCGACCTGACCGTCGACGAGGCGGGTGCCACCATCACCCTGGATGCCTCCCGCGCCGGCATCCGGATCGCCGATCCCGATGCCGCCAACGGGCTGATGAGCGTGCAGGTCAGCATCTCCGGCGCGACCTTCAGCGCGGTCGGCGGTGCCGGCGGCACGGTCAGCGGCCTGGGCAGCGGCACCATCACGATCACCGGCGCCACCCAGGACCAGCTGAACTCCCGCCTGCAGGCCCTGACCATCGCCCTGCCGGACAGCCCCGGTGCGGCGGAGGCCGCCGACTGGAACGGCAGCCTGACCCTGACGATCCGGGTCAACGACGAAGGCAATTCCGGCCAGCGGCCGACCGCCCTGTTCGACGACACCGACAATGCCGGCGCCAATCCCGGCGACTTCGCCTTCGCCGACGGCACCTCCAACAAGCTGGCCACGACCCGCACCATCGCCGTGGTGGTCGCCGCGGTGAACGACGCGCCGGTCGCGTCGAACAGCAATGCGGTCTCGCTGCCGGCAGTGCCGTCGACGATCAGCGACGCGGCCCATACCGGGCAGGACATCGCCACCATCGCGACGGGCAAGTTCACCGACCCGCGCGATGCGATCCCGGGCGGCTCCGCCTCCAACAGCTTCCACGGCATCGCGATCGTCGGAAACACGACGGATCCGGGCCGCGGCTCCTGGCAGTACCGGGTCGACGGCACCGGGCCCTGGATCGACATCGGCAACCGCTCCGCCGGCAATGCGCTGGTGCTCGACGCCAACGACCGGGTCCGCTTCATGCCGGCCAGCGGTTTCGGCGGCGCCGCGCCGGCCCTGTCCGCCATCCTGGTCGAGAACGGCGGCACGCCGCCGGCGGGCGGCACCACGGTCGACCTGTCCGGTGGCGGCGCCACCGGCGGCACCAGCCGCTACGCGGACCGCTCCGTCCCGTTCGAGATCAACGCCTCTTCCACCGCGACCAACACCGCGCCGACGGCGGACCTCAACGGCGCGGCGGCGGGCACCGACCGGGAGATCGTGCTGCAGCAGGGCGCGCCGGGCGCCAATCCGCTGCAGAACGTCGCCCTGTTCCAGGGCACCCCGCTTGCGGATGCCGAGAACCTGAACCTGATGTCGGTCACCCTGTCGATCGGCGGCCTGGCGGACACCGGCGCGGAACTGCTGCGCCTCGACGGCCAGGCCCTGTCGCTGACCGCGCAGCAGAGCATGAACGTGACCGGCGCGTCCGGTGCGCAGCTCACCCTCTCCGTCACACCGGGGGCGGGCGGCACCGCGACGGTGACCCTGGCGCGTTCCGGCGGCGGCGTGATGAGCCTGGCCGACGCCAATGCCGCCCTGTCCGGCATGACCTACAGCAATGTGTCCGGCAGCCCGAGCCTCGGCGTCCAGCGCAGCTTCGCGATCAGCACCGTCGATGCCGGCATCGGCGATGCCGGCGGGGCCAACCAGCTGGGCAGCAACCTGGCCACGGTGCGGGTGCGGGTCGTGACGGCCGGCGCCAACAACCCGCCGGTCGCGGTGCTGGACACCAACTCCACCGACGAATCCACGCCGGTCTCCGGCACCGCCCTGCCCAACGATTCCGATCCCGACGGCGATTCCCTGTCGGTGGACCCGCGGACCGTCGCCGGCTCCACCGGCGGCACCTTCGTGATCCGGGCGGATGGCAGCTACACCTTTACCCCGGGCGCCGACTTCACCGGCCTGAATGCAGGCGAGTCCCGCGTGACGGAGGCGACCTACACCGTCCGCGATCCGGGCGGGCTGACCGCCACCGCGACCATCCGCATCACGGTCAACGGCCTGAGCGGCGCCGTGCCCGCGCCGCCGGCGCCGACTCCCACCCCGGGGCCGACCCCGACCCCGGGCGCGCCGGATCCGGCGCCGGGCCCGACGACGGGACCGACCGGTACGCCGGCCCCGGGACCCGGCACCGGCCCCGCCACCGGGCCCGTCGGCACCGTGCCGCCGACCGTCGACATTCCCTTCGGCACGCAGCCGTTCGTCACGCCGGGCCTCGGCCCGGCTGGGGCGCCGGCCGGTCCCGGACCGGCCGGACCCGCGGCCGGGCCCGGCGTCGCGCCACCGACCTTCAACTTCGCCAATTTCGACCCCTCCACCCTCAGCAATATCGCCACGGCAGCCGGCGGCAACGGCTTCAGCCGCACCGGCGATCCGCGGGACAACCCGGTGCGCCTGACCGTGGCGCTGGATGCCCAGGTCGTGGGCGATACCGGCGCGCAGACCTTCAGCCTGCCGTCCAATGCCTTCCAGCACAGCGACCCGGCGGTGCAGATCCGGGTGGAGGTGACCCTGGCCGACGGCTCGCCGCTGCCGAAGTACATCCAGTTCAACCCGCAGACCCAGGGCTTCATGGTCAATCCGGACCTGATGGAGCAGGGCGATCCGCGCAAGCTGGACATCAAGGTGGTCGGCCGTGACCCGGACGGGAACGAGGCGTCGACCACCTTCACCCTGACCATCGGCGGCGAGGGCGACGACCAGGTGATCGAGAGTGCGACCGTCGGCCAGTCGGCGGCGGAGAGCCAGTTCGATGCCGGGGAGGGTGCGCCCGCCGATGCGCCGGCGGAAGACGGCGCCGAGGGCGAGGGCCTGGGCATTCCCGAACTGGGCGAAACCGGCAACCAGCTGCCTGGCCTGGACCCGCTGCTCGGCCCGGTCCCCGGCCTGGACGGGGAAGCCGGACCCGATGCCGGGCTGGCGCCGGATGCCGGCCAGGATCCGGCCCTGCCCGGCGACCAGGACGCGTCGCTGCAGTCCGACCCGATCCTGGTCGACCTGGCGGCGCTGGACGCCTGGGAAGGCGATTTCGACCTGGCGGGCGAGGCGGGGCCGAGCGGCCGCGCGGAACTGCAGCGCCAGTCGCTCCGTTTCGCTTTCGCGCAGGAGCGGGAGGCCCTGCTCGACGATATCGCCCGTCTGTTCGCCTAGATCCCCGGTCCGCTGCCCCGTCCCAGTCCGATCCCAATTCGGGCGGAACATTTGCTGCAACGAAAGGGATATGGGCGGCACTTATTGTGCCAAAGCGGAACAACCCCGAATGGGGAAGCGTGGGGATGTGATGCGTATGCTGCGATGGGGGTTAGTCTTGCCTGTCCTGCTGCTGGCTGCGGCATGTTCGGTCAGGCCGGAACCTTTGAACACGGAGACGATCGAAGAGAATATTCGCTTCGACCAGTTCATTATCCGCAACAACCAGGCGCCCATCGAGGGCGAGCTGGACCTGCCGGAGGCGATGGCGCGGGCGGTGGCCTACAACCTGAGCCACCGGGTGGAGCTGATGCGGATCGCACTGGCCAAGGGGCAGGTCGACCTGGCGCGGTTCGACCTCTATCCGACCCTGGCGGCCAGTGCCGGCTTCGATTACCGGACGCCGGAGGATGCCTCGATCTCGGAGACGATCCGAAGCGGCATCCAGTCGAACGAGCCGGCGACTTCGGCGGACAAGTTCCGCACCCTGGCCGACATCAGGGCCTCCTGGAGCGTGCTGGACTTCGGCGTCAGCTACCTGCAGGCGAAGCAGGAGGGCACCCGCCTGCTGATCGCACAGGGCGCGCGGGAAAAGATCATGCGCGACCTGCTGATGCAGGTGCGACGCGCCTACTGGTCGGCGCTCGCCTCGCAGCGGCTCCGCGACGAGGTGGTCCGGATCAAGGAAGAGGCGCTCAATGCGCTGGCCGAGATCGACACCGGCATCAGCACCGGCGCCTATCTGAGCAATTTCGACGCGCTGACACAGAAGCGGCGGCTGCTCACCGTGGTGCAGCAGCTGGAGACCACCGAGCAGCGCCTGCGGGTGGCCGAGGTGCAGCTGAACTCCCTGATCAACGAGCCGCCGGGCGCACCGATACGGCTGGTCGACGATGGGCGTCTGCCGGATCTGCCGGAGATGGACGTGCCGATGGAGGCGCTGGAGCTCTATGCGCTGACCCAGTCGCTGGACTATCGCGAGACGCTCTATGCGCTGCGCATCGAGCAGCTGGAGGCGCGCAAGGCGCTGCTGCGCCTGCTGCCGGGGCTTGAGTTCGGCCTGTCGGGCAATTTCGACAGCAATTCCTACCTCGCCTACAATAACTGGCTGAACGCCACCACCACCGTCACCTGGAACCTGCTCCGCATCGCCACCTACCCGGAGACGCGGAAGATGAACCAGGCGCGGACCGACCTGGCGGCCCTGTCGCGGCTGGCGACCAACATGGCGGTGGTGACCCAGGTCAATGTCGCCTCGCGCAACTACATCAACGCGCTGCGGACGATCGAGCTGGCGCGCGAGCGGGCGGACCTGGACCAGCAGATCGCCGACATCCAGGTCGGCGCGGCGGCAGCACAGGCCCTTGGCGAGGTCGACCTGATCCAGAGCAAGGTCGACTCGCTGCAGAGCGAGCTGGCCAGCATGCAGGCCTATGCCGACGCGCAGGAGACCCTGGGGACCCTGCTCAACGCTTCCGGCCTGGACCCGGTGCCGACCAACTTCCACCTGCTGACCGTCGACCAGCTGGCCGCCTATATCCGGCTTGTCGGCAACGACATCGATTCCGGCGACTGGATGGATACCCTGGTGCCGTATTTCGAGGATATCGGTCTGGACTATGAAGGCCTGCTGGCCGACGACCGGCCGCTCGGCACCGCACCGCCGCCGCCGTCGACGACCTCGGTCGAGGGACGCCCCGGCGGCGTGATGGGGGTCGTCGAGGACATCCTGGACTACCTGGCGCCGGCGCCGAAGGAGAGCCTGCCGGAACCCGCCACCGCGCCAACCCCGGCCCGGCGGGAGGAGTCCGGCGCCCTCGATGCGGTGGAGACAGAGGGGGCGGGGGCGTGATCCCGCGGCTGCTGCTGGCGACCCTGGCGGTCGCCGGCATCCTCCTGCCCGCCGGGCTGCCGCCCGGCGCCCCGGCGGCCGCACAGGAGGCGCGAGAACCCCTGCCCCTGCCGCCGGGTCCGGCGATGCCGAAGGCGCGGCCTGGTGCCGACATGCCCGCGGCGCGCGGCGATGATGCAGCGACCGCGGGAGCGGCCGGCGCAGACGGTCGCGATCTCGGCGGCGAAACGGGCGGCGATCTCGGGCACGATCCGGGGGGCGCGGCGGACGGCACGTCGCCGGTGCGGGCGCAGCTCCGTTCCTACCGCTTCACCACCCTGGCCGCCGGGATTCCGGCGCGGATCGACAGCTTCGCCTTCCTGGAGGGACAGCGGGTCGCGGAAGGCGAGACCGTGATCGCCTTCGACTGCTCTACCGAGCGGGCGGAGCGGCGGGCCGCGGCCGCGCGGGCCGATGCCGCGCGGGCGGCGATGCGTGCCGATGCCGCGCTGGTCCGCCGCGGCGGGGCCGGCCAGGTGAAGGCCGATCTCTCCCGCGCGGAATATGCCGCCGCCGTGGCGGAGCTGGAGGGCCTCGACACGATGCTGGAGAAGTGCAGCATCGCCGCGCCCTTCGACGCACTGATCACCGCCAAGGCCGCGCAGCAGTCGCAGTTCGTCAATGCCGGCGAGCCGGTGGTGGAACTGGTCGATACCGGGGCACTGGAAGTCGACATGGTGGTGCCCTCGCCCTGGCTGGCCTGGCTGGCGCCGGGCCATGCCTTCTCCATCGCCGTGGACGAGACCGGCGACCGCCTGGACGGCCGGGTCGACCGGCTCGGCGGCACCGTCGATCCGGTCAGCCAGACGGTGCGGGTGATCGGCCGCCTGGCCAGCCACCCGCCCGGCCTGCTGCCCGGGATGAGCGGCCTGCTGCGCTTCGCCCGGGCCGACACGGCAGGCGCCGCCGCTGCAGACGACGGGGGCAAGGCGAAGTGAGCGCGCCCGACGGCCTGAACCGCCAGCTGCGGGGCCTGGCCAACCTGATGACCCTGGGCCAGAAGGCCCGTGCCGCCACCACGCCGGAAGAGCTCTGGCACCTTCTGGTCAACGACACCGCGATCCTCTGCCGCTATGGCATGGCAGCGCTGTGGTTCCGCCGCTCCCGGCGGGTGGAGGCGGTGTCCGGCATTCCCGGTCCGGTGCGGGAGGCTGCCTTCACCCGCTGGGCCGGGCGGCTCGGGCAGCTGCTGGCTGCCGGCAAGGGCACCGGCGAGCCCCGGGCGGTGGATCCCGCCACGCTGCCGCGCGGCCTGAAGGAGCCGTGGCCGGAGGCGGTGCCGCGCAACGGCGTCTGGTTGCCGCTGCAGCCGCCGGCCGACGATGCGACCGGCCCGGCGCTGGCGCTGGGCGGCCTGCTGCTGTTCCGGGAGCAGCCCTTCTCTCCGGAGGAACTGCGCATCCTGGCCGGCTGGGTGGAA
The DNA here is from genome assembly GCF_042646425.1 of Marinibaculum pumilum. Lineage (NCBI taxonomy): Bacteria > Pseudomonadati > Pseudomonadota > Alphaproteobacteria > Rhodospirillales > Rhodospirillaceae > Marinibaculum > Marinibaculum pumilum. The sequence continues at coordinate 388,048 of NZ_JBHRTR010000028.1, forward strand.
ACCGCCGCCCATGCCTGGTTCGCCCTGCAGGGCCGGCGGCGGTTCCGGCCCGGTGTGCGGCGGCGCACGCTGGGCTGGGCGGCCGGGCTGGCCGCCCTGGCGGCGGTCGTCGCGGCGATGTTCATCCCGGTGACCCAGAGTGCGATCGCGCCGATGGAAATCGTGCCGCTGGAGCCCAGCATCGTGCGCTCCCCGCTGGACGGGGTGGTGGGGGAAGTGCATGCCCGCCCGCAGCAGACCGTCGCCAGGGGCGACCTTCTGATCAGCCTCGACGACCTGGAGCTGCGCGCCCGGCAGGCGGTGGCGGAACGCGACCTGCAGGTGGCGCAGGCACAGTTCCGGCAGGCGCAGCAATCGGCGGTCACCGACCGCAAGGCGCAGGCGGAACTGCCGATCCTGGAGGCGCGCATCGCGCAGGCGCGGGCGGAGGCGGACTATGTCGGCGAACTGCTGAACAGGGTCGAGGTGCGCGCCCATGCAGACGGGGTCGCCATCGTGCCGGAGCCGGAGGACCTGGTCGGGCGCCCGGTGCGGCTGGGCGAACGGCTGATGACGGTCGCCGATCCGGCGCACAAGGAGGTGGAGATCCACCTGCCGGTGGCCGCCGACCTGCCGCTGCCCGAGGGCGCCGATGTCGATGTCTATCTGAACGTGGCACCCGACCAGGCGCTGCCGGCGCGGCTCAGGCGGTCGGACTATCATGCGACCGTCGGCGATGACGGCGTCCTGTCCTACCGGATGCGGGCGGAGCTCCTGCCGGATGACAGCCAGGCAGGTCCGGGGCAGCCTGGCGACGGGTCGGTCACAGCGGCGGATGTGCGCTTCGGCTGGCGCGGCACGGCGCGGCTGAACGGCGAGACCGTGCCGCTCTACCACTACCTGTTCCGGCGGCCCTTCGCCGCGGCGCGGCAATGGCTGGGATTCTGATCCCGGGCCTGCCCGGCGCTGCGGGAGCCGCGACCGGGACCGCGCCGGCCGGTGCGGCACCGGACCCGGCCGCGTCGGCCAACCCCCTGCGTGTCGATCCCGCGGCCGCGGCCGAATTGCAGCAGCGTGCCGCCGGCGCCGGCGCCGGCGCCGGGCAGGGCATGCCGCCGCAGCCGGTGCCGGCATTGCGGACCGACCTGACCCTGCAGCCGGCGGAACCGGAGGATGACGGGGCACCGGCCTGGCTGCTGCACGACCCGGTCGCGGAAGGCAATTTCCGCCTGGGTTGGGTGGAACTGGAACTGCTGCGCCGGATGGACGGCGAGACATTGCCGGAGGAGGTCGCCGCTTCGGCCACCGCCCATGTCGGCTTCGCCATTTCCGAACAGCAGGTCGTGGACTTGGCGCGGTTCCTGCGGCAGCACAATCTGGTGCAGGTCGATGCGCAGCAGAAGGCGCTGTTCCGGATGCGCAGCGAGCGCCGGCACGGTCCGGTGATGCGCTTCCTGCACTCCTACCTGTTCCTGCGCCTGCCGCTGGTGAAGCCGGACCGCTTCCTGGCCGCGACCCTGCCGACGGTGCGCTGGCTGGGCCATCCCGCAAGCCGGGCCGTGCTGTGCGTCCTCGGCCTGTTCGCGCTGTTCCTGACCCTGCGCGACCTGGAGACCTATGTCGGCACGATCGTCGACTTCTTCTCCCTGGAAGGGGTGCTGGCCTATGCGGTGGCCTTGTGCGGCATCAAGGCGCTGCACGAGCTTGGTCACGGCTATATCGCCAAGGCGCAGGGCGCCCGGGTGCCGCGGATGGGTGTCGCGCTGATCGTGCTCTGGCCGGTCCTGTACACCGACACCACGGATGCATGGCGGGCCACCGGCCGGCGCGGCCGGCTGTGGATCGACGCCGGCGGCATCCTGGTGGAGCTGGCGATCGGCGTGCTGGCGCTGCTGCTCTGGCATCTGCTGCCGGACGGCCCGCTGCGCAGCGCCTGCTTCCTGCTGTCCTCGGTCACCCTGGTGCTGACCCTGGCGATCAACCTGAACCCGCTGATGCGGTTCGACGGCTACTACCTGTTCGCGGACTGGCTCGGCGTGGCGAACCTGCAGGACCGCTCCTTCGCCGTGGCCAAGTGGTGGCTGCGGGAGAAGCTGTTCGGCTATGGCGACACCCCGCCGGAAACGGCGCGTCCGCTCTGGCTGGTCTACGCCTTCGCCACCTGGATCTACCGCTTCTTCCTGTTCCTGGGCATCGCGCTCCTGGTCTACAGCTTCTTCGTGAAGCTGCTGGGGATCGTGCTGTTCGTCCTGGAGATCTGGTTCTTCATCCTGCACCCCGTGACCCGCGAACTGGCGGTCTGGGTCCGGCGGCGAGGGGAGGCGCGCATGCGCACATTGATGCGAACGGCTGCAATCCTGGCCCTTCTGGTGGGCGCCCTGATGATCCCCTGGCGATCGGAATTGTCGCTGCCGGCGATCCTGCAGGCGCGCCACGCCGTGGTCTACCTGACGGAGCCGGGCCGGGTGGTCGAGGTGAAGGCGCGTGACGGGGCGCAGGTCCGGGCCGGCCAGGCGCTGGCAGTCCTGGAGAGCCCCGACCTGAACCACGAGATCGCCCAGACCGAGCGGCGCATCGCCGAGCTGCGGCGCCAGCGCGACAGCCGCGGCATGGACGACCGGCTGCTGGAGCAGACGGCGGTGATCGATGCCGACCTGGCCGCCCAGACGGCGACCCTGTCCCGTCTGCGCGCCCGCCGCCAGGACCTGGTCCGGCGCGCGCCGTTCGACGGCACCGTGCGCGGCGTGGTGCCCGACCTGCGGCCCGGTCAATGGCTGGGCGAGGGCGAACGGCTGGCCGCGATCGTCGGCGACGCGACGCCGGCCCTCACCGCCTATGTGCCCGAAGACGACCTGTCGCGGCTGAGTGCCGGTGCCGAGGCCCGGTTCGTCGCCGATGGCGCCCTGCTTCCCGACATTCCCGCCCGGCTGGCGTCGCTGCCGCAGACCGCCGTCCGCGACTGGGAGGAGCCCTACCTGGCCGCCCATCTGGGCGGTCCGGTGGCGGTCCGTCCCCTGCCGGCAAAGGACGGGCGGGAGGAGCGACTGGTGCCGGCGCAGGCGCAGTACCGCCTGCGGCTGGAGCTGGAGGAGCTGCCGGCGCTGCCGGCGCGGCCGGTTCCCGGCCGTGTGGTGGTGGCGGCGGCACCGCGCAGTGCGCTGGACCGCCTGTGGGCCGGAACGGTCGGCCTGCTGCGCCGGGAACTCAGCTTCTGACGCGGTCAGCGGCAGGCGGCGAGATCGGCATGCAGGGCGTCCAGCAATGTCCGGTCCCCGTTCTCCGGCAGCAGATAGTCCGGCACGGTGAAGGCGATGCGCCGGATGTCCGCCAGGGCCGCGGTGGCATCGAGCTGCTGGCGGACCCGTGCCGGGGGCGCCGGGGCGAACAGCGGCGGCGCATCGCCCCCTGCGTCCGGCCGCTGCCCGAACTGCTCGATGATGACGCCGAACTGACGATCCGCGTGCCGCACCTCCCGGGCCAGCGCGGTGGCATACCTGCCGGCCTCGGCAGGTGTCAGCTTGGCGGCGCCGACGCCGTCCTGGAACAGCAGGAGGTCGATCTCCGCTTCCTGCATGGTGTCGCGCCAGAACGCAGCGTAGCGCTCCGGCGGAAGGTGTCCGTTGGCGAAGGCGGAAATCGCCACGGGACGGTCGATGGCCGTCTTCAACATCCGGCTGAGCCGCTGCAGGTGCCGGCGGACCGCCGGGCCTGCCGGACCGTCGATCCAGGCCCCGTCGTCGACCTCGGCGGAGATGTACCAGCCCGCCAGCCTGTCCTGCCGTCGCAGATAGGCGGCCAGGTCGGGCAGGAGACGGGCCAGACGCCGCTCTCTTTCCCGCAGATGGGCGGCGAGGGTGGCGGCCGGCTTCCGCAGGTTCGGCAGAAAGTCCTTGTCCAGGTCAAGGCCCACCCAGACATCGAGCTGCCGTCGCCGCGCCAGGTCGAACAGGCGGTCGATCGGCGACCCGACCGGACCGGGCAGGGCGCTGCTGGGATAGAAGGCAATGCCGTCGGCAGAACTCCATTGCACGAAGACCTCCGTCATGCCCAGGCCGTGCAGCGTGTCCTCCAGGCTGCGCCAGCGGTCCTCACCCCATTCCAGGTCCTTCACCAGCGGCTGGTAGAAGGTGCCGGACATGGCCGGACGGCAGCTGCCGCCGGCCGTTGCCGGGGGAACACCGAAAATTAAGTCGTCCGGTGCAAGATCGACATTGCCCAGCCACAGCCCCGCCGACAGCAGCAGGAGGGCCGATATCCGGCAGATCATCGACATGCGGCGTCCGGAACCATTGCGGTTGCGGTCGATTTACCGGCATAGGCTGCGATTCGTGGGGCACCCGGCATGACCGGCAACCCGCTACCGATGACATCCATCCCGTCGTGCTGCGCCGATGCAGCCTGAAGTGCCGGCCCGTGAACGCGTCGCGTCAGGCCGGGGGGATCCTCGCACATCCACGGCTGAGTCACGTTGAGTAAGACCTTCCTTCTGGTCCTGGGCACCCGACCCGAGGCGATCAAGCTGGCACCTGTCCATAGCGCCCTGTGCCGGCGCTTCGGCAGCGACAATGTGAAGCTGCTGGCGACGGGACAGCATCCCGATCTGGCCCGCCTGGCCCTGCAGGACTTCGACATCGCCATCGACTTGTGCCTGGAGGCCCCGTCTGCCGGCGGGCTCTCGGCGCGGAGCGCCTGGATGCTCGATCGCCTGGGCGGGCTGATGGACGATGCTGTCCATTCCCATGTCGTGGTGCAGGGCGATACGTCAACCGCCTTCATGGGTGCCCTGGCCGCCTTCAACGCCCGCATCCCGGTCGTGCATGTCGAGGCCGGCCTGCGGACCTACGACCTGGCGGCGCCCTTTCCCGAGGAAGCCAATCGCCGCCTGATCGCCCCGCTGGCCGATATCTGCTTCGCGCCGACGGAACGGGCGGCGGAGAACCTCCGGTCGGAGCGCATCCCGGCGCAGCGCATCGAGGTCGTGGGCAATACGGTGGTGGATGCGATCGAGCAGTTGCGCCCCCGGTTCGAGGGCGCCTGGCCGGCCGCCGCGCCCGGCGTCCGGCGGATCGCGGTGACCTTGCATCGCCGGGAAGCCTGGGGCGCACCGCTGCAGGCGCTCTGCGAAGGCCTGGCGGGCCTGTGCCGCCGCCGGTCCGACGTCGACCTGGTCCTGCCCGTGCATCCCAACCCCATGGTCGGCGACATCGTACGGACCGCCTTTGCCGGCGTGCCCAATGCCGAGCTGGTGGAGCCGCTGGGCTTCGTCGCCATGCAGTCGCTGCTGTCCACCAGTACCCTGCTGGTCACCGATTCCGGCGGCCTGCAGGAAGAGGCGCCGAGCCACGGCGTGCCGGTGCTGGTCACCCGCGAAGTGACGGAGCGGGTGGAGGCGGTAGAGGCCGGCACGGCTCGCCTGGTCGGCCTGGATGCCACCCGCCTTGTGGCGGCGGCGGAGGACCTGCTGGATAACGAAGCGGCCCGCAGGGCGATGGTCCGTGACGGCAATCCCTTCGGCGACGGCCATGCCGCCGAACGGATCGCCGCGCGCCTCGCCACCGACAGGGCGGAAGCGGCATGATCCCGGTCGAAAGCCTGCTGGACTATGCCGCCATCTACTGGTTCGGCGTCTATGTGATCCTGGTCATCGCCGCGGTGGGCAATATCCTGTCCAGCCTCGACGACCTGTTCGTCGACCTGACCTACTGGGTCTGGCGCGCCTATCGCGGCCTGATCATCCGGCGGATCCACAAGCGCCTGACGGTCGAGGAGCTGCGTGACTGCCCGCAACAGCCGATCGCGATCCTTGTGCCCGCCTGGGACGAGGCAGATGTGATCGGCCAGATGCTGGCACTGTCGGTGCACAGCTTCGACTACGACAGGTACCGGATCTATGTCGGCACCTATCCGAACGATCCGGAGACGCAGGCGGAGGTCGACCGGATCGCCGCCGAAAGCGACAAGGTCCGCAAGGTGGTCACCCGCCAGCCGGGTCCGACCAGCAAGGCCGATGCGCTCAACCATTGCCTGGAAGCCGCATTCCGCGACGAGCAGGAGAGCGGGACGGAATACGCAGCCTTCGTCCTGCATGATTCCGAGGATGTGGTGCATCGCCTGGAGCTGCGCCTGTTCAACTTCCTGATCCCCCGCAAGGACCTGGTGCAGCTGCCGGTCTTCTCCCTGGAGCGGGAGTGGTGGCAGATGACCGGCGGCCATTACCAGGACGAGTTCGCGGAAGTGCATTCCAAGGACCTGGTGGTGCGCGAATGGCTGGCCGGCCAGGTGCCCAGCGCCGGCGTGGGCACCGGCTTCTCGCGGCGGGCGATCCTCGCCCTGCTGGAAGACAGCGACGGCGAGGTGTTCGACGAATCCAGCCTGACCGAGGACTATGAGATCTCCTTCCGGCTGAAGCATCACGGCGGCGGCATGAAGGAGATCTTCGTCCGCTTCCCGATCGAGGTCGAGGAGCTGCGCCGCAACCTGTTCGGGTCGGAGCGACGGGTCCGGCGCCCGGAATGGGTGGCGGTGCGCGAATACTTCCCCGACGACTTCTGGGCCGCGGTCCGTCAGAAGGCGCGCTGGCTGACCGGCATCGTGTTCCAGGGGTCGCGCCGCATCGGCTGGCGCGGCGCCTTTGCGCTGCGCTATTTCCTGATGCGGGACCGGAAGGCGCTGTTCACCAACCTGGTGAACATGATGGGCTATTTCGTGCTGGCCAACGCCCTGGCGATGGCGGCCTACAGTGCCGCGTTCGAGGACGGCTTCGCCTTCCCGCCGCTGGTGATCCCCTATGGGCCGCTGTGGTGGCTCCTTCTGCTGAACGGCCTGTTCCTGCTCAATCGCGTGCTGCACCGGGTCTGGTTCACCTGGATGGTCTACGGCGCCTATGCCGCGCTGATGTCGGTGCCGCGCCAGGTCTGGGGCAATTTCATCAACTTCTTCGCCTGCCTGCGGGCCATCCGGCGAGTGATCCGTGCGGCACGCGGGCGCCAGACCCTGGACTGGGAGAAGACCAGCCATGCCTTCCCCGGCGCGGAGGAACTGAAGGTCCTGAGCCGCCGGTCGAAGGATCTGGCCAGTTGACCGGGGCACGCGCAGACCTGCCGGAGATGCCGGGAACGGGGCTTCCCCGCGGTGGATCGGGGGTGGCATGAAATGGCGCGGATGGCGCTTCCTGCCGCTGCTCATCGCCCTGATAACCATGGCCGGACTTGCCTGGCTGGCCGCCTCGATGCTGCTGTTCGAGCAGCCGGACGACGAAGTGATCCCGCCGGACGGGCTGCAGGGGCGGCTTGAAAGCTTCAGCACCTATCCCCGGATGGCCCGTGCCTTCGAGCTGATCCAGCAGGGAAAGCTGGACGCGGCCGCGGACTGGCTGCAATCGGCGATCAGGGAGGATCCGACGCGGGTGCCGCCGCTGGTGCAGCTGGCGGAGCTGCGGCTGCGCCAGGAGCGGCCGGCCGACGCCGTCGCCGCGGCGCGGCGCGCCGTCGACCTGCGGCCTGCCGACCCGGAACTGCAATGGCTGCTCGCGCGGTCCCAGGCCGCAGCTGGCGACTATGCCGCCGCCCTTTCGGCGGTCGACCAGGCGCTGGGCCAGGGCATGTGGACGACCGGCCTGAAGAACCCCGAGCGCCAGCGGGCGGAGGCGGCACGGGTCGGCTATCTCCTCGAGCTCGGCCGGGCCGAGGCGGCGGCCGAGGCGCTCGCCGCGCTGCCGGAGCCGACGGCCGACGACCTGCTGCGGCTGGGCGACCTGTTCTATGGCAAGGGCGATCTGGCACGGGCGGCTACGGCGTTCCGCCGGGCCCGGCAGGCCGCGCCGCAGGGCGACGGGGAGGACTGGATCAAGGCCACCCGCCGGCTGGCGGAGACGGAGATCAAGGCCGGCAACGATGCCGCTGCCATGGCCACCTTGCAGGCCCTGGTGGAGCGCCACCCGGGCGATGCCGAGGCGCTGCGCCGGCTCGCCAACCTTGCCGAGGAATCCGGACGGCCGGCCCGGGCGGCCGACTGGCTTGCCCGGGCGATCGCCGCGGACGGCGCGGCGGCCGGTGACAGCGCGAGGGACGAAGCCGCCCGACGGAAGGAGCGGCTGCGCCTGGCGCGGCTCTACCTGGAGGCGGACGACCCGGCGGCGGCGGCGCGGGTGCTGGCGGCGATCCCGGAGCAGGCCCTGGACACGGAAGGCGAGACCCTGAAGGCAGAGATCCTGCTGCAGGTTGGCCGGCCGGGCGAGGCGGCTGCCATCTTCGAGAGACTGGCCGGCGAAGAAGCAGGTGAGCAGCGGGTGTCGGCCCTGCGCTCCGCGGTGGAGGCACTGCGTCGCGCCGGCGACCTGGATGACGAACTGGAGCTGCGCCGGGAACTGGTCCGGACCACCGGCTCGGAAGCCGACAGCCAGGCGCTGCTGGAGCGTCTTATCGCCGTGGGCCGGCTGGACGAGGCGGCGAAGATCCTGTCGGCAGAGGTGAAGAACGGCGACAGCGGCGCGATAGACCGGCTGCTGTCGGTCCTGGTCGCGGCGGATCGAGCCGAGGCCGGCATCGAGATGCTGACACGCCAGGGGCGGCTGGTGGAAGCCGCCGAACTGGCGGCTTCCGTCCGGCGCTGGGCGCAGGCCAGCGACCTGCTGCTGCAGGCCTATCGCCGCACGGACGGGCGCGATGCCGACCTGCTGGCGCGGGCGGTCTATGCCGCCGGCAGGGCCGGGGGCAAGGCGGCCGAGATCCGGGTGCTGGAGGGCGCGTTTCCCTATCCGGGGCTGCCCGCCAGCCGCCGCAAGACGCTGGGGCTGCAGCTGGTCCAGGGCCTGCGCGACGCCGGTCGCGCGCAGCAGGCGGAGCAGGTGCTGGAGCGCCTGGCGACGGCCACCGGCGATCCGGGGCTGGCGGTCGAGGTCGCGACCGGCCTGGCCGGCCGCGGCAATTGCGCCGCCGCGCTGGAATGGGCGCAGCGGGCCGCCGCCGGCTCGACCCCGCCGCCGCGCCTCTTCGCCCTGTCCGGTTTCTGCGCCGATCGCCTGGGCCGGACCGCGCAGGCCCGCCGCGACCTGCAGCGCGCGATTGCCATGGCGGATGCCGCCGGCACGAAGCCGGATCCTGCCTGGCTCAACACCCTCGGCTATCTGGAATCGGCGGCCGGCGACACGGCACGGGCCGTCGCCCTGTGGCAGCGCAGCCTGGCGCAGAGGTTCGATCCCGCCGTGGCGCTGTCTGCGGCCACGGCGCTGCGCAATCTCGGCGGCACTGCCGCGGCCGACAGGCTGCTGGCCCGGATCGAGCCGCAGACCCTGTCGCCGGACGACCGGGCCCAGTATTTCAGCGAGATGGCCGAAGCCGCGGCCGCGGCCGGCGATCCGACGACGGCGCAGGCGCTGCTGCGCCAGGCGCTGGCGCTGCAGCCGAATGCCGACCGCTGGTTCCGCCTGGGCAGCCTGCTGGCGGAGGCGCGCCAGACGGAGGAGGCGCTGGCCGCCTATGGCAAGGCGGTGGAGCTGGCGCCGGACAATGCGGAAATCCAGGCGGCAATGGGCTATGCCCTGGTCGAGCTGGGCCGGGATGCGGCGGCGGAAGAGCATTTCGCGCGGGCCATCGCCCTGAAGCCGGATGGCCTGGACCCGGTCTACGAGGATAGCGGCTATGTGAACAAGCGGCTGGCACGCAACGATGTCGCGGTGTCGCGCTTCAAGACCGCGATCGACCGGATCCACGATGACGGGCCGGAGGCGAGGGAAACCCGCTTCCGCCTGCGCCGCGAGGTGGAGCGGCTGGAGAACCGCTGGACCGCCACGGCCAATGTGACGGTGAACAGCCTGCAGGCGGCCACTGGCGCGCCGAGCCCGGTCCGCGACACCTCCAACGGCACCGGCGCGGTGGAACTCGCCTGGCAGCCGCCGGTGATCGGCAACCGGGACAGCCGGACGGTGGAGATCTTCTCGCGCCTGTTCTGGAACGCGGAGGAAGGCAGCATCGTGCCGGTGCAGAACTCGCTGCAGGCCGGAATCGGCGCCCGCTGGAAGCCGCTGACCGACTACAACCTGGTGCTCTCCTTCGAGCGGCTGTTCGCCATCGGCCGCTTCGCCTATGACGACTGGCTTGCGCGGGCCAGCATCTCGTTCGGCCAGAGCCTGGACTGGCAGCCGGTGCGCGACGACTGGCCGACCGGCTCGCTGTACCTGGACGCAGCCCGGGTGCTGGGGGAAGGCACGACCTTCCTCACCGCGATCGGCCAGTACGGCTATGCCTGGAAGAAGCCGTTCGGCATCGACCTGCCGGCGGAGGCCGACGCGGTTGCCGCCTATGGCCTGGCGACGGCGTCAAGCAGCCGCGACGACACCCTCTCCAGCAATCGCGTGGAGATCGGCGCCGGGCTGGGCTACCGGCTCTGGTTCAACGATACCAAGTACGAAGCCTATCGCTCCACCGCCGAGGTCGGCCTGGAAACCCGCTATCGGTTCCAGAACGATGCGCAGGACGACCTGGTACTGCAGGTGCGGGCGCAGATCCGGTTCTGAGGGGATCCGGCCTCAGGCCTTACCCCCGCGGCTGCCAAGGGTCATGGCCAGCCGGTGCAGTTCGTCCGGCACCTCCTCCTCCGCGACGCGGCGGCCGAGGTCCGGCAGGAGGGCATAGAGCTCTTCCCCCGGCTGCTCGAAGCCGGGCATCGCGCCGGAACCCGCCGCATCTTCCCCGGCCCCGCTGCCATCCGGTGCGGCGCCGCCCATCATGGCGTCTTCGGTCCGGGCGTCCCACCTCTGCGTGCCGGCGGCTGTGACCTCGCGCAGCCCGTCATCCGCGGCAGCCGGAGACCGGACGGTCCTGTCCTTCGTCTTCCCGTTCTGTTGCGTCATCGTGGAAAGCTCTTGTACGCCCCGTGCCGGGCATACGTGCCCGGATGCAGCAAGAATGCATGCAGTTCCACCGAAAAATGCCAGAAAGCCGGGCTTTCGTCCAGATTCCCGTAGCGCAGGGGGAGGCCGCGCGGTTGCACGCGGTCTGGGGTGAGTCGCGCAAGGCCTGCGTTCGGTCTATGCTCGAGCCGACCGCGCGGCCGGAGGCTGCCGCCGCGGCTTCACGCGGCTGCTGGCCGTGAGGAGGAGTGGGATGGCCGGCCGACAGAGCGCGTTGGTCCAGGCACTGCCGCAGCTGCGGCAGTACATGTACTGCATCACCGGGTCGCGGGACTATGGCGACGATGTCATCAAGCAATGGCTGCTCGCCCTGTCCGGCGACGGCGACCTGCCGGCGGAGGATGCGTCGCCGGTCGAGATCTTCGCCCGCTTCCATACCCATGCCCCCAACCATCTGGACCGGCAGAAGCTGACCGACGGCCGCTCGCCGGAGGAAGAGGGCCTGCATGCGCGGGTGCTGGCCCTGCCGGTTCGCGAGCGGCAGGTCCTGGTCCTGCGCGCGGTCCTCGACTTCGAGCAGGAAGAGGTGTCGGAGATCCTCGACATCCCGGAGCGCTTCATCCGCCGCTTCCTGCATCGTGCGGAGAACAGCCTGAAGCGCAGCCACCACACCGCCCTGGTGATGGAGGACGAGGCGCTGCAGGGGATCGAGATCGCGCGCGCCCTCAGCGATATGGGCTTCGAGGTGGCGCCGCTGGTCTCCACCGGCCAGGAGGCGATCGAGACCGCGGAGCGGGTGCGCCCGGACCTGATCGTCGCCGACCTGAGCCTGGCCGGCGGCGAGGACGGGCTGAGCGTGCTCCGGCATATCTGCAGCGAGCAGCAGCCAGCGATCATCTACGTCACCGCCTATCCGGAACGGGCCTTGAGCCTGGTTGGCGATCTCAGCGGGCCTGTGCTGTCCAAGCCGATCACGCCGTCGAAGCTGATCACCGTCGTGCACGAGGAGATGGAGCGCGCCAATTGACCCTCCGGCCGGCAGTGCCGGCCCGGGTCCCTGTCAGCAATCCAGGCTGTTGTCGCGCTCCCATTGCGTGAGGTGGCGCATATAGTCGGTCCATTCCGCCTGCTTCAGCTTCAGGTATGAGCCTACGAAGGCCTCCCCCAGGGCGGCACGCAGCGGCTTGCTGCGCTCCAGTTCGCGCAGCGCGTCCAGCAGGTTCAGCGGCAGGGTGCGGGCACCGCGGGCCTTGTGCCCCTCGGTGTACATGTTGATGTCCAGCCGCTTGCCCGGGGACAGCTTGCGCGCGATCCCGTCCAGCCCCGCCGCCAGGTAGGCCGCCGGCAGCAGGTAGGGATTGGCGGCGCCGTCGGCCAGCCGGATCTCGAAGCGGCCGGCATCGGGGATGCGCACCATGTGGGTGCGGTTGTTGCCGCCATAGCTAACGGTGTTCGGCGACCAGGTCGCGCCGGAGGCGGTGACCGGCGCGTTCAGCCGCTTGTAGGAATTCACTGCCGGTGCGGCCAGCGCGGTCAGTGCCGGCGCATGGGCCATCAACCCGCCCAGGAAGGCATAGCCCAGGTCGGAGATGCCGAGTTCGCCCTTGGGATCGTCGAACAGGTTCTTGCGGCCAGCCTTGTTCCACAGCGAGACATGCGCATGGCAGCCATTGCCGGTGAGATGGGCGAAAGGCTTGGGCATGAAGGTGGCGCGGAAGCCGTGCCGCTCCGCCACCGACCGCACCATGTACTTGAAGAAGGCATGCCGGTCGGCGGTGAGCAGGGAATCGTCATAGTCCCAGTTCATCTCGAACTGGCCGTTGCCATCCTCATGGTCGTTCTGGTACGGGCCCCAGCCCAGGGTCTGCATGTGGTCGCAGATCTCGGATACCACGTCGAAGCGGCGCATCAGCGCGGCCTGGTCGTAGCAGGGCTTGCCCTGGATGTCGGCGGGATCGGACAGGCCGCTGCCGTCAGGCGAGATCAGGAAATATTCGCACTCCACGCCGTGCTTCAGGCGGTAGCCCGCCGCCTCCGCCGCCTGCAGCACCTTCTTCAGGACGAAGCGCGGCGACTGCTCCACCGCCGCGCCGTCCATCATCAGGTCGGACGCCAGCCAGCCGACCTCCGGCTTCCAGGGCAGCTGGATCAGGCTGTCCGGGTCCGGCAGGGCGAACATGTCGGAATCCGCCGGCGTCATGTCCAGCCAGGTGGCGAAACCGGCGAAGCCGGCGCCGTCCTTCTGCATCTGGGCGATTGCCGCCGCCGGCACCAGCTTGGCCCGCATGGTCCCGAACAGGTCGGTATAGGAGATCAGGAAGTACCGGATCCCCAGATCCTTCGCCTTCTTCTGCAGGTCTGTTGCCACGGCCTCCGCCTCCTTCTGTCGCATCGCGCATCGCGCGTCCCGCTTCGTTCCGTCCGGCCCGTCTGCCGCCGCAGCTACATCCGGCCCGGAATCCAGCTGGTCCCGGCAAGCGGCACCTGCGCCATCGCCGCCGCCTCGACGGTCAGCGCGGCGAGGTCGGCCGGCTCCAGGTTGTGCAGGTGCGACTTGCCGCAGGCCCGCGCCAGGGTCTGCGCCTCCTGGGTCAGCACGTTGAGATAGTTGGCGACCCGCCGGCCGGCCGCCTCGGGATCCAGGCGGGATTCCAGCGCCGGATCCTGGGTGGCGATGCCCACCGGGCAGCGGCCGGTATGGCAATGCGCGCAGGCCCCGGGCTCGGTCCCCAGCGCGTGGTAATCCTCTTCATAGAGCGGCCGGTTGCAGTTCAGCGCCACCATCGCCGCGACGCCAATGGACACGGCGTCCGCGCCCAGCGCCAGCGCCTTGGCGACATCGGCGCCGGAGCGGATGCCGCCGGAGACGATGAGCTGCACCTTGCGGTGCATGCCCAGTTCCTGCAGCGCCCGCACCGCCTCCCGCACCGCCGGCAGGGTGGGAATGCCGACATGCTCGATGAAGACGTCCTGGGTGGCGGCGGTGCCGCCCTGCATGCCGTCGACAACGACCACGTCGGCGCCGGCCTTCACCGCCAGGGCGGTGTCGTAGTGGGGGCGGCTGGCGCCGACCTTGATGTAGATCGGCTTCTCCCAGTCGGTGATCTCGCGCAGTTCGCGGATCTTGATCTCCAGGTCGTCCGGCCCCGTCCAGTCGGGATGCCGGCAGGCGGAGCGCTGGTCGATGCCGGCCGGCAGGGTGCGCATGGCGGCGACCCTTTCGGTGATCTTCAGGCCCAGCAGCATGCCGCCGCCGCCTGGCTTGGCGCCTTGCCCGACCACCACCTCGATCGCATCGGCCTGCAGCAGGTCTTCCGGGTTCATGCCGTAGCGCGACGGCAGCAGCTGGTAGACCAGCATGCTGGAATGGCCGCGCTCCTCCTGCGTCATGCCGCCGTCGCCGGTGGTGGTTGAGGTGCCGGCGGCGCTGGCGCCGCGGCCCAGCGCTTCCTTCGCATGGGCGCCCAGCGCGCCGAAACTCATGCCTGCGATGGTGACGGGGATCTTCAGGTGAAGCGGCTTTCGGGCATGTCGGGTGCCGAGCAGCACGTCGGTGCCGCAGGCCTCGCGATAGCCTTCCAGCGGATAGCGCGACATGGAGGCGCCCAGCAGCACCAGGTCGTCGAAACTGGGGACCGGCCGGCGCGCGCCATAGCCGCGGATCTCGTAGACCCCCTGGTCGGCGGCACGCTGGATCTCCGCCACCACATGCGGCGGGAAGCTGGCGGAGCTGCGGATGCGGCGTGGATCCATGGCGGTGGCTTGTCCCCCTGTCGGCAGCGGAGGCCGGTTACCGGCTGCCGGCATTGTCGATCCTGAAGTTGTAGAGGCGCCGGGCGGAGCCGTAGTGCCGGAACGCGGCCGGGTCGGCATCCATCTCCGCCCGCCGCAGCAGGGCGGCGAGCTTTTCCCGGTCGGCGTCGGTCATCGGCTTCTCCTCGCAATCGGCGCCCAGCCCGGCGACCGCGCCGCGGACATAGAGGTCGGCCTCGTACAGGGAATCGCCGAAGGCGGCGCCGGCGTCGCCCAGCACCACCAGGTTGCCGGCCTGCGCCATGAAACCCGAGAGATGCCCGACATCGCCGCCGACGACGATATCGATCCCCTTCATCGAGATGCCGCAGCGGGCGGAGGCGGTGCCGGTCACCACCAGCAGCCCGCCATGGCCCGATGCGCCGGCGGACTGGCTGGCATTGCCCAGCACGCGCACGGTGCCCGACATCATGTTCTCTGCCACGCCGGTGCCGGCATTGCCGTCGATGGTGACCTCGGCCTCCCGGTTCATGCCGGCACAGTAATAGCCGACATGCCCCTCGATCCGGACCTGGAGCGGACTGCGCAGGCCGCAGGCCAGGGCATGCGCGCCGCCCGGGTTGCGGATCATCACCGCGCCGTCCGGCGCCGCATGAAGCGCCCTGTTCACGGCGCGCAGGTCCGTCGCCGCCAGGTCGTAGACGGTCTCGTTGCGGCCGGGCGCGAGCGGCGCGTCACGGCTCATGCCGCCGCCTCCCCGCGGTCCCGCGACCAGGAATAGACGATGCCCGGTTCCGGCTCCCAGATCTCGGCATGGCCGACCCCGGGCAGCCGCGCGATGGCGCGGAACTCCGAGGACATCGCCACCCAGTCGTCTGTTTCCGCGATCACCGCCGGCTTGCAGGCGATCGGGTCGCGCAGCACCGCAAAACCGTCGGCGGTGCCGACGGCGAAGGTGTAGAAGCCGTCGAGGTCGGCAATGGCGGCCTCCAGTGCCGACTTCAGGTCGCGGCCGCGGCGCATATGGGCGGCGACATAGGCGGCCGCCACCTCGGAATCGTTCTCCGTCTGGAAGCGCTCGCCCTCGCGTTCCAGGTCCAGCCGCAGCCAGTTGTGGTTGGACAGCGAGCCGTTATGCACCAGGCAGGTATCGGCACCGGTGGAGAAGGGATGCGAGCCGGCGATGGTCACCGCGGATTCCGTGGCCATCCGGGTATGGGCGATGGCATGGCTGCCGCTGCGCCCCTCCAGGCCGAAGCGCGCCGCTACCCGGTCGGGATCGCCGACCCCCTTGTACAGCTCGATCCGCCGCCCGGTGGCCAGGACCGTCAGGCCAGGTTCGTTGTCCAGCAGCCAGTGGCGCAAGGCGGCGGGGTCGCCTGCGGTTTCCAGGATCGCATGATCCGACACCCGGCGGGCGGTGACCGCGGCCCCCGGGCCGGCGCTCTCCAGGCCCGCCTCGGCCCGGGCGGCCAGTGCGGCCCAGTCGCGGCTTTCGCCATCGGCGGCCATCACGCTGACCTTGTGTGCGGTGCCGCCCTCGCCATAGATCGCGAAGCCGGCGGAATCCGGGCCGCGGTCGCGCATCTCGTGAAGCATCAGCGCGGTGAGGCGCCCGAGATCCGGCTCCAGCCGTTCCGCCTTCAGGAAAAGGCCCACGATGCCGCACATCTTCGATCCCGCCCGTCTGCTTCTTTTTTCTGCGCCTGCCCCGCAGGCCGGCGCCCGTCCTTATACTGGTGGTGAAAGTGATTGAACAGAAGGAAAAAGCTGTGCAGGCGGTGGCCGGCTCATGCCCGTGACGAGATGATCACCGACAGATAGATCGCCGGCAGGTCCAGCAGCTCGGCCGGGCCGTGCGGCGCGTCGGATTCGAAGAACAGGGAATCCCCTGGGCCCAGGGTGTAGGTGCGGTCGGCATAGCGATAGATCACCCGGCCCTGCAGCATGTAGATGAACTCGTAGCCCGGATGCTCGAAGACCGGGTAGGTGCTGGCTTCCTCGTCCAGGGTGATCAGGAACGGCTCCACCCGGACCTCGCCGCGCATGGAATTGCCCAGTAGCTGGTACAGATGGCCGGCACGGCTGCCGCGGCGCTCGATCGGCAGCCCTTCTCCCGCCCGTACGAAGGTCGCGTCCCGGCTTTCGTCGAAGCGGGCGAACAGCGCGGTCATCGGCACGTTGAGGGCGGTCGCCAGGCTCTGCAGGGAGGTCAGCGACGGCGATGTCTGGCCGTTCTCCAGCTTCGACAGCATGCCGACCGAGAGCGAGGTGGCGCGCGCCAGCTCCGTGATGGTGATTCCCAGCGACTGGCGGATGGTGCGCACCTGCCGGCCGATCGCGACCTCCAGCGACAGATCCTCCCGTCGGCGCGGCTTGTCGTCGGAACGCCCGACAATGCGGTCGGCCGGGGATGGCGGGGCGTCGTCCCGTGCGCCGCGCGGCGCGGCTGCGGGCGCCGGGCGTGGCTCGGGGGCGGCAGGGCTGCGCTTTCGCCGCTGCGGTGCCGCCGCCGTCGCGGGGGTGGCAGGGGTCGCGGGGGAGACGGGGGCGGGCTTCTTCGCCGGCTTGCGCGCGGCCGGCCCCGGCGCCCCAGCGCTGCGCCCGGCTTTCGCCCCGGCCGGCTGGGCCTTCGCCGGCTTGGCCTTCACCGGCTTGGCCTTCACCGGCGGTCGGGAACGAGCCTTGCTCATGCCGCGTCGATCGTCATCTGGCTGTCTCTTTTCGGGTGGGTGGTCCCCTGCCGGGATGCGGCGCCGGCGGCATGCGGATTGAGTTCCAGGAAAATATTATTCCGCCGGATAGTCCCGGTGCAAGCCGCCGCCAGGACCGGCGTTCGCCGGGCCATCGCGGGACGGATGGCCGCGATCTTCCCCTCCTTATCATGCCCGGCCGTGGCCGGAAGGGGTGGCGCATCGCTGACCCCGCCGGTGTAGACTGAAGGATGGGCGGCCGCCTGGCGACCGCTTCCTTCGATCCGCAGCGCCACCCCTGGAAGGCCGGCAAGCATCCATGACCCTGCACGCGCTCCTCGCCCTGCAGCATGCCGACAGCGCCTTTCCCAGCGGCGGCTTTGCCTTCTCGCAGGGGCTGGAGGCCTGGGCGGGCCTGCAGGCCGGCGGCGGCCGGCTGGCGCCGGAACGCCTTTCCGCCTTCATCGGCCAGCAGCTGCGCCAGCGCTGGCATCCGGCCGACCGTGTGGCGGTTGCGCTGGCGCACCGCAGTGCCGGCGACCTCCCGGCTCTGGCCGCGCTGGATTCGGAGGTCGAGGCGGCGACCCTGAACCGCCGTTTCCGCGTCGGCTCCCGCCGCAACGGTGCCGCCCTGCTTGCCACCCACGACCGGCTGGGTACGCCCGGTGCCGCCGCGTGGCGGCGGGAAGTGCTGGCGGGCCATGTCCACGGCCATCTGGCGCCGGTCCAGGGCCTGGTCTGGGCCGGCCTCGGCCTGGCGGAGGAGGTGGCGCTGGCGATGTCGGGCTATGTCTTCCTGACCGGACTGACCACCGCGGCGATCCGCATGAACCTGATCGGCGCGCTGGGCGCGCAGGCGATCCTGCGCGACATGCTGGACCTGGTCGCGGCATCGGCCGCCGAACCGGTGCCGGCGGATGCGGCAATCTCGGCCTTCACGCCGCTGACGGAAATCGCGATCATGCAGGGCGGCCAGGACGGCGCACGGCTGTTCTCCAGCTGACAGGGAGATCGACGGGATGCTGCTGACCCCGACGGAAATGGAACGCCTGACGATCTTCACCGCCGCGGAGCTCGCGCGGAAGCGGCGCGCCAAGGGCCTGAAGCTGAACCATCCAGAGGCGACGGCGCTGATCGCCGACGAAATCCTGGAGGGCGCGCGGGAGGGCCGCACGGTCGCCGACCTGATGGCCTTCGGCTCCACCATCCTGGACGCCGCCGACGTGATGCCCGGCGTGGCCGACCTGCTGCCGGTGCTGCAGGTGGAATGCAGCTTTCCCGACGGCACCAAGCTGGTGACGGTCCACGACCCGATCCGCGGCGACGCGCCGGCGGCGGAAGAGGGCGCGCGGGTGCCGGGCGAGGTGATCCCGGGCGAGGTGATCTTCGGCGATGGCGAGATCGAGCTGAATGCGGGCCGGCCGCGCAGCACCCTGACGGTTACCAATACCGGCGACCGTCCCGTGCAGGTCGGCAGCCACTACCATTTCTTCGAGACCAACAAGGCGCTGGACTTCGATCGGGAGGCGGCCTTCGGCAAGCGTCTGGACATCCCGTCGGGCACCGCAGTGCGCTTCGAGCCGGGGCAGAGCAAGGAGGTCACCCTGGTGCCGTTCGGCGGGCGCGGCCAGCTGACCGGCCTGAACGACCTGACCGGGGGCGCCGTGTCCGATCCGGTGGTGAAGGACGCCGCCCTGGCGGCGGCGAGGGCGAAGGGCTTCAAGGGCGCCTGACGCCCCTTCTGCCCGGGGCCTTCTTCCCGAACGCCCCGCGCCTAGACTGCGATCCCCGGAACGGGCGCGCCGCCGGCCGGCGCCAGGCCGCGAGCCTCCGACGGCGTGCGGCCGAAATGCGCCTTGTAGTGGCGGCTGAACTGGGCGTGGTCGCCGAAGCCCCAGCGATGCGCCAGCTCCGCGATGCTGCCGCGGCGCCCCGCCGCCTGCCGCAGTTCCCGGTCGCAGGCCTCCAGCCGTTGCTCGCGGATCCAGCGCCCGACCGTGGTGCCGCTGGCGCGGAACAGGCCGTGCAGGTAGCGGGTGGAGATGCCGCAGGCCCCGGCGATGCGGTCCGGCGCCAGCTCCGGGTCCGGCAGGTTCTGGCGGATATAGCGTTCGACCCGCGCCAGATGCGCCGCCTGCACGCTGCCCTGGTCGCTGCCCAGGACCCGATCGTCCTGCTCCAGCGCCAGGGCGAGCAGTTCCACGATGCTCTGGGTCAGCCGGCCATGGTCGTCGGTGCCGGCCTCCGACAGCCGCTGCGGCATCATCCGCAGCATGTCGAACAGCAGGGCGCCGATGCCGCGGCTGGCGTCAAAGGCATAGGGTGCGAACTTCTCAACCGGGCCGACATGCCAGCGCAGCAGTGCCGCCCGCACCCGCAGCACCCACAGCTCGTCCGGCGCCAGCTGGGTGAAGCGATAAGGCAGGTGCGCCATCTCGATGAAGAACTGCTGCGGCCGGCAGGCCAGCCGGATCCGCTCCTGCTCGAAATGCAGCTCGGACCGGCCGGCGAAGGTGATCAGCAGCCGTTCGTCGGTATCGCTCCGGATATGGCTGCGGTCGCGGACATAGTCGACCGGCTCGGAATCGATCCGGGTCAGGGAGATATCCCCCAGGTCCCAGTTCTGCAGCTCGCCCCGGAACCGGTCGGGATTGCCCGGCCTGGCATTCAGCGGAAACAGCGCCGACGTGATCGCATCGTGCCAGATGCGGGCCCTGTCGACCGGCGCCGCAGCCGCGGCCTGGCCGTCCCCGACAGAGCAAAGCTTGGGCATTGGAGCATCCTCCTTGCCGATCTTTCGCGCAGACCGGCGGATTGCGATGCCTGCGCGCCGATATCTTGCCTGATTTCGCAAGGCGTATGCCAGCGTAGCGCCGGCGGCCGGTGCCGCAATGCCGGCCCGGCCCTGCCTCTGCGGGCCGCAAGCTTTTGTGCGGTCATCGACAAGCCCTGCCCGGGGCGCGCGGATAGCCTCCATTGCCTTGGCAACTGCAGGCAGGGATCAGGATGGACCCCGCGACCACCAATGCCGGCCGGGCGGCCGCGGCGGCGGGCGACCGCGATCTTTATCGCGCGGCCGGCTTCGGCCGGCCGGTGCCGCGCGGCAAGCGGCCGGCGATCCTGGTTGTCGATTTCAGCCGCGGCTTCACCGACCCGGCGGTGCCGACCGGCGCGGACATGGCGGAGGAACTCGCCGCCACCCGCCGTTTGCTGGACCTGGGCCGGGAGAAGGGCGTGCCGGCGGTCTTCACCACGATCGCCTTCGACGCGGCGCAGCTGGACAGCCTGCCCTGGCTGCACAAGGCACCGGGCATGGCAGCCCTGGTGCAGGGCAGCCCGCTGGTGGCCGTCGACCAGCGGCTGGCGCGCCGCCGGGAAGAGCCGCTGATCGTGAAGACCGGCGCCTCCGCCTTTTTCGGCACGCCGCTGGCTGCCCAGCTCGCCGCCTGGCGTACCGACACCGTGATCGTCACCGGTGCCACGACCAGCGGCTGCGTCCGGGCCAGCGTGGTCGATGCGATGCAGTCCGGCTTCCATGTCCTGGTGCCGCGGGACTGCGTGGCGGACCGCGCGGCGGCGCCGCACGAAGCCAACCTGTTCGACATGCAGCAGAAATATGCGGACGTGATCCCGCTGGACGAGGTGCTGGCCTATCTGGGCGGGCTGCCGGCGGCTGCCGCGGCGGAAGGAGGCAGGCTGTGACGGCAGACCCCGACATCGCCATCGCCGGCCGGCCCCGCGACGTGCAGGCCAACGGCCTGCGCCACCGGGTGCTGGAGTATCCGGCGGAAGGCCGCGCGACGGCCAGGGCCGAGGTGGTCATGCTGCCCGGCATCACCAGCCCGGCGGCGACAACGGACTTCCTGGCGCGGCCGATCGCGGCCCGCGGCTTCCGGGTCTGGTCGCCCGACATCCGCGGCCGCGGCGACAGCGAGGTGCCGCCGGCCGGCGGCTATGCGATGACCGACTATGCCGCCGATGTGGCCGG
The DNA here is from genome assembly GCF_042646425.1 of Marinibaculum pumilum. NCBI lineage: Bacteria > Pseudomonadati > Pseudomonadota > Alphaproteobacteria > Rhodospirillales > Rhodospirillaceae > Marinibaculum > Marinibaculum pumilum. The sequence goes on from NZ_JBHRTR010000028.1 coordinate 409,310, forward strand.
CCTGGTGCAGGCGCTGGGCCTGCCGGCGCCGATCGTGATCGGCCATTCGATGGGCGCCCGTATCGCCGCCGCCCACGCCGTGCTGCACGGCGGCGCGGACCATCCCCTGCTGGTGCTGGTGGACCCGCCCGTGTCCGGCCCCGGACGCGCGCCCTATCCGACCAGCCGGGACTCGTTCCTGGCGCAGCTGCACGAGGCAAAGGCCGGCACGACGGTGGAGGCGGTGCGCCGCTTCTACCCGAAATGGCCCGAGCGCGAGCTGCGCCTGCGCCTGCAGGTGCTGCCGAGCTGCGACGAGACGGCAGTGCTGGAGAGCTACGAAGGGTTTCACACAGAGGACTTCTTCGATCACTGGCGCCGGGTCACGCCGCCGGCGGTGCTGATCCGGGGCGCCGACAGTCCCGTCGTGCCGCCGGGTGCCGCGGCGGAACTGGCCGCCGCCAACCCGGCCGTGCCGGTGGTCGCGGTCCCGGCGGCCGGCCACATGGTGCCGTGGGACAATTTCGAGGGCTTCATCGCGGAACTGCTGCCCCGCCTGGAGGCGGCGGCGCCCTGATCGCGCCGGGGCCTGGCGGTCGCGCGCGGCCAGGCGCAAGGCTTTGTGCTCGGATCGACAAGCCTGGCCGACAGGCGGTTGCTAGCCTGTCACATGACGGTAAAGGAGGGCCCGGCCCATGGCGAAATCCAGCTGGTCCTATCTGAAGGGCGAGCGACGGATCGGCGAGTACGAGGAACTCACCCTGCGCTCCGTCGGCCATTGGTGGATCGGCGACGATCCGCAATGGCCGGAGGAAGTGCGGGAGGCGTTCCATGTCCGCTCCGAGACCGGCATCGACATCGTCGAGCCGACCCGCCTGCACCTTGGCGATCGCGGCGCCTTCCGCGACCCCTTCAAGCTGACCTATCGCAGCTACAACCTGCAGCAGGACGGCGAGGAGAAGAAGCTGGACGGGCTGATCGAGGGCGCGAAGGCGGCCGACGCCTTCGCCGGCCTGGACGGCGCGCGGCAGCCCGGCCTGGCGGCGATCCTCGACAGCTACATCCCCGGCATGCGGCACGCCTTCTGGGGCTTCAGCCTGCTGCAGACCTACGGCGCCGCCTATACCCCGGCCGGCACCGCGATGAACGTGCTGCAGTTCCAGGCCTTCGACTGCATGCGGCATGCCCAGCGTTTCGTGGAACTGGCCTGGGAGCTGCCGCCCGGTGCCGCCGCGGGCGCGGAGGCGGAGCCCTGGATGACCTGGGCGCCGCTGCAGCCCCTGCGCCGCTTCGTGGAAATGTCGCTGTGCAATTTCGACTGGGCGGAGAACCTGGTCCTGCTGAACCATGTCCTGCTGCCGCTGTTCCAGCCGGCGCACCATGCCCTGATGGTCGACATCCCGCGGGCGCATGGCGACTGGGTGCTGCCGCAGTACTGGCTGCGCCTGGAGGAGGACATGAAGCGCCACATGGCCCAGGGCCGCGCCTTCGCGGCCGCGGTGATCAAGCATGACGAGCGAAACAGGGACATCGTCCAGGACTGGATCGACCGCTGGCAGGCGCCGGCGCAGGAGGCGGCCGACGCGCTGGGGCCGGTGATCGATGCTGCGGCCGGTGCGCCGGCCTATGGGGCGATCCGGACCGAGGCCCGGGCCGCCTGGGAGGCGCAGCTGGCGGAATGCGGCCTGCAGCCGGCGGCGGCCGCTGCCGCCACAACCGAGGGAGAGCGCGATGTCGCCGTCGGTGTTCCGGGATAACAGCGGCCATGTCGCCATGGAGCTGATGAAGGGCGAGGTGGCCGACGCCGTGCTCGAGGCGGTGCGCGAAACCCATGACGGGGTCAGCGTCAGCGAACTGCCCGGCTATGTCATCATCGAGGTGAAGGGCCGGCTGGACCTGGAGGCCGAGGCGGTGCGCGACGAACTCGGCCGCGACGACTGGGTGATGACGGACCTGAACGAGATCATGCACGCCTTCGCCGGCAATGTGGAAACCTTCACGGTCGACCGGCTGGTGCTGTCGCGACCGCAGAAATGACAGGAGGCGCCCCGATGTCCGACCGGCCCGCAGCCCAGACCCCGCCGCGCGACATGGACAGGTACTACCGCGAAACGTCGCGCGGGCTGTACTGGGAACCGAGCTACGTGCCGAAGGAGGGGATCTACCCGCAGCGCTATGCGCCCCAGGCCAGCCGGATCCACGTCCACAACTGGGACCAGTGGGAAGATCCGTTCCGCATGTTCTATCGCGAATATGTGCGGATCCAGGCGAAGAAGGAGACCTCCTACCACGCCATCGCCGATGCCAACCAGCGCTTCGAAGCGGCGAAGCGCATCGACCGGCGCTGGGTGGAGGGGATGAAGCTGTACATGGCGGCGCTGGCGCAGAGCGAGAATTTCAGCGCCAACCTGATGACCCGCATGGCCCGCTTCATTCCGATGCCGTCCTTCAGCCAGGCCGCGATGTACCAGGCGATGGACGAGATGCGGCACGGCCAGAACGACGTCAACTACATGCGCTGGCTGAACAAGCATTACGACGGCGTCGACGACTGGCTGACCTGGTTCCAGCGGCACTGGCTGTTCCAGACCGCCCGCACCTCGTTCGAGCATCTGTTCGTCAGCGACCCGTTCGAGATGGTGATCGGCGTCAACGGCGTGTTCGAGGCGGGCTGGACCAACCTGCTGTTCGTCGCCACCCCGGCTGTGGCGGTCGCCAATGGCGATGTCATGTTCGGCCAGCACCAGCTGACCACCCAGACCGACGAGACCCGGCATATCGCCATCGGCATGACCGGGATGCGGATCCTGCTGGAGGCCGATCCCCGCAACGTGCCGGTGGTGCAGGAATGGTTCGACAAGTGGAGCTGGCTGCTGCACCGCCTGGTGGGCGCGCCGACCAGCATCTTCATCGACTATTTCGGCAAGTCGAAGGTGATGTCCTACAAGGAGGCCTTCCAGCACTACTACCTGCAGAACTATATCGGCGGCCTGATCGAGGATCTGGGGCCGCTGGGCCTGAAGCCGCCGCGCTTCCTGGACCTGATGCTGCAGGAGAACGAGATCTACAGCCACGCGGTCTGGAAGAACCTGTTCGAGGGCAAGCAGGCGCATTTCCACCAGGTGGAGGCGCCGTCCGCCGAGGAGCGCGCCTGGTTCGCGGAGAAGTATCCGCTGTACGGCAAGCTGTACGAGCCGTTCTGGCAGGCGCATGACGGCGGCGACCCGCTGGACGTGAACGCGCCGCCGCTGCACTGCAAGGTCTGCCAGTTCCCGCTGATGATGGTGGATGCGGAGAACAAGCCGATGTTCCGCCACCGTCATCATGACGGCCCGGACGGCGGGCAGGAGCTCTATTTCTGCTCGGAGGCCTGCGACTGGATCTACGGCCTGGATCCGGAGAAGTACCTGCGCATGCTGACCCAGGACGAGATGCTGGCCCGCGGCCTGCTGCAGCCCGACCAGATGCCCCGCTTCTGGGGCCTGGAGCATGCCAATACCGGCGAACTGCACCGCTGAGGGGGATCGAGCATGGCCGTTCTGGTGCGACTGGAGAACGAGATGCCGCCGGTGCTGATCCCGCCCTATTCGCTGGGCGCGGACACGCCGGTGGCGGAGGTGATGCAGGCCGCCTGCGACTTCTTTCGGCAGGACCCGGCGACCGCCACCCTGTGGAACATGGTGACCGGCGCGCCTGTGCCGGTGGAAGGCACCCTGGCCGATCACGGGCTGGGCGACTGGTCGGCGCTGACCCTGGGCCTGCCGCCGGGCCAGCCCTACCGCCGCACCTCGTTCGGCTGACCCCCGAAAGGGATCTGACGTCATGACCGGTGAAGACGATGACGATATCGAGGTGTTCGTCTGCCTCAATGTCGACTGCAAGAGCCGTGGCGCGCAGGAGCTGCTGGACCGGCTGAACGACAGGGTGGAGGAGGCCGGGCTCGACCAGGTGGCGCCGGAACCGTATCTCTGCTTCTCCGCCTGCCAGCACGGCCCGAATGTGGTGATCCCGTCGCGGCGCTGCTGGCTCTCCGGTGTGTCGGCCGACGATGTCGACGAGGTGGTGGCCTTCCTGGCCGGCGGGCCTGAGCCGGCCCGGCTGAAGGCGAAGAACGACCCGAAGCTGGAGAAGTTCATCTTCGACATCATCGATGCCGGCCTGCTGCCGGGCCGGGGCGACTTCTTCTCGTGACCGCATCTGCCGCCTTCCGTCCCGCCTTTCCCGCTGGCCTGCTGGCCGGCGCGCCGGAGGATTCCGACGGCGGCGAGCCGCTGGCGGCCTATCGCGAGCGCGGCGGCTATGACCTCTGGCAGGGCCTGCCGGCGGCCGATGCCGGATCGCTGCTGGCGAAGCTGCAGGCTGCCGCCCTGGCCGGCCGTGGCGGGGCGCAGTTCCCGGCGCACCGGAAACTACGCGCGGTCCGCGACCGGCCGGGGTCGGACAAGGTCGTGGTGGTGAACGGCAGCGAGCACGAGCCGGGCTCCGTGAAGGACCGCATGCTGCTGGCGCGGCTGCCGCACCAGGTGCTGGAGGGCGCCCTGCTGGCGGCCGGCCTGGTCGGCGCCGGGCGCATCCTGGTCGCGGTGAACGCGGAGGCGCAGGCGGCGCTGGCGGCGATCCGCGCAGCGGCGGACGCATGGCGCGCCGCCTGGCCCGCGGCGGCGTCCGCCTGTGCGGTCGAGGTGGTGCCGGTGCCCGACGCCTATCTGGTGGGGGAGGAGACCGCCCTGCTGGAGGTGCTGGAGGGCCGCGAGCCGTTGCCGCGGCAGCGCCCGCCCTATCCGACCGAGGCCGGGCTGGGCGGCCGTCCGACCCTGGTCCACAACGTGGAGACCCTGGCCTGGCTGCCGCCGGTCCTGGGGGCGGCTGCGGGGGGCATGGCGGCGTCGATGCTGTGCAGCCTGGGGCCGGAATTCGCACATCCCGGCGTGCATGAGGTGCCGCTGGGGATGCCGCTGCGCGACCTGCTGTACGGCATCGGCGGCGGCCTGCGCGACGGTGCGGTGCTGCAGGCGGTGCAGGTCGGCGGGCCCGCTTTGGCCTTCCTGGGGCCGGACCGGTTCGACCTGCCGCTCGACGAAGCGGCGCTGCGGGCCGCGGGGAGCGGGCTGGGCTGCGGCGTGGTCCGGGGCTTCTCCGAACGGGACTGCATGATCGACGTGCTCGCCGCGCTGATGGCGTTCTTCGCCGAAGCCTCCTGCGGGCAATGCCCGGAATGCCGGATGGAGACGAACATGTGCCTGGCGATCCTGCGCCAGGTGCAGGCGGGCAAGGGCAGCGAGGCGCTGCTGGCCCGCATCCCGCAGCTGTTCGAACTGGCCGAGGGCAAGGGGCTGTGCGGCCTGATCGCCATGCCGCAGGCGCCCCTGCGCAGCGGCCTGCAGCTGTTCGAAGGCGCCTTTGCCGCCCATCTGTCGGGCGCCCCGTGCCCGGTCTGCAGGGAAAGCGTGACCCGTCTGGCCGGCTAGGCGGCGATGGCCGAGGAGACCCAGCCGGGCCTGCCGCGCGACATCCATTTCGGCAGCGCCGGGGTCCGGGACATCGCCGCCGGCGTCACCCTGCTCGCCCGCCTGGTGGGCGCCGCCTATGGCCCGCATGGCGGCCGGGTGATGCTGGAGCGGGCCTTCGACACGCCGCTGCATGCGAGGGACGCGGAACGGATCTGCCGCGACTTCGCCCTGGACGATCCCCTGGCCGAGATCGGCGTGCGCCTGGTGCGGGAGCTGCAGTTGCGCACCCGCCGTGCCGCCGGCGATGGCGGCGCGACGGCGACCTTGCTGTTCGATGCCATGCTGCGCGAAGGGCTGCGGCTGCTGGCCGGCGGCATCCAGCCGCGGGCCCTGGCGGCCGGCCTGGAGGCGGCCGCGCGTGAGGCCGACACGCTGCTGCAGACGCAGACACGGCCGGTGCGTGGCGCCGCTGCACGGCGGGCGCTGGCACAGGGCATTGCCGGTGACCGGGCGCTCGGCGACCTGCTGGCGCTGGCGATGGTGGCAGCGGGCCGCGACGGCGTCGTGCTGGTCGAACCGTCACGCCGAAAGGAAAGCGAGGTCGCACGGGAGACCGGCTTCCGGTTGCAGGCCGGCTATGCCAGCCCGCTGATGGCTGCCGACACGCTGCGCCTGCAGACCCGGCTTGACGCCCCGGAGATCTTCGTCGCCCTGGACAGGGTCGACGGCCGCGACATGGTGCTGCCGCTGCTGGAACGTGCCGTGGCGCGCGCGCGTCCGGTGCTGCTGGTGGCGCCGGAGGTGGCGGGGGCGGCCTTGGCCACCCTGGCGGCCAATGCCGCGCGGCGCGGCGCGGCTGCGGCGGTGGTGGCGGTGGCCCTGCCGGGGCATGGCACAGGCCGCGAGGAACAGCTGCAGGACCTGGCCGCCGCGACCGGGGCCCGGCCGGTTACGGCGGCGCGCGACCTGGCGGAGGCCGGCGCGCTGGATGCCCTGGCCGGCGTCGCGGGCGAGGCGCTGATCGGCAAAGGGGCGAGCGTGATCCGGGGCGGCCGGGCCGATCCCCTGCTCCGCCGCCTGCGGCTCCGCGCGATCGACGCGGCCTGTGCCGGCTGGCCGACCGAGCATGAGCGCGAGCAGCTGCAGCGGCGGCGCGGCAACCTGAGCGGGCGCACCGTACTGCTGCGGATCGGCGGCGACACCGACCCGGAAGCCGGGGAACGGCTGCATCGTGCGGAAGCCGCCCTGCGCGGCTATGGCCAGGCGCTCCGGGATGGCGTCCTGCCCGGGGCCGGAGTCGCCCTGCTGCGCGCGGCGGCGGCGCTGCCGGCCGCCCCGGGCGGCGACAGGACGGATCCCGGCCGGGCCGTGCTGCGCCGCGCCCTGTCGCGTCCGGCGGCGCGGCTGCTGGTCAATGCCGGGGTGCCGCAGCCGGCCCGGGCGGCGATCCTGGATCGCTGGAGTGCGAGCCGGGGCGCAATCGTCCTGCCGGGCAGCAGCGACGGGCGGCGGCGCATTGCGCCGCCGATGTCCGCCACCGCCCTGCGTGCCGGCCTGCGGGCCGCCGCCGCGATGGCGGCGATGCTGCTGACCGCGAGCGTCGTGGTCACCGACCGGCAGGACCCCGGCTGAGGCGCATCGCCGGCCGTGGCGTCACCCGGCAGGCGGCCGAAACGCCCGCCGCGCCGCTGCCGCTTCCGGCCGGATCGCGCAGCCCGGCGCATGGTCGTTGATCAGGCCCATCGCCTGCAGGAAGGCATGCACGGTTGTCGGTCCGACGAACCGCCAGCCGCGCTTCTTGAGGGCTTTCGACAGGGACTCCGACACCGCGGAGACCGGCGCCGCATGCGGCGGCAGGTCGGCCGGATCGGGCTCGTGCCGCCAGAGCCAGGCGGCGAAGGAGCCCTCCTGTGCCACCAGGTCCTGCAGGCGCTGTGCGTTGTTGATCGCGGCCTCGATCTTGCCGCGATGGCGGACGATGCCGGCATCGGCCAGGAGCCGCGCGACATCCCGCTCGTCGTAGCGCGCGACCTTCGCCGCCTCGAAATTGTCGAAGGCGGCGCGGAAATTCTCCCGCTTCGCCAGGATGGTCCGCCAGCTCAGCCCCGACTGGAAGCTCTCCAGGCAGAGCTTCTCGAACAGGCGCCGGTCGTCGGCGACAGGGAATCCCCATTCCCTGTCGTGATAGTCCAGGAATTCCGGTGCGCCGCCGCACCAGCGGCAGCGCGGGCGCCCGTCAGGCGCCTGAAACAGCTCGCTCACGACAGCAGGAAGGCAAGGCGGTCGTCGGCGCGCGCCGGCGCCAGTTCGACGATCCTTGGCCGGACCACGCCTTCCGCGACGAACGGGTCTTCGGCCACCCGCCGCTCCAGGTCGGTGCGGGACAGGCCGTGCGCCACGATGCCGCCGCCGCCATCGTCACCTTCGCCGGGTGCCAGGCTGCCGGCGACCAGGAAGACCCCGTCGTCGAAGCCGCGTTTCAGCCAGGCCTTATGCCCATCCATATGCTGCGCGGCTGTCTGCCGGTTCGCGCCGAAGGTCAGGGTGACGAAGAACATTGCGGTCTCCTTGTGCTGTCTGCCGCAGCTGCTACGCGGCGGCGATCTGTGTCTCCAGCCAGTCGCACATCGCGGCGACCTCCCGGGCGACGAAAGCCTCGTCCCGGTAGGCATTGGCCAGGGTCGCGACCCCCTGGCTGCGGGCCAGGAGGTGCATGGCCAGCACATCGGCATCCGCAGTGCGGCCGGCCAGCTCGAACTGCCGGCGCAGCCAGGTCCGGAACAGGTCGAACAGCGCCACGGCCTCCCCCTGCGCGGGATGGCGGAGCTTGGCCAGTTCCGTGGCAAGGGTGCCGACCGGGCAACCGAAGGCCATGATCGACTCCCGGTTGCGGAGCAGGATTCCGATGAAGCTGCGGATGCGCGCGGCGGGATCGGCGTCCTGCGCCGCCCACGCCTGCAGTATCGCGTGGGTATCGTCCAGGCGGCGCGCGACCACCGCGTCCAGGATCTCGTCCTTGCTGCGGAAGTGATAGTAGAAATTGCCGCGCGAGATCTTCACCGCCGCGGCGATGTCGGCGAACGAGGTGGTCTCGAAGCCCTGCCGGTAGAACAGCCTGTCGGCCGCCGCGACGATCTGTTCCCGTGTCGATTCTCCACCCGCCATTGGCACCCCCACCCGCATTCCGGCGCCGCATGCCGGGATCAGGTCTAGGACAATTGACCTAATTTCTAGGACGTTTGTCCCAGACGGTCAAGCGCCCCTGCACGGTACGCGCCGGGTGAACCGCGGCGCGGCCCGGCCTATACTGAGCCGGGGCGCGGACCACGGCCCGCGTCGCAGTCAGGCCGCAAGGATGCAGGTCCGCCAGGAACAGGGGGCGAGATGGCGACGATCAGCCGCGAACGCTATGCGGAGATGTACGGGCCGACGACAGGCGACGGCATCCGGCTCGGCGATACCGCCCTGGTGGCGGAGATCGAGCATGACCATGCCGTCTATGGCGAGGAATGCCTGCATGGCGGCGGCAAGACCCTGCGCGACGGCATCGGCCTGGCCGCGGGGCTGACATCGGCGCAGGGTGCGCTGGACATGCTGCTGGTCAATGCCGTGGTCATCGACCCGGTAATCGGCATCGTGAAGGGCGATATCGGCATCCGGGACGGCCGCATCGTCGGCATCGGCAAGTCCGGCAACCCGGCGATCATGGACGGGGTGGACCCGCGGCTGATCCCCTCGGCCGCCACCACCGTGCGTGACTGCGAGGGGCTGATCGCCACCCCGGGCGCGATCGACGTGCATGTGCATTTCGACTCAGCCCAGCTCTGCGAACATGCGATCGCGTCCGGCATCACCACGATGATCGGCGGCAGCCTGGGGCCGATCACCGTCGGCATCGATTCCGGCGGGCCGTTCAACACAGGCAAGATGCTGCAGGCCTCGGAAGCCTGGCCGATCAATTTCGGCTTCCTGGGCCGCGGCAATTCGCACCGTCCCGCCTCCCTGGTGGAGCAGATCGAGACCGGCGTGCTGGGACTGAAGATCCACGAGGATTGGGGCGCGATGCCGGCCTGCATCGACACCTGCCTCGCGGTCGCCGACGAACTGGACTTCCAGGTCCAGCTGCACACCGACACCCTGAACGAGAGCGGCTTCCTGGAGCAGACCCTGGCCGCGATCGCCGGCCGCACCATCCACATGTACCACACCGAGGGTGCCGGCGGCGGCCATGCCCCCGACATCATCCGCGTCGCGGGGGAGGCGAACTGCCTGCCCTCTTCGACCAACCCGACCAATCCGTTCACGGTGAACACCTTCGACGAACATCTCGACATGACGATGGTGTGTCATCACCTGAATCCGTCGATCCCGGAGGATGTCGCCTTCGCCGAAAGCCGCATCCGCGCCCAGACCATCGCGGCGGAGGATGTGCTGCACGATATCGGCGCGATCTCGATGCTGGGCTCCGACAGCCAGGGCATGGGCCGCATCGCCGAGGTGGTCTGCCGCACCTGGCAGCTGGCGTCGAAGATGCGGGAGCAGCGCGGCCGCCTGCCCGAAGAAACGACCCGGATCGGCGACAATGCGCGGATCCGCCGCTATATCGCGAAGTATACGATCAATGCCGCCCGCACCTTCGGCATCCACGACCATGTCGGCTCGCTGGAAGACGGCAAGATGGCGGACGTGGTGCTGTGGAAGCCAGGCTCCTTCGGCATCAAGCCGGAGCTCGTGGTGAAGGGCGGCTTCATCGCGTGGGGCGCGATGGGCGACAGCGCCGCCTCCCTGATGAGCTGCGAGCCGCTGGCGATGCGGCCGCAATGGGGTGCCTTCGGCCGGACCAAGCAGGATCTCAGCGCCTGCTTCGTGAACCCGCTGGCGATCGCGGGCGGGCTGCAGGACCGGCTGGGCATGTCGAAGGCATTGCTGCCGGCGCGGGGCACCCGCTGGATCTCAAAGACAGACATGCTGCACAACACGGCCGTTCCCCAAATGCGGGTCGACCCGCAGACCTTTGACGTCTTCGTTGACGGCGAACTGGCGATCTGCGCGCCGGCGGAGCGGCTGCCGCTGACCCAGCGCTACATGCTGCGCTGACCGTGGCGGTGGCACGGGCGGAAGCGGCGTGGGAATCAGCCGCCCATCATCTGGACCTGCAGTTCCGTGCCGACGGTCGCGGCCGCAGCTACCTGCACCGGCAGTATGTCCGCTATCCCTTCCACCTGACCCGGCCGTTCTACCTGGACCGGCCGCAGCTGCCTGGCCTGGCGACCCTGTATCTGCAGTCCGCGGCCGGCGGCCTCTATGGCGGCGACCGGCTGACGATGGAGATCGCGGTGGCGGCCGGCGCGACCGCCCAGGTCACCAGCCAGTCCTCCACCATCGTGCATCGCGCCCATGGCGGTGCCGGCGCCAGTCTGGCCACCCGGATCATCCTGGAAGGCGGAGCTTTCCTGGCCCTGACCCCGGATCCGACCATCCTGTTCCCGGAGGCAGAGCTGTCGACCGGCACCACGGCCCTGCTGCCCGCCGATGCCACCCTGATCCTGGGAGAGGCGCTGCTGGGCCATGACCCGGAAGCGGGCGCAGGCGGCGCGATGCGGCCTGTGGGCCGCTTCTTCAGCGAGGTGCGGATCGAGGTGCCGGGCCTGGGCCGTGCCGTCGACCGGCAGGCCTTCGACCGCCAGGCGGTCCCGACGGCCCTGGATCCGGATGCGGGCCTCGGCGGCGGCGCCGGCCATGCCGCGCAGGCCGCCTTCTATTGCATCGGCCCGGCCTTCCGCGGCGGCAATCCGGTCGACCTGCTGGCCGGCCTGATACCGCCGGACGGCGCCATCTGGGGTGCGGACGAACTGCCCGGCGGGCTCGGCATCTGGGTGCGGGTCCTGGCACCGTCGGGCCATCTGCTCACCGCGGCCATGGCGGCGCTGTTCGCCGCGTCCTTCACCCGCCACTTCGGTACGGCGCCGGCGCCCCGCCGGAAATAGCGGGGCGCCGCGCCTGTTCCGGATCAGGCGTCGGGTGCGGCCTCGGCGCCGATCACCTTGTCCCACTCGCAGGGCAGCGGCTTCGGGCTTTCAACCAGGGCCTTCGCCTGGCTGCGCTGCGCCGGGTTCATGTCCTGCCACAGGGACTGGGCCCGGTCCCTGGCGCCGTCGACCTTCTTCGCCTCGGCCTGGCGCAGCCAGGCATAGGCGACCGGCGGGTTCTCGGCCGTGCCGACGATGCCGGCGGCCGCGCGGCGCATCAAGCGGACCCCGTCGACGACGTCGCCGGCATAGACCTTGCCCACCTTGTAGGATGCCGGGCCATAGCCCTGGGCGGCGGAGGCGCAGAGCCACTGCACCGCCTTCTTGGTGTCATAGAGGCCGGCCTTCTTGCCGGCGCCGATCAGGTTGCAGCACAGTGCCTCGCCCACCTTGTACTGGGCTTCGGCATCGCCGGCCTTCGCCTTGTCGATATTCTCGTCGTAGATCACCTGATCCTTGGCGACACTGGCGCCTTCCATCACAGGTGCCGCGCAGGCGCCGAGCAGCCCCGCGGCTGCGACCAGCGTTGCGATACGTGCGAGCATGTCCGGATTTCCCCCGTTGTCGAATGGCCGCTGAAGCGGTGCGGGGAGAATAATCCGCGCTGGCGGGACCCGGCCAGTGTCCGATCGGCTCAGCCGATCACGGCGCCGAAGTTCATGTAGACGGTCGCCATGAAGGCGAGGATCAGCAGCAGGCAGAGCATGGTTGCCACCAGCCAGGAAAGGGACCGGCCCTGACCTTGCGCCTGCAGGTTTAACAAAACGGAAATGGCTGGCGCGGGGCGCTCAACGGTCTGCCTCTTCGTCCCGCCAGTATCTGCCGCAGGCCGCGTACAGATAGCCTGCCGACCAGGTCAGCAGCATGAAGCCGCCGAGGGACTGCAGCATCGTCACCATGCGCAATGGCCCGCTGACCTCCAGCTGGGCATAGCCGAGGGTCGTGTAGTTGATGCCGGCGATATAGAGCAGATCGACCGGCGCGACGGCAGGCAGGCTGGCGGGCCAGAGCCAGGCGGACAGGACAGCCAGGATAGCGGCGAAGGCGACGATCTCGACAATATGGACCAGCGCCAGCAGGGCGAAGACGCAGAAGGTCACCCAGTGCTTGCCCAGCCGCTGCCGCGGCACAAGGGCGCTGATGCGCAGCAGCAGGACGTTGTGCAGCAGTGCCGCTGCCACGATGGAGCAGATTCCCAGTGCCAGTCCGAGCAGCATGAGCAATGCCCCCTTCCGTTTCGTCGCGGGATGCGGGGCCGCGCCATCCGTTTGCCGCGGCCCGGAAGAACGCAATGGGCAGGTGGCGCCGGGGGTTCCCCGGCGGGGCGCAGCCTGGCGAGGCAGTGCAGCCGGTCGGCCCCTTCAGCGTCACCGGCAGGCGGCAGGCATGGGGGCGGCCTTCGATGCCGCTTGTCTGGCAGCGCGCATTCGACCACCCTTCCGGGAGCGTTTCACGGCCCGAGGGGCCGATCATCCTGGGCTGACCCATTGCCGGCATGACCCGATACTCCGCCTTCTCGCTGCTGCGTCATGCCGTGACCGGACATCGCGGCTGGCGCCCCGCCTGGCGCAAGGCGGAGCCGAAGCCGTCCTACGACGTGATCGTCGTCGGCGGGGGTGGGCATGGCCTGGCCGCCGCCTACTACCTGGCGAAGGAGCATGGCATCACCAACGTCGCCGTGCTCGAGCGCGGCTGGCTCGGCAGCGGCAATGTCGGGCGGAACACAACCATCGTCCGGTCCAACTACCTGCTGCCGGAGAATATCCGCTTCTACGAGATGGGCATGAAGCTGTGGGAGGGGCTGTCACAGGAGCTGAACTTCAACGTCATGTTCTCCCAGCGCGGGGTGCTGAACCTGGCGCATTCGCCGGCACAGTTCGACGCCTACGCCCGGCGCGGCAATGCCATGCTGCTGGACGGCGCCGATGCGGTGCTGCTGGACCGCGCCGAGGTGGCGGAGATGGTGCCGGGGCTCGACACTTCCGACGCGGCCCGCTTTCCGATCCTGGGCGGCCTGCTGCAGCCGCGGGCCGGCACGGCGCGCCATGACGCGGTGGCCTGGGGCTATGCCCGTGCGGCCGACCGGCTGGGTGTCGACATCGTCGAGAACTGCGCCGTCACCGGCTTCCTGCGCGACGGCGACCGCATCACCGGGGTCGAGACGGTGCGCGGCCCGATCCGCGCTGCAAAGGTCGCCGTGTCGGTCGCCGGCCATACCTCCGAGGTGCTGCGCCTGGCCGGGATCGAGGACCTGCCGATCGAGAGCCATGTCCTGCAGGCCTTCGTCACCGAGCCGCTGAAGCCGCTGCTGGATACCGTCGTGACCCTTGGGGTGGGGCATCTCTATATCAGCCAGTCCGACAAGGGCGGGCTGGTCTTCGGCGGCGACCTGGACGGCTACAACTCCTATGCCCAGCGCGGCGGCCTGCCGGTGTTCGAGGATGTGGCCGGGCTGGCGGTCGCCGCTTTCCCGGCCTTGTCCCGCCTGCGGGTGGTGCGCAACTGGGGCGGCGTGGTCGACATGTCGATGGACGGCAGCCCGATCATCTGCACCGGCCCGCTGCCCGGCATGTACCTGAATGCCGGCTGGAACTATGGCGGCTTCAAGGCCACCCCGGCCGCCGGCTGGTGCCTCGCCTGGACGGTGGCGAAGGACGAAGCCCATCCGCTCAACGCCGCCTTCACCCTGGACCGCTTCCGCACCGGCCGCCTGCTGGACGAAAAGGGCGCCGGTCCGGTGCCGCGGCTGCACTGAGGGCGGGGCGATGCGGATCACCTGTCCCGTCTGCGGTCCCCGTTCCGTCGCCGAGTTCGCCTATGGCGGCGATGCGACCGTGGCGCGTCCCGCGCTCGACGCCCCCGCCGCCGACTGGCACCGCGCGGTCTATGCCCGCCGCAATCCGAAGGGGCTGCATCGCGAGCATTGGCAGCATGTCGGCGGCTGCCGTGCCTGGCTGGAGGTGGAGCGCGACACGGCCAGCCATGCCGTCGCCGGGGTGCGGCTGATCGGCCCCTGGGGCGGCGGCGAAGGGGGGCAGGAGGGGTGAGCGGCTGGCGATTGGAAAGCGGCGGCGCCCTGCTCGACCGGGAGAAGGCGCTGTCCTTCCGGTTCAACGGCGCGCATCTTACCGGGCTGGCCGGCGACAGCCTGGCCTCCGCCCTGCTGGCCGCCGGGCGGACACTGGTGGGCCGCAGCTTCAAGTATCATCGGCCGCGCGGGATCTTTTCCGCCGGGCCGGAAGAGCCCAGCGCCCTTGTCACCCTGCATGAGGGGCCGCGCACCGAGCCGAACAGCCGCGCCACCATGGTGGAGCTCTACGAGGGCCTCGTGGCGCACAGCCAGAACCACTGGCCGTCGCTGGAGCTGGATGCCGGCGCTCTGGCCGGCCTGGTCGCGCCGCTGCTGCCGGCGGGCTTCTACTACAAGACCTTCATGGCTGGCGGGCAGCGCGGCTGGCACCACATGGAGCGCCATATCCGGCGTGCCGCCGGCCTGGGCCGCGCCAGCCTGGAAGCCGATCCCGACAGCTACGATCAGCGCCACGCCTTCTGCGACGTGCTGGTGGTCGGTGCCGGTCCGGCCGGCCTGCAGGCGGCGCGCGCCGCCGCCGCGGCCGGGGCGCGGGTGATCCTGGCGGACGAGCAGGCGGTGCCCGGCGGCAGCCTGTGGGAGGCGCAGGGCCAGCTCGACGGCATGGCGCCGGGCGACTGGGGTCAGGGCCGGTTTCAGGCGCTGGCCGCGCTGTCCAACGTCACCCTGCTGCCGCGCACCACGGTGGTCGGCTACTATGACGGCAACCGGCTGGCGGCGGTGGAGCGGCTGACCGACCATCTGCCGCCCGGCTCATCGGCCGGGCCGCGCCAGCGCCTGTGGAAGCTGCAGGCCGCCGAGGTGGTGATCGCCGCCGGCGCGACGGAGCGCCCGATCGTCTTTCCCGGCAACGACCGGCCCGGCGTGATGCTGGCCGGCGCCGCCCTGCGGTTCGCGGCACGGCAGGCGGTGGCGGCCGGCCGCAGCCCGGTCCTGTTCACCTGCCATGACGGCGGCCATGACTGCGCCTTCGCCCTGCACGATCTGGGCGTGCCGGTCACGATGATCGTGGACTGCCGCGGCCAGGTCCCGCAGCGCCTGCGCGACGGTGCGGCGCAGCGCGGGATCACGCTGCGCGCCGGCGCCGTCGTCTGCGAGGCCGGCGGCGGGGCGAAGGGGCTGTCCCGGCTGTCGGTCGCGGAATGGGATGGTGCCCGGCCCCGCGGCCGGGTGGAACGGGTGGTGGCCGACGCCCTGCTGGTCGCCGGCGGCTGGACCCCGAACCTGCAGCTGCCGGCACAGGCCGGCGGCCCGCCGGTCTTCGATGTGGACCGCCTGGCCTTCCTGCCCGGCACGGCGCGGGAGCGCTGGCGGACCGCCGGGGCGGCGGCCGGCCTGGCCGGCCTGCGCGCCTGCCTGGACAGCGGTGCTGAAGCCGGCGCCGCGGCGGCACGGGCCGCCGGCTTCGATGCCGACCCGGCGCCGACCCCGGCGATCGAGGGGACGGGGCCCGCGGAAGGCGGCGGAGCCATCGCCCCCCTGTGGGAAGTGCCGCCGCGGCGCGGCCGCGGCAAGGCGTTCGTGGACCTGCAGAACGACGTGACGGCGGAGGATGTGCGGCTCGCCGCGCGCGAGGGCTATCGTTCGGTCGAGCATCTGAAGCGCTACACGACATTGGGCATGGCGCCGGACCAGGGCCGGACCGGCAACCTGAACGGCCTGGCAATCCTGGCTGCGGCGACCGGCCGACCGATCGCGGAGACTGGCACGACGACATTCCGCCCGCCGGCCGTGCCGGTGGCCCTGGGGCCGGTGGCCGGCACGGCGACGGCTGCGCATGTCCGCCCGGTCCGCCGCACCCCGATGCACGACTGGCATGTGGGTGCAGGTGCGGAGATGCTGGCTGCCGGCCTGTGGATGCGGCCGCGGGTCTATCGCCGCGAGGGCGAGAGCCTGGAGCAGGCCTATGT
Source organism: Marinibaculum pumilum (assembly GCF_042646425.1). Lineage (NCBI taxonomy): Bacteria > Pseudomonadati > Pseudomonadota > Alphaproteobacteria > Rhodospirillales > Rhodospirillaceae > Marinibaculum > Marinibaculum pumilum. The sequence goes on from NZ_JBHRTR010000028.1 coordinate 425,769, forward strand.
GCGGGAAGCCCGGCATGTCCGCGACGCGGTCGGCATCGTCGATGTCTCGACCCTCGGCAAGATCGACGTGCAGGGGCCCGACGCGGCGGAATTCCTGAACCGGATCTATGCCAACGGCTTCGCGAAGCTGCCCGTGGGCAAGGCCCGCTATGGCGTGATGCTGCGCGACGATGGCCTGGTCTTCGACGACGGCACCACGTGGCGGCTGTCGGAGCATCACTTCCTGATGACGACCACCACCGCCAACGCCGCCGCGGTGCTGACACATATGGAGTACCAGCTGGCCGTGGCCTGGCCGGAGCTGCGGGTGCACCTGGCCTCCGTCACCGACCAGTGGGCGGCGATGGCGGTGGCCGGACCCCGTTCGCGGCAGGTCCTGCAGGCCTGCGTGACAGACCTGGACCTGGGCAATGCCGCCTTTCCGATGATGGCGGTCGGCGCCGGCACCCTCTCCGGCATGCCGGTGATGGTCGCGCGGCTGTCGTTCTCGGGCGAGCTGGCCTTTGAGGTCTATGCCCCGGCTCATCTGGGCCGTCCGGTGTGGGAGGCCCTGATCGCGGCCGGCAAACCGCAGGGCATCATGCCCTACGGCACCGAGGCGCTGGGCACCCTGCGGATCGAGAAGGGGCATGTTTCCGCGCCCGAACTCGACGGCCGCGCCACCCTGGACGATCTGGGTCTGGGGCGGATGGTGTCGACGAAGAAGCCCTATATCGGCCGTGCCCTGATCGACCGCCCCGGCCTGACCGCGCCGGACCGGCGGGTGCTGGTGGGGTTGAAGGCGCTGGAGGGCCGGGCGCTGCGCGCCGGCGCGCATCTCGTCGCTGCGCTGGCACCGCCGGGTCGTGGCACGGCGGAGCAGCACAAGCTGGGGCCCAGCCTGGGCCATGTCACCTCCGCCACCTACAGCCCGGCGACGGAAGGCTATGTCGCGCTGGCGCTGCTGGCCGGCGGGCGGGCGCGCATGGGAGAGACCCTGACCGCTGCCGACCCTCTGCGCTGGGACAGCCAGCGGGTCGAGGTGGTGGCGCCCTGCTTCGTGGACCCGGAGGGGAGCCGGATGCATGGCTGATCCTGCGCCGCACCAGCCGGTCTTTCCGGAGCTGTTTCCGCGCCGTCCCGCCATGGCCGGGCGGCCGGCGCCCCTGCTGCTGCGCGAGCTGCGCCCGGCGGGTTGCGCGGAAGTGGCGTTCTGGCCGCAGCGGGCGGCGGAGGGCACGGCAGCCTTGCGCGACTGGTCGGGCATGGAGCTGCCGCCGGCGTCGGGCCTGTTCCGGATCGGCGGCGCCTGCCTTCTGGCAGCCACCGCCCCGGGCCGCTTCCTGGTCCTGGCCGACGGCGTCGATCCGGTGCCGGGGCTGCGGGACTGCCTGCCGGCGGAACTCGGCGCGGTGGTCGACCTGGGCCATAGCCGCTGCGGCATCCGCCTGGCCGGCCCGCCGGCGGCGGCGGTCCTGCTGAAGGGACTCGACCTGGACCTGGACCCTGCCGCCAGCCCGGTCGGCCGGGTAGCGCAGTCGGTGGTGCACCATGTCGGCGTGACCCTTCTGGCCCGGGCGCCGGAGGTCTACGACCTCTATGTCTATCGCAGCCTGGCGCTGGATTTCGCGGCCTGGATGCGAGAGGCCTGTGCGGAACATGGCGTGGCCATCGCACCGGCGGAGCCGGGCTGCATTGCCCTGGCATGAGGGGCGGCGGGCGATCGGCCGGACGGATTAAGCCCTCCTTTACCACCCGATCGTAGTCTGAATGTGTCCGCCCCTCGTAGCGGCAGGCTCCTGCTGGTGACCGGCGGGAACAGAATGAGTGCCCGACATGCGTGTGTCCCTCGGGACCAAGTATATCCTGTTCACCTGCGGCATCGCCGTCCTCGCCGCCGTATTGCTTGGCGGTTTCAACTACTATTGGGTCCGGCAGCTGAGTCTCCGGCACGCCTACGCCTCGCTCGACAACGAGGCGCAGCTGATCGCCCCGCAGATCGAGATCGCCTACGAGCGAATGCGAACCGACGCCACGGCGATCGGGGAGATGCCGCCCTTTCAGGGCATCGTCCGCGCCAGCCGCAACGGCGGCATCGACCCTGTGGACGGTTCGACGACCGCAGAGTGGCGCGACCGGCTGCAGACGATCTTCCGCGCGATCCTGCAGCGCCGGCCAGCCTACGTTCAGATGCGCTTCATCGCACTCGCCGATGGCGGAATGGAACTCGTGCGTGTTGATCGGTCGGCCGGTCGGATCTTTGCCGTCGCGGCCGGAGACCTCCAGGCCAAGGGCGACCGCCCCTATGTGCGAGAGGGCATGTCCGCCGCAGCGGACGAAGTCTATTTCTCTCAGGTCACCCCGAATTACGACCATGGCAGGGTCCAGCTAGACCTGCCGGTCATCCGTGTTGTCAGCCAGATGCGGGATGAGGCGAGCATACTGTACGGCCTCATCGTGATCAATGCGGACTATCAGGCCCTGGTTGGCAATGCCCTGACGGCCGTTGCGGTTCCGGGCGACATCTATGTGGTCACCGGGTCGGGGGATTATCTGAAGCGGGACAAGGACGGCCGCGTCCTGCCGCTGGCGGTTGCCGGCGCGGCCGACTATCGCGCGCCGGCGGCCAGTTCCGGCGACGGCGAGCTTGTCGGCGAGGCGCATTTCGATCTTGAGGGCGCAATCGGCCCCGGCCGCTCGGCGACCATCGTGCTGGCGCGGCCGGAATCGACGGTGCTTGCATCGGCAGACAGCACCAACAGCACGATCCTCGCACTTTCCGGCGGCCTGGTTGTCATGGCGGCACTGCTTGCGATGGCGGCCGCGCGACAATTCTCGCGGCCGATGCGGCAGGCCATCGCCGCGATCAGGGGTTACCGGCCGGGCACCACCAGTCTGAGCCTGCCGGTCGGGCGGCACGACGAGATCGGCGACCTGTCACGCGCTTTCGCCAGCCTGCTGGCCGAACTGGAGGCAGCGCAGATGGCGGAGCAGAAGTCGCTGGCCCGCCTCAGCACGATCATGGACAACACGGTAGACGGGCTGGTTACGGTCGATGCCACGGGCAGGGTGCGGGACTTCAATCACGGGGCCGAGAAGCTCTTCGGCTACGAAGCGTCCGAAGCGATCGGCAGCAAGATCGGCATGCTGATACCCGATGCGGACCGCCGCGAGGTCGACCGGGAATTGCGGCAGACTGCCGGCGAGAAGTCCGGCGACGCGATCGGCGTTACGCGCGAAATTTCCGGACGCCATCGCAGCGGTCGCATCCTGTCGTTGGAGCTTGCAGTGAGTGAGATCCAGGTCAGCGGCGAGCGTCTGTTCAGCGGCGTCATGCGCGACATCTCCGGGCGCAAGGCGATGGAGGCCCGGCTGGCGGCTCAGGCCGCGGCACTGCGCAAGAGCAATCAGGACCTGGAGGAGTTCGCCTATATCGCCTCCCACGACCTGAAGGAGCCGCTGCGGGCGATCAGCAACCACGTCCAGTTCCTAGCGGAGGATTGCGGCGAGGCGATCGACGAGGATAGCCGCGCGCGCATCGACCGCATACGCCTGCTGTGCCGCAAGGCCGAGCAGTTGATCAGCGATCTGCTCCACTTCTCCCGTCTCGGCCGGGCGGAACTGGCAGTGGAGAAGATCGATATGGAGGCGCTCGTCGCAGAAGTAAGGGATGGATTGTCTGACCTGCTGGCGGAGCGCGACACCGAGGTCCGGCTGATCCTGCCGCTGCCACCGGCACGGGCCGATCGGACGCGGATCGTCAGCCTCCTGCACAACCTGATGGTCAACGGCATCAAGTACAACGACAGCGAAAGGCCGCTGATCGAGATCGGCTTCGCGCCCGGCGCAGTGGGCCTGCCCGGCGGCGGAAAGGCCGGCTCCTACTTCGTCCGCGACAATGGCATCGGCATCGCCGAGGAATTCCGCGACGCGGTCTTCAAGATCTTCAAGCGGCTTCACAACGAGAAAGCCTACGGACCGGGCACCGGCGCGGGGCTGAGCTTCGCCCGCAAGATCGTGGAGCGGCATGGCGGCACCCTGCGCTTCGAGTCGGTGCCAGGCGAGGGCACGACCTTCTATTTCGACCTGCCGGAGGCAGAGACATGACTGATGTCGGCTTGAACCCGATCCTGATCGTCGACGACAGCGACGATGATTGCGAGGCGATGATGCGCGCATTGAAGCGGGGAACGGATGTGGCCAATCCAATCGTCCGGTTCGACAACGGGCAGGCGGCGCTGGATTACATTCTGGCGCCACGCAGCGATGGGAATCCCGGGCCCGGTCCGCGGCCGGCGCTGGTTCTGCTGGACCTGAACATGCCCGGTGTGGACGGGCGGCAGGTGCTCCGGGCGATCAAGGCCGACGAATCGTCGCGGACGGTCCCCGTTGTTGTCCTCACCACCTCTGACGACGACTGGGACATTCACAACTGCTACGCGGAGGGCGCCAGCACCTATATCAAGAAACCGGTCGAACTGGACGGCTTCTTCAAGGCCGTCGGCGTACTCAAGGACTACTGGCTGCAGGTCGCTCTGCTGCCGAAGGCCTAGAGACGGGGCCGGCCATGCGTATCCTGGTGATTGACGACAGTCCTGACGATCGGGAGGCGATCCGGCGCAATCTGCGGCGGACAACGGAACTGGATGTCTCGGAGGTGGTAGAGGCGGAGTCGGCGGAGCAGGGTCTGGAATGCCTGAAGGCAGATTCGTTTGACTGCGTTCTGCTCGACTTCTCGATGCCGGGGGCCAGCGGGCTGGACCTTATTCAGGAACTCCACATGCGCCATCCCGACCTGCCGATGGTGATGATCACCGGGTCGGGAAACGAAAGAGTGGCCGTCGATGCGCTGAAGGGGGGCGCGGCGGACTATGTCAGCAAGTCGGAGATCTCGACGGCTCTTCTCGCTAAGACCATCGGCGAGGCCTTGGACGCCAAACGGCAGGAAACGGAGGCCCTGCGAAGCGCGTCGGTCGACGAACTGACGGGTCTGCCCAATCGTCGTGCTTTCAATGAGCGACTGGACTATCTGGCGCATCGCGCGGAACGGCATGACATTGCCTTCGGTATCGCATTCATGGACTTGGATGGCCTTAAATCCGTGAACGACACGCATGGCCATGAGGCAGGCGACGAACTGCTGCGGCAGGCGGCGGCGCGCCTCGCCGGGTGCCTGCGCAAGAGCGATCTGCTCGCCCGGATTGGCGGTGATGAATTCGTGGCGATCCTGGAGGATCTCGAACGTGGCGAACCTGCGGTGCCGCAGACGGCGGTCGATAGGTTCGTCACGGCCATCGACGGTGCGCCGTTCGACCTCGGCGGCATCAGGGTCAGTGCCGGTATCAGCGCCGGGCTGGCCCTGTATCCGTGCGATGCACGAAGCTGCGCGGAACTCCTGCGACTGGCCGACGAGGCGATGTATCGGATCAAGAGTGCACGGAAGCGGACCATCAAGGGCGCTGGAGTGGCCGATGGCTGAGCGGGAGGATGGTGGCGACGACTGGCGGCCCAATGCCAGTCTGGGCAACGCGCTACCAGTGATGCTGTTGCGGGCGCGGGAGGCGGTCATGCAGCTCTACCGGCCGCTGTTCCGGTCGGCAGGGCTGACGGAACGGCAGTGGCGGGTGCTACGCGCGCTCTACGACGCGGACAGGCTCGAACCCTCGGAGCTGGCGCGCCAGGCCTTCATGCACCCGCCGAATGTCTCCCGCGTGCTCAACGAGATGCGGATGGCGGGTTACCTGGACCGGCTGGCCGTGGATGGCGACCAGCGCCGGGCCCAAGTCGTGCTGACCCCGGCCGGGCGGCGGCTCTGCATGCAGGTCGGCGCGGCCCTGGATGCCCGCACCGCGCAGCTGCGGCAGGTCGTGGACCGGCCCAGCCTGCTGGCGCTCACCGAACTGCTTGGTGAAATCGTCACCCTGCCGGAGCGGCACCCCTACCTCACCGACCCCGACAGCCTGCCGGGGGCCGCGCCACGATCGACTCGAGACGGCGGCCGCACGGAGGGCGGCGACACGGACGGCGGCGATGCGGACGAGGAGGCCTGACCCGGCCCGTCAGAAGTAGGGCTGCGACCAGTCCAGTTCCTTCGGGCCGATCTTTTGCCCAATGCAGCGGGCTGCGGCGAAGCCGGCGATCTCCCCGGTCTGGCTGCACCAGGGGAAGTTCCGCATCACCATGAAGATCGTGTCGTAGGTGAAGGAGAGCGAGGCGCCGGTCAGGATGAGATTGTCCACCTTCTTCGGCAGGAAGCAGCGGAACGGCACCTCGATCTCGTAGGGCCGGTGGCCGTCCCAGTGGAACGCCTTCTTCATCGGCCGGGTCACGGCGTCGGGGAAGCGTCGCTCCGCCCGCGCATCTTCCAGACTGAAGACATGCTCGCCGACCGGGTGGCGGCCGTCGCGCACGCCGACATAGCGGCCAACGCCGGCGATCGCGGCATTCTCGAAGCCGGGGACATACTTCCTCAGGAAGCCCGCCTCGGCGGCGACGAAGCCGCGCAGCAGGCGGGTGGCCAGGGCCTCGTCCGCGGCGCTTTCGTCCATGTGCAGCGCCAGTTCGTAGGGCACGTTCTGCCAGAAGCAGTAGGTACCGTCGGCGGCGATCGGGCTCATGTCCACGGTGGGATGGCCGATATAGAAGTCGCCATAGATGTTGCTGCCGGCCATGCGCGGCCGGTATAGGTCGGCCGGCAGGTCGCCGGCGGCCTGCGCCTCCGCGATCACCTTCTCCAGCAGCGGGTCCTGCGCGTCGCGCTGGTGGCGGACTACGGCGTCGAAATCGACATTGTTCATGAACCACAGCAGGCCGCCGGGGATCGGCCGCGCCACGCCGTCCCAGGCCGCCGTGTCCGGCTGGCCGCCGCCGCCGCGGACGAAGGGGGCGCCGGCACGGGCGACCAGTTCGCCGGTGCCCGACCCCTCGATGAAGATGCGGCCGGTGATCGCCTGCCGGCCGCTGGCATTCTCCACGACGATGGCGCGGATCCGGTCGTCGCCCGGGCCCTGCGCCATCACGCAGTCGACGAACCGGGTCTGGTAGAGGGCGGTGACGCCGGCCTCCTCCAGCATCTGGCTCATCACGCAGCCGGCACCTTCCGGATTGAAGGTCATCCGGGTGAACGGATCTCCCGGTGTCTTGAACCGCTCGTAGTGCGAAAGCGGATTGCCGGCCCAGTCCGGATGGGTCTTCTCCGTCGCCGTATAGATCAGGCCCTCGTCGGCGAAGCGTGCCATCAACTCGCTGTGAATGCCGCCGACTCCGGCACCGGCGGAGCCCTGCAGGCCGGAGGTATGGACCCCGCCGGGCATGTCGAACTTCTCCACCAGGATGACCTTCGCGCCCATCCGCGCCGCCTGCAGGGCGGCGGCGAAGCCGCCAGGTCCGGCGCCCACGACGACGATGTCGGCGTCATGCTCCACCGGCACCGTCCGTTCCTCGTGAATCGCAGGCATCGGGGCCTGGGGCCCGTCGGGACCGTTGCTGCTCATCGCTCGCCTCCGCGAAATCGGCGAATAGTTATTATGATAATGATCATGGGGCAATACCGCCTCATTGCAATGCGTGAATGCCCTGTTCAGGGAAATTCGTTCGGCACCGCCGGGCCGCGATGGTATCGGGGGGCGTGTCGTACAGCCGAACGGGGAGAGCAGCCATGTCCGAGACAGACGGGAATGCCGCATCCGGCCGCGTGTCGGGGGTCCGGCGGGGCAGCTGCGCCTGCGGCGCGGTGCGCTTCGAGGTGGCGGGGCCCCTGCGCCCGATCATCGCCTGCCATTGCGGGCAGTGCCGCAAGATGTCGGGGCACTTCACCGCGGCGACCGAGGTGCCGGAGGCGCGGCTGCGACTGCTGCACGAGGAGGGGCTGCGCTGGTACGCCTCCTCGGCCAAGGCGCGCCGGGCCTTCTGCGGCACCTGCGGGTCGACCCTGTTCTTCAAGCTGAACGAGCGCGACCATGTCGCGGTATTCGCCGGCGCACTGGACGATGTCGAGGGGCTGAGCCTTGCCGGCCAGATCCATGCGGCGGACGCGGCGGGCTACTACCGGGTTCCCGACGACCTGCCGCAGCTGGAACGCGCGGCGATCGACGCCTTGCCGCCGCAGGGGTGACGGCCGCCTGGAAGAGGGCCGCTGGGGGCTATTCCCGGAAGATCTCCACCGAATAGAAGAAGCGGTCCGCCGGCAGGGTATTGACCGAGACCTCGATCAGGCGCCGGCCGGTGGAGAAGTAGCGCCGCGTGATCTGCAGCGCGGCGGCGCCCGGCTCCGCCGCCAGCCGCCCGGCATAGACCGGGTCCAGGGTGATGGCGCGGATCTCCTGCTGGATCTCGACCACCGTCTCGCCCGACTGCTGCTCCAGCAGCGCGAACAGCGCGGAGCGGAAGCGGCTCCGGCCCTTCAGGATCGGCGCCAGCCGGCCGTCGACATAGATGTCGGTCCAGGCCAGGGGCCGGGTCTCGCCCGCGATCACGCGCAGGCAGCCCAGATGCAGCCAGCGATGACCGCTGCGGCAGCCCAGCAGGGCGGCACTGCGGCCGCGCGCGGTAAAGGGGGTCCGGCTCTTCACCTGCATCTCGGTATCGGCGGCAAGGCTGAACAGGTCCTCCACCGACTGGACGGAATAGTTGAACCGCCGTGCCGCGCGGATCGAGTCCACCCGCGTGCCCACGCCCTTGCGGGCGGAGACCAGGCCCTTCTGCCGCAGCTGGGCGATGGCCTGGCGGACCGTCTGTCGGCTGACGCCGTAGAGCGCCGCCAGTTCCACCTCGGTCGGCAGCAGCGTGCCGACCGGATAGTCGCCGCGCTGGATCTGCTCCAGCATGCGATGGGCGACCTTCAGGTAGAGCGGCGGCTCCCCCGTAGCCGGCGCGAGCGGCGCGGCATCGGCGGGCCCGCTGCCGGTCGCCGCGGCCGGCCGGTCCCCGTCTCCGGGCCCGGCCGTCACCGCCGGTGCCCTGCAGGGGCGTGTCCGGTCGCAGGCATGCATAAGTACGCACATTTCCGACAGGGCATTCCGGTCGGATCCTCCATGCACCGCTCTGGTCCGCCACACAGCTTTACACACTGCTGGCCGAGTGCAAGGATAAGTACGTACTTATGGCCGCGGGCATGGAAAGCCCGCCGGGCGGCGCCTACGATCATAGGACAGCTCCCGCGGGCGGCCAATGCCGGACATGTTCGCGGCCCCGGCGCCGCAGGCCCGCATCCGGCGCGGCCGGCGGTGGCCGCATCCGTTCGCGGAAGGGGAGGCTTGACGGCATGAAGGCGATCGTCCTCAAGGGCTATGGCGGGTTCGACGAGCTGCGCTACGAGGAGGCGCCGACGCCGGAGCCCGGCTATGGCGAGGTCCTGATCCGCAATCATGCCACCGGCGTGAACCACTGCGACACCGATGTCCGCCGCGGCATCTTCGGCGTGGCACAGTCCTTCCCCCATGTGATGGGCGTCGACAGCGCCGGCACGGTCGAGGCCGTGGGTCCCGGGGTCACCGCCTTCAAGCCCGGCGACCGGGTGGCGCCGCACTTCCTGCTGAGCTGCGGCACCTGCCGCAACTGCCTGCGGGGGCGTGAGAATATCTGCCTGAAGGGCGAGGTCCTGGGTGTCACCACCTGGGGCACCTATGCCGAATTTACCAAGGTGCGCGAGAACAATGTCGTGCGGCTGCCCGACGGGCTCGGCTTTGCCGAGGCGGTGGCCGCGCAGGTGCCCTTTGCCACCGCATGGGAGGCACTGATCGATGTCGGCCGCCTGCAGGTGGGCGAGACGGTGCTGATCAATGCCGCCGGCTCCGGCGTGGGCTCGGCCGGCATCCAGGTCGCCAAGCTGGCCGGCGCCCATGTCATTGCCACCACCGGTTCCGACGAGAAGTTCGCCGCCGCCCGCGCGCTGGGGGCGGACGAGGTCCTGAACTATGCCACCACCAATATCGGCGAGGCAGTCTACGGCCTGACCGGCGGTCTGGGTGTCGATATCGCCTTCGACATGGTCGGCGGCGACCGCCTGCTGGACTGCGTAGCGGCCACCGCCGATGGCGGCCGCATCGTCACCGTCGGTGCCCATGCCGGCGAGCAGGTGGAGATCGACATGATCGAGTTCTTCCGCAAGCACATCTCGATGCATGGCTGCGGCCGCTCCACCCGGGCGATCGTCTCCACCGTCCTGGACCTGGTGGCGCAGGACAAGCTGAAGCCGGTGATCTTCAAGACCTTCGACCTGGCCGAGGCCGGCGCCGCGCAGGAGGTGATGGAGAGCCGCAACTTCTTCGGCCGCATGGTGATGCTGCCGGAGGGCAAGGAATGAGCAGGGGATGAGGGCGCCGATCATCCGCAGCCTGCTCTTCGCGCCGGCGAACGAGCCGCGCAAGACCGGCAAGCTGGGCGCCAGCGGCGCCGATGCCGTCGTGCTGGACCTGGAGGATGCGGTCGCCGACGACCAGAAGGCCGCCGCCCGCGGCGCCGCGCGGCAGGCGCTGGCCGCCCTGCGTGCGGAGCGCCGGGCGCGCGGCGTCGGACCGCTGGCCTGCGTGCGGGTTAATGCCTACGACACCGGGCTGACGGTTGAGGACCTGCGCAGCATCGCCTGCGCCGACCTGGACCTTGTCGTGCTGCCGAAGGTGGAGAGTCCGCGCGACCTGGCGCGCGCGTCGCAGGTGCTGGACGCGGCGGAGGCGGAAGCCGGGCTGCAGCCCGGCGCCATCGGCATCATCGCCCTGGTGGAGACCTGTGCCGGCATTGCCGTGTCCGCCGACATCTGCGCCGCCGGCGGGCGGCTTGTGTCGATCGGCTTCGGCTCCGGCGACCTGGGCAAGGATATCGGCATCCCGACGATCCGCGGCGACCTGTCGGCGGCGATCGCCTATGGCCGGGCGAAGCTGGTCTACGACGCCCGCGCCGCCGGCCTGCCGCGCCCGATCGACGGGCCGCACCTGGCGGTGCGCGACCTGGAGGCGCTGGAAGGGGATTGCCGGGTGGCGCGCGACCTGGGCCATGGCGGCAAGGTCTGCATCCATCCGGCGCAGGTGCCGGTGGCGAACCGGATCTTCGCCCCCGACCCGGACGAGGTCGCCTTCGCCCGCCAGGTGGTGACGGAATTCGCCGCCGCCGAGGCGCGTGGCGCCGCCGCGATCACCGTCGGCGGTGTCTTCATCGACTATCCGATCGTGCTGAAGGCGAAGAGCATCATCGCCCTGGCCGAGGAACTGGACGCGCGGACGGCAGCGGCCGGCGCGACGGGCCCGGCGCAGGTCGCAACGGCAGAGGGAGCAGGCGCGTGAGCCAGCGGCATCGGACGGAGGGAATGGCATGAGCGGTGCGGAGGCTGCCCGGCCGATGAGCGGCGTGCGCGTCCTGGACTGCGCCACCTTCATCGCAGGCCCGACGGCGGCGACCCTGCTGGGCGAGTTCGGCGCCGAGGTGATCAAGGTCGAGCTGCCGAAGACCGGCTGTCCCCTGCGCAAGTTCGGCACGCCGACGGAGGCGGGCATGACCCTGCCCTGGCTGTCGGAAAGCCGCAACAAGAAGTCGCTGACCCTGGACCTGCGCACGGAAGAAGGCGCGGCGATCCTGAAGGACCTGGTCGCGCAGTCCCATGTCCTGGTGGAGAATTTCCAGCCCGGCACCCTGGAGGGCTGGGGCCTGGGCTGGGACGTACTGCAGGCGATCAACCCAGCCCTGGTGATGGTGCGGATCTCCGCCTATGGCCAGACCGGCCCCTATCGCGGCCGGCCCGGCTTCGGCCGCATTGCCAATGCCTTCGGCGGCATCTCCTACCTGGCCGGCTATCCGGACCGGCCGCCGGTCACCCCCGGCAGCGCCACGCTGCCGGACTATCTGTCGGGCATCTACGGCGCGGTGGGCGCGCTGATGGCGCTACGGGTCGCGGAGAGCACCGGCCAGGGACAGTATGTCGATATCGGCCTTTATGAATCGGTGTTCCGGATCCTGGACGAGCTGACGCCGGCCTATGCCTATCGCGGCTATGTGCGGGAACGGATGGGGCCGGGCACGGTGAATGTCGTGCCGCACAGCCACTATCCCACCCGCGACGGCAAGTGGATCGCGATCGCATGCACCAACGACAAGATCTTCCAGCGCCTGGCCGACCTGATGGAAGAGCCGGAGCTGGGCGGCGACGGCCGCTGGGGCACGATCGAGAAGCGCGAGGCGGAGCGCGCGACGGTGGACGCGCATGTCGCCGCCTGGACGCAGAAATATGACCGCGACCAGCTGATGGAGATGTGCGACCGCGGCCAGGTGCCCTGTGGGCCGCTGCTGTCGATCGCGGAGATCTTCGAGGATCCGCAATACGCCGCCCGCGGCAATATCGCCCGGGTGGCGCACGACCTGCTGGGCGAGGTGGCTGTGCCTGAGGTGATGCCGCGGCTGAGCGCCACGCCGGGCGGGATCGACAGCCTGGGGCCGGAGCTCGGCGCGCATACCGAGGAGATCCTGGGCGGGTTGCTGAACCTCGACCCGGAGCGGATCGCCGCGCTGCGCGAGCGCGGAGTGATCTGACGGCAGGCGGCTTGCGCGGCATCAGGACAGGGCAGCAGGAGGGCAGGGAAGATGACCAGGAAACCGTTCGCATTCGCCGACGTGCCGGGACCGCGGCGCGACATGCCCGGCTATGGCCGGCATGTGCCCCGGGTGCGCTGGCCGGGCGATGCCCGGATCGCGGTGAGCCTGGTGATCAACTACGAGGAAGGGTCGGAATACAGCCATCCCGGCGGCGATGGCCGCAACGACGGACTGGCGGAGCTGATCTACGACATGGACCCGCAGTACCGCGACCTGTGCGTGGAATCGGTCTTCGAATATGGCAGCCGGGCCGGCATCTGGCGGCTGGAGCGCCTGCTGACCGAATTCCGCCTGCCGGTCACCTTCTATGCCTGCGCCGCCGCGCTGGAGCTGAACCCGGAGGTCGGCGCCTGGATAGCCGAGGCCGGGCACGAACCCTGCAGCCACGGCTGGCGGTGGGAGGAGGTCTGGAAGCTGAGCCGCGAGGAGGAGCGCGAGCATATCCAGTGGGCGATCGAGTCGATCCGGGAAACCACCGGCCAGCGGCCGCAGGGCTGGTACTGCCGCTACGGGCCGTCGGTGAACACCCGCGAGCTGATCGTCGAGGAAGGCGGCTTCGTCTACGATTCCGACGCCTATAACGACGACCTGCCCTACCATGTCGACGTGAACGGCAAGCGGCACCTCGTGGTGCCCTATTCGATGACCTACAACGACGGCAAGTTCGGCGCGCTGCCGGCCTATGGCTCGCCGACCGATTTCGCCGACAACCTGAAGCGCGGTTTCGACCAGCTCTATGCGGAGGGCGAGACACATCCCCGGATGATGTCGGTCGGCCTGCATCCGCGGCTGATCGGCCAGGCCAGCCGGATCCATGCCCTGCGCGAGTTCATCGAGCATGCGCTGGGTCATGACCGGGTCTGGTTCTGCCGGCGCATCGACATCGCCAACTGGTGGCTCAAGCACGGGGAGAACTTCTCCGCATGATCCCCGCCCCGGGCAGCCCGCGACCGCAGCACGCCCCGCCCGGCCCGGGCGGGGGCCAGGGCGGGACGGCTGCCGGACATGGGGCGCCGGCGCGGATGCCGGAGGTGGCCGAGGTCGAGGCCAGCGGCGACACCCTGCGGATCTACGGGGAATTGCGGGCGATCGGCGGCTACGAGCTGGTGCCTTTGTTCTACCGCGTGCTGGCCACCGACCCGGCGGCCCTGTGCTGGGCCTGGCACGTGCTGCGCCCGGCCTTCCGCAGCGGCATGGTGGCAGCCGCCGCCCGCGCCGCGGTGCCGCCTCCGGGGCGGCCCTTCGCCCGGCTTCCGGCGCCGGGCTGGGCGCTGCTGGGGCTGTCGGCACAGGACCTGGCCGAGGCCCGCGCGGTCGTGGCCGGCTTCAATGCCGCCAATCCCTTCAACCTGACCGTGGTCCTGCTGCTGGAACAGGCCCTGCGCGACGGCCGCATGATCGACGGCGCCGATCCCTCCCTGGTGGGGGAGCAATTGCCGCATCCCGGCATTCCGCATCGCCCGCCGCTGGACTTCGACACCCTGCCGGCGGCGCAGGCCGATCTGATCGCATGGCTGTCCACCCGCGGCGGGCGGGAGGCCTTCGCCGCCGCACCGACCCTGTGGCGCTGCCTCGCCCATTGGCCGCCTCTGCTGGCCATCGCGGCCGCGCAGCTGGAGCCGCTCTATGCCGACGGCACCGTGGAGGCGCTGTCCCGTGCGATCCGCCGAGCGGTCGAGAAGGATCTCAGGGAACGGGCCGAGGTGATCGGCACCCGCAGCGTCGCCGCGGCCGAGCCGTCGCAGGCGGACCATGTCCTCCGGGTCTGCGCCTTTTTCGGCGCCAAGATCCCGGAGATGATCCTGACCGGCCATCTTCTGCAGGCGCTGATGGAACAGGGGGAGGGCTGAGATGCTGCAGGCGCGGCTGGACCGGATCGCGGCATTGAATCCGGCCTATTGCGCGATGGCGCTGGTCGACGAGGATGGCGCGCGCGCTGCTCCGGCGGGACCTGCCGGCGGCCTCCTGCAGGGCATGACCCTGGCGGTGAAGGACAATATCGACACCGCCGGCCTGCGCACCGCCTGCGGCTCGCAGCTGTTCGCCAATCATGTGCCGAATGCCGATGCCCCGGTGGTGGAGCGGCTGCGCCGCGCCGGCGCGGTGATCCTGGGCAAGGCGGCGATGATGGAGCTGGCCTTCGGGGTGCGCTCCACCGATGCCGTTGCCGGCCAGGTGCGCAATCCCTGGGACCCGGCGCGGATCGCCGGGGGCTCCAGCGGCGGGTCCGCCGCCGCGGTGGCGCTGGACTTCTGCGACGCGGCGCTGGGCACCGACACCGGCGGCTCGATCCGGGTGCCGGCCGGGTTCTGCGGCATTGCCGGCCTGCGGCCGACCCATGGCCGGGTCTCCAACCGCGGCTGCCTGCCGGTCAGCACCACCTTCGACACGATCGGGCCGATGGCGCGCGAGGTGGGTGACCTGGCCCGCATCCTCTGCGTGCTGGCCGGCTATGACGATGGCGATCCGCTGTCGCAGGACCGGCCGCTGGAACCCGACCTGCTGCTGCCGCGGCCCGACGTGGCGGGCCTGCGGATCGGCCTGCCGCGCAATTTCTACTTCGACGATGTCGATCCGGAAGTGGCGGATGCGGTGCGTGCCGCCGCCGATGCCTTCGCCGCCGGCGGTGCGGAACTGGTGCCGGTGACCGTGCCCGATGCGCAGGTGGCGCATGCCCATGCCACCGCGATCATCCTGTCGGATGCCTGCGCCCTGCATGAAGAGGCGCTGGACCATCGCCGGGCGCAGATCTCCGACCCGGTTTTCGAGCGCATGATCAAGGGCCGCGCCGTCAGCGGCACCGGCTATGCGCGCGCGATGCGGTTCCGGGAGGCCTGGTGCCGCGGCCTGAAGCGCATCTTCGCCGGCATCGACATGCTGCTCTTTCCGACTTCGCCCTTCCCGGCCCCGCCGATCGTGGAGGAGAGCCACCTGGAAGAGGCGACCCGACATGCCACCCGCTTCACCTATGGCGGCGGCCTGGCCGGCACGCCGGGACTGAGCCTGCCCTGCGGCCTCACCGCCGCCGGGCTGCCGATCGGCATGCTGCTGGAAGGCGCCTGGTGGAACGAGGCGGCATTGCTCCGCGCCGGTGCCTATTGGCAGGCGCGCACCGACTGGCATCTCCGTCGTGCGCCGGTGGCGCCGACGACAGGGCAGGAGTGACCGAGACTGTAACCGGATCGAGTACGGCAGCCCGGCGCATTGCCGGGCGAAAGATGGAGGAGAAGAACATGTCGACCCGAAGCGTACCTGTTCGCGTCCTTGCCTGCGCGGCGGCCCTGTCGGCCCTTGCGTTCGCCACTCCCGGCGCCAAGGCCGACGGCCTCGCCGACGCCAAGGCCATGGTGGCGGCACATTCCAGCCTGCCGGAGAAGTTCGCTCCACCGAACCCGCCCTTCGATGCCAAGGCCTGCGTGGGCGGCAAGAAGCTGCTGGTCATCCCGGTCTCCAGCGCCAACCCGTTCACCAAGAACATCGCCACGGCGATGACCGCAGCCGGCAAGGAGGTCGGTCTGGAGGTGGTGGAATGGGAGAACCAGGCCCGGCCCACCCAGTGGGTGCAGGGCTTCGACTACGCCATCAACAACGGCTTCGATGCCATCGACCTGCTGGGCGGCGTCAACCCGGCGGTCCTCGGGCCGCAGATCAAGGCGGCAAAGGCGGCCGGGCTGAAGGTCTTCACCTCGCATTTCTACGACACGACCCAGGATCCCGATCCGAGCCTCGACGGCACCTCGCGCATCCCCTTCCACAAAGCGGGCGAGATCATGGCCAACTGGGCGATCGCCCAGACCGGTGGCAAGGTGAACGCGATCATCATCGGCTCCGACGAGATCGTGCCGACGGCGCCGTTCGTCGAAGGCATCAAGAAGACCCTCGATGCCAACTGTGCCGACTGCAAGTACACCTACGTCAATGCACCGGTGCCGGAATGGTCGACAAAGATCCAGTCCAGCGTCCAGTCGGGGCTGATCTCCGATCCCACGGTGAACTATATCCTGCCGATCTATGACAGCATGTCCCAGTTCGTCATTCCGGCGATCAAGATCACCGGCAAGACCGGCCAGGTGAAGATCGCGACCTTCAACGGCACACCGTTCGTGATCGACGCGATCCAGAAGGGCGAGGTGGAGATGGATGTCGGCGAGAGCCTGGGCTGGATCGCCCGCGGCATCCTGGACAACGAGATGCGGCTGATGTGCGGCATGGAGGCGTCCGACCAGCTCTACGTGCCGTTCTATCTGTTCACCGAGGCCAATGCGAAGGATGCCGGCACGCCGGCGGACTATGACCGGGGCTATGGCGACATGCATGTCGGCGGCTACCGGAAGCTCTGGGGCGTCGAGTGAGCCAGGGGGCGTCGCCGGCCGACCGGGCGGCGGCGCCCGCCTCCCGCACCGATGGTGGCGCCCCGGCGGATGCCGGAGCGCCGGACGTTCGGGCGGCACTGTCGATCCGGGGCCTGAGCAAGCGATTCGGCGGGGCGCTCGCCCTGGACGATGTCGACCTCGACATCGCCAGCGGGGAAGTGCACGGCCTGCTGGGCCAGAACGGCTCCGGCAAGTCGACCCTGATCAAGATCCTGGCCGGCTTTCACGAGCCGGAGCCGGGGGGACGGCTGCTGCTGCACGGCAGAGAGGTGCCGCTGCCGATCCCGCCCGGCGAGGCGCGCCGGCTCGGGCTCGCCTTCGTCCATCAGCACTTGGCGATGCTGCCCTCGCTCACGGTGCTGGAGAACCTGCGCCTGGCGCGCTTCGCGACCGAGACCAGCTGGCGCATCGACTGGGCGCGGGAGCGCGCGCTGGCGCGCGAGACCTTCGCCCGCTTCGGCCTGGACATCGATCCGCAGGCCCGGCTCGCCGACCTCTCCCAGGTGGAGCGGGCGCTGGTCGCGATCGTGCGGGCCTTCGAGGATGTGCATCATGTGGACCGCGGCGAAGGGGCCGGGGGCGGCGGCCGCGGCATCCTGATCCTGGACGAACCGACCCCGTTCCTGCCCTCCTCCGGGGTCGATCAGCTTTTCTCCCTGGTGCGCGACGTGGTGCGCGAAGGCGCCTCGGTGATCTTCGTCTCGCACGATGTCGACGAGATCATGGAGATCACCGACCGCGCGACCGTGCTGCGCGACGGCCGGCTGGCCGGCACCCTGGTCACCGCGGAGTCCGATGCCGACGCCTTCGTCGAGATGATCATCGGCCGCCGGGTGGAGCTGTTCCATGCCCGTCCGCACGACGCTGCCGGCGAACCGCTGGCGGTACGCATCCAGGGCCTGAGCGGCGGCCCGCTGCAGGACGTCTCCCTGGACCTGCACCGTGGCGAGACGGTGGGCCTGACCGGCCTGCTGGGCTCCGGCTTCGATGCGCTGCCCTATCTCCTGTACGGCGCCCGCCCCGCGGGCGACGGCCGGATCGAGCTGCCGAAAGGCAGCTTCGACCTGCGCCGGATGGCGCCGCCGGAGGCGATCGCCGCCGGCATGGCGCTGCTGCCGTCGGACAGGCTGCATGCCGCGGGAATCGGCTCCCTCTCGGTGGCCGACAATGTCACCCTGCCGGTGCTTGGTGACTTTCTGGGCGGTCTCGGGCTGGACTGGGGCGGCATCCGCGACCGGGCGGGCGACCTCGGCAGCCGCTACGACGTGCGGCCCAACCGGCCCGACTATCTGCTCAGCGCGCTGAGCGGCGGCAACCAGCAGAAGGTGCTGATGGCGAAATGGCTGCAGACGCAGCCGGACCTGCTGCTGCTCGACGAACCCACCCAGGGGGTCGATGTGGGCGCCCGGCAGCGGCTGTTCCAGGCACTGGACGAGGCTGCTTCCGCCGGGACCTCGGTGGTCGTGGCCAGCACCGATGCCGAGCAGCTGGCGCAGATCTGCGACCGGGTCCTGGTCTTCGCCCGCGGCCGGGTGGTGCAGGAACTGACGGGTGCGCAGGTCACCAAGGAGATCATCACGGAACAATGCCTGCGCAGCCTGGGCGGCGGCCCCGGCTCCGGCATCCAGGGAGGGGAGACGGCGCGGCCATGAGCGAGACGCGGCAGACGGCGGAAGGCACGGGCGGCGGGCGAAGGCAGATCAACTGGCTGCGCATCGCGGAAGCCTATGCGCTGGTCGTGGCCCTGCTGGTCCTGGTCGCCATCTTCGGGGCGCTAAAGCCGGCGGCCTTCCTGTCCTGGGGCAATATCTCCACCATGCTCGGCTCGCAGGCGGTCCTGGTGGTGCTGACCCTGGCGCTGATCATTCCGCTGACCGCCGGCGATTTCGACCTTTCCGTCGCCTCGGTCGCGACCCTGTCGGCGATGACCCTGGCGGTCCTAAATGCGCAGGACGGCTGGCCGCTCTGGGCGGCGATGCTGGTCGCGGCCGGGACCGGCATCGCCACCGGCATCGTCAATGCCGCCTTCATCCTCTATTTCCGCATCCATTCGCTGATCGTGACATTGGGCACCGGTACGTTCCTGCAGGGGGTGGTGCTTTGGATCTCGGGCTCGATGACGATCAGCGGCCTGTCGGACGGCCTGACCGAGTACGTCATCATCACCCGCCTGTTCGGGATCCCGCTGGCCTTCTACTACGCGCTCGGGCTGTGCATCCTGCTCTGGTACGTCTTCGAGTACACCACGCCGGGCCGCCGCCTGCTGTTCGTCGGCCGGGGCCGCGAGGTCGCCCGCCTGTCGGGCATCAGGGTGGAGCGGGTGCGCTTCGCCGCGCTGATCGTCTCCGGCTTCCTGGCCGCCTGCGGCGGCATGCTCTATGCCGGCACCATCGGCGCCGCCGACCCGCTGTCGGGCCTGACCTTCCTGCTGCCCGCCTTCGCCGCCGCCTTCCTGGGCGCGACCGCGGTCTATCCGGGCCGCTTCAACCCCTGGGGCTCCCTGGTGGCGGTCTATTTCCTGATCGTCGGCATCACCGGCCTGACCATCCTGGGCATCCAGACCTTCGTGCAGAACCTGTTCTACGGCGGGGCCCTGGTGATTGCCGTCGCCCTGTCGCAGCTGGTGCGCAACCGGGAACCGCAGGACTTCAACTAGGCGCGGCTGTCGTCCCGCCGCCTGTGTGAGGCGCTGCGCCGCTGCTACGATCGGCGCAGCGCAACCGAGCATTCGGGTCCGGGCCGATGGCCATCGATATCCTTGTCCTCGGCGCCGGGGCGGCCGGCATCGCCGCCGCGCGCCGGCTTGCCGGTCTGGGCCGGAGCTGCCTTGTGCTGGAGGCGGGGCCGGCGGCCGGCGGCCGGGCCCGCACCGATCGCGCCACCTTCGGATTGCCCGTCGATCTCGGCTGCCACTGGCTGCATGCGCCGGCGCACAATCCCCTCCGCGGCCTGGCCGACCGGCTGGGCCATCGCTACGAGGCGACGGGCCAGCCGCTCCGCCATGCGGCCCCGGGCGGCGGCTGGCTGGGCAATCGCGCGGTGCAGGCGCGCGGCGCATACCATGCGCGCTGCCGAGACCGGATCCTGGCGGCTGCGCGGGCGGGCGAGGACCGCCCCGTCGCCGAACTTCTCGACACCCCGGCAGAGGATGCCCTGCAGGCGTCCTTCGAAAGCGACTTCATCGCCAAATGGGGGGTCGCGCCGGAGGCGGCGTCCAGCCTGGATTATGCACGCTATGTGGACGAGGGCGGCGACCTGCCGGTGACCGACGGGCTGGGCGCGCTGATCGGGCGCCTCGCTGAGGGGCTGCCGCTGCGGCTCGGCACGGCCGTGACCGCCGTGCGGCTGGTTTCGCCGGCCGGCATCCGGGCGGAGACCGCCGCCGGCACGGTGGAGGCGCGCGCGGCAATCCTGACCATGTCGACCGGGGTGCTTCAGGCGGAGGCGATCCGCTTCGACCCGCCGCTGCCGGCCTGGAAGCTGGACGCCATCGCCGGCCTGCCGATGGGGCATTGCAACAAGATCGTCCTGGCGTTCGAGCGGCAGGTCTTCGACCTGCCCGACCATTGCCTGGTGCTGCCGGCCGGTGCCGCGCACGAGGCGGTCGAACTGCTGCTGCGGCCGGGCGGCCGGCCGGTCGCGATCGCACTGTACAGCGGCCCGCTCGGTCGCGACCTGGCCGTGGCCGGGGCGGCGGCGATGGCGGAGGACTGCATCGACCGCCTCGCCGCCCTGTTCGGTTCGGCGCTGCGGGCGCGGGTGGCGCCGGGCCGCCTCATCGCCGACTGGGACGCGGCGCCGTTCGTGCGGGGCTATGTGGCGGCGGCCCTGCCCGGCCGGGCGGATGCGCGCATCGATCTGGCAAGGCCGGTGGAGGACCGCCTGTTCTTCGCCGGCGAGGCGGCCTCCACCCGCTTCATGGGCGACCTGCATGGCGCCTGGCTCAGCGGCATCGCGGCGGCGGAAGCGGCGGACCGGGCGTTGGCGGCGGGCGGCAGCTGAGCCAAGCCGCTTCCGGCGATCAGGGCCTGCTGGCGGCTCGCTTGGCGGCAGGGCGTGCAGGGCGCGCGCCGGACTGCGTCTTGGACGTGCGTTTCACGGGCGGTTCCGCCCAGGTGTTCTGCTGGGCGCGGACGAGATGATCGTGCAGGCTGGTCAGGTGGGCGTTCATTTCCGCCGCCGCCAGGTCCGCATCGCCGGCGCGCAGATGAGCCAGGAAGCGGTGCCGGTGCTCGACCAGGTCATGCTTTGGATCCGGACCGACCTGGCTGACCACCAGCCGCAGGATATGGGTCAGCGCGTCGATCACGATGATCATCACCTGGTTCTGCGTGGTTTCCGCCAGGATCCGGTAGAACTCGATGCTGTGGTCCAGCCGGTCGCGCAGATGGCCGGTGCGGCTCAGCGCCGCGACCTTCTCGATATCCGCCTCCAGCGCCTGGAAATCGGACTCCTCCGCCCGTGCGCAGGCCAGCCGGACGATATCCTCCTGGATCAGCATGCGGGCCTCGGTCAGGTCGTTCAGGGAGATCCGGCCCAGGCTGACCATGTCCTGCAGCGAACGGGTGACGGTCGGGTTGCCGTCCAGGATCGTGGCGCCGCCCTTGGCGCCCTTCTGCAGCCCGACCAGGCCGGCAATCTCCAGGCTGCGCAAGGCCTCGCGCACGGCGGTGCGGCTGACGCCGAACTGCGCCGCCAGTTCGCGTTCCGGCGGCAGCTTGTCGCCCGGGCCCAGGCTGCCTGCGGCGATGCGCTCGCGGATCCGGTCGCAGATCTCCTCGAACACCCGCTTCGGCTTGATGGGCTCGAATTCCGGTTTCCCGACGTCGCTCATGCTCTCTCCGGACAGGCTCCACTCGACCACGCAATCTAGCGGCCTTTCCGCCGCCCCGCGACTGCCGGCCGCGGCGGGCCTGCCGGCCCGGCGGCTTTCGGCTAGAGTTCCGGCCGGACGGAAACGGGATGGAACGTGGCATGCCTGACGAACGGGAGGGGCGGTCTGAGGGATTCGCGATACAGCGTCTGTCCGGCGCAATCGGGGCGGAGATCCGGGACATCGACCTGTCCCGTGACCTCTCCCCGGCAACGGTGGCGGCGCTGCGTCGGGCGCTGCTGGACCATCTGGTGATCGTGTTCCGGGGACAGCACCTCACGCCGGACCGCTTCCTGGCCGTCGCGACGGCCTTCGGCACGCCGGCCGACTATCCCTTCCTGCACGGCATCGAGGGTCATCCGAAGATCATCCGGGTCGCGAAGCTGGAACATGAGCGGGTGAATTTCGGCGGCATCTGGCATACCGATACGGCCTATCTGGACTGCCCGCCGATGGGCACGATGCTGCTGGCCGAAGAGGTGCCGCCGCAGGGCGGCGACACCCTGTTCGCCAACCAGTACCTGGCCTATGAGACCCTGTCGCCGGGGCTGCGCCGGATGCTGGATAGCCTGCAGGCGGAGCACAGCTCGGCCAAGGCCGCAGTGGCCGCGACCCGTGCCGACCGCATTGCCGAGGCCGGCCGCGATGCCAGGGCCGAATTCGTCGCGACCCATCCGGTCGTCCGCATCCACCCGGAGACTGGCCGCCGCGCGCTCTACGTCAATATCGCCCATACCCGCCGCTTCGCCGAGATGACGGAGGCGGAAAGCGCGCCCCTGCTGGACTATCTGTTCCGCCACCAGGTGGCGCCGGAGTTCACCTGCCGGCTGTCCTGGCGCCCGGGAACGCTGGCCTTCTGGGACAATCGTGCCGTCCTGCACTATCCGGTGAACGACTATCACGGCCACCGCCGCACCGCGCTCCGCATCACCCTGGCGGGCGAGCGGCCGCAATGACCGCGGCTTGACGGACGCCGGAGATGAACTAAGTTCATATGACTTAGTTTATAGGGGCGGCAGTTGGACATCATCAACATCCACCAGGCGAAGACCCATCTTTCGCGGCTGGTGGAGAAGGCCGCCAGAGGCGAGCCCTTCATCATCGCCAAGGCGGGCAGGCCGCTGGTGAAGGTGGTCCCGCTCGACCAGGATCTGCCGGCGCCGGCCGACAGGGTCGGCTTCATGGCGGGCGAGATCGGCGTGCCGGACGATTTCGACCGCATGGGCCAAAAGGAAATCGAGGCCCTGTTCGGCGTCGACGGCACATGATCGCCGGATGATGAGATACCTGTTCGACAGCCACCTGCTCCTATGGGCGGCCGGTGCGCCCGCGCGGCTGGGCGAAGATGTGCTGAAGCTGTTGCGTGACCCGGGTACGGTGCCGTTGTTCAGTGCCGCCAGCCTGTGGGAGATCTCGATCAAGGCGGGGCTCGGCCGCGCCGATTTCGCGGTGGATCCGCGGCTCCTGCGCCGGCGCCTGGGTGAGCATGGCTGGGATGAGCTAGCGATCACCTCGGCCCATGCCGTGGCCACGGGCGGCCTTCCGCCTCTGCACAAGGATCCCTTCGACCGCATGCTCGTCGCCCAGGCCATGGTCGAGGGCATTCTGCTGCTGACATCGGATCGCATGGTCGCCGCGTATCCCGCCCCGGTCCGACTGGTCTGAGCCACCCTCGCCGCGTCCGCGGCGCGGGTCTATGCTCGCCGCCATGCAGACCCGTACCGCATCCCGCCTGCCATGACGACTCGCGCCCTCTGCGTCGGCTCGGCCATGGCCGACATCATCGTCCTCGTCGCCAACCGCGACGTGGAGCGGATGACCATGCACAACGCCACCTCCTCCTTCCTGCTGCTGGAACAGGGCAAGAAGATCGAGGCGGAGAGCATCACCCAGCATGTCGGCGGCGGGGCGGTGAACGCCGCCGTGGCGATGGCCCGGCTGGGCCTGGAAGCCGGGGTGCTGGTGAAGATCGGCCGCGACCGCAACGGCGACCGGATCCTTGACCGGCTGGCGGTGGAAGGGGTGGATGACCGGCATGTCCTGCGGGCGGAGGAATTGCCGACCGGCACCGCGGTGATGGTCTCGTCCCACGACCGCAACGCGACCATCTTCACGCAGCGCGGTACCAACACCCTGCTGCGGCCGGCGGAGATCCGTCCGGAGATCTTTGCCGACCGCGACCTGGTCTACATCACCAACCTGTCGAACCGCTCCGCCGACTGCTTTCCGGCTTTGACCGCGGGCGCGCGCGACGCCGGCGCCTTCGTCGCCGTCAATCCGGGGATCCGGCAGCTCACCTCGCGCACCGGCACCTTCCTGGACTGCCTGGACAAGGTCGACCTGCTGGCGATCAACCGGGTGGAGGCGGAGACGCTGGTGCCGGCGCTGTCGGCACAGGACGAGGAGGATCCGGTGCCCGAGCGCTGGGGCGAGGCCGCGCCGCGGCTGCTGCGCATGGGCCTTTCCTTCGGCGGCTTCGACATGGGCCTGGCCGATTTTGTCTCCCGCCTGCGCCGCCGCGGTGCCGGCCGCGTGCTGGTGACCGACGGGGTGGAGGGTGCCTACCTGGCCGATGCGGACGGGCTGCACCATTGTCCGGCATTGCGCGCGGAGGTCGTCGGGACGGCAGGGGCGGGCGATGCCTTCATTGCCACCCTCGCCGCCTTCCTGGCGCAGGGGCGCCCGGTCCAGGCGGCCCTGCAGGCGGCCGCAGTCAATGCGGCCGCCGTCGTTTCCGGCCTGGATACCCAGGGCGGCCTGCTGACAATGCCGGCGCTGGAGGAGATGCTGTCGGAACGTGCCGCGGAACTGCGCACCGTCCGATTCGACATCGACTGACCGGGAAGGATGGGGGAAGGCCTGGCGCCGGGCCGGGGATCTTTACATTTCGTGCGGCTTGCGATCATTTGCGGGAAACAACAAGGCTGCACCAGCCGCTCCGGCATCGCGGGCAGGCGATGCCGGGTTGAGGGCTTCGATGGCGGCGGCCGCACCGGATCTCGTTGTGCCGGCGCCGTTCGGGGACCCATCGGGCAATGCTGTTCAATTCGTACGTCTTCATCTTTGCCTTCCTGCCCGTCGTCTACCTGGTCTGGTATTTCATCCAGGGCCGCCTGGGCACCCATCACGCGATCACCTTCCTGGCGCTGGCCTCGCTGGTCTTCTACGGCTGGTCGAGCCTGGAATTCCTGGCGATCTTCCTGTTCTCCTTCGCCGTCAACGCGCTGTGCATCTACGGCCTGTCCTACCGGCGGCTCGGTTCCTTCCGCTTCTACACCGCCGCGTTCGGGGTGATCTTCAACCTCGCGATCCTGGGCTACTTCAAGTACGAGAACTTCTTCCTGCACGCCTTTTCGGGTGGCACCGCGCAGGACTTCACCCTGTACAAGGCGGCGCTGCCGATCGGCATCTCCTTCTACACCTTCCAGCAGATCGCCTATGTGGTGGATTCCTACCGGCGGCATGTGGACGGCTATTCCGTCGTCAAGCACATGCTGTTCATCGCCTTCTTCCCGCAGCTGATCGCCGGGCCGATCGTCCATCATGCGGAGATGATGCCGCAGTTCGACCGCGACCGGCCGAACCGCCGGCTCATGAACCTCGCCATCGGGCTCGGCATCTTCGCCGTCGGACTGTTCAAGAAGACCTTCATCGCCGACGGGGTCAGCGTCTGGGCGGACCCGGCGTTCGAGCAGGCGGCCGCGGGCCAGGTGCTGACGGCGACGGAGGCCTGGATCGGCACCCTGGCCTATTCGTTCCAGCTCTATTTCGACTTCTCCGCCTATTCCGACATGGCGATCGGGCTGGCGCGGATGTTCGGCATCGTGCTGCCGCTCAACTTCAACTCGCCCTACAAGTCGCGCAGCATCATCGAGTTCTGGCGGCGCTGGCACATCACCCTGTCCCGCTTCCTGCGCGACTATGTCTACATCCCGCTCGGCGGCAACCGCTTCGGTCCGTCCCGGCGCTATGGCAATATCCTGGTGGTGATGGCGCTGGGCGGGCTGTGGCACGGCGCGGGCTGGACCTTCGTGCTGTGGGGCGTGCTGCACGGCAGCTACATCGTGATCAACCATGGCTGGCACGGCGTGCTGCGGATCGCGGGGCTGCAGGGGCTGGCGGGCCGGCTGTGGTACGGCATCGCCGCCTGGGCCCTGACCTTCGTCGCGGTGGTTTCCGCCTGGGTGCCGTTCCGCGCCCCCGACATCGGCACGGCGATCAGCATGCTGCGGTCCATGTACGGGCTGCAGGTGCCGGCGGCGGAGGCCGCGGCGGGGCAGGGCATGACCTTCCGGAACGGCATCTACGGGCTGCACGGGCCGGAACACACCACCCTGACCGATCTGGTCATGAACTTCCGCAACGGCATGGCCGGCCTCTACGAGGTGCTGGCCACCGCGTTGTCGAAATCGGTCCATCCGGTGACCCGCTTCAACCGCGACATCGGCTACGACATGGCGCTGCCGGTTCTGGTCATCTGCCTGGTGATCTGCCTTTGCCTGCCCAACACGGCGGAGATGTTCCAGCGCTACCGGCCCTGCCTCTGGCCGCCAGGCGCGGCGCCGGAGCGCTTCGCGGCGGTCCGTCTGACCCCGGTCTGGGGGCTGTCCCTCGCCGTCCTGATGGCGGTGGCGATCCTGCAGCTGCCGCGGGTCTCCCCCTTCCTCTACTTCCAGTTCTGACGGGCCGGCCCTGATGGCGACGCGTGGACCCGCCCGAGGTTTCCTGGCTGCCTTCTTCGGCGGCCTCCTGGTGCTGTTCGGCGGCGTGCTGGCGGTCACCGCCGGCATCGACCCCTACGGCCTGTCGCCGCTCGACCCGGACCTGGGCTCGCTGAATTCGCGCCGCATGGAGCGGCGCCAGCTGGACCGCATGATCAAGCCGATCGAGGCGATCGAGCGCCAGCCGAAGACCCTGTTGCTGGGCACTTCGCGGGTGCGGCAGGGCTTTGCGGCAGCGGGTTTCGACGGCACCGGCCTGGCGCCGGTCTACAATCTGGGCCTGAATTTCTCCAGCCTCGACGAGAGCACGGCGCTGCTGGAGACGATCCTGCCCTACCTGCCGTCGGTGAAGACCATCGTCTTCGAGTTCAACTTCGTGCACTACCACCTGCCGAAGGGGCCGCACGGGGTGCCGGTATCCACCGCGGACCTGCTGCACGATCTGGCCACGGCCTTCCTGTCGACCGACGCCCTGGCGGCGTCGGTCCGGACCGTCCTGCAGAACCGGAACTATACCGGCCACTACTACTGGATCCATCCGGACGGGATGATGGTGATGTCGCCGGCCTCGATGCTGCAGGACATCGAGAACTTCTACGCCAATGTCGTGACGCCGTTTCACGTCTTCCAGTCCGGTCCGGTGCAGGCGAAGATCCTGTCCGACCTGCGCGCGATCTGCGACCGCTACCGCATCGACTGCATCTTCGCCGTCCTGCCCTACCTGCCGAACGACCTGGCCTATTACGACGAGACCGGCAATTTCGCCTCCTTCGTGCAGGCCAAGCGCGAGCTCCTGGAGGCCGGCTTCCCGGTGCTGGACATGACCCTGTTCAACCCGGTCACCGCGGAGCCCCTGTCGGACGGCATGACCTACTGGACCGACGTCAATCACTTCAAGCCGCTGGTCGGCGGCTATATCGCCGACCGCCTGGCGGGGAGGGAGAATCCTTCGATCCCGGAAAGTTTCGGCATCTGGCTGACGGAAGAGAACTTCGCGCCGCGCATGGCCGAGTGGCGGGCCGGCCTGGATGCGTGGAAGGCGGCGCATCCGGAAGCCGTCAGCCGGATCCGCGCGACCCTGGCGCGCAAGGCGTCGGTGCCGCCGCAATGAAGCGCCTGCTTCTTCCCCTGGCCGGCGCGGCGCTCGCGATCCTGGCGGCGGCCGTCGTGCTGAACCTCTTCACCGTGCCGCCGCGCCATGCCGGCCCGACCGACCTGGCGGCGTCCTGCCCGTTCCGGGTCGTCGACCGGTTCGGCAACGGCTATGGCGACGACCGGTGGGAGGTCTCGTTCTCCGTCGTCGAGGGGCGGGAGCCCGATATCCGCGTGCACCGGGATGCGGGGGTGCGCGGCCCGGACGGCGCCGCTACCTGCCGTCTCGACATCCTGCGGCCGCCGCTGCCGCCGGTCGACGGCATCGACTGGCGCATCGGGCACAAGGTCGTCCGGCTCGGCGACCTGCGCGGCAAGACGGTGCGGGTCAGCACCTTCCTGCGGGCCGAGCCGGCGCTGCAGCTGTCGACCGGCGCGCTGTACGGCTATGACGGGGTCCAGGTGCCCGGCGTGCCGATCCGGGAGCTGGGCCCGGACTGGCAGGAATTCGCCTTCACCGTGACGGTCGACGGTGCGGCGCCGGTGTTCGAGACCTGGCTCCGCCTGGTGCTGTCCGGCACCATCTCCGGCCCGGGATCGATCTGGTTCGGCGACACGCGGCTCACGATCGACCCGGCATAGCGCCGCCGCCGGCCTCAGGCCGGCGGGGCGATCAGGAACACCTTGCTGGAATTGAAGATCCAGGTATCCAGGAAGCCGGTTTCCGACGGCCGGCGATCCAGCGCGCTGAGTGCCCCGGCGAGGCACATCCAGTTCAGCACCTCCTGCTGGCCGCTCTCCTCGATCGCACTGCCGGAATAGCCGCGCCAGGCCTGGTAGTCGCCGGCGCAGAGCTTGTCGTAGAGGTCCCGGTCGGCCGGGGTGTCGGGATAGAGGAAATGCGTCTTCGCCGTCAGGAAGGCATGCGACCAGCCAGAGGAGGACAGCAGCGCTACCCGGTAGGGGCTCTCCGCCAGGATCCGCGCCGTGGCGGCGCCCAGGTCGAACAGCCGGCGGGGTGTCGGCGCCGGCGGATCCAGTTCCTCCTCCGACACCGTGCGGTCGAAGACCGGCAGTCCGCCGCGCTGCGCCACCACCTTGCGGCCGTAGCAGTTGATGGCGAAAGGCACGATCGGATAGGGGAAGCCGCCGCGCTGATAGTCCAGGTACATGATCGCATTGGCGAAGGCATGGCCCAGCGGGTGGTGCAGCGGTTCGTAGGAATAGGCGGTGTCGAAGCCTTCCTCGATCAGCCGGCTGGCCAGCATCTTCGCCGCGGCGCGGTTGCCGGCCAGTTCGTAGACCTTGTCCGTCTCACCCCAGACATTGTCCGGCGGGGTGGTGAAGCGGAAGCTGTCATAGGCGTTGATGCAGTAGGGCGGGATGATGTCCTCGCGGAAATTCTCGTACTGGTCGTCGCCCCAGATCAGCACGAAATCCGGCTTGAAGGCGTCCAGCTCCGCCCGCACCCGGTCCAGCCAGCCGACCAGGTCCGCCCGGTGGCGGCCGGCTGCGGCCTTGCCCTTGTCGTCGCTCCACTCCGCCTGCATCGGCTCCGGCCAGTTCGTCGGGTCGCGCAGCTGCTCCGGCAGGTTGGGGTTCTGCAGCATGCGCTGCAGGATCCACGACATGCGCTCGTCATGGCCGATCAGCGGCGGGTAGTGGGAGATGCCGAGGGCAAGGATTTCGGCCATGGATGTCCTCCGTCAGAGTGTCATTCCGCCGCCTGGAGCCCGCTGTCGGGCTTGCGGTAGAGGGCGAGCAGCTCCGCCTCGCGCTTGCGCGCCGCGTCCAGGTTGCGTGCCTTGATATGCCCGAAGCCGCGGATGCCCTCGGGCACGGCGGCGATCTGCACCGCCAGCGGATGACGCTCCGCGGTCAGGCCGGCGGCCAGTTCGCGCAGCACCGCCGCATAATCCTCGACCAGCCGCCGCTCCGCCTTGCGCTCGGCGGTATAGCCGAAGATGTCGAAGGCGGTGCCGCGCAGGCCCTTCAGCTTCGCCATCAGCCGGAAGGCCGGGAAGATCCAGCGGCCGGAGAAGGCGCGCTTCGGCGGTACGCCGGTCTCCGGGTCGGGCCGCGAGATCAGCGGCGGCGACATATGCACCTTCAGCTTGAAATCGCCGCCGAACTGGCGGTCCAGCTTCGCCGCGAAGGCGCCGTCGGTGTAGAGCCGCGCCACCTCGTACTCGTCCTTGTAGGCCATCACCTTGTACAGGTTGCGGGCGGCCTCCATCGCCAGGCCGGCCTGGCCGGGCGCCTTCTGGCGCTCGGCGGCGGCGACCTCCTCCACCAGCTTGCGGTAGCGATCCGCATAGGCGGCATCCTGGTAGCCGGCCAGCCGCGCCACCCTGTCGGCGACGACCTCGTCCAGGGTCGGCTCCGGCCGTTCGGCCGCCGCCATCCGCGGCGCCGCGGCGCGGCGCACCGCCTCGATGTCGTGCGCGGCGAGTCGGCCCCAGGACAGGCTGGTCATGTTCGCCTCGACGGCGACGCCGTTGATCTCGATGGCGCGGGTGATTGCCTCCAGGCTCAGCGGGATCAGGCCCTTCTGCCAGGCATAGCCGACCAGGAACAGGTTCGCGGCGATGCTGTCGCCCATGATCGCGGTGGCCAGCCCGGTGGCATCGATGAAGTCCGCATGGTCGCGGGCCAGCGCGTCGCGGATGCGCTTCGACACCTCCTCGGCGCCCAGGTCCACCTTGTTGTCCAGGACGAAGGCGGCGGTCGGCTGCACATTGGCGTTCACCACCGCACGGGTCAGGCCTTCCTCCATCGTCGCCAGCGCGCCGGAGGAGGCGGCGACGACCGCGTCGCAGCCCAGCACCAGATTGGCGCCACCGGCGGAGATCCGCACCGCATGCAGGTCCTCCGGCTCCGGCGCCAGGCGGACATGGCTCATCACCGCGCCGTTCTTCTGCGCCAGGCCGGTGAAGTCCAGTGCGGTGGCGCCCTTGCCCTCGACATGGGCGGCCATGGCGATCAGGGCGCCGACGGTGATCACGCCGGTGCCGCCGATGCCGGTCACCAGGATGCCGTAGGGCTCCTGCAGTTCGGGCCGCGCGGGCATCGGCAGGTCGGCGAACGGGTCGGCATCCGCGCCGACGAGCTTCAGCGGCCGGCCGCCGGCCTTCTTCACCGCGGCGCCCTCGACCGTCACGAAGCTGGGGCAGAAGCCCTTCAGGCAGGAGAAGTCCTTGTTGCAGTCGGACTGGTCGATGCGTCGCTTGCGGCCCAGGTCGGTGTCCAGCGGCTTCACTGAAACGCAGTTGGACTGTACCGAGCAGTCGCCGCAGCCTTCGCAGACCTCGTCGTTGATGAACACCCGCTTCGCCGGGTCCGGGAAGGTGCCGCGCTTGCGGCGGCGGCGCTTCTCGGCGGCACAGGTCTGATCGTAGACCAGCACCGTCAGGCCGGGCGTGTCGCGCAGCTCGCGCTGCACCGCGTCCAACTCGTCGCGGTGGCGGATTTCCACCTTCGGCGCCCAGTGCACGCCGGCGGGATACTTGTCGGGTTCGTCGGTCACCACCACGACCCGCTTCGCGCCTTCGGACTCGACCTGGCGGGTGATGTCCCAGACGGTCAACGGGCCGTCATGGTGCTGGCCGCCGGTCATCGCAACCGCGTCGTTGAACAGGATCTTGTAGGTGATGTTCACGCCGGCGGCCGCTGCGGCGCGGATCGCCAGCAGGCCGGAATGGAAATAGGTGCCGTCGCCCAGGTTCTGGAAGACGTGGCTGTCGCCGGCAAAAGGCGCCTGGCCGATCCAGTTCACCCCCTCGCCGCCCATATGGGTGATCGTCTGGGTGTTGCGGTCGGGCATCCACAGCGCCATGCCGTGGCAGCCGATGCCGGCCATGGCGCGGCTGCCCTCCGGCACCTTGGTGGAGGTGTTGTGCGGGCAGCCGGAGCAGAAGAACGGCGTGCGCACCGTCTTCGGCGGCGGTGCGGCCGCCTGCGCCTCCTTCTCCCGGATCCGGGCCAGGCGCTGCGACATCGCCGCATCCACCATGTCGTGGCGCTGCAGGCGCTCAGCCACCGTGCGGGCGACCATCGCCGGGTTGAGTTCCCCGAGGGATGGCAGCAGGATCCGCCCGCCCTCGTCGGTCTTGCCGCAGATCGACGGCCGGCGGTCGGCGGGCAGGCGATAGAGCAGCTTCATCAGCTGGTCCTCGATCAGCCCACGCTTTTCCTCCACCACGATGATGTCGGTCAGCCCCTCGGCGAAGCGCAGCGCGCCGTCGGCCTCCAACGGCCAGGGCATGCCGACCTTGTAGATCCGCACCCCCAGCTCGTGCAGCCGGTCGGGGCGCAGGCCCAGGTCGGTCAGCGCCTGGCGCAGGTCCAGATAGGCCTTGCCGGTGGCGACGATGCCGATGCGGGCCGGCCGGTCGGGTTCGAACACCACCCGGTCCAGGCCGTTGGCGCGGGCGAAGGCGGCGACGGCCTGCATCTTCGGCCCGTGCAGGCGGGCCTCCATCGCCATCGGCGGATCCGGATAGCGGATGTTCAGCCCGTCCGCCGGCATCTCGAAATCGGCCGGGATGACGATCTCCGGCCGGCCGATATCGACCGCGATCGAGGCGGAACTCTCCACCGCTTCGGAGATCGCCTTGAAGCCGATCCAGCAGCCGGTGAAGCGCGACATCGCGAAGCCGAGCAGGCCGAAGTCCAGATATTCCTGCACCGTCGCCGGGTTCAGCACCGGGATCATCGCCGCCTGGAACACCTGCTCCGACTGGTGCGGCAGGGTGGAGGACTGGCAGCCATGGTCGTCGCCGGCCAGCGCCAGCACGCCGCCATAGCGGGAGGAGCCGGCGGCATTGGCATGCTTCAGCGCGTCCAGCGACCGGTCGACACCAGGGCCCTTGCCGTACCAGATGCCGAACACGCCATCGACCTTGGCGCCCTTGAACAGGTTGACCTGCTGGCTGCCCCAGACGGCGGTGGCGCCCAGATCCTCGTTCACCCCGGGCTGGAAGTGGATGTTGCGGTCGGCCAGGAACGACTTGGCGCCCCACAGCGCGCTGTCATAGGTGCCCAGCGGCGAGCCGCGATAGCCGGAGATGAATCCGGCCGTCGTCAGCCCAGCGGCACGGTCGCGGGCCGCCTGCATCAGCGGCAGCCGCACCAGCGCCTGCACGCCGGTCAGGTAGATCCGGCCTTCTTCCAGCGCGTATTTGTCGTTCAGGCTGACCTGGGCCAGTTCCATGCCGTGTCTCCTCCGGCCGCCTCTTCAGCGCGGCGGCCCTGTTCTGGGTCCTTCTCCCCGACAATGCCGCAAATCATTTGGTCTTACCATTGCGGGAAGATCAGAAGACGCCGGGATAGGAGCCGCCGTCCAGCAGGATGTTCTGGCCGCTGATATAGCCGGCCGGCACGCTGCACAGGAACGCGCAGGTGGCGCCGAATTCCTCCGGCCGGCCGAAGCGCCCGGTGGGGCTGGCGGCTTCCTGCTTCGCGCGCTGTTCCTCGATGCTGATGCCGTTGCGCTCCGCCAGCTTGGAGATGTTGGAGGTCAGCCGGTCGGTGTCGAAGCGCTCCGGCAGCAGGCTGTTGATGGTGATGCCGTCCTTCGCCAGGCTCGGCACGATGCCGGAGACGAAGCCGGTCAGCCCCATCCGCGCCGCGGTGGACAGGCTGAGGAATTCGTGCGGCATCTTCACCATGGCGGAGGTGATGTTGACGATGCGGCCGAACTTGCGCCGCTGCATCGCCGGCAGCACGTCGCGGATCAGCAGGATCGCCGACAGCATGTTGGCGTCGGTGGCCTTGTGCCAGTCCTCGCGCTCGAAGCTGCGCCAGTCGCCGGGCGGCGGGCCGCCGGCATTGTTCACCAGGATGTCGGGCTCCGGGCAGGCGGCGAGCACCGCGGCGCGTCCCGCGTCGGTAGTCACGTCGGCGGCGACGGCCACGGTCTCCGTGCCGGTCGCCCGGCCGATCTCCTGCGCGGCCTTCTCCACCGCGTCGGCGGTGCGGGCGACCAGGGTGACCTTCACCCCTTCCTCGGCCAGGGCGGCGGCGCAGGCGCGCCCCAGGCCCTTGCTCGCGCCGCAGATGATGGCGGTCTTGCCGTTGATGCCGAAATCCATGTGCGGGTCCTCGAATCTGTGCGTCGTTGTCAGGCCGCCAGGCCGTCGCCCAGCAGCTGCCGGGCGATGATCAGGCGGTGGATCTGGTTGGTCCCCTCGAAGATCTGGTTGATCTTCGCGTCGCGCATGAAGCGTTCGACCGGGAAGTCCTTCATGAAGCCGGCGCCGCCGAACACCTGCACGGCGTCGGTGGTCACCTTCATCGCCATGTCGCTGGCATAGCATTTCGCCATCGAGGCGCGTGCCGCGAAGCGATGGAAGGCGGCATCGTCGGCAAAGCCCTCGTCCGCCACCCGCGCCACCTCGTAGACCAGGCAGCGGGCGGCCTCCACCTGCATCGCCATGTCCGCCAGCATGAACTGCATGCCCTGGAAATCGGCGATGGTCTTGCCGAACGCCTCGCGCCCCTTGGCATAGTCGACCGCCAGGTCCAGCGCGCCCTGCGCCAGGCCCACGGCGACCGCGCCGATGGTGGGCCGGTTCATGTCCAGGCAGCGCATGCAGATCTTGAAGCCGTCGCCTTCGGCGCCGATGCGGTTCGCCGCCGGCACCCGCATATTGTCGAAATAGAGCGGGCTGTCGGGGATGCCGTTCAGCCCCATCTTGCGGTCCAGCTTGCCGATCTCGAAGCCCGGCGTCCTGGTGTCGACCAGGAAGGCGGAGATGTTGTGGGTGCCGCGGCCCTCGCCCGTCTTGGCGAAGACGGTGACATAGTCGGCCACCGCGCCGAAGGTGATGTAGCACTTCTGGCCGTTGATCACGTAGTCGTCGCCGTCGCGCACCGCGCGGGTCTTCATGCCGCCGACATCGGACCCGGCCTGCGGCTCGGTGATCGCGATGGCGGTCAGCATCGGCTTCTCGCCCATCTTCGGCAGGTAGGTCCTCTTCTGCTCCTCGGTGCCGAAATGCAGCAGCGGCAGGATGAAGCTGATCGTGCCCTGGGCGACCATCAGCGCTGCCGTCTCCGACACCTTCGCGACCTCCTCGAAGGCGATGCAGGCATCGGTCAGGCTGGCGCCGGCGCCGCCATATTCCTCCGGCAGGCGCATCTGCAGGATGCCCATGTCGAAATAGACCTGCACCAGCTCCTTCGGGAAGCGGTCGTTGCGGTCGACCTCGTCGGCGATCGGTGCGACTTCCTTCTGCACCATGCGCCGCACCGCGTCGCGGAACGCGACCTGCTCTTCCGTGAACTTCATGCCCCGCCCCCTTATCTATTCCGCAGCCTTCAGCGGATCGCCGTAGCGTTCGCGCAGGGTGACCTTGTGGATCTTGCCCGTTGCCGTCATCGGCAGTTCGTCCACGAAGCGGATCTCTTCCGGGATCCACCATTTCGCGATGCGGCCCGCCAGATGCGCCCGGATCGCGTCGGCGTCCTGCGCCGCGCCGGCGCGCGGCACCACCAGCAGCAGCGGCCGCTCCTGCCATTTCGGATGCGGGACGCCAATCACCGCCGCCTGGGCGACGTCCGGATGGTCCATTGCGGCGGCTTCCACCTGCACGCTTGGGATCCACTCGCCGCCGGACTTGATGACGTCCTTGGCGCGGTCGACGATCTCGACGCTGCCGTCGGCGTGGATGCGGGCGATGTCGCCGGTCGGCAGCCAGCCGTCGACGGCCACCGGATCCTGCTTCAGATAGCCGGCGGCGACGCAGGGGCCGCGGGCCTGCAGATGGCCCTGGCTCTCGCCGTCATGCGGCACCGGCCGGCCCTGATCGTCGACCAGCCGGAGCTCTGCCAGGAAGCCCATCCGGCCCTGCCGCAGGGACAGCGCTTCCTGTACCTCCGGTGCGGCATCGGCGCTGCCCGGCGGCGGGCTCGCCTTGGTGACACCCAGTGCCTCGGTCATGCCCCAGGTCTGCCGGCAGCCCAGGCCATATTCCTCTCGCAGGGTGCGCAGCAGGCTGGGCGGCGCCTTGGTGCCGGCGGTCAGCGCCACCCGCAGGGTGGGGGGCATCGGCAGCCGCTCCCGCTTCAGAAGGTCGACAAGGGCCAGCCAGATCGTCGGTACCCCGGCCGCCAGGGTGACCCGCTCCGCCACCATCTGCTCGTAGAGCTTCTCGGGCTCGAAATTGCGTCCCGGCAGCACCATCCGCTGTCCCTGCGCCGGCGCGGTATAGACCATCTGCCAGCCATTGCCGTGGAACATCGGTGCGATCGGCATGACGGTGTCGGTCGCGCCGGCGGCATAGCCGCCGATCATGTCGGCGGTGCTCATGTAGAGGGTGCTGAGGATCGTGGAGCGGTGCGTGTTCACCACGCCTTTCGGCTGGCCGGTGGTGCCGGAGGTGTAGCAGATGGTCGAAGCCTTGCGCTCGTCGAACTCCGGCCAGTCATAGTCGTCGCCTTCGGCGGCGAGCAGGTCCTCGTAGGACAGCAGGCCCGGCAAGGCCGAATCCGGCAGTTCCCCGGGCGCCCCCATGTAGATCCAGCCGCGGACCGTCTCCAGCTGCGGCGCCAGGCGTTCCGCCAGGGGCAGTGTGGTGGCGTCCAGGAACAGCCAGCGGTCCTCGGCATGATTGACGATATAGACGATCTGATCGTCGAACAGCCGCGGATTGATGGTGTGCAGCACCGCACCGGTGCCGGAAATGCCGTAGAACAGCTCGAAATGCTGATGCGTGTTCCAGGCCAGCGAGCCGACGACATCGCCGTCGGCGATGCTCAGCCGGACGATGGCATTGGCCAGCTGCCGGCAGCGCCGTGCCGCTTCGGCATAGCCGTAGCGATGGGTCGACCCGTCGATCCGGCGGGCGACGATCTCGGTCCCGGCGCTGACCGTTGCGGCATGCTCGATGATGCCGGAAATCAGCAGCGGCCTGTCCATCATGTGGCCAAGCATCCTGTCCTCCCTCGGTCCGGCCTCTTTCCGGGACCGGCTTTATTGCCGCGGTGCTGAACCGGCGGAAGGGTCCAGTCTAGTGTCGCGGGTTGTCTCTTACAAGCAGTACGGACTGTTTTTAACAGCACCTGCGCAGCGGCGCCGGCGGAGGGATCAGCCGGCCGCCGCCGCCTTCGCTGGCAGGTGGGATGCGATGTAGGCACCGGCCATTTCGCGCCAGATGCCGAACAGGCGCTCGAAGCGATCCGGCTCGTCCTGCCAGAGCATGCGCACGGCGAAGCCGCGCACGATGCTCAGGGTCAGCCAGAGGATATCCTCGGCGACCTGCGGCGGGATGCCGGAGGCGACCAGCACGTCGTACCAGGCCTTCTCGGCCGGCAGGCGGGATTCCTTCGCCATCTGCCGGGTCCGTTCGCGGAAGGCGTCGTCCGGGGTTGCCATGCCGATGTCCAGGCCGATGAAGAAATCGTCCTGGAAGAAGAAGGCCTTGGCATCCTCGATGATGCCTTCCAGCACGTCTTCGTCCGCGCGGGGGCGGGTGACCTGTCGCATCGTGCGGGCGAGCGACTTGTCATAGACATGCTGCAGGGTGGCGTAGACCAGGTCGTCCTTGGTCGGATAGTGGTGCAGCATCGCGCCGCGCGAAACGCCGGCGATGCGCGCCACCTCCGCGGTGCGGAAGTTGGCATAGCCGCGGTTCCGGATCAGGCGGACGGCGGCTTCCATGATGCGCAACTGGGTCTCGGCGCTGCGCTCCGCCTGTGTCTTGCGCGGACGCCGATGGCCGCCGCCGCGCGAGGTTTCGCTCTTCCGCGTTCCGGTGCCCGCCTTGGCGACCGGCGCGGCCGCCCGCAGGCGCCGCTGCTCCACTGATGCCATTACCCTGTCCCGGGCCGGCCGCCGCGCGGCGGCCGGCTCCAACTGCC
>NZ_JBHRTR010000028.1:463314-610399 GCF_042646425.1 Marinibaculum pumilum
GACCCCGATACCTAGCGGAGCGAGCGAATTGCGCAACATCCCTTCCGGCCGTCCCCTACGCGGCGGGTTCGATGGTGCCGACCTTGGCGAAGTTCGGTGCCGGCCTTGCACCCCAGGTGTCGAGCGAGGCAGGGACGGGTTCCAGCATGCGCGGGTCGCGCGGCGCCTCCTCCGGGAACTCCTCCATGCCGAAGCTGTACTCCACCGTCATACCGTCGGGGTCCAGGTAGTACAGGAAGATGCTGCCCGACGGCGGATGGCGGCCGGGGCCGAACACGATCTCCACCTGGGCGTCCTGCATGCGGTGGATCGCACGGCCGACATCGTCGATGTCGGTGACCATGAAGTTGACATGGTGCAGCCGGTTCTCCGGCCCCGCGGCGATCGCCAGGCTGTGGTGCAGCGGATTCGGAAAGCAGCGCAGGAACGCCACGATGCCCGGCACATAGTCGGAGGTCCTGAAGTTCAGCACCTCGGCCAGGAAGCCGTGTACGGCCTCCAGGTCCGTCACGCTGACCACCACATGTCCCAGCCGTTCGATCTTGGCGTGCGGCGGGGCATAGGGGATGGCCATGTGCTGAAGGCCACGGAAGAACTCCAGGCAGAGGCCGGAGACGGGCTCCCGGAAGCGGATCGCCCGGCCCATCTTCAGGCCCGCCAGCTCGTCCGCCGCCACGGCCTCCACGGCGATCCCGCGCGACTTCAGGTGCGTCTCGGCCGCTGCCAGGTCGGCATCGGATTCCAGTTCGAAGGCAAGCCGCTTCAGTCCCGGCGCCTCGGCCCGGTACAGCAGCAGGTTGTGATGGTCGTCGCCGCAGCGCAGGGCGGCACGATCCTCGTCCCGGTCGCTGAGGTTCAGCCCGACCAGGTCGCGGTAGAACGCCACCGACCGGTCCAGGTCGGTGACGTTCAGCGCGGCATAGGCCAGCCGCCGGTAGCGGAAGGGGAAGCTCATCCGCCCGCCCCTAGAGGATGATGCTGATGCGGCCCTGCGGCTTCAGGCCGTTCATGTCCAGCTCGCAGCGCTTCTCGCGGATCTTCAGCCCGCTGCCATTGGCGACGATGCGGTAGCGGATCGATCCGACATAGACATCCGTCACCTCGTTTCGGGAACGGTAGGTGGCGAAGGCCGCGCCGACCTCCATTTCGTCGCCCTTGCGTTCGCGGATCCGCACGTTGGAGACCAGGTGCCGCGTCTTCGACCGCGGATATTCCGCGTGGGCGCTTTTCTTCAGCAGGCGCTCCACCCGCTCGCCCAGCCGGAACCGGTCGTCGGCGATGTAGAACAGGTTGGTGTCGGGAGAGGCGTCCGGCGGCAGGTCCGTCGCGGGCACGTAGTAGTGGGCGTCGTCGGTGAACAGCGCCAGCCAGTCCTTCAGCCGCCAGTCGTCCAGCAGTTCCGCCTCGTAGAACAGGAAATCCTCGACCTCGATCCGGTTGACCTCGCCCATCACTCGGCCGCCTCCTGCGCGTGCACCCGCTGCGCCGGGCTGTCGGGGAACAGCAATTCGTTCCAGCGCCGCCAGAAGGCGCGCATCTGCTCCTCGTCGTCGGTGCGGAACTCCGTCTTGCCCATGCCCTTGGAAATGTCGGACCAGGGCGCCTCGGCGGCGTTCTGGAAGCCCTTCTGGCACTGCTCCAGCGCCTCCACGTCGTCCGGCGTTGCGAAGCCGCCCGGGCCGAGGAACTCCAGGAAGTTGTTCAGGCGGTACTTGCGTGCCCACTGGCTCTCTTCGCTGGGCGCGATCGCCCAGGCATTGACCTGCATCAGGGCGGGCGCGGTCGGATAATAGGTCCGCACCGTGATCGCCATGATGTCGTTGATGATCAGGTTCGGGAAGATGAACAGGTTGCGGTTCCGCTCGCCGATCCGCTCCGCCCGCTTCTCGCCGAAACGTTCCACCAGCCTGGCGTAGATCGCGTCGATCTCGCGCTTGCCGTCGTCGCCCCAGGCCGGGATCCACTGCGCCACCGGGCGGCCCCAGGGGGCGGCATATTCGACCACGCCATGGCCGTTGCCCAGGTCGCGGCCATAGCCGCCGACCGCCATCTTCACCAGGCTGCCGGCGGTGTTCTGCAGATAGGCGAAATAGGTCGCATGGGTGGTCGCGGCGTGATAGCCGTCGATGCTGTTCTCGGTCAGCAGTTTCCAGTTCGCGCGGATCGAATAGTCCTGCGTGCCGCCGACCACGGTCATGCCCGCCTCGGACTGGTCGCAGATCACGTCCAGATATTCGCGCGCATTGCCCAGATACTCCTCCAGCGGCACCACGTCGCGGTCGAAGCAGATGAAGCAGAAGCCGCGATACTCCTCGAACCGCGGCACGGCGAGCAGGTCGACATCGCCGTCGGCGTTGAAGCCTTCCGGATAGTCTTCCTGCCCGGGCCAGCTGCGCAGCTTGCCCTCCGGGGTGAAGGTCCAGCCGTGATAGAAGCACTGGAAGGATTTCGACCGGCCGGACCGTTCCCGGCAGACCTGTGCGCCGCGATGCGGGCAGGTGTTGAAGAAGGCGTGCAGTTCGCCCTTGCCGTCGCGGTTGAAGATGATCGGCCGGCCGCCGACATCGCGGGTCACGAAGTCGTTGGGCTGCGGCAGCTCCGAGATATGGCCCAGATAAAGCCAGCAGCGGGAGAAGATCTTCGCCCGCTCCGCCGCCAGGACGTCGGGGTCGGTGAAGCTGGTCCGGGCGACGCGGAAGGTCATCCGGTTCCTGTCCTCCACCACCATGCGCCCGGCTGTGCCACGGCCGTCTTCGCCCCGGCCTTCTTCGTGATGCACGCTCATGGTCATCTCCTCCCGCGGATTGCCGCCTGC
This sequence comes from Marinibaculum pumilum, assembly GCF_042646425.1. Classification (NCBI taxonomy): domain Bacteria; kingdom Pseudomonadati; phylum Pseudomonadota; class Alphaproteobacteria; order Rhodospirillales; family Rhodospirillaceae; genus Marinibaculum; species Marinibaculum pumilum. The sequence goes on from NZ_JBHRTR010000028.1 coordinate 466,130, forward strand.
GATCGGGTGCAGGTCGGCAGGCTTTCTGCGTCTCCTGGCGGAGGGGGCGGATCCGCCACCCCCCCCTGTCGTTGGCCGTCCCGGGCGGCGGTCTTTCTGCCGCCTGCCCGGCGTTTCGCGTCCGCGCCTCAGTGCATCGCCGCGGCGGTCGGATCGCTGATCAGTTCGCCCTGCGGCACCCAGCTGGTGCCGTCGAACTTGCGCAGCTGCAGTTCCTTGTAGGCGTTGAAGTCCTTTGCATCGTTGCGCAGCTTGATGCCGGGGACCACCATCGGCACCTGCACGCCGTCCAGCGAGGTGGCGACCTTCATCAGGTTCTCCCGGGTCAGGTTGTCGCCGGCCTCGCGCAGCACATGTTCGAACATCGCCGCGTTGATGTAGCCGGAGACCGCCAGCGAATTGCCGGGATTCTCGTTCGGCAGATATTCCTTCATCAGCGCCATGTATTCCTTCATGTCGGCGTCGCCGGCCCAGCGCGGGTCGCTCGGCTCCTTCACGAAGGTCGCGGTCATCATGTCCTTGGACTTGTCCAGGCCGGCCGGCTCCAGCACCGCCTTGATCGAGGTCGAGGGGCTCGCGACATAGTGCACCGGGTGCCAGCCGATCTCGTCCAGGCGCTGGATCGCCTGCGCGGCGAACTTCGGCGTGGTGAACTGCATGAAGGTGTCGGCGCCGGACTGTTTCAGCGATGTGATCTGCGAGAACACGGTCGGGTCGGTAAGCTGGTAGCTCGCTTCCGCCACGATCATCTCGTCGGCCTTGTCGCCCAGCGCAGCGCGCAGCCCCTTCACGTAATCCTTGCCGTAATCGTCATGCTGGTACAGCACGGCGATCTTGGCGTCCGGGTTGGTCTGCAGGACGTGCGCGCCGTAGATCGCGCCCTCCATCTCGAACGGCGGATAGAAGGACATCGTCCAGGGGTAGTTCTCCGGGTCGTTGAAGCGGCTGCCGCCGGCGGAGATCAGCAGCTGCGGCACGCCCTTGCCGTTCAGGTATTTCTGGGTGGCGACGTTGGGCACGGTGCCGACCGTGCCGACCTCGGCCAGGATGCCGTCCTCCTCGACCATCTTGCGGGTCGCCTCGATCGCCTTCGGCGGGCTGTAGGCATTGTCCAGCAGGATCAGGTTGACCTTGCGGCCGTTGATGCCGCCCTGGTCGTTCAGCCGCTCGAAATAGGCCTTCCAGGCATGGCTGTAGGTGCCGAACACCGAGGCCGGGCCGCTGAGCGCGACGCTCTGGCCGACCTTGATCTCGGTGTCGCTGGCGCCCTGGTCGTATTTGGGTTCCGCCGCGGCCATGCCGGCCGAGAGTGCGAGGGCGGCGGACAGCGCACCCCCAAGAAGTCCTGCCGTGAATCCGGTCCGCATAGTTTCCTCCCTCGGGTCCGTTCCGGGTTTCTTTGTGTGCCCCAGTTGCCGTAGGCGCCACTGCCGGCCGCCGGCTGCTCTGTGCGGGGCGCCAGCCACACCATAAAAAAACAGTTCTGACTGTTTGTAAATCGGTAAGACCATTGGGCCATGCGCGGCGGCCGTCCGGGCCGGCGGGAAGGCGGCGCTTCGGACGGCGCCTGGCGGCAGGGCTCAGCGCCGGCCGATCCCTTCGATGTCGAACGGCGTCGACTGGTAGATCTCGTTGATCCAGTTGCCGAACAGCAGGTGCGCATGGCTGCGCCAGCGGTTCTCTGGCGGCCGGGCGGGATCCTCGGCGGGGAAATAGTTGCGCGGGACCTGGACCGGCTTGCCCGTATCGCGGTCGCGGGCATATTCGTCCGCCAGCGAAAAGGTGTCGTACTCGATATGGTTGAACATGTGCAGCGAGCGATGCGCCGGATCGTGCAGCAGGCAAAGCCCCGCCTCGTCGGACTCCATCAGCACGGTCATGCCGCTGTCGGCGGGGATGTCGGCGCGGCGGACCTCGGTCCAGCGCGACACCGGGATCGAGAAATCGTCGGAGAAGCCGCGCAGATAGGGCGAGGCGGGCGCCAGGTTGCGGTGGCGGTAGACGCCGAATGCCTTCTCTGCCAGCAGGTATTTCGGCACGCCGTGGAAGTGGTGCACCGCGGCCTGAGCGCCCCAGCAGATGTTCAGGCAGGCATGCACATGATCCTGCGTCCAGTCGAAGATGCGGCGCAGCTCGTCCCAGTAGGTGACCTGCTCGAAAGGCAGGGTCTCCACCGGCGCCCCGGTGACGATGAAGCCGTCGAAGCGCTCGTCGCGGATCTCCTCCCAGTCGCGGTAGAAGGTGATGATGTGCTCGCCCGGCGTATTGCGGGGCACATGGTGGGTCATCTTCACCAGGGTCAGTTCGACCTGCAGCGGGGTTGCGCCCAGCAGGCGCGCGAACTGGGTCTCGGTGCGGATCTTGTTGGGCATCAGGTTCAGGAGCGCGATGCGCATCGGGCGGATGTCCTGGCGCACCGCGTCCGCCTCGCCCATGACCATCACCCCCTCCGCATCGAGGGTCGCGCGGGCAGGCAGGTCGTCGGGGATCTTGATGGGCATTCTTTACTTCTCGTTCGGCCGGCTGCGCGCCGGCTTCGTCTTCGCGTCCGGCTTCCTCGCCGGGGCCAGACGTTACACCAGAACCGGGACGGATTGACCATCTGCAAATATGCTGTGTGTTCCTGGCCGATCCGCGGTCAGGTTCAGGGCAGGATCCGGTGGCCGGCCCCGGGCGCGGTGGTATCTGGATCTTCACGGATCGGCAACCTGTGCACGGCCACCATGCCGCTTCTTTCCGGCAGGGCGGCGGTCGCGCTTCTTACCGAGTCAGCAGCGAGCGGTCACAGCGGCCATGCAGATCATCCGGCAGCCTGCCCTTTCCCGTCTGTTCCGCCGCCCGGCTGTTTCCCGGGCGATGCTCCTTGCCCGCACCGCGCCCGGCCGGACCGCAGCAGTTCCGGCCATGTCCGCCGGCCTCAGGAATGCGGTGGAGGTCGAGAAGCTGCTGCAGCTGAACCGGAACCAGCTTGTCGCGGCCATCATCGGCATCATCAACCCGCTGCTGCTGGCCTCCGTCCTGTGGCGGCCGGAGACGGCGCATTTCCTGGCCGGCTGGGTGCTTGTCGGGCTTGCCTTCTGCGGCCTGCAGCTGCGCGCATGGTGGCGCAACCGCCATCGCCCGCGACCCGCACGGGCGCCGCGGAACCTGGACCTGCGGGTCTGCCTGGCTGCGGCCTTGGGAAGCCTCTACTGGGCGGTGCTGCCGGTGGTGGCGATACCGCAGGCCGACGAGGCGGAGGTGCTGGCCGTCGTGATCGTGGTCTGCGGCACCGGCGTCGGCGGGGCCGTCCTCCTGTCCCTGGTGCCGCTGGCGGCGGCGATCTACTTCGCGATCACCTTCGTGCCGACGATCGCCATCGTCCTCGCGCGGATACCGGAAACCCCCTGGCTGCTGGCACTGCTGATCTTCAACCTGTTCGTCTTCATGACGGTCACGGTCCAGCGGCTGCACCAGGTCTTCTTCACCAACTGGGCCAATGCGATAGAGACCAGCCGCCTGGCGGAAGAGGCGCGTGCGGCCGAGCGGACGAAGGCGGAGTTCGTCGCCAATATGAGCCACGAACTGCGGACGCCGCTGAATGCCATCAACGGCTTCTCCGAGGCGATGGCGGCGCAGCTGTTCGGCGATCTCGGTTCCGACCGCTACCGGACCTATGCCCAGGACATCCAGGCCAGCGGGCATCACCTGCTGGAGATCATCAACGACCTGATCGACATTTCCAGGATCGAGGCCGGCCGGTACGACCTCCAGAAGGCGGATGTGCCGGTCGCGGACGTGCTGGAGCTGGGGCGGCGCCTGGCCCTGCAGGCGGCGATGGCGGCCGGCGTGGAGCTTCGCGTGCAGGTGCCGGTCGCCCTGTCCGCCCGCCTCGACAGGATGGCGGTGTCGCATGTCGCGATGCATGTCCTGCTGCAGGCGGTGCGCAGCGCGCCGAGCGGCAGCGGCGTGGAACTCTCTGCCGCCGCCGGGCCGGACGGCGCGCTGACGATCGCCGTCCGACTGTCGGATCGGGTAGGGCCGGGGCCGGGCGCAGCGGCGGAGGTCGCCGGCGGCCCGGCGCTGGGGATGCAGCTGGCGCAGGCGCTGATGGTCCTGCATGACGGCGAACTGGTCCTTGGCGCGCCTGCGTCGGACCTGGTCGCGGAGGGCCGCTTTCCGCCAGGTACGGCGACAGGCGTGTCGAAGCCCGGCTAGCTGCCGCCGCGGCCGTGGCACGGATCCTGTATCGCTGCCGCCAGCATGTGCCACCCGTGCCGGGCTGGTGCAGTGTCCCAGCCCATCCGCGACGGAGCGAGTGATGCGAACCGCCATTCTTGCGACCTGCCTGATCCTTGCCGGCACCGTGCCGGCTTCAGCGGAGGACGACTGGACCATCGCGCTGCAGGGCGACGGGGTCCGCTTCTCAAGCGTCCTGCCGCAGAAGGACTGCACGGCGAACAATGCCGGCACGCAGGTCTCCGGCACCTGCGACCATTCGGACATCTTCAACGACTTCGCCGCAGACGTGCAGATCATCGTGCAGAGGGTGACCTCCCAGGGCAGCGTCAACGGCAATACCGAATATGGCTGGGGCGCCAGCTGCTCCTTCACCCTGCACGACCCGGCGATCGGTTCGATGAAACTGACCACGACCCAGGCGTTCGAGCCCAGCTACCCAGCCGAGCCGCTCTGCGGGAAGCTGCAGATCACCGGCGGTGGCGGCTATGACTGGACCATCGTGTACAGCGGCGGATGACGGCACGATGACCGGGCCGGATGACCGGGCCGGATGACCGGGGCGGATGACCGGGGCCGCTGACTTGGGCTGCTGGCCGGGGCAGTTGGACGGGCGGAAGGCTCACGGCCGCTTCCGGTCCTGCGGGTAGGGGCCGAGGACCCGCTCGCACAGCAGCGAGTCCTGGTACTCCTTCATCTCCAAGATCCTGCCGTCCTTCAGGCGGTACAGCAGGCAGTAGTCGTTGCGATAGGGCGTGCCGTCGGCGCGCACCATGTCGCCCTTTGCCTCGACCACGACCCAGTCCCCGTCGGCGATGAAGCGGAAGGCGTCGGTGCGTCCCGGCTCGCGCAGAAGGGTGTGGAGATAGCCGTAGAGGTCGGCCAGCACGCGTTCCTTGCCGCGGAAGACCTGCGACCAGGAATGGGAACCGGTCACCTCCATCGTCACCTCGTCCGCCAGCCGCGCCAGGAACAGGCGCCGGCGGTCGGCACGGTCCCCGGCGCCGAAGATCTCCTGCATGATCCGCTTGTTGTCGGCCGCGCTCATCCTGTCCTCCATTGCGTCGGTCACCCGCCGGACAGGAATCGCCGCAAACGCCGCGCGCCGCCAACGCAACGGCTTCAGCTCGCCATGAATCTCCTTCATGATCGGGCATGGACCGCCTGCCGCCCTTCGATGCCCTCATCGCCTTCGAGGCCGCCGCTCGCCTGGGCGGGATGACCCGGGCCGCAGGCGAACTGGGCCTGACCCAGAGCGCCGTCAGCCACCGGATCCGACGGCTCGAACGGTTCATGGAGGTGGCGCTGTTCCATCGCGGCAATGCCGGGCTTGCAACCACGGCCGCCGGCACCGCCCTGCTGGAGGATGTGCGCGACCTGCTGGCGCGGGCAGCCGACCTGCGGGGACGCTGCCTTCAGGCGGAGGCGCCGCAACGCATCCGGGTCGGCGTCGGCGCGGCGCTGGCGGACAACTGGCTGGTGCGGCGCCTGCCGGACTTCTCCGCCCGGCACCCGGCCGCGATGGTGGAACTGGCGGTGGTGGAGAACGAGGCGCCGGAGCGGATGGCAGGGCTGGACCTGCGGATCCTCTGGGTCGGCGCGTCGGAAGCGCGCGCGAGTACGACCCAGCGGGCGCTGTTCCGCGAGCATGTCTTCCCGGTCTGCGCGCCGGACCTGCTCCGCGGCATCGGGCCATGCGGGAACCCGGACCTGCTGGTCCGGCTGCCGCTCCTCCACAAGCAGGCGCCCGGCGGGCAGGGCGCGGAATGGCACTGGCAGACCTGGTTCGACCGGCTCGGCCTGCCCGGCCGCCCGGCGGAGGCGCTGCGCTTCACGGCGATCGGCCCGGCGATCGCCGCGGCCCTTGGCGGGGCGGGCGTGGCCCTGGCGCGGTCGATGCTGGTGCGGGACGCACTGCGCGACGGCCGCCTGGTCCGCCTGCTGCCGCCCGAACGCGACATGCTGTCGGCCAAGGTGCATGTGGTGCGCTGGCCCGGCCGGCATGCCGGCAATCCCCGCATCCTGGCCTTTGCCGCCTGGCTTGCCGCGGCGGCGCAGGAAGGTGAGGATCGGCTCCAGAACGCAGAAACCGGCGCACCGGTCCGGCGCCATGGCTCGCCATTTCGCTTGGCGCCGTGACGTGCGGTAGCCGGAAGAGGTCAGGGGCCGGAAGAGGTCAGGGGCCGGACGCGGTCAGTGGCCGGACGCGGTCAGGGGAGGAACGAATGGGACGGACTTCGGGCACGACGGCCTACAGGCCTTCCGACGCCTATCTCGCGATCAAGCCGGAGGTTTCCGGCAATGTCATCAACGGGCTCGGGGAGACGGCGCCGCGGCGGGCCTCGCCGAGTTTCTGGCATCCGCCGGAACTGCATCCCTTCGGCGCGGTGCGGGAGATGGCGAGCGAATCCGTGCGGGTGGACCCGGCGGTGCGCGCGGTATTCGCGGAAGCGCACCAGCATCCGCCGCTTGACCCCATCGCCGCGCGACAGATCGTCCGCCCGGCCGCGGAATGGACCGATGCCGCGCGCGACTTCGCACTGTCGCACGAGGCGGACCTGTTCGGTGCCGTGCCGATGCAGGATCACTACATCGTCGACGGCTACGAGATCGCGGAGCGCAACGTCATCGTGCTCGGGGTCGCGCACGACTACGAGAGGATCCGCAAGCTGCCCAGCACAGCGGAGGAGACGGAGGGCGTGATGGATGTCGGCGTGCAATACGCCCGCGGCACCCGCAGCTCCTTCGCGCTGGCGAACTGGATCCGCGCGCAGGGCTTCAGCGCCCATGCCTATCCGGGGCCGAAGGCCGATGCCCTGCTGCTGATCCCGCCGGCGATCGATGCCGGCCTGGGCGAGCTGGGCAAGCACGGCTCGATGATCAACCGGACCTACGGCTCCGGCTTCCGGCTCGCCGGGGTGACCACGGACATGCCGCTGGCCTGCACGCAGCCGGATATCTTCGGCGCGGACGATTTCTGCACCGGCTGCCAGGTCTGCACCAACGCCTGCCCGCCGGGCGCGATCGGGCCGGAGAAGCAGACCGTGCGCGGGGTGGAGAAGTGGTATGTCGACTTCGACCTCTGCATTCCCTACTTCGCCGAGAATGCCGCCTGCGGCCTGTGCATCGCGGTCTGCCCCTGGACCCGGCCCGGCGTCGCGGAGAACCTGCTGGCGAAGATGGCCCGCCGCCGCGAGCGGTCAGGGGCTGAGCGGGCGGGAGCTGAGCGGGCAGGAGCTGAGCAGGCGGGCGCGCGGCTGCCGGACGGCGCGCCGGCGGAATGATCCGCCGGCCGCGGACTGCCGGGTAGCAGCAGCCTGACCCAGGCGCCTCAGTTCAGCCAGCGCTTGCGCCGCCGATAGGAGCGCACGTCGCGGAACGAGCGGCGGCCCTGTTCCGACATGCCGAGATAGAACTCCTTCACGTCGGCATTCTCGCGCAGGGCGGCGGCGGCGCCCTCCATCACCACGCGGCCATTCTCCAGGATATAGCCGTAGCGGGCATATTTCAGGGCGATGTTGGTGTTCTGCTCCGCCAGCAGGAACGACACCCGTTCCTTCTCGTTCAGGTTCCGCACGATCTGGAAGATCTCCTCCACCAGCTGCGGCGCCAGGCCCATCGAGGGCTCGTCGAGCAGGATCGTCTCCGGCCGTGACATCAGCGCGCGGCCGATCGCGCACATCTGCTGCTCGCCGCCGGAGGTATAGCCCGCCTGGCTCTTGCGGCGTTCCGCCAGGCGCGGGAAATAGGCGTAGACCATCTCCAGGTCCGCGGCGACCTTGCGGCTGCCGTCGCGGCGGGTATAGGCGCCGGTCAGCAGGTTCTCCTCAACGGTCAGGTGGCGGAAGCAGTGGCGGCCCTCCATCACCTGGATCACGCCCCGCCGGACCAGCTCGGCGGGCGAGAGCCCGGCGATCGGCAGGCCGCGATAGGCGATCGTGCCCTTTGTGACTTCGCCGCGCTCCGAACCCAGCAGGTTGGAGATCGCCTTCAGGGTGGTGGACTTGCCGGCCCCGTTGCCGCCCAGCAGCGCGGTGATGCCGCCTTCCGGCACCTCCAGGCTGACGCCGCGCAGCACAAGGACGACATGGTTGTAGACCACCTCGACATTCCGCACCGCGAGGAGCGGCGCGGCTGCCTGCGCGGCGGGTGTATCGGGGGCGGCGGCGGCTGTGTCGGTCATCGCGGGTTCCGGATCGGCGGGGCGGGCGGGGCGCCGCCCGCCGGCGGCGCCCCCGAAGGCCCCATGGGGACCTACATGTTGCACGCGCGCGGCGTGATCCCGGCCTCCTTGGCATAGGCCATGGAATCCTCCTGGATCAGCGGATCGACCACCTCGCGGTCGGCGGGGATGTAGTCGGTGATCAGCTTCCATTCCTTGGCCTTGGCGTCCCACTGCTGGATAGCGCCCAGGCCGGGGCCGCCGTGATTGGCGCAGCTCACCTTCACCGGCACGGTGAAGCCGGGCAGGCCGAGCGCCTCCAGCCGCGCCTCGTCCACGTCCAGCGCCTCGTAGCCGTCGCGGACCATCGCCGGCGTCAGCTCGTTGGTGCCGTGGATCTCCATCGCCTTGCGCATCGCCTCGGCGGCCCACATCGCCGCGACCATGCCGCGGTTGTAGAGCACGGTGCCGGGATTGCTGCCGTCGCCGGCGGCCTGGCCCTTGTCATAGACATGCGCCTTCAGGTCGCCGTAGATCGGATAATCGTCGCCGACGCCGTGGAAGGCGACCGCCTTGTAGCCGTCGGCCTCCTCGCCGGCGGGGATCACGTCGTTCTCGGACGCCGACCACCAGACGCCGATGAACTTGTCCATCGGGAAGCGGACCGATGCCGCCTCCTTGATCGCCACCTGGTTCATCACGCCCCAGCCCCACATCGTCACATAGTCGGGACGCTCGCGACGGACCTGCAGCCAGGTCGCCTTCTGTTCCTGGCCCGGATGGTCGACCGGCAGCAGCATCAGTTCGAAGCCGTGCTTCTTCGACAGCTCCTCCAGGGTGCGGATCGGCTCCTTGCCGTAGGCGGAATTGTGGTAGACCAGCGCGATCTTCTTGCCCTTCAGGTCGCCGCCCTCCTGCTCGGCGATATGCTTCACGATGATCGAGGCGGCATCCCAGTAGGTGCCGGGGAAGTTGAAGACGCCGGGGAAGACCTTGCCGTTGGCCGCCGAGGTACGGCCATAGCCCATCGAGTGGATCGGGATCTCGTCTTCGGTCGCCTTCGGGATCAGCTGATAGGTGATGCCCGTCGACAGCGGCTGGTAGACCAGGGCGCCCTGCCCCTTGGTCGCCTCGTAGCATTCCACGCCGCGCTGGGTGTTGTAGCCGGTCTCGCACTCCACCAGCTTGACCTTCGCGCCCTCGATGCCGCCGTCGCGCTCGTTCAGCAGGGTGAAATAGTCCGCATAGCCGTCGGCGAAGGGAATGCCGTTCGGGGCATAGGGGCCGGTGCGGTAGCTCAGCGCCGGCACCACCAGTTCCGCGGCTTCGGCCAGCGGCGGTGCCGCCGCGATGCTCAGGGCCGCCGCGGTCGCGGCGGCCATCATTGCCTGTCTCATTGCATCCTCCCTGGATGTCGGTTCTTGGTTCGCCTTTTGTCGTTCCGGCTGGCGGTGCGGTCGCGCCTCCTCAATAGGGGAACGGCCAGTGGCGAAGCTTCTCCTTCGCCATCGCCCAGAGCCGCGCCAGCCCGTGCGGCTCGACGATCAGGAAGAACACGATCAGGGCACCGACGATCGTGATCTCGAAATGCCGGGCGAGCACCGGCGCCATGCCGGCGGCATCCACCATCGCCTGCTTCAGCACGATCGGCAGCACCACCAGCAGCAGCGCGCCGAGGAAGGAGCCGAGCATGGAGCCGAGCCCGCCGATGATCACCATGAACAGCACCAGGAAGCTCTGGTTGATGCCGAACGCCTCGGTCGGCTCCACCGCGCCGAACCAGATGCAGAAGTACAGCGCGCCGGCGACTCCGATATAGAAGGACGAGATGGCGAAGGCGGACAGCTTCGCCTGCAGCGGCGGCACGCCGATGATCTGGGCGGCGATATCCATGTCGCGGATCGCCATCCAGCTGCGGCCGATGCGGCCGCGCACCATGTTCTTCGCCGCGAAGCCCAGCAGGGTCAGCAGCGCCAGGGCGAACAGGTAGGTCGCCCAGGGCGGCGCGGCCGGACCGGTGACCGCGATGCCGAACATCGTCCGCTCCGGCACGGTGATCATGCCGGTGGCGGAATGGTTGTAGAACCAGGGCACCTTGTTGAAGAGCCAGACCAGGAAGAACTGTGCCGCCAGGGTCGCGACCGCCAGGTAGAACCCCTTGATCCTTAAGGAGGGCAGGCCGAACAGCAGGCCGACGCCTGCGGTGATGCCGCCGGACAGCAGCACGACGACGAAGATGTTCAGCCATTCGAACTCGGTCATCAGCTTGTAGGACGCATAGGCGCCGACCGCCATGAAGCCGCCGGTGCCCAGGCTGACGAGGCCGCAATAGCCGGTCAGGATGTTCAGGCCGATCGCCGCCAGGCTGAAGATCAGGAACGGCAGCAGGATCGACTTCTCCCAGTAGTCGTCGATCAGGAACGGGACGACGAGGAAGGCGAAGGCCAGGGCGAACCAGAACGCCCAGCGGTCCAGGCGGACCGGGAAGATCTGCCCGTCCGCGGCGTAGGAGGTCTTGAAGTCGCCGGTCTCGCGGTAGAACAAGGGACTGCCTCCTTGCCGGCGCGCTCAGACGCGCTCGATCAGACGTTCGCCGAACAGCCCCTGCGGCCGGACCAGCAGGAACAGCAGGGCGACGACATAGGCGAACCAGTTTTCGAGCGCGCCGCCGATGAAGGGACCGAGATAGATCTCCGCCAGCTTCTCCCCCACGCCGATGATCAGCCCGCCGACGATGGCGCCGGGGATCGAGGTGAAGCCGCCCAGGATCAGCACCGGAAGGGCCTTCAGGGCGATCAGGGAGAGCGAGAACTGCACGCCGGATTTCGCGCCCCACATCACGCCGGCGACCAGGGCGACGAAACCGGCGATCGACCAGACGATCACCCAGATGGTGCGCAGGCTGATGCCGACGGACAGGGCCGCCTGATGGTCGTCCGCGACGGCCCGCAGCGCGCGCCCGATGCGGGTGTACTGCGAGAACAGGGTGAGCAGGATCACCAGCACCGTCGCGATCACGGCGGCGGCGACCTCCAGCTTCTCGACATAGATGTCGAAGCGGTCGAGCATCCAGTCCGAGGCGCCGGAGGGCAGGCCGATATCGAGCGGCTTCACGTCCGACCCCCACATCAGGTCGCCCACCCCTTCCAGCACATAGGCCAGGCCGATGGTGGCCATGAACAGGATGATCGGTTCCTGGTTCACCAGATGGCGGAGGATCAGCCGTTCGATCAGGAGCGCGAGGCCGACCATCACCGCCATGGTCAGCGGGATCGCCAGCCAGAGCGGCAGTTCCGGCATCCATGCGGCCGGCAGACCGAGGACGTGCAGGATCTCCGCGAACGGGGTGTAGCCCAGGATCAGGCCGGCCAGGGTCAGCGCCGCGAACAGGCACATCACCCCCTGCGCGAAGTTGAAGATCTCCGACGCCTTGAAGATCAGCACGAAGCCCAGCGCCACCAGGGCGTACATGACCCCCGCCAGCAGGCCGGAGATGACGGTCTCGATGAAGAACAGCATCGCCCGCCTCCCGTCCCTAGCTCTCGTCGTCGTGCGCGACGCCGAGATAGGCGTCGATCACCGCCTGGTTGCGGCGCACCTCGTCCGGCGTGCCGTCGCCGATCTTCTTGCCGTAGTCGAGCACGACGACCCGGTCGGAGATGTCCATCACCACCCCCATGTCATGTTCGATCAGCGCGATGGTGGTGCCGAATTCCGCGTTCACGTCGAGGATGAAGCGGCACATGTCGGCCTTCTCCTCCACATTCATGCCGGCCATCGGCTCGTCCAGCAGAAGCAGCGAGGGCTCCGCCGCCAGCGCGCGGCCCAGTTCCACACGCTTCTGCAGGCCGTAGGGCAGGCGGCCGACCGGGGTCTTGCGGATATGCTGGATCTCCAGGAAGTCGATCACCCGCTCGGCCGCGGCGCGATGCGCCACCTCTTCGCGTTCCGCCGGCCCCTTCCACAGCACCTGCCAGAACAGGTTGCGGTGCATCTTCGTCAGCCGCCCGGTCATGATGTTGTCCAGCACCGTCATGCCCTTGAACAGGGCGATGTTCTGGAAGGTGCGGGCGATGCCCTGGCGGGCGATCTGGTGCGGCTTCAGCGCCCGGCGCAGCTGCCCGTGGAAGACGATCTCGCCCTCCTGCGGGTGGTAGAAGCCGTTGATCACGTTCAGCATCGACGATTTGCCGGCGCCGTTCGGTCCGATGATGGCGCGGACTTCGCCGTCGCGGATGTCGAAGCTGATATCGCTGATCGCGGTCACCCCGCCGAAGCGCAGGGTGATGTTGCGCACTTCCAGCACCGGCGGGCCGATGCGCCGGTCCGCAGCGGTCGGCCGGCCCGAAGCGTCAGCGCCCGCTGCGGTCCCTGCAGCGGCTTCGCCGGCGCCGCCGGACCGGAACGGCATGGCCAGGCCACCGGCGGTCATGCGGCCCTCCCGTGCGGCGCGGGCGCATCCTCCGCCGTGTCCCTGATCTCCAGGGTGGCCGCGAGGCTGCCGCCGCTGCCGTCCTCGTAGCTCACCTCGATCTCCGCGTGCACCGATCGCGCCTCGCCGTACAGCGCTTCCACCAGCGGGGCGTAGCGGGCGGCGATGGCGTCGCGGCGCAGCTGGCCGAGGCGTGTCAGCTCGCCATCGTCGGCATCCAGTTCCTTGTGCAGCACCAGGAAGCGCCGCACCCGGCAGCCGGCAAGGTCGGCATCGGCCGACAGGCTGCGGTTCACCGCTTCCACCTCCTGCCGCAGCAGGTCATGCACGCGGGGATGACCCGCCAGCTCCTGGTAGGAGGTCGTGACGATCTCCTCCCGTTCGGCCCACTTGCCGACAGCCTCGGGGTCGATGTTCAGCAGAGCGGTGCAGAAGGGTCGCCCGTCGCCGAGGACGACGGCGTACAGGATGTGCGGCTGGGCCGTCAGGCGGTTCTCCACGGCACCGGGGGCGAACAGGCCGCCATCGCCGAGGCGGCCCAGATCCGCCGCACGGTCCAGGATGACCAGTTGGCCGCTGCCCGCGTCGAAACGGCCTGCATCGCCGCTGCGCCGCCAGTCTTCCGCGGACTGCGCCGCCTCGGATGCGATCTCGGACAGGCGGTACTCCACCGCACCGTCGCCGGCGATCCGTAGTTCCACGCCGGGCAGCGCCTCGCCCACCGTGCCGGGCCGGACCGCGCCGTCGCGATGCAGGGCCAGGAAAAGGGCGGCCTCGGTCTGGCCATAGGCCTGCTTCAGGTTCACCCCCAGCGCACGGAACCAGAGCAGTGTTTCCGGCGTCAGCGCACCGCCGGCGGCATAGGCATGGCGCAGGCGCGACAGGCCCAGCGCGTCGCGCAGCGGCGCCAGGATCAGCAGCGACCAGAACAGGGACGGGCGCCGGCCCTCGGCAAGCGCCCGCTCTGCGGCCGCCATCGCGCGGCTGTGGAGCCAGCGCTGCAGGCGGCCGGCATCGGCGATGCGCAGGTCCACCCTCGCGCGGATCGCGTCGAAATCCTGCGGTCGCGCCAGCATGTAGCTGGGCCCCAGCTCGCGCATGTCGGCCGGCGCGGTCTCTTCGCCCTCGGCGCAGGCGGTGCAGAAACCGCAGACCAGTGCCTGTGCGACGGAGACCATGAAGTCGCCGATCCAGCACAGCGGCAATGTGCCGAGAACGGAGTCCTGCGGGCCGAGGCGGTCGACCGCGGCAGCGGCGGTGGCGCGCGCGATCACCGTTCCATGAGACAGCAGGACCGGGCGCGGCGCTTCGCCGTCGCCGCCATCGCCGTCGTGAAACAGGATGCAGGGTGCGGTGCGTGCCGTCTCCGCCGCCGCACGGACCAGCGCAGCGCCGGATCCGGCAGAGCGGCCGGCGTGCAGCACTTCGTCGAAGGCATGCAGGGTGTCGCGGTCATAGTCGCGCAGGCCGCGCGCGCTGACGAAGACGACCTGTCGCAGGTCCGGCAGCCGGGTCCGCATGGCCAGCAGCTTGTCGACCTGTTCCTGGTCTTCCGCGATGGCGAAGCCGGCGCCGCTCGCCCGCAGAAGTGCCTCCGCCTCTGCCGGCGTGCTGTCGGGATGCAGCGGCACCGGCACCGCGCCCAGCATCTGTGCCGCCAGCATCGACCAGTAGAGACGCGGATTGTTGCAGCCGAGCAGGGCAAGCCGCGCATCGGGGCCGAGGCCCAGCGCCTGCAGCCCCAGGGCGAGCGCGACGATCTCGTCGCGGGCCTCCGCCCAGGACCAGCTGCGCCAGATCCCCGACCGTTTCTCGCGGAAGGCGGGCCGCGCCGCATGGCGCTCGGCGTTCCGCAGCAGCAGGGCCGGCAGGCTCTGCTCCGCCGGCTCGCCCGGCAATGCCGCGCGCTCCCGTTCGGGCAGGGATTCCGCCCGTTGAACGACTGTCACCCCAGGCGCCTCCCTTGCGACCCGAAACCATGCGACCGGCCTCTGTCAGTGCGGGCCTTGCGGTCGGTCTTGCCGCCCGTTCCGGCGGCTCGTGACAGTTCCTTTTACCCCCGCCGCGTGGCGGAAGCCAGCCGCACCGCGGCCGTGCCGCGGCCCGCGGCCGCTCGCGGCACGAAAAAGGCCGGTGTCCCGTCGCATCGGACGGGACGCCGGCCCTGTCGAAAAAAGGGCGCGCCGGGTCGCCGGCGCTGAGGATTCAGTTCGCGGGGACCGTGATGTCCTTGCTCAGATAGTCGTTGGAATAGAAGCTCTCGACGTCGAACGGCTCGGCCAGGTCGAAATAGGTGTCGACCAGGGCGTAGTCGGCCTTCAGCCGCTCCGGCTCCAGATAGCCCAGCGCGATGTTTTTCGTGGCGTCCGTGGTCATCAGCTCGATCACCCGGTTCCACTGGTCCTCCTGCGCCTTGCGGTCCAGGCCGCTGGCATGGGCCAGCAGGGCGTCGATGCAGGGCGCCGGGTTGTCGGCGCAGGCGCGGAACGCCTTCTGGGTGACGGCGACGAACTTGCCCACCGCCTCCGGATGTTCCTTCAGGTAGCCGGCATTGACGATGATCGAATTGCCGTAGGGGTTCACCCCCAGCTCCCGCCAGCCGACATAGCCGAAATCGTCGCCCAGTTCGCGGATCTTCAGGTCATGGCCGTTGTAGAAGTCGCTGATGATGTCGACCTGGCCCGACATCAGGGTCGGCAGCTTCGCCTGCGGTGCCACGTTCACGAACTTCACCGAATCCTCCGGAATGCCGGCGGCCTGGGCGAAGGCCGGCCACATCACGCGGGAGGCATCGGCCGGCGGGTTGCCGATCGACCGGCCCGGGAAATCCTTCGGCCCGGTGATGCCGGAGCTCTTGCGCCAGTAGAAGCCCTGCGGCGAGTTGGCATAGACCGCCATCAGCGCCTTGATGTCGCCGCCCTTGGAGCGGGCGATCATCGCCGTGGGCAGGTCCGCCACGCCAAGTTCGGACTGCCCGGCGGCCACCGACTGGGAGGAGGCGCCGGAGCCCTTGCCGGTCTGGATGTCGACCTCCAGCCCGGCATCTTCATACCAGCCCTGGTCGAGGGCGTAGAAATAGGGGGCATGGTCGGCGCCCGGGAACCAGTTGAGGATGAAGTCGATCTCGTCCGCGGCCTGGGCCGGCGCCGCGGCCGCCCAGCCGAATGCGCCGATGGCGGTGGCGGCCAGAGCGGTCCCCAGTCTTTTCATGACCCTGCTTTTCATGACCCTACCTCATCAGGTTGTCGCAGGTCCCGGCCGGCCATGCCGGCATTCCGTCTGCAAGGCCGGAATACCGCCATCGCACCCGTGCCTGCGGGCGGAAATGATGGTACGGAGGGGGTATGAGCGAGTCAACGAGACCCAACTGTTTGGTTGAAGCATGACGAAGGCGGTGGAGCTGCCGGTGCGCCGGCGGCGGCGCGGCCCGGCCGGCGTGGCGACCGGGGGCGCGGCCGGTCCGGAGACGGGCGCCGCCGGTCCCCAGACCGAAGGCAAGGGTGCGGCGGACCGCAAGGCCGCGGCGGAACGCAAGAGTGGCGCCGATCGCGCGGCGAAGGGTGCGCGCGCCAGGTCCGGTCGCGGACGCAGCGCGCCGCGCGCGGATTCCCGTGCCGCCCTGCTGCGGGCGGGCCGGGCGGCGTTCGCTGCCGGCGGCCTGGAAGGCGCGCGGGTGGACGAGATCGCGGCCCTGGCCGGGGTCAACAAGCAGCTCGTCTACCATTACTTCGGCAGCAAGGACGGCCTCTATGTCGCCGTCCTCGAAGAGGCCTATCACGAGATCCGCCAGCGAGAGCAGGAACTGGACCTGAGCGAGCTGCCGCCGCGCGAGGCGATGCGGCGGCTGGTGGAATTCTCCTTCGACTATCTGGACGAGCATCGCGACTTCGTCGCCCTGCTGGCTGACGAGAACACCCATGGCGGCCACCACATGGCCGGCTCGGCCACCCTGGCGGACCTGAACCGGCCGATCATCGACCTGATGGCCGCGACCCTGGAGCGCGGCGCGCAGAGCGGCGATTTCCGCCCCGGCCTGGATCCGCTGCAGGTCTACATCTCGGTCGCCGGTCTGGCCTATTTCTACTTCGCCAACATCCACACCCTGTCGCGGATCTTCGACGGCGACCTGGCGCGCCGCAGCGCGATCGCGGCCCGCCGCGCCCATGTGGTGGATTTCGCCCTGGCGGCGGTCAGCCGCTGAAGAGCACGCTGGCGGCGGTCAGCCGCTGAAGAGCACGCTGGCGGCGGTGAGCCGCTGAAGCGGCCTGGTGGCGGCGGTGAGCCGCTGAGGCCGGGGTCCCAGCGGCCCGCTTGACCGACGGCCGCCTGTCGAGCGATTATCAACCAATTGGTTGATCCGTCGGTGGGTGCCGGCGGCGGCCCGGAGCGGACAGGTCATGAGCGCAACTGGCGTCGACGAGACGAAGGCCGGGACTGGGGGCGATACCGGGGCGACGGCAGCAGTGAGCGGCTCGTCCTGGCTCAAGCCCGGCCTGCTCTGGCCGATCGCGCTGTCGCATGCGGCCGTGATCCTGATCTGGTGGCTGGCCGCCGAATATGCCGGCATCCCCCGCTTCATCCTGCCCTCGCCGGAAGAGACCCTGGCGACCCTGGGCAGCGGCAGCTATGCCTGGGTGCGCAACACTGCGGCCACGGTGATCGAGATCTATCTGGGCTATGCGATCGCGGTATGCTTCGGCGTCGCGCTGGCGCTGGGCTTCTACTGGTTCCGCTGGGTCAGCCTGATGATCTTCCCGCTGTTCGTCACCCTGTCGATGGTGCCGAAGGTCGCGCTGGGGCCGCTGTTCGTCGTCTGGTTCGGCTATGGCATCGACACCAACGTCTTCATCGCCTTCACCATCTCCTTCTTCCCGGTGCTGCTGACCACCTGGCGCGGCCTGCGGGAGGTGGAGCCCGACATGCTGGACCTGGCGCGGGCGCTGAAGGCGACCCGCTGGCAGATCTTCACCAAGATCCAGTTCCCCAATGCGTTGCCCTACATCTTCTCCGGCATGAAGGTGGGCAGCATCCTGGCGGTGGCAGGCGCCATCGTCGGCGAATTCATCGCCTCTGAAAGCGGCCTCGGCTACCTGATGATCCAGGTGCAGTCGGTGCTCGACACCGCGGCGATGTTCATGGCGGTGATCCTGCTGACCATCGTCGGCGTGCTGCTCTACCTGGCGATCATGTTGCTGGAGCGGCTGCTGGTGGTGCAGGACGCCCGTATCCAGTAGGTGCCCTGTCCGGCAGCTCCGGCACGCGGCGGCCCGGACCGGGCCCCCCGGGATGCGCGGCAGCGGCGCGGGCAGGTCGAAGTTTGGGAGGAAGCAGGAATGAACGATCAGTCCGCGCCGGCGGGGCCGCTGCCGGAACGCATTGCGGATGTCGACGCGCTGGAGGAACTGCTGTCGCGGCCCAGCCCGGCGGTGATCCGGGATCTATCTGCGCTGGACGGCGACATCATCCTGCTGGGCGCCGGCGGCAAGATCGGCCCCTCCCTGGCCCGCATGGCGCGCCGCGCCTGCCCCGGCCGGCGGATCTATGCCGTCGCCCGCTTCTCCGAGGCCGGCGTGCGGGAGGGGCTGGAAGCCGACGGCATCGAATGCCTGACCGCCGACCTGCTGGACCGTGCCGCGATCGAGGGGCTGCCGAAGGCGAAGAACGTGCTGTTCCTGGCCGGGCGCAAGTTCGGTTCCTCCGGCCAGCAGGCGCTGACCTGGGCGATGAACGCGCATCTGCCGGCCCTGGTGGCGGAGGCCTTCCGGGAGAGCCGGATCGTCGCCTTCTCCACCGGCTGCGTCTATCCCTTCGTGCCGGTGAATTCCGGCGGCGCGACGGAGGACCTGGCCCCCGACCCGCCCGGCGAATATGCCCAGTCCTGCGTCGGCCGCGAGCGCATGTTCGAGCATTTCTCGCAGGTTCACGGCACGCCGGGGCGGTTGTTCCGGCTGAACTATGCCATCGACATGCGCTACGGCGTGCTGCTGGACGTGGCCGAGAAGGTGCGCGACCGCCGCCCCGTCGACGTGACCATGGGGCATGTGAACGTGATCTGGCAGGGCGATGCCAATGCGCTCGCGCTGCGCTGCCTCGCCCATGCCACGGCACCGACCAGCCCGATCAACGTGTCGGGGCCGGAGACGATCTCCGTGCGCTGGCTGGCGGAGGAATTCGCCCGGCGGCTGGACGTGCCGGTGGAGATCACCGGCAGCGAGGCGGAGCGCGGCTGGCTGACCAATACGGCGGAAGCGAACCGCCTGTTCGGCTATCCGGACGTGGCGCTGAAACAGCTGATCGACTGGACCGCCGCCTGGGTCGCCGGCGGCGGCACCACCCACAACAAGCCGACCAAGTTCGAGGTGCGGGATGGCCGCTACTGACGGCGGCACGCCGGCGGAGATCCTGGCGGCCGCCGGCCTGCGGCAGGCGGCGCTGGAGCCTGGCCAGTTCCAGGCCGCCACCGCCCTGGTGGCGGAGGCCGGCTGGAACCAGGTCGCCGACGATTGGGCGCTGATGCAGCGCACCGGCGCGGCGATCGGCCTGGTGGACGAAGCCGGCGGCCTCGCCGCGACGGCCCTGGCCCTGCCCTATGCCGAAGGGGCGCGGCCGGAAGCGGCGCCGTTCGGCTGGATCTCCATGGTGCTGGTCGCCGCCGCGATGCGACGCCGGGGCCTGGCCACCCACCTCCTGAAGGACCGCATCGCCTGGCTGCAGGGGCGCGGCCTGGTACCGATCCTGGATGCGACCGAGGCGGGGGAGCAGGTCTACCGGCCGCTGGGCTTCGGCCCCGGCATCCGGATCAGCCGCTGGCAGGGCCACGGTTCCGGTTCCGGGGATGGCGCGGTCGCGGCCGGCGGCGACGGCATCCGGCAGGCGGTGGCGGCGGACCGGCCCGCCATGGCGACCATGGACCGCGAGGCCTTCGGTGCCGACCGGCGGGCGCTGATCGACGCCTTCCTGGACCGGCCCGGCAGCCATGGCTTCGTCGCCGGGGAGGGCAGCGACATGGCCGGTTTCGCGATCGTCCGCAGGGGCCGCACTGCCGCCCAGGTCGGGCCGCTGCTGGCCGCGGACGAGGATCGTGCGATCGCGCTGCTGGATGCGGCCCTGGCGACGGCCCAGGGGCCGGTTTTCCTGGACGTGCTGGATGTCCGCGCCCGGCTGGTCGCACAGCTGCAGGCGCGCGGCTTCACCCGGCAGCGCGGCTTCCTGCGGATGGCCTTGGGCGCGATGCCGCGCTTCGGCGAACAGGCGACGGACAGGGGCGGCCGGTCGATGGTGATCGCCGGCCCCGAATATGGTTGAGGATTGCAGATGAAGTGGACTGACATCGACCCGGCGCTGCGGACGGCGTTCCGCAACGGCATGGTGATCCCGGCCCATCCGCTGGCGCTGGATGCGGAGCGGAAGCTGGACCTGCGGCGGCAGCGCGCGCTGGCGCGCTACTATGTCGATGCCGGCGCCGGCGGGCTGGCGGTCGGCGTCCATACCACCCAGTTCGCGATCCGCGATGTCGGCCTGTACCGGCCGGTGCTGGAATGCGCGGCGGAGACGGTGGCCGGCTGGGCGACCCGGCCGGTGCTGATGGTGGCTGGCGTGGTCGGCCCGACCGCGCAGGCGAAGGCGGAGGCGGAGACGGCGAAGGCGCTGGGCTATCACGCCGCCATGGTCGGCCTGGCCGCGCTGAAGGAAGCGAGCGAGGACGAACTGGTCGCCCATTGCGCCGAAGTGGCGGAGGTGATGCCGATCGTCGGCTTCTACCTGCAGAAGGCGGTCGGCGGGCAGCGCCTGTCGCGGGAGTTCTGGCGCCGCTTCGCCGGGATCGAGAACCTGGCCGGCATCAAGATCGCGCCGTTCAACCGCTATGCCACCCAGGACGTGGTGCGCGGCGTCGTGGCCGCGGGCGCGGAGGACCGGGTGGCGCTCTATACCGGCAATGACGACCATATCGTGCTGGACCTGGTCAGCCGCTACCGGGTGGCGCGCGGCGGTGAGGTGGTGGAGACCGGCATCGTCGGCGGGCTGCTGGGGCATTGGAGCGTCTGGACCCGCAGCGCGGTCGACATCCTGGACCGCTGCCGGGCGGCGCGCATCGCCGGCCGGGCGGACAACGACATCCTGGCGCTGGATTCCGCCGTCACCGACATGAACGCCGCGATCTTCGACGCCGCCAACGATTTCCACGGCGTGATCGCCGGCTGCCACGAGATCCTGCGCCGCCAGGGCCTGCTGGAGGGGCGCTGGTGCCTGGACCCGGCGGAGGATCTGGGACCCGGCCAGATGGCGGAGATCGACCGGGTCTGTACCGAGCATGCCGACCTGGTCGATGATGCCTTCGTCGCCCGCAACCTGGAGCGCTGGCTGTCATGACCGAGGCGCAGCCCACCGCCGGACCCCCAACGGACGGGGCGCCGCCGATGATCCGGCTGGAAGGGGTCAGCAAGACCTACCGCAGCCGCGGCCAGCCGGCGCATATCGCCGTGTCGGAAGTCGACATGGTGGTGGAGAAGGGGGCGCTCGTTTCCCTGGTCGGGCCGTCGGGCTGCGGCAAGACCACGGTGCTGAAGATCCTGGCCGACCTGCACGACGCCGACGAAGGCGTGGTGGAGATCGGCGTGCCGGGGGAGGCCTTCGCGCCGGGCCGCGACGTCGGCATGGTGTTCCAGCAGGCGCTGCTGCTGAAATGGCGCCGGGTGCTGGACAATGTGCTGCTGCCGGCGGAGATCCTGGGCCTGCCGATGCGCGAGGCGCGCGACCGCGCGCGCCACCTGATCAACATGGTCGGGCTGGAGGGGGCGGAGGCGAAATATCCCTACGAGCTGTCGGGCGGCATGCAGCAGCGGGTCGCCATCGCGCGGTCGCTGGTGCACGACCCGAAGCTGGTGCTGATGGACGAGCCGTTCGGGGCACTCGACGCGCTGACCCGGGAGAAGATGAACCTGGAGCTGCTGCGGATCTGGGAAGAGAGCCGCAAGACCATCGTCTTCGTGACCCACTCCATCCAGGAGGCGGTGTTCCTGGGCTCCCATTGCGCGGTACTGACCGCCGGCCCGGCCCGCATGGCGGACTATTTCGCCATCGACCTGCCCTATCCGCGCAAGCTGGCCGTCAAGCAGGATCCGGCCTTTGGCGCCTATACGGCGCGGATCTACCGCCTGCTGGGCATGGAGTAGGCCCGGAAGTCCTGCGTCCCGAAAGGGGGTGGCCGGGCCGCCCCGCCCGCGCGTCGGGAGGAGTGCGGCCGCTGCGGATACGCAGCAGCGGGCCGCTGAGCGGACCGGCCCGGCCAGTGGTGCGCCGCATCGCCGTCAGGAGGAAAGGGGGGGACCTCCCGGCCGGCACGGGCACCGGTGCCGAGGCGGCGTGGGATTCGACCGCCTGCGACACGAGAAAGACTATCCGGAAACCATTTATGCGGGATTAAGAAGACCCTTATACTTGGGTATAGATTCTCTTCCTTTTTCTGCATCGCATTCTGCAACGGCCGTGACTTGCGCGATGGTCCGTGCGGCCGTGGCCTGGCGGTCCCCGGGCCGGCGACGGACCGGACCGCGACAGTTGCACTCGGTCGTCGCAGCGACGATCCTTCATGCCTTCGTATGCGCGGGGCCCGAAGCGGGGGCGGGGGCCGGCGCATATCCCGTTCCGCGCCCGTAAGCAGATGAGAAGGAGCAGCCCTGTGACCCACAAGGACCTCGGGATGGCCGGCCTGGTCGAGACCGGCGCTCGGATCGCGAAGAAGGAGGTCTCGCCGGTCGAGGTGACCAAGGCGATGCTGGAGCGGGTGGAGGCCTTCCAGCCGAAGCTGCACGCCTATGCCACCGTGATGGCGGACGAAGCGATGGCCGATGCGAAGCGCGCGGAGGAGGAACTGTCGCGCGGCGAGGTGCGCGGCCCGCTGCACGGCGTGCCGGTGGCGGTGAAGGATCTCTGCTTCACCAAGGGCGTCTCGACCGCCTCCGGCATTCCGGCGCTGATGAAGTTCAAGCCCGAGTTCGACGCCACGGTGGTGGAGAAGCTGCGCGCTGCCGGCGCGGTGATCCTGGGCAAGATCCAGCTGACCGAGGGCGCGCTGGGCACCCACCATCCGGACGTGACGATCCCGGTCAATCCGTGGAACAAGGCGATGTGGTCCGGTGCCTCCTCCTCCGGCTCCGGCGTCGCCACCGCAGCCGGCCTGGCCTTTGGCACCCTGGGCAGCGATACCGGCGGCTCGATCCGATTCCCGTCCTATTCCAACCATTGCGTCGGGCTGAAGCCGACCTGGGGCCGGGTCAGCCGCTACGGTGTCTTCCCGCTGTCGGAGAGCCTGGACCATGTCGGCCCGCTGACCCGCAAGGTGGAGGATGCCGCGGCGATGATGGCCGCGATCTCCGGCCTCGACCCGAAGGACCCGACCACCCGGCCGGAGCCGGTGCCGGACTATCTGGCGGAGATGGCGAAGGGCGCCAAGGGGCTCCGCATCGGCTATGACGAGGCCTATTGCAGCAAGGGTGTCGAGGCCCGGGTCACCGACGCGATCCGCCGCGCGCTCGACATCCTGAAGGATGCCGGCGCGGAGATCGTGCCCGTCACCATGCCCGACACCTCCGGCGCGCTTGGCGGCTGGGTGGCGATCTGCGCGCCGGAGGCGGCGCTCGCCCACAAGGCGACCTACCCGTCCCGCAAGGAGATCTATTCGGAGGCCTTCGGCGGCTTCCTGCAGGCCGGGCTGGACCTGACCGCCGCCGACTATGCCGCCGCCCATATCGCGCGGCTGAACTTCACCGGCGCCCTGCGCCTGGTGCTGGAAAAGGTCGACATGATGATCTCGCCGGTGATGTCGACCTCGGTGCCGACCCACGACCGCCTGATGGAGATCCTGGACGCCCCCGACGGGCTGGAGACCCTGATCCGCTTTACCGGCCCGCATGACAGCGCCGGCGTACCGACGATCACCCTGCCGGCCGGCTTCGATGGCAAGGATGAGATCCTGGGCTTCCAGCTGGTCGCCTGGCAGATGGGCGAACCGGCCCTGTTCCGTGCCGGCAAGGCCTACCAGGACGCGGCGGGCTGGCCGCAGGTCCCGCCGGCGGCCTAAACTCCCCCGCCGCCATGGCCCCGGCAGGGGGCCGGGGCCATGGCGGCGCAGGCAAGGGGGAATTGCATGGCCGCAACGCCGGCCGGGCCGTCGAAGGCGGTGTCCATCACCATCCTGGTGGTGGCGGAGATCGCCGCGATGGGCCTGTGGTTCACGTCCGCCGCGGTGCTGTCCGACTGGATCGCGGAGGCCGGCCTGACGCCGGGCCGGGCGGCGTTGCTGTCCAGCGTGGTGCAGGGCGGCTTCGTCGTTGGGGCGGTGCTGGTCGCGGTCCTCGGCCTGGCCGATCGCTTCGACCCCCGGCGGGTGGTCGCGGCCTCCGCCCTGCTGGCCGCCGGCGCCAACGCTTTGCTGCTGGTGGTGCCGGTCGGCGGTGACCTGGCGGTCGGCCTGCGTGCCCTGACCGGGGCGGCCCTGGCCGGCGCCTATCCGGTGGGCATGAAGATCGCCGCCGGCTGGGGGCTGAAGGATCGCGGCTTCCTGGTCGGCCTGCTGGTCGGCGCCCTGACCCTGGGCACCGCCAGCCCGCACCTGGTCGCCTTCCTGGGCGGGGCGGACTGGCATTTCACCATCACCGTCAGCTCGATCGTGGCCGCCTGCGGCGGCCTGGCCGTGCTGGCCTGCGGCCTGGGGCCCTGGCACGGCCGCAGCGCCGCCTTCCGCCCGGCTGCCATGCTGAAGGCCTGGACCGACCGGCGCATCCGCTTCGCGATCCTGGGCTATCTCGGCCATATGTGGGAGCTGTTCGCGCTCTGGGCCTGGCTCGGCGCGGCGCTGACCGCCTCCTTCGCCACCCGACTGCCGGATGACGAGGCCCTGCCCCTGTCGCGCCTGGTCACCTTCCTGGCGATCGGGCTGGGCGGTCTGGTCTGTGTCGCGGCCGGGCTGATGGCCGACCGGATCGGCAAGGTCCAGGTCTCGATCTGGGCGATGGTGCTGAGCGGCGGGACCGCGATCCTCACCGCCCTGGCCTTTGGCGGGCCAGTCTGGCTGATGGTGCTGCTGGTGCTGGTCTGGGGCGCCACCGTGATCCCGGATTCCGCGCAGTTCTCGGCCCTGGTGGCCGACTATGCGCCGCCGGAAGAGGCGGGCACCCTGCTGACGGTGCAGACCGCGCTGGGCTTCCTGCTGACCTTGTTCACGGTGCAGCTGCTGCCGATGGCCGCGGCCGCGATCGGCTGGCCGCTGGCTCTGGCAGGGCTGGCGCTGGGGCCGGCCTTCGGCATCGCAGCAATGGTCCGGCTGCTGGAGCGGCGGCAGGCATAGGCGTCAGACGTAGCGCGGCAGGCGCTTGCCCGGCAGCAGGTCATAGGGCGGCTGCCAGCCGGGCAGGGCGGCGATGCGCTGCAGCCAGGCGGCGATCGCGGGATGATCGCGGGCCAGGTCGTAGCCGGCCTCTTCCGGGGGAAACAGCAGGTAGCCGCACATCGAAAGATCGACGATGGTGGGCGTCGACCCGACGAGGAAGGGCCGTTCGGCGACCGCCTGACCGAGGATGCCGAGGAAATCGTCGATGCGCCGCTTCAGCCAGGCCAGGACCTGCGGATCGGGCGATCGCGTGAAGGCGCGCAGGTAGCGGTAGGTCGCCATGAACCCGGACAGTTTCTGATTGTCCCAGAACAGCCAGCGCAGCACCTCGAACCGCTCCTGCGGATCGGCGGCGCCGAAACGCCCGTGACGTTCGGCCAGCTGCAGCAGGATCGGCGCCGTCTGGGTCAGCCGCGTGCCGTCCACCTCCAGCACCGGGATCTCGCCCATCGGATTGACCGCGGCCCGCCATGCCGCGCTGCGCGTCACGCCGCTGCCGAAATCCGTCCAGACCGGTTCGAACCGCTGGCCGCAGAGGGTCAGCATCAGGGCCAGCTTGTAGCTGTTCCCGGACTCCGGGAAGTAGTGCAGCCGATAGGTCGTCATGGCATTGCTCCGCCCGCTCCGTCCTGCCTGTCCGTCAGCCTAGGTCCGGCCCTGGGCTCGCTGCCATTGCGTTTTCAGGTCTAAGGCTTCAGCTGGATGCAAGGCGTCTTCCGCAGCCTCGCTTAGCAGCCAGTCGCGCAGCATCTCCAGCTTCCCGCCTGCCGCCGCCGTGCCCGTTCGCCACACCAGGTGGAAGTCCCGCGGCAGGCGGACCGGCGCCGGGAAGACCGGCCGCAACCTGCCGCTCTCCAGGAACGGGCGGACCACCGGTTCGATGCCAAGCGCGATGCCCATGCCGGCGGCGGCCGCCTCGTAGACCAGCTGGAGGTTGTCGAACCCGTCCGGGCAGGCCGGCACGGCATCCAGCCCCATCGCCGCGAACCATTCCCGCCAGAAGGCCGGCTGGTGACGGGTCCCCAGCAGTCTGCGCTGCAGCAGGTCGGTCGCGCTGCCGATCGGGGCGTTGGCGGCCAGCAGCTGCGGGCTCGCGACCGGGGCGGCCATTGCCGGAAACAGCGGCACGCCGTCCAGGCCCGGCCAGGGGCCGCGGCCCAGGCGGATGGCGCAGTCCAGGTCGGAACGGGCCCCCAGATCCTCCAGCTCGGGCGAGGTTTTCACCTCGACCACGAGCCGCGGGTGCCGGGCGCGGAAGCCGTCGAGCCGCGGCACCAGCCAGGCGGCGGCAAGGCTCGGCATCACGCTCAGCCGGATGACATTCTCCCGTCCGCCGCGGCGCGCCGCCTCGGTGGCGGCGGCGATCCCGTCCCAGGCCGGCGCCAGCGCGGCGAAATAGCTGCGGCCCGCCTCGGTCAGTTCCAGGCCGGTCGGCTGTCGCCGGAACAGGCGGCAGCCGAGCTCCGCTTCCAGATGCCGGATCCGCCGGCTCAGCGCCGGGACGCTGAGGTTCATGACGCGTGCAGCACCGGCCAGGCTTCCCGACCGTGCCGCGACGACGAAGGCCTCCATCGGCCCAAGGGGCAGTCTGCGCATGCCTGATATCCAGCTCGGCCTTCGGCCCCAGGCCACGGCTCCGGCCTGCCCTTGGTTGCGGTGCGAAATAGTGCGCGCTGCGGTGCAAAAAATTCAGCATCGCCCCAGCGCGGCCTCGGCTATGAATCGGCCAAGGATAACAGGGAGAGTGTCGCAATGACCCCGGAGAAAGTCGCTCTGGTGCAGGAGAGCTTCAAGAAGGTCCTGCCGATCGCCGATGCCGCCGCCGATATCTTCTACGACCGCCTGTTCGCGACCGCGCCAGAGGTGCGGCCGCTGTTTCCGGAGGATATGCGCGGCCAGAAGAAGAAGCTGATGCAGATGCTGGCCACCGCCGTGCAGAACCTGCACCAGGTGGAGACCATCGTGCCGGCGGTGCAGGAACTGGGCCGGCGCCATGTCGGCTATGGCGTGAGGGAAGATCATTACGCGCCGGTCGGCGCCGCGCTGATCTACACCCTGGAGCAGGGCCTGGGGGCGGACTTCACGCCCGAGCTGCGCGCCGCCTGGGGGGAGACCTACGAGCTGGTCGCCGGCGTGATGAAGCAGGCAGCGGCGACCGAACCGGCGTAGCGGCAGGAGCGCTTCGGCTCGGACCCGCCGCGTCCTAAGCTGTCGTCAGCAAAGGGACGCGGGGGGAAACATGAGCCGAAAGATGCACCTGGCCTTCATCCTGGGGCATGGGCCCAGCCAGCATTCGGTGGCGGCCTGGACCCTGCCGCGCGCCTATCGGGGCTTCACCTACGCGCAGCCGGCCTTCTGGGAGGATCTGGGGCGCACCCTGGAGCGCGGCTGCATCGACATGTTGTTCTTCGCCGACGTGTACGGCGTCTACGACGTCTTCGAGGGCCGGCCCGACGCGGCGATCCGCTACGGCATCCAGTTCCCGCTGCACGACCCGGCACCGCTGGTGCCGCTGATCACCCGTGCGACACGCGGGCTGGGAGTCGGCATCTCGGTCTCCACCACCTACCTGCCGCCCTACTACACTGCGCGCCTGTTCTCGACCCTGGACCACCTGACCGAGGGGCGGGTGGCCTGGAACGTGGTGGCCTCCTACGGCCGCAGCGCGGCGGCGCAGTTCTCGATGGCGCAGGAACTGTCGAAGGAGGAGCGCTATGCCCGGGCCGAGGAATACATGCAGGTCTGCTACCAGCTGTGGGACAGCTGGGATCCGGACGCCCTGGTGATGGACCGGGAAGCGAAGGTGTTCGCCGACCCGGCGAAGGTGCGCAAGATCCACCACCAGGGGCGCTATTTCCAGGTGGAGGGTCCGCTGGACGTGGCGCCCTCGCCGCAGGGCCGGCCGGTGATCATCCAGGCCGGCGCCTCCGGCCCCGGCATGGCCTTCGCCGGCCGCCATGCGGAGATCCACTTCGCCACCTCCGCCAGCCTGGACGGGATGCGCCGCTACCGGGCGGAGGTCGCACAGACGGTGGCGCAGGCGGGCCGCGACCCGGCGGATGTGCGGGTGCTCTGGGCGACCTCCATCCATGTCGGCGAGACCGAGGCGGAGGCCCGCGCGAAGGAGGCCGCGCTGCGCGATGCGGTGCCGCCGGAGGGCGGGCTGGCACTGATGTCCGGCCATTTCGGCGTCGACTTCTCCGCCGTGCCGCCGGACCGGCCGCTGGAGGAGCTGGGCCTGCAGGAGACGCCGGGCATGCAGGGGGTGGCGAACATGCTGCTGCGCGACTTCCCGGGCCTGACCCTGGCGGAGGTGGCGCGGATCTACGGCAATGGCATGGGCGGGCTGCGGGTCGTGGGCAGCGCCGCCCAGGTCGCCGACCGGCTGGAGGAGGCGTTCGAGGCCGGCGGCGGCGACGGCTTCATGTTCCGCTGCGGCGAACTGCCCGGCAGCGTGACCGACGTGGTGGAACTGCTGGTGCCGGAACTGCAGCGCCGCGGCCGCTTCCGCACAGCTTATGCCGGCGAGACCCTGCGGCAGACCCTGACGGAGGACTGATCCCGCCGGTCAGAAGTCCGGATTGCCTGTCGGATAGCCGTCGATCCCTTCCGGGAAGCCGGTGGTCAGACCCGGCACCGGTGTGGCCGCCGGGTCCCAGCCGGCATGGAACAGGGCCGGCCCCATCCAGAAGCTGACGGTGGACGACAGCAGCTCGGTTGGGTTGCTGAGGGCGAATTTCAGCCGCATCAGGAAGGGCTCGATCTGGTCCGGCGCGGTGACGGCATAGTCGCCGGGCAGGGCCGGGCGCGGCGGCTGGTAGATGGAGGTGATGTTGCGGAACACCTCCCCCGCGATCACCGGCTGCGAATAGAGGGCGTACCAGACCGTGGTTTTGTAGTAGTCGAGGTCGGCGGCGGCCAGCGCATCGGCGCCGACGCTGTCGCGCAGGTCGGCATAGGGGGTGATGAAGATCCGGTCCTCCGGCAGGGCATAGCCGGAGATCTGCCGCAGCAGTTCCACCATCGAATTGGTGCCGGTGGTGAGGCCGGCACCGAAATTGGTGCCGATCCCCATGTGGATCACCACCATCGCCGACCCCCAGTCGATTTCCGCGTCGGCCAGGGCGGTGTGCACGGTATGGGCGCCTTCCAGCCCCACCAGCGCGAAGGTGCCGACCATCACATTGTTGAACGGGATCGGGTAGCGGTCGCTGCCGGCGGACAGGAAGTCGCTTTCCACCCTGGCCAGGGTGAAATCCGCCCCATCTTCGGCCTTCACCGCCTGCAGGTAGCTGCCGGCCATCCAGGTGCCGTAGTCGACCATCGCCGCGATCTGCCTGCGGAACGGCGCCCAGGCCGGCTGTGCCAGGGCGTCCAGCCAGGCGCCACCGCCGTGCCGGTTCAGCGCCTGGACATCGCGCAGGGCGGCGAGCAGGTCGTCCAGCCGGTCGCGCCAGCGCGGGTCGCCCAGTTCCTTCATCTTCGCCAGGTAGGAGATCGCCGGCCCGACATGGGACAGGCCGGTCAGCTCGAAGAAACCGGAATTGGTCGCCTCGCGGAAATCGGCGCCGGCGATCAGTTCTCCGGACGCGCCGTCATAGGCGAAGACACCGTCGCCGGTGACCAGCACCAGCGGCCCGTCGGCGGCCAGGGCGCCGGCCTTCTCCATCGCTTCCGCCAGCTGGCGGCCGATGGCGTCGGGGCCCTGGGAGTTCGGGAACTGCCTGTACAGGGTCATGAAGGGGGCCGGCGTCACATAGCCGTCCTCGGCCGCCGATGGCGCGGGGGACAGGGCGGCGGTGATGACCAAGGGGGTGGCGACCAGGGCAGCGGCGGCCAGCATCGGGAGGCGCATCATGGAAATTCCCCGGAGAGCGAAGCGGAGCCTTCTGTCTACGGCGTTTCGGCCAGCGACGTCATCTCAGGCCTGGCTCGGCTCTGTGGCGGCGGCACCGCCGCTCCAGGGCGAACGGCCCGCGGCCAGGGCGGCCCGGATCGCCGGCCCGTCGGCATCCAGCTGCGGCGCCGGTCGCGGTTCCGGCCGCGCTGCGCCGTCCACCCAGATAGGCGGCATCACGGTGCGGGCCACGGCCGATCCCTGCGGCGCGGCGGCGATCGCGCCGCAGGCGACGGATTGCGGGCTCTCGGCGGCCTGCTCGGTGCTCAGCACCGGCCCGGCGGAGAGCTGCGCGGCCTGCAGCCGCGCCGCCCAGTCCGGCCAGCTGCGGGTCGCGAAGACCTCGTCCAGCAGGGCGGTCAGCGCGGCGGCATGGGCGGCACGGCCCTCCGCGGTGGCAAAGCGCGGGTCGGCGGCCCAGTCCGGGCGCTCGATCACCTGCAAGAGCCGCTGCCAGTCGCGCTCCGGCTCCACGCCGGTCAGCATGAACCAGTTGCCGTCGGCGCCGCGGTAGATGTTGACAAGAACGGTGAAGGGCGCCTGCCTGTCGCGCCGCGGTGGCACCTCTGCACCGGCCAGGGCGCCCTGCGCCAGGATCGCGTTCGACCACAGCCCGTTCGCCAGCAGCGAGGTATGGACATGCCGGCCGCGGCCGCTGCGCTGCCGGTCGTACAGTGCCAGCATGATGGCGCCGAACAGGGCGATGGCGGTGGGATGGTCGCCCTGTCCCGGCACCGACATGGCCGGCGCAGCCTCCGGCGCGGAGCGCAGCTGGTGCATCAGGCCGGACCGCGCCCAGAGGCTGGAGGCGTCGAAGGCGGTGCCGTCGGCATCCGGCCCGGTCTCGCCGAAGGCCGTCAGGGAGGCATAGATCAGCCGTTTGTTGCGGGCGGAGACCGCCTCCCAGGTCAGGCCCATGCGGCGCCGTGCCGGCAGCGGCTGGTTGGTCAGGAAGATGTCGGCGGTTTCGATCAGGCGGTCCAGGACGGCGCGGTCTGCCGCGGCCTTCAGGTCCAGCACCAGGCTGCGCTTGCCGCGGCTGTCCAGGTCCCAGAGGCTGTCGAAGCCGGGCTCCGGCATGCCCGGCAGCTGGTGCAGCCGGCGATAGCCGTCGCCGCCGGGCGGCTCCACCTTGATCACTTCCGCGCCGTGGTCGGCCAGCACCAGGGCGGCGGCCGGACCGGCGACGAAGCTGGCCATGTCGATCACCCTGATGCCGTCCAGGATCGGCCGTCCGCCGTCCGTCGCGTCCCGTTGCAGGCTCACCTCGTCCCTCCCCCACGGTTTCCGCCGGTCGCAGCCGGCCTCCTTGCGGCAGAGCCTAGCGAAGCCGCGCCGCCACGTCAGGATTCTCGTTTCGGGACGCCGAATCGGCCTGTAAGTTGCGTAGGGAAATCTTTACGATTGTATAGCATTCTCAGCCGTCACCCCGGGACGGCGGCGTACCGGTGGCCTGGACGGGTTTGTCATCGCGCCCCCGCCTGCCGCTGTCAGAGACGCACGACTTTCGCGCACGCGCCCATCGCCGCCGGGTGGGGAACGGGATCGCTCGATGGATTTCCTGCTCGACGAAGCCTTTCATCCTCTGCCGTCCAGCATCCTGGTGGGACGCGATACCTATATCGCCAGCTACGACCTGAACCTTGTCGCGCTGTCGGTGGTCATCGCCACCCTGGCCGGGATGGTCGCGCTGACAATCGGAGCACGGCTCACCCAGGTGGAAGGGCGCTGGCCGCGCTTCCTCTGGCTCGGGGCCGGCAGCACCGTCATGGCGGGCGGCATCTGGGCAATGCATTTCGTTGGCATGCTCGCCTTCTCCCTGCCCTGCGCCGTCAATTACGACCTGTCTGTCACCATGCTTTCGACGATCCCGGCATGGCTGGCGAGCTTCGCGGCCCTGGCCGTCAGCTCGCGCAGCGACAGCATGTCGAGCTGGCAGGTGGCCGTGGCCGGTTTGGTCATGGGGCTGGGCATCGGCGCCATGCACTATACCGGCATGGCGGCGATGCGAATGGAGGCGATTCTCGTCTACGACCCGCTCCTCGTCCTGGTCTCGGTCGCCGTGGCAGGAGGCCTCGCCTGTGCCTCCCTGGCCCTGAACGTCCGCCTGGTCTCCGGCGAGCGGCGGACCCGCATCTTCGACCAGCGCCGGCTGCCCGCCGCGCTGTTCATGGGCATCGCCGTCGCCGGCATGCACTATACGGCAATGGCGGCGGCGATCTTCGTGCCCGATCCGAGCCCTTCGGGCGACCCGCTCTCCGTCTCTCCGGATCTGCTCGCCCTGCTGATCACGGTGGTCACGACGGCGGTGATCGCCGCCACCCTGGCGATCGTGTTCGGCAGCGTTCAGCGGGAGACGGCGGGCATCCTGCGCGAGGCGGTACGTAGCCGCGAGGCGGCCGAGATGGCGGCCGAGGAACGCGGCAAGCGCCTGCAGGCGATCCTGGACAATCTGGCAGAAGGCATCGTCTCGATCTCGGAGGATGGCCGGATCCTGCACTGGAGTCCGTCGGCGGAACGCCTGTTCGGCTACACGGCGGCGGAGGTGGAAGGGCGGAACGTCGCCTGCCTGATGCCGGAACCCTATGC
Organism: Marinibaculum pumilum; assembly: GCF_042646425.1. Taxonomy (NCBI): domain Bacteria; kingdom Pseudomonadati; phylum Pseudomonadota; class Alphaproteobacteria; order Rhodospirillales; family Rhodospirillaceae; genus Marinibaculum; species Marinibaculum pumilum. The sequence continues at coordinate 498,816 of NZ_JBHRTR010000028.1, forward strand.
CAGCCAGCATGACGGCTACCTTGCCGCCTATTGGCAGACCGGGGTGGCCAATGTCATCGGCCGCGGCCGGAAGGTGGCGGGCCGGCGCAAGGACGGCAGCGTCTTTCCGCTCTACCTGGCGGTCGGCCGGGCGGACCTGGAGACCGGCACGGTCTTCACCGGGATCCTGCGCGACCTCTCCGCGGAGGAGGCGGCGCAGGCGGAGGTGCGAACCAAGCAGCACCAGCTTCGCGTGGCGCTGGACAGCATGGCCGACGGGTTGTGCATGGTCGACGTCGACGGGCGGATCGTCGTCGCCAACGACACCTTCGCCGACCTTATGGGCGTGGCGCCGGAAAGCCTGATGCGCGGCGCACAGAGCGTGTATCCGGTCAGCGACCTGGAGAACCGCTTCGAGACGGTGGAGCTGACCATCGGCCGGCAATCGATCGAGCTTCAGATCACGCCCACCGACGATGGCGGCCATGTCCTGCTCGCGCATGACATCAGCCAGCGCAAGCAGACGGAGCAGGACCTGCGCTCCGCCCGCGACCGGGCCGAACTGGCGACCCGGGCAAAGAGCGCCTTCCTGGCCAATATGAGCCATGAGATCCGCACGCCGATGAACTCCGTGCTGGGCTTCATCTCGCTGACACTGGAGGAGACGGGCCTGTCGGCGGAGGTGCGCCGCCACCTGAAGGTGGCGGACCGGTCCGCGCGCGCGCTGCTGCAGATCATCAACGACATCCTCGACGTCAGCAAACTGGAGAGCGGCGCCGTCGTGCTGGAACTGATGCCGGTCTCTGTCTCGGAATGCCTGCGCGGCGTGCAGGACCTGCTGGCGCTGAAGGCGCGTGAGAAGGGACTGGAGCTGTCGCTGGAGATCGACCCCGCTGTGCCGGAATGGGTCAGCGGCGACCCGACCCGGCTGCGGCAGATCCTGCTGAACATCGTCGGCAACGCGGTCAAGTTCACCGACCGCGGGTCGGTTCAGGTTTCGGTCACCCTGGAACCTGCCGGGGCGGACGACGACGCAACCGCCGGCCTGCGCTTCGCCGTCGCCGATACCGGCCCCGGCATCGCCCCGGACCGCCTGGACAGCATTTTCGAACCGTTCTCGCAGGAGGACGAGAGCACGACCCGGCGGTTCGGCGGATCGGGCCTGGGCACCACCATCTGCCGCCAGCTGGTGGACCTGATGGGCGGCCGGATCTGGGCGGAGAACCGGCCCGGCGGCGGCGCCCTGTTCACCTTCGTCCTGCCGCTGCAGCCCTCGGCGCCGCCTGTGGCACCGACCTGGATGACGCAGCGGGCGGCGGTGCGGCGCACTTTCCGCATCCTGGTGGTCGAGGATGTCGCCGAAAACCGGCTGCTCTTGGAATTGCGGCTGCGGCGGCTGGGCCATCAGGTCTTCCTGGCTGAGAACGGCGCCGAGGGGCTGGCGATGTTTTCCACCTTGGCGCCTGACATCGTGCTTATGGACGTGCACATGCCGGTGATGGACGGGCTGGCCGCCACCGCCGCCATCCGCCGTGCCGAGGCCGCCGGGCAGGTGGCGGGCGACGGCGACGAAGGCCCGCAGGACAGCACGCCGATCATCGCGCTGACGGCCTCCGTGATGGAGGAGGACCAGGCACAGTGCCTGGCGGCAGGCATGGATGTCGTGGTGGCGAAGCCGGTAGATTTCCCCACCCTGATCCGGCAGATGGAACGTCTGGCCCTGCCCGAGCGGGGGCAGGCGGAATCTTCCCTGCCACCCGCGGAGCAGGCGGCACCTGCGCAGCCCGTAGCGGTGCCGCCGGAGCTGCAGGTGCTGGAAGAGGTCGCCGACCTGCCGGCCGGCATGCGCGCATGGCAGAGCAGCACGGCCTATGCCGATGCGCTCCAGGGCTTTGCCGGCCGCGTCGATGACTGGCAGATGGTGGCGCGGGCGACCGATGACCGGGACTTCCGATCCGCCCGGGCGGTCCTGCATACGCTCAAGGGCCTGGCCGGCAACCTGGCGCTGACGACGGTCGCCGATATTGCCAACCGCTTCGGTGCGCTGCTCAAGGGTTGCGCAGACGGCGACCCGGTGCCCGAGGAAGCGGCCGGCCTGCAGGAGGAACTGCGCTTGGCACTGACGGCTGTCGGGCAGGCGCTGCGGCGGCTGAAAAGGCCACAGGTGGAACCGGACCGGACGGACGCAGCCGGTCAGCAGCCGGACATCGCCACCGCCCTGGAGGATCTGATGGCCGCACTGGGCAACGACAATCCCGATCCGGTCGAGCGTGAGCTGGCGCGGATGGAAGGCATCCTGCCCCCCGGCGTCCTGGACCCGGTGGCGCGGGCTGTCGAAGAATTCGATTTCGAGCTGGCGCGCGAACGGCTGCGCGAGCTGATGGATGCGGAAGGAGTCATGCCGTGACAGCGGAGTCTGGCAAGAGCGGCGAGGCGGGCGGTCCGGAACCGGCAATGCAGCCGCCGCCGGCCTGGAAAGTGCTGGTGGTCGACGACGAGCCGGCGAATCTCAGCCTTATGCGGTCGATCCTGAAGGACGAATTCGACCTATGCTTTGCCCGCTCCGGTGCTGGCGCGCTCGATGCGGTGCAGCGGCACAATCCCGACCTTGTCCTGCTCGACGTCATGATGCCGGACATGGACGGCCACGAGGTCTGCCGCCGCCTGAAGGCGGATCCGGGCACTGCCGGCATCCCCGTGATCTTCGTGACCGCCATGGTCGACACCGATGACGAGGCGACCGGTTTCCAGGTCGGCGCCGTCGACTATCTGCGCAAGCCGGTGGTGCGCAGCCTGGTGCTGGCGCGGACCCGCACGCACCTGGCCCTGGCCCACCAGCGCAAGGAAACCGAACGCCAGGTCTTCATCCGCACGCAGGAACTGGAGCAGGCGCAGAACGACGCGATCCACATGCTGGGCCGGGCCGGCCATTTCAACGACACCGATACCGGTCTGCATATCTGGCGCATGGCGGACTATGCACGCGCGCTGGCGCAGGCGGCGGGATGGCCGGTCACCCGCGCCAACGACCTGATGCAGGCCGCGCCGATGCACGACACCGGCAAGATCGGCATTCCCGACGCGATCCTGAAGAAGCCGGGCCCGCTGGACGCCGAGGAATGGGGGATCATGCGCACCCATTGCGAGATCGGCCATGGCATCCTGTCGGTCGGCCGCTCGCCGTTGTTCCACCTGGCCGCGGAGATCGCCCGCTATCACCACGAAAAGTGGGACGGCTCCGGCTATCCAAGCCGGCTGCGCGGCGAGGCGATCCCGGAAAGTGCCCGCATCGTCGCGATCGCCGATGTCTTCGACGCGCTGACCATGAAGCGGCCCTACAAGGAGGCGTGGGATGTCGACCGCGCCCTGTTCGTCCTGAAGGACGGCGCCGGCGCCCACTTCGATCCCCGCCTTATCGAGCTGTTCATCGAGATCCTGCCCACGATCCTGGAGATCAAGGCGCACTGGGACCAGCGCGAGGCGGCGGCAGCGGACGAGGACGCGCTGTTCGCCACCGCCGCCGACTGAGCCGGCGCGCCGGCCGCGCGGCGGCTCAGCCGCCCAGGAACCGCGCTGCGTTCTGCGACATCAGCAGCGCGCGCAGCCGGTCGTCCGGGCCGATCGCATCGATGGCGCCGACCGGATCCTTCTCCTCGATGGAGAAGGGGAAGTCGGTGCCGATGCACAGCTGCGTCTCGCCGAACCGTTCCAGCAGGAAGCGCAGGGTGGGGGCGTCGTAGACCAGGGTGTCGTAGAACAGCCGCCGGGCATGTTCCGCGGGCGTGCCGCCGGCGATCTCCGCCACCTGCGGCAGCATCGGCCAGCCCTGCATCAGCCGCGGCAGGACCAGGCCGAAGACGCCGCCGCCATGGCTGAAGGCGAGCCGCAGACGCGGAAACCGCGCCAGGGTCCCGCCGGTGATCAGGGAGACGATCGCGAAGGCGGTCTCGCAGGGAAAGCCGACCATCGCCATCAGGCTCTTCGGGCCGATCAGCCGTTCCGCGCCGGTGGGATGCAGGGCATGGACGAAGATCGCGGCGCCGGTCTCCTGCGCGGCGGCATAGAAGGGGTCGAAGCGGGCATCGCCGATCGGCACGCCGTTGACGTTGGTCCCGATCTCCACCCCCCGGAAACGCCCCGTCGCCATCAGCCGCTCCAGCTCCCGCGCAGCCAGCTCCGGGTCCTGCAGCGGCACCATGCCCAGGCCGGTGAAGCGGTCCGGCGCCTGGTCCACCATCGCCGCGATGGTGCCGTTGACATGGGCGCCGAAGGCGGCGGCATCCTCCGCCGAGAACCAGTAGGACAGCAGCTCCGGCATCGGCGACAGCGCCTGGCGCGCGATCCCGCATTCGGTCATCGCGTCCAGCCGGCGCGCCACGTCCCAGGACCGGTCGTCGACGGTCCGGAACAGCTTGCCGTCGATCATCACATTGCGGTGGTGGCAGTCATGGCCCGCCGCCATGGACGGCCAGCGGCTCTCGCCGCAGCGGCCGGCATAGGCGGGGAAATCGCCCGGAACTACGTGGGTATGGATGTCCGTCCCCGACATCGGGGCTGTCATCGGGGCTGTCATGTGCGCGTTTCGCTCCCGGTCCTTTTCGTTGCTCGGCTAGGATCGCCGCCCGGCGCAGTGGACGCCCGTTCCGGACGCACCGCAAGCGCGGCCGGCGCGACCGTCCCGCCGGCACCAGAAGGAGGAATGCCATGTCACGCCTGCCGCCGCTCTCGCCCGACCGGATGACCCCGCCGCAGAAGGCGGTCCATGACGCCATCGTCAGCGGCCCGCGCGGCGCGGTGCAGGGGCCGTTCGCCGCCTGGCTCCGCAGCCCGGAGATGGCGGACCCGGCGCAGCGGCTCGGCGCGTTCTGCCGCTTCGGCAGCACCTTTCCGCCACGGCTCTCCGAACTCGCCATTCTGCTCACCGCGCGTCACTGGACCGCCCAGTTCGAATGGTGGGCCCATGCCCGGATGGCGCGCGACGGCGGCCTGGGGGATGCGGTGATCGACGCGATCCGGGAGGGCCGCCGGCCGGCGGAGATGCAGGAGGACGAGGCGGCGGTCCACGACTTCTGCGCCTCGGCCCTGCGCGACGGCCGGGTGGCGGAGGCCCCCTATCGCCGGGTGATCGCGCTGTTCGGCGAGCGCGGCGCCGTCGAGCTGGTCGGTATCATCGGCTATTACTGCATGGTCTCCCTGACCCTCAACGTGTTCGAGGTGCCGGTGCCAGACGGCAGCCGGCCGCTGGCACCCCCGGCCTCGCCTCGCGCGGGCGAATCGGGCTGAATGTCGGACCATTCCGCGGCAGCGGAAGCAGGGCGGGAGGAAAAGGCATCATGTCAGTGAAGGACAAGGTCGCGATCGTCACCGGCGGCGGCACCGGCCTGGGAGCGGCGGTATCGACCCGCCTGGCGGCGGAGGGCGCTCGGGTGGCGGTGAACTATTCGCGCAGCGCGGCGGACGCCGAGGCCTGCTGCACCGCGATCGGCCATGCCGGCGGCGAAGCGGTGGCGATCCAGGCGGACGTCGCCAGCGATGCCGACTGCCGCCGGCTGGCGGCAGAGGCGCTGGAGCGCTGGGGCCGGATCGACATCCTGGTCAACAATGCGGGCATCACCCGCTTCGCCGACCAGGCCGATCTCGACGCCCTGGACGCGGAGGATTTCGTCGACATCTACCGGGTGAACGTGGTCGGCGCCTACCAGATGGTGCGGGCCTGCGCCCCGGCGATGCGGGCGGCGGGCAAGGGCGCGGTGGTCAACATCTCCTCCATCGCCGGGGTGACCGGGATCGGCTCGTCGATGGCCTATGCCGCTTCCAAGGGCGCGCTGAACACGATGACCCTGTCGCTCGCCCGCTCCCTGGCGCCGGAGATCCGGGTGAATGCGGTCTGCCCCGGCTTCATCGGCACCCGCTGGTTCGCCGACGAGCTGGGGCCGGAGCGCTATGCGGCGCGGGTGAAGCAGCAGGAGGAGACGACCCTGTTGCGCCGCGCCGGCAGGCCGGAGGATATAGCGGTCGTCGTGCTCTTCTTCTGCGGCGAAGGCAGTGATCATATCACCGGGGAGACCCTGATGCCGGATGCCGGCCTGCATCTGGGCTTCGCCCCGCATGTTGCGCGCTGAGCGGGCGGGCCGAGCGGACACCGCAGGACAGCGCGACAGTAACGATGGGAGGAACGGGTAGGATGGTGGAGCAAGCTGCGGGACGGGATCGGGACGCGCCGTTCGAGGGGCTGTTCGAATCGCCCTCGCCGATGTCGGCGCCGGACCAGGGTCCGTTCCAGCCGATCCCCGAGATGCTGGCGCATTGGGCCCGGGTGCAGCCGGACCGCCCGGCTCTGGTCTGCGACGGCGTCACGGTACCCTGGGCGGCGTTCGACCGCGATGTGAGCCGCATCGCCAACGCCCTGATCGCCATGGGATTCGGCCGCGGCGACAAGGCGGCGGTGCTGGCGCCGCCGTCGATCGCCTATGCGGAGCTGTTCTTCGGTATCCTGCGTGCCGGCGGCTGCGTCGTGCCGCTCTCGACCATGGCCAGCCCGCAGCAGCTGGAGGGGATGATCGCGGATTCCGACAGCCGGGTGTTCTTCCTGGGCGCCGGCATGCGTGACCTGGCGGCGCCGTTCGCCGACCGGCTCGACGGCCTGCTGCCCGGTGGGCGGATTGCCATCGACTTCGATGCCGAGGGCTGGCAGCCCTTTGCCGCCTGGCGCGACGCGGCGCCGGACAGCGACCCGCAAGTGGAGATCCGGCCCGAGGATCATTTCAACATCATCTATTCCTCCGGCACCACCGGGGTGCCGAAGGGCATCCTGCACAGCCACGCCCTGCGCTGGTTCCTGATCCGCCGCTTCGAGGCGATGGGCTACAATCCGGAGGCCGTCTCCCTGGTCTCCACGCCGTTCTATTCGAACACCACCCTGGTCGCCTTCATCCCGACCCTGGCGCAGGGCGGCTGCGCGGTGATCATGGGCAAGTTCGACGCCGCCCGCTTCCTGGCCCTGGCGCAGGCGCACCGCGTGACCCATGCGATGCTGGTGCCGGTGCAGTACGAGCGCCTGCTGGTGCATCCCGACTTCGCGAAGGCGGACCTGTCGAGCTTCCGCATGAAGCTGTCGACCAGCGCGCCGCTGCGGATGGAGACCAAGCGGCGGATCGCCGCGGAATGGCCGGGCGGCATGGTGGAGGTCTATGGCCTGACCGAGGGCGGCGGTTCCTGCATGCTCGACGTGGTGGCCCATCCGGACAAGCTGCACACCGTCGGCCAGCCCGGCTTCGGCACCGAGCTGAAGATCATCGACGACCAGGGCAACGAGCTGCCGCGCGGGCAGACCGGGGAACTGGTCGGCCGCTCCTTCACCATGATGTCCGGCTATTACCGCCAGCCCGACAAGACCCGCGAGATGCTGTGGTACGACAAGGATGGCCGTGCCTTCTTCCGCTCCGGCGATATGGGCCGGATGGATGAGGACGGCTTCGTCACCCTGCTGGACCGGAAGAAGGACATGATCATCTCCGGCGGCTTCAACGTCTATGCCGCCGACCTGGAGGCGGTCCTGTCCCGCCATCCGGAGGTGGCCGACGTGGCGGTGATCGGCATCCCGTCCGTGGAATGGGGGGAGACTCCGCTGGCCCTGGTCGTGCGCAAGCCGGGGGCGGGCATCGAGGCGGAAGCGCTGCGGGCCTGGGCGAACGGCCAGCTTGGCAAGCCGCAGCGGATCGCCGCGGTGGAGTTCCGGGAGGAGCTGCCGCGCAGCTCCATCGGCAAGGTGCTGAAGAAGGACCTGCGTCAGCCCTACTGGGCGGAGGTGGAGGCGGCCAGGGCGGCGGCGGCGTCCGGCTGACACGTCCGGCCCGCGGCGCGCGGAGCCTCATCGTGCTGGATTTCGTCACGGCCCTGGTCAGCTGGTCGGCTGTCTCGCTCGCGGTCGCGCTGGTCCTGCTGGTGCTCTGGCGGCGCGACCGCGCGTCGGTCTACCTCTGGTGGGGCGCCGGCTTCCTGCTCTGCGCGGTGGGAGCGGCGCTGCTGAGCGCGCGCCACCAGATCCCCGATCTCCTGTCGGCGCAGCTTGCCAACTTCCTGCTGTTCGCCGCCTTCGGCTGCTGGATCTCCGGCACCTATCGGCTCGATGGCCGCAGGCTGCAGGCCGCGGCGTTCCTGCCGCTGCCGCTCTGGCTGCTGGCCATGACGGTGCCGGACCTCCGCGACACGTTCTACCTGCGCACCGCGGTCGCCAATGTCGGCATCGCCTACTGCTATTTCTGCCTCGGCCTGGCGTTCTGGCCGCGCGTGCCGGATGCGCCGCCGAGCCGCCAGGTGATGGCGGTGATCCTGCTATCCGGCACGGCCTGGGGGCTCGGGACCACAGTGCTTGCGCTCTGGCTGCAGCCGCAGGACTTCGCCGGCTTCGCGCTGGGCTGGGCGGATGGCCTGGCCTCCGTCCTGGTCGTCCTGGCGATGGCGATCTTCGGCGGCAGCCTGCTGCGGGACCGCGCGGACACCGGCTGGCGTCGCCTTGCACTGTCCGATCCGCTGACCGGCGTACTGAACCGGCGCGGCCTGCTGGACGCCTTCGCGTCCCGCGCTGCGGCCGGCGGCGGCCCCGCGGGCACCGCGCTGCTGATGTTCGACCTCGACCATTTCAAGCGGATCAACGACAACCATGGCCACCGGGCCGGCGACGAGGTACTGATCGCCTTCTGTCGCAGGGTGGAGGGAGAACTGCGGCCCGGCGACCTTCTGGGTCGCCTGGGGGGCGAGGAATTCGCCGCCCTGGTGGCGGCGGAGACCTCGGACCTGGCGGTCCGGATCGCGGATCGGATCCGCGCCGCGGTGGCCGCGCACCCGGTCGCGACGGCGGACGGACAGGTACCCGTGACGGTCAGCATCGGCGTGGCCCTGCTGCCGGCCGGGGCAGGCGCGGCGGACCTGCCGCTGGATGCGGCCGACGGGGCGCTCTATGCGGCAAAGGCCGCAGGGCGTGACTGCGTCCGCCTGGCCGATAGCCGGGAAGGCGACATTGCCATCGCCGGCCCGGCACCTGCCGGGGTGGCCGCCACGCAGGGCGGCCGCTGATCCGGACGGGTCACGTCGGCGCGCTCAGTCGATCCGCGACTCCCCCGCATCCGGGGGCCGCCCGGCCAGCATCTCCGCCCGATAGGCCTTCGGCGTCATGCCGGTGGCGGCGCGGAACAGCTTGCTGAAATGGGCCGGGTCGTGGAACCCCGCCCGCAGGGCGATCACGGCGATCGTCGTGCCGCGCGACTGGGGTTCCTCCAGCATCCGCTTCGCCGCCTCGATGCGGCGGTTGCGGATCAGTTCGGACACCGACTGGCCGCGGCCGGCGAAGATCTGCTGCAGGTAGCGTTCCGAGACGTTCACCGCCGCTGCCACCCGGCCGACATTGAGCTCCGGATCGGTCAGGTTCGCCTCGATATAGCGCAGCGCGCGCTGGCCGTGCGCGACCTGGACGGCGGTGCCGCGGCCGCCCTCCCTATCTTCCCCCGACAGGGCCAGGACCAGCAGGTCGAGCAGGGTGCGGGTCGCCGCGCTGGCGGCGTCCGGGCTCATCCGCGCGGCGTGGCGGCAATAGGATCCGGCGAAGTCCATGAACAGGTCGACGCTGGGCTGGCCGCCGCGGAACTGCACCGCGGTCAGGTCCTCCAGATGCGGCACCCGCTGTCGCAGGACCTGGCCCGGCAGGCGCAGGGTGCGGTGCCGGTTCCAGGTCCGCTGCTCGTAGGTATAGGTGTCGCAGGTCGCCACCATCGCCAGGTCGCCGGGCCGCACCAGGGACTCGCGGCCGCGCTGGTGCAGGCGCAGCGGGTCGTCGACCGGCATCGGCAGCAGGACGAAGTCGCCGCCCTCCCGCGTCAGATGGCCGCGGCCGCGATGCACGATCATCGGGTCGCTCGACACCCAGCCGACCCGCACGGCGCCGACATCGTCGGCGACCAGCTGCCCGCAGCGGAAGCTGTCGGATGCGGTCGGGATCACGTCCAGCGGATAGTAGGTATCGTAGAGCGCGTCGTTCCAGGCGCGCAGGCGACGGTCAAGCGCCACCCCGTCGATATTCGCGTAGGCGGTATGGCCCTCTGGGGCCGATGTCTGACGGGTCTGCAGAGACGGACTCATGCGAGCAGGCGACTCTTGTGCAGGTGCGAAAGGCACATCCTAGCGAAGATCGGAGCGCCGTTCCAGGTGTCGCTGCGCCCGCGTTGGGGCGACGGTGCCGGTGCCAAGTGGGTCTCAGACTAAATGCTCACGCCAAAGGAAGACCCTTCCGTAGTTGCGAAAGCACCCACTTCAGTCAATCGCGAAATTTAGCAATAGTGAAATAGAATTTTAGAAAATGGGCCGAGATCGGCTGAACCGATCCCGGCCCCCCTCGAAGGAGCGTCCACGCATACTGTGCGGGACACCCCTGCTCACGCATACTGAATCAGCTGCCAGGTAACCGCCCGCCCCGAATAGGGCGGCATGCGATTGCCCTCAGCGATCGGCGCCGTGGTGGTGGGATTCCCCATCACCTTCCAGACACCGCTCTCGGGGCAGACCTCACCAGTCTTCGCAGTCGTGCCGATCGGGGCACGGGCCTTCGTCTTCAACATGCTCACTTCTCCTACTATCACCGGCATCCACCATGGCTGCCATATTCGTATCATTGTGTCTTACATTGCTGTTGTCAAGACCTGGCGCTATGATTTCGTATCACGTTGTCTGACAGACGTTCAGGCGGCCTCGTAGGCGTGACCTTGGGAGGGGTGAACATGTCGCTCGCTACGCGACTTCAGGAGCTGCGGGTCAAAAGCGGCCAGTCGCTGCAAGACGTGGCCGAGGCAGTGGGGGTTTCAAGAACTCATATTTGGGAGCTCGAGAAGGGCCGCAGTCAAAATCCGTCACTTGAGATTCTGCGCAAGCTCGCGGACCATTTTCGGGTGACGATCCGCTTTCTCGTCGGCGAATCACACGAAGCTGCAGACGATGAGCAACTCATGCGAATGTTTCGCCAAGCCGGCGAACTCGAGGAAGTTGATAGGGCGGTACTCGACGACATGATCCAGTCCATGCTCAAACGGCGCCGGGGCCGCGATGTTAAGACTTGACCGAATGGAGATTGATGACGCCGGCGGTGATCCTGCGCGTCTCGCCAAAGCGATCCTCGATCAAATGCCTGGGCATACCGGTCCGGTCCCCGTTCGTGATATCGCGACGGCGCTCGACATCATCGAGATACGTGAGAGCGCGCTTGATGGCCTTGAGGGCGGTCTCATCGCTCCTTCCGACAAGTCGGAAGGAGCGATCCTCGTCAACGCCCGACGATCTGAACGGAGAAAGCGCTACACGATTGGGCATGAGCTTGGACACTACGTGAACCCATGGCACAGGCCTGCGACCACTGATGGTTTTCGGTGTCGGGCAGCGGATATGGTCCAGGAGCGTTTCAACAGAAATGATCGCGCTGCGAAAATGGAAGTCGAAGCAAACCAATTCGCAGCAGAGCTGCTTATGCCCTCTCATCTGATGAATGCATTTCTTCGGAACTGTGATGGTGCAGAGATGCAGCACATTTTAGATTTGTCAGACGAATTCGACGTCAGCCGGGAGTCAGCAGCGAGACGCTACGTTTCAAGAGCCAATGAACCCTGCGCAATCGTCTTCTCGCGAGACGGCATCGTCCGCTACGCGAAGGCGCATCAGCGTTTTCCGCGTCTGGCGGTGTGGGGCCGTGATCCGCTGCCGTCGGGTTGCCTCTCCCTCAGATCTGATACACCGCAAGGGACGCCATCTCAGTGGGCGGAGGTTTCCGGTGATATCTGGTTGAGCAATGCGGATCGATCCGCTGTCTATGAGCAAACCATCGCTCAAAAGAACAACTTTCGAATGACACTTCTCACCCTCGATGAAGCTGATGAGGATGTTTACGACGACGCAGAAGAAGAATGGGTGCCGCCAACACTACACCGCAGCGGCCGCCGATAGGAAGTTATTCAGATATCACCACGATGTCGTGTCCTCTCGAAGGAGAGAGCAATTCGCGTTTCATGAAGCTGCAAATCTTTTTTCTGTATACTAAGGAGGTCTAACAGCAATTGGAGGCGAGCCTCGAGCCTTCCGCTCCACGTGCCAAGCTCGCTTTCCACATCGGTCTTGGCTAGATCGCGGCTGCCAAAAGATGAAGCGGAAATCCTCAGTAGGACAAGATTCTGGTGCTGGGCTTTATGCCGCCTCGTCGGCCCGCGCGGCACACCAGGCCGCCGCGGCCTCCGCCTCGCGCTCCAGGTAGCGGCGGCCGGCCTCGTACAGGCCCAGCTTCAGGTCCGGCGCACGGCCGGCTCCCATCTCGACCATCTGTTCGGCGAAATAGGCGACCGGGGCGCGGGCCAGCGCCGCCTGCACCGCCGCCGGTGGCGCATCGTCCGGCGCCGCCGCGGGGTCGGGGCGCATGTCGGCCTCCGGCGAGGGCGCGACGGCGTCCCGGTCGGCCAGCAGGCGCCGCGGCAGGTCGGGCTCGAGGCACATCGGCCGGCCCAGCCCGACGATATCCACCGCGCCGGCCGCCAGCGCGGCATCCATCGCCCGCCGGCTGCGGAAGCCGCCGGTGACCATCACCGGCATGTCCAGCACCTTGCGCATCGCCTCCGCGAACAGCACGAAATAGGCCTCCCGCTCCGCGGTGGAGCGGGTCAACAGGGCGCTCTCCTCGGACTCGCCCGGCTGGCCCAGCATGGCGTAGCTTTCCGACGAGCCGCCGGACAGTTCCAGCAGGTCGACCCCTGCCGCCTGCAGCCAGAGCGCCACCTGCTCCGCCTCGCCCGGGGTGAAGCCGCCGCGCTGGAAGTCGGCGGAGTTCATCTTCACCCCGATCGGATAATCGGCCCCCAGCGCCTGCCTTGCCCGGCGCACCACCTCCAGCAGCATGCGGGCGCGGTTCTCCAGCGCCCCGCCCCATTCGTCCTGCCGGTGGTTGGCCAGCGGCGACAGGAACTCCGCCAGCAGGTAGCCGTGCGCGGCATGGAACTGCACGCCGGTGAAGCCCGCCTCCCGTGCGGTCACCGCGGTGGCGACATAGCGGTCGATCAGCGCCTCGATCTCACCCTCGTCCAGGGCGCGCGGCACGCCATGCCTGCGCGCCCGGCCGGGACCGACGGCGGCGCCGATCGGAATCGCGGAAGGCGCGACAGGCTGCGGTGTGATCGACGCCGGGCTTTTCCGCCCCGCATGGTTGATCTGCATCCAGAAGGCATTGCCGCCCTCTGTCCCCGCCCGCGCCCAGGCGGCCAGGGCGGCGCGACCGCCTTCGTCCAGATTGCCGTCCACCGCGACATTCAGCGGCCGTTCCATGCAGGACCGGTCGATCAGCACATTGCCGGTCAGCAGCAGACCGGCGCCGCCCAGCGACCAGCGCCGGTAGAGGCGGCAATGCGCCTCCGTTGCCTGGTTGCGCAGATTGGCCAGGCCCTCGGTCAGGCCGGCCTTGGCGATCCGGTTGCGAAGGGTGGCGCCGCAGGGCAGGGCAAGGGGTGTGCTGATATCGATCGGCATGGCGGTCCGGCAATGGTTGACAGGCCTATGCAGCCTAGCCCCGGCCGTCGGTCGCGGCCAGAAGGGGGCCAATTGTCATCCGGGCAGTGGACAGAAGGGGCGGTGCTAGGTCCGCAGCGGGCCGCTAGACTGCGCGCCAAGAAATGCGTTCCCCAAAGATAATGCGTTCCAAAGGAGGAGACGGGCATGACCGCACGCACAACGCCGCCGTTCCGCGCCGACCAGGTCGGCAGCCTGCTGCGGCCGCCGGCCCTGGCGGAGGCAAGGGCGAAGGGCAAGGCCGGCGAACTGCCGCCGGATGCGGTGCGGGCGGCGGAGGATGAAGCGATCCGCGAGGTCGTCGCCCTGCAGGAAGGGATCGGCATGCAGGCGATCACCGACGGCGAGTTCCGGCGCGACTACTGGCACCTGGACTTCCTCTCCGCCTTCGAGGGCTGCGAGATCTGGGAGGCGCGGCGCTCGCAGAGCTTCTCCAACACCGAGCAGCCGCCGATGGTGAAGGTGACCGGCAAGGTCAGCCGCGGCGCGCCGATCTTCGTCGACCATTTCGCCTTCCTGAAGTCGGTGACGACGCAGACGCCGAAGATCACCCTGCCCGGCCCGGCGATGATCCATCTGCGCCCCGGCAACGAGGCGGTCGATCCGGCGGCCTATCGCGACATGGACAGCTTCTGGGCCGACCTCACCGCCGCCTATCGGAAGGAGATCGCCGACCTGGCCGCGGCCGGCTGCACCTATCTGCAGATCGACGATGTCAGCTTCGCCTATCTCTGCGACGAGGGCATGCGGCAGATGTTCCGCGACCGCGGCGACGATCCGGACGAGACGCTGAAGCTCTACGTGTCGCTGATCAACGAGGTGCTGAAGGACCGTCCCGCCGGCCTGCATGTGACGGTCCATATGTGCCGCGGCAATTTCAAGAGCGCCTGGGTGGCGCAGGGCGGCTACGAGCCGGTCGCCGCGGAGGTGCTGGGCAAGATGGCGGTCGACGGCTTTTTCATGGAATATGACAGCGAGCGCGCCGGCGGCTTCGAGCCGCTGCGCCACCTCGCCGACGGCAAGGTGGTTGTGCTGGGCCTGGTGTCCACCAAGACCCCGGACCTGGAAGCGGAGAGCGACCTGAAGCGCCGGATCGAGGAGGCGACGAAGTACGTGCCTCTGGAGCGGCTTTGCCTCAGCCCGCAATGCGGCTTCTCCAGCACGCACCACGGCAATGCCGTGACGGTGGATGACGAGAAGGCGAAGCTGGGCCTGGTGGTGAACACGGCCGCGGAGGTCTGGGGCGGCTGAGCCGCCCCGGCTGGGGCGGGCAGGAGGCGGACATGAACGTGATGCGGACAGCGCGCCCGGCGGGCATGGGCGAGACGGAATGGCAGGCGCGCCAGGACCTGGCGCAGTGCTACCGGATCTTCGATCTGCTCGGCTGGACGGAACTGATCTACAACCACATCACCCTGCGCCTGCCCGAGACCGGGCCGGGCGGGGAGCCGCGCTTCCTGATCAACCCGTTCGGCCTGCACTATTCGGAGGTGACCGCCTCGAACCTGGTCTGCATCGACCTGCAGGGCAATGTGGTGGGGCAGTCCGACTGGCCGGTGAACCCCGCGGGCTTCACCGTCCATGCCGCGATCCACGCCGGGATCCCCCAGGCCCATTGCGTGATGCACACCCACACCACGGCCGGCGTTGCGGTCGCCTGTTCGCAGGCCGGGCTGTCGATGGACAATTTCTATTCCGCGCAGCTGCACGACAAGGTCGCCTGTCACGACTTCGAGGGCATCACCGTGCATGCGGAGGAAGGGCCGCGCCTGCTGGCGGCGATCGGCGACCGGCCGGCGGTGATCCTGCGCAACCATGGCCTGCTGACCTGGGGGGCCGACCTGCCGTCGGCCTTTGCGCTGCTCTGGACCCTGAACCGGGCCTGCGAGATCCAGCTGGCCGGGGCCAATCTCGGCCCCTGCATCCCGATCCCGGAGGAGATCCGGGCGAAATGTACGCGCGACGCGCTGCAGTTCGACCCGCGCCACGGCGCCGGCCGGAACGTGTTCGAGGCGATGGGCCGCCTGGCCGATCGCCGCGACCCGTCCTGGCGGAGCTGAGCGGGCGATGCGGCTCGCCGTCTATGGCGTCGGCGCGATCGGCGGGCTGGTCGCGGCCCGCCTGGTTGCCGCCGGGCACGATGTCACCGGGATCTGCCGCGGCGCCACCCTGCAGGCGATCCGGTCCGACGGCCTGCACCTGACCGTCGGCAAGGACAGAACCCGTCACGACCTGAAGGTCACCGACGATCCCACCGAGGCCGGGCCGCAGGACATGATCCTCGCCTGCGTGAAGGCCAATGCCCTGCCCGGCGTGATCGACGGGCTCAAGGCCCTTTCAGGCCCCGACACCCTGCTGGTGCCGCTGGTGAACGGCGTGCCGTTCTGGTTCTTCCAGGGCTTCGGCGGCCCGCTGGCCGATACGCCGCTGCAGTCCGTCGATCCGGGCGGCGCGCTGGCCGCCGCCTTCCCGGCGGAGCGGGTGACCGGTGCGGTGGTGCATATCAGCTGCTCCGTACCGCAGCCCGGCCATGTCCACAATCACGGTGGCAACCGCCTGATCATCGGCCCGCCGACCCCGGCGGTGCAGCCGCAGGCCGACCGGGTGGCGGACCTGCTGGAGGGTGCGGGCTTCGGCGTGGAACGCACGCCGCGGATCCGTGAGGCGGTGTGGGAGAAGCTGGCCGGCAATCTCAACTTCAACCCGATCAGCGCGCTGACCCGGGCGACGGTGGACCGGATCGCCGGCGATCCGGAATCGAAGGCGATCTGCGTCGCCACCATGCGCGAGATCATGACCCTGGCCGATTCGCTGGGGCTGGCGTTCGAACTCGATCCCGATGCGCGGGTGGCGCTGGCGCTGAAGCTGGGGCCGTTCCGCACCTCGATGCTGCAGGACGTCGATGCCGGCCGCCGGCTGGAGCTGGAGCCGATCGTCGGCGCGGTGGTGGAGATCGCCGACCGGCTGCAGGTGCCGGTGCCGTCAACCCGCGCGATCTACGGCCTGGCGCGCCTGCTGGACGAGAGCCTGGCCGCCGCCTGATCCCGCCGCCCGATCCCGCCGCCCGATCCCGCCGCCCGATCCCGCCGGGAACCCCGCTGCCGGCCGCTGCGTTTCCTTTTCGGTGCCGCAACCGGGCGGCACGCAGCAGGAGGATCGTGCGCCGTCATGGCAGAGGCCCCGCGGGCATATTGGAAGGGACAGTTGCGGCTTTCCCTGGTCGCCGTGCCGGTGACCCTGTTCGCGGCGACCCGCAGCCGCGCCGCGCTCCGCCTGCACCAGATCCACAAGCCGTCCGGCAAGCGCATCCGCTACGAAAAGGTGGCAGCCGGGGTGGGGCCGGTGGACCCGGACGAGATCGTCCGCGGCTTCGCGCTCGACAAGGAGAACTATGTCCTGATCGAGCCGGAGGAGCTGGACGAGATCCGCCTGGAGAGCCGCGACCGCATCGACCTGGTGCAGTTCGTCGACCATAGGGAGATCGACCCGCGCTATTTCGACCGGCCCTACTACATGGCGCCGCAGGACGACAGTGCGGCGGAGGGCTTCGTCGTTATCCGCGAAGCCCTGCGCGACGCGGGCAAGGTCGGGCTCGGCCAGATGGCGATGCGCGGCAAGGAATATCTCGCCGCCATCAAGCCCTGCGGCCGCGGCCTGCTGCTGGAGACCCTGCGCTATGCCGACGAGGTGCGCGACACCGACCAGGTGTTCGACGATATCCCTGACCTCGACATCGAGGGCGAGATGCTGGAACTGGCGCAGGAACTGATCGAGCGAAAGTCCAAGCCGTTCGATGCCGACGCCTTCCAGGACAGCTATGCCGAGGCGCTGCGCGACCTGATCGAACGCAAGCGCAAGGGCAAGGCGGTGGTCGAGGCGGCGGAAGGCGACGGGCGCGGTGGCGGCCAGGTGATCGACCTGATGGAGGCGCTGCGCAGCAGCGTGACGGGTGGCGGCAAGAAGGGTGGCGGCAAGAAGGGGAGCGGCAAGTCGGCATCCGGCTCGTCCGCGTCCGGCAAGACGTCTTCCGGCAAGTCCTCTTCCGGCAAGTCGTCCGCCGCGAAGTCCTCGTCTGGCGGCAAGGCCGGTAGCCGCACCGCCTCGCGGCGCAAGGCGAGCTGAGGGTGCCATGGCGACACGGCAGCCAGGCTCCGCCCTCGATGAGTACAACCGCCGACGCGACTTCCGGCGCACGGCGGAACCCGCCGGCAAGGCCGGAAAGCGCCGTGCCGGCAGGCGGAACGGTGGCGCCTACCTGATCCAGAAGCACGACGCCTCGCGCCTGCACTACGACTTCCGGCTGGAGCTGGACGGGGTGCTCAAGAGCTGGGCGGTGACCCGCGGCCCCAGCCTCGACCCGAAGGAGAAGCGGCTGGCGGTGCGGACCGAGGACCATCCCCTCGCCTATGGCGATTTCGAAGGCGTGATTCCGGAAGGCGAGTATGGCGGCGGTACGGTCATGCTGTGGGACCGCGGCACCTGGGAGTCGAAGGAGGATCCCGCCGAGGGGCTGAAGAAGGGCAAGCTGTCCTTCCACCTGCATGGGGAGCGCCTGACCGGCGACTGGGCGCTGGTGCGGATGCGCGGCAAGAAGAAGGAGAAGCGCGAGAACTGGCTGCTGGTGAAGGAGCGCGACGACGCGGCCGATGCCTCCGGCGGCCTCCTGAAGCGGCACACCGACAGCGTCGCCTCGGGCCGCACGATGGCGCAGATCGCGAAAGGCGGTGCGGTCCTCGGCGCGGCGGAGGAGCGGTCCGCCAAGCGCCGCGGCAAGGCTGCCAGCGCGGCCAAGAGCTCCGCTTCCACCGGCGCGCGGGGCAAGGCACGCCCGACCTTCGTTGCGCCGCAGCTGGCGACCCTGGTCGATGCGGCGCCGCAGGGCGGTGACTGGCTGCACGAGATCAAGTGGGACGGCTACCGCATCCAGGCGATCCTGGACGGCGGCCGGGTGCGGCTGATGACCCGCAACCGGAAGGACTGGTCCGGTCGCTTCCCCGCGATCCGCGACCTGTTGCAGGACCTGCCGGCGACGACTGCGGTGATCGACGGCGAGGTCGTGGCCCTGAGCGGCGACGGCGATGCCGGGGACGGCATGCCCCGCAGCGACTTCGCCGCCCTGCAGCAGGCGATGGAGAGCGGCGCCGCACTCTGCTACGTCGCCTTCGACCTGCTGCACCGCGACGGAGCCGACCTGCGCAAGGCGCCATTGCACGAGCGGAAGGCGGCCCTGCGCGACCTGCTGGGCGAGGGGCTGGCGGGCAAAGGCGCGGAGCTGCGCTTCTGCGACCATCTGGCGGGCGAGGGGCCGGCCGTCCACGCCCATGCCTGCGAGCTGGGGCTCGAGGGCATCGTCTCCAAGCGGGCGGACCGGCCCTACCGCTCGGGGCGGGGCCGCGACTGGCTGAAGGCCAAGTGCGCCCGGCGGGAGGAATTCGTGATCGCCGGCTTCTCCCCGTCCGACAAGAAGGGCCGTCCCTTCGCCTCCCTGCTGCTGGGCACCTTCGAAGGCGGGGACCTGGTCTATCGTGGCCGGGTGGGGACCGGGTTCGACGGCGATACGATGACGGAACTGGCGGCGAAGATGCGGCCGCTGGCGCGCAAGACCGCACCGTTCGACGACGTGCCCGCCGCGATTGCCCGGACGGCGCACTGGGTGACGCCGAAGCTGGTGGCGCAGATCGCCTATACCGAACGCACACCCGACGGCCTGCTGCGCCACCCCGCCTTTCAGGGCCTGCGCGAAGACAAGGCGGCGGAGGAGGTGCATTTGGACCGCTCACAGACAGACGAGACGGCTGCGGCCGGCGACGGTATTGCACTGACCCATCCCGACCGGGTGCTGTTCCCCGAACAGGGGATCACCAAGGGCGACCTGGCCGGCTATCTGGCGGCGGTGGCCGATCATATCCTGCCGCACCTGGCCCACCGGCCGCTGAGCCTGGTGCGCTGTCCGCAGGGTCGGGCGAAGGCCTGCTTCTTCCAGCGCCACCGCATGCCGGGCATGCCCGATGCGGTCCATGCCCTGCCGATCGTCGAGAAGGACGGCACGAAGGCCGACTACCTCTATGTCGAGGATGCGGCCGGCCTGCGCGCCATGGCGCAGTTCGGCGTGCTGGAGCTGCACATCTGGGGTGCGCCGGCGAAGGATGTCGAGAAGCCGGACCGGCTGGTCTTCGACCTGGATCCGGACGAGGGGCTGGGTTTCGCGGCGGTCCGCGCTGCCGCGCGCGACATGCGCGACCTGCTGGCGGCGCTGGGGCTGCAGAGCTTCCCGCTGCTGACCGGCGGCAAGGGGGTGCATGTCGTGGTGCCGCTCACCCCCGTCCGCGGCTGGGAGGAGGTGAAGGGCTTCGCCCGCGGCCTGTCCGAACGCCTGGCGCAGGCCGCGCCGGACCGCTTCGTGGCGAAGGCGTCGAAACAGGCCCGCAAGGGGCGGATCTTCCTGGACTGGCTCCGCAACGAACGCGGTGCCACCGCGATCTGCCCGTTCAGCGCGCGGGCCCGCAAGGGCGCGCCGGTGGCCGTGCCGGTCAGCTGGGACGAACTGGCCCGCGCGAGCTCCGGCGGCGACTACGACATGGCGAAGCTGCGCCGCCGCCTGGGCCGGCTGAAGGCCGATCCCTGGGCGGGCTATTTCGATTGCCGGCAGAAGATCACCGCGGCGGCGCTGAAGGCCGTGGCGGACCCGCAGACAGGAGGCAGGAAAATGGCGAAGGATCACGGGCCGCAGGTCAAGAAGGACAAGCTGTACGAGGACCTGCGCGACGAGGGCATGAGCAAGGAGAAGGCCGCCCGCATCGCCAATGCGAAGGCGAACCCGAAGCAGCAGCCCTCGAAGCGCGGCGGCAAGGCGCCGCCCTACGAGGACTGGTCGAAGCAGGACCTGTACGAGCGGGCCAAGGAGCTCGATGTCGACGGCCGCTCGAAGATGGACAAGGGCGCGTTGATCAAGGCGCTGCGGCAGCGGTAGGTGCCTCGCGTCCCGCAAGAGATTGATGAGAACGCCTCATAGGATCTAGCGGATTGCGGCCGGTTATCATCCGCGCCCCGATCCCCGATCTACTGACCAGGCGACATGGCCTGCATGCCGGGCCATACCGCATTTCACTGGACCAGTCGACGGAGATCCCGACATGAAGCGTCTTGCAGCAGCCCTGGTGCTGTCGACCGCCATTGCCCAGGCGGCCCATGCCCCGACAGCGAGCGCCCGGGACGGCGGCGCGCCTGCGGTTCCGGCCGCCGTGCAGTCGGCAACGCCGGCGCTGGCCGCCTATATGCGCGACAGCCTGTATGGCGATGTCTGGCAGCGGCCGGACCTGTCGCCGCGGGACCGCAGCCTGGTCACCCTGGCCGCGCTGGTGGCACGCAACCAGGCCGATGACATGCCGGACGAGGTCGACCGGGCCCTGGAGAACGGTGTCCGCGCGGCCGAGCTTTCGGAACTGATCACCCACCTGGCCTTCTACACCGGCTGGGGCAATGCCGTGTCCGCGGCCGAGGTGGCGGCGGCGGCCTTCGCCGAGCGGGGCATCGGCACCGGCCAGCTGCCGGCCGCGGACCCGACCCTGCTGCCGCTGGACGCGGAGGCGGAGGCGCGGCGCGAGAGCTTCGTGCAGGAGCGGTTCGGCGATGTCTCCCCCGGCGTCGTCGACAAGACACGCGACCTGCTGTTCCTCGACTTGTGGCTGCGACCGGCGCTGACGCCGCGGGACCGCAGCCTGGTGACGGTCAGCGCCCTGGTGGCGACCGGCAAGGTGGAGCAGATGCCCTTCCACCTCAACAAGGCGATGGACAACGGGCTGACGAAGCCCGAGGCGTCGGAGGTCCTGACCCAGCTCGCCTTCTATGCCGGCTGGCCGAACGTCTTTTCGGCCCTGCCGGTGGCGAAGGAGGTCTTCGCCGCGCGGGAAGAAAAATGACTGTCCTGACGGCGCCTGCCGTCCTGGCCGGCTGCCTCGCCGCGGCGCTCTCCGCCGGCGCGGCCTTCGCCGACAACAGCCTGGTCGGCTTTCCCGAGGATCATGCCGAGGGTCTGCACTACGGTACCGTCGAGCGCGGCAATATCACCGAGGAACTTTATACCGACCGCGAGGCGATCGAAGCGGCGAAGCGTGGCGAGCCCTTCCCGAGCGGGACCGTGATCACCCTGGTCGACTATCGCGGCGGCGACCTGCATCGCTATGTCGTGATGGAGAAGCGCGACGGCTGGGGCGCGCTGTCGCCCGCCGGCACCGGTGCCGGCGACTGGCTGTTCCGGGAGTTCGCCGCCGACGGAACGCCGAACCCGGCCGAGGACGGTACGCGCTGCATGTCCTGCCACCGGCCGCAGGCCCGCCAGGACTTCGTCTTCACGGTCGACCGGATGAAAAGCGTCGAATAGCGCCGACGGCAGAAGCCGTACCGGCAGCAGTGACACATGTAGGCCGCCCGGTGCGGCGCCAGAAAATGAATGAGAGACATTCGCCATGAGCGATCAAATCGAAGGCAAGGTCGTCGTCATCACCGGCGCTTCCAGCGGCATGGGCGAGGCCACGGCGCGGGACCTGGCGAGCAAGGGTGCAAAGGTCGTGCTGGGCGCGCGCCGGGCGGACCGCCTGGAAAAGCTGGCTGCCGGCCGAGGTCGATGTGAACGAGATCCTGTTCCGCCCCACCGTGCAGACGGAATAGGCCCGCCGGCCGCCGTCGGAGGCGCCGCCTACACTGCCGGGAAGCCGGACAGGCAGCGGGCGAACAGCTCGTTCTGCGTGGCGATGCCGAGCTTGGCGTAGGCGCGCTTCCGATAGGTCACGACGCTGTTGTGGCCGATCTCCAGGTCCAGGGCGATCCCTTCCGCCGTCATGCCGGAGAGGATCCGGCTGCAGACCTGGATCTCCCGCGGGCTGAAGGGAATCCCGAGCTGCCGCATCCGCTCCTCGACCAGCGGGATCGACAGCTCGCCGTTCATCGGGTTCAGCGCCGCCGCCCGGGCCAGGCCGAAATGGCGCCGTACCGCCTTCAGGAAGAAGGATCCGGCATTCACCACCCGCTCCACGTCCGAATCCCCGAACGCGGCATGGGTACGGAACCGGTAGAAGCTGAGCCGCAGGCGGCACGCGTCATCGTCGAACAGGAGCAGCAGCCGGTCGCCGATGTTGAGATTGTCGAAGCATTCGGCGCGATAGGCCTCGTCGACGCTCAGGTCGAGGCCCCTGTGGAGCTGGCCGACCGGCGTGACGGTGGCACCGTCGGACAGCACCGGGTCGCTGCGCCAGTGCCGGTCGGTGTAGCGGCGCGACGCCTCCAGGGCGTGGCGATCGGTCTGCGTCCCGCAGGAGGCAAGGCAGACCGGCGGCCCGTCGGCAGCGAAGGCGAACAGCGAGCAATAGTCGGCATCGACCACCTCGCGCCCCGCCCGCATCAGGGCGCGGCCGAACTGCTGCGTGCCGACCGTCCCGACCAGGTCGCCGCACAGATCGAATGAGACGAAGTTCGTCACCGTCCGCCTTCCCCCGGAAGCGTGAGCCCAATGCCCTAAACTAGGGCGCCGGAAGGGGGTGGGCAAAGGCAGAGCCGTCTGCTCCTCACTCCCCGCCGGTCGACAGGACGGCGCCGAAGCGGACCCATTCCTTGCCGTCGAAGCGCTGCAGCTGTGCCTGCTGGATCGGCGCATGGTCG
Source organism: Marinibaculum pumilum (assembly GCF_042646425.1). Classification (NCBI taxonomy): domain Bacteria; kingdom Pseudomonadati; phylum Pseudomonadota; class Alphaproteobacteria; order Rhodospirillales; family Rhodospirillaceae; genus Marinibaculum; species Marinibaculum pumilum. The sequence goes on from NZ_JBHRTR010000028.1 coordinate 522,033, forward strand.
CCGGGCGCGGTGTCGATCCGGATTCCCGGCAGCACCATCGGCACCTCCAGGTCCTGCAGGTTGGCCGCCTGTTTCATCATGTTCTCGCGGGTCAGGGTGTCGCCCATCTGCCGGATCACCTGCGCCACGGTCTTGCAGACCGCATAGCCGAAGCCGTTGAAGGCATCGGTCATGTCGCCGTCGGCGTAGTGAGCCTTCATGAACGCGGCCCATTCCTTGTAATCGGGGCTGTCCTGCCAGGCCGGATCGGTCGGATCCTTCATGTAGACGGCGGAGATGACGCCTTTCGCGCGGTCAAGGCCGGCCGGCGTCAGCACCGTGGCGACGGAGTTCGAGGCCGAGTTCAGCAGGTGCACAACGTCCCAGTTCAGGTCGGCGACCTTGCGGATCGCCTGCGCGCCGAACTTCGGCGTGGTGACGTTGTAGAACACGTTGGCGTCGGAGTTCTTCAGGTTGACGATCTGGGAATCGATCGTCGGGTCGGTGACGTCGTAGGTTTCCTCCGCCACGATCATCGTGTCCGCCCTGTCGCCCAGGACGTTCCGCAGCCCCTTCACATAGTCCTTACCGTAATCGTCGTTCTGGTAGAGGATCGCGATCTTGGCGTCCGGCAGGTTCTCCAGGATGTAGCGGCCGAAGATCTCCGCCTCGGTCAGGTAGCTGGGCTGCCAGCCCATGGTCCAGGGATAGTCTTCCGGGTTGTCCCACTTGCTGGCGCCGCTGGCGACGAACAGCTGCGGCACCTTCTTCTGGTTCAGGTAGCGGTGCACGGCGGAGCTGGTCGGCGTGCCCAGGCTGCCGACGATGCCCAGCACCTTCTCGCTTTCTACCAGCTTGCGGGTCTGCTCGACCGTCTTCGGCGGGCTGTAGCCGTCGTCGAGGGAGATCCAGGTGATCTTCCGGCCGTTGATGCCGCCATCGGCGTTGATCTCGTCGAAGCAGGCGCCGATCGCCTTGCCGATCGTCCCGAACGCGGATGCCGGCCCGCTATAGGGCATGGTGTTGCCGAGCTTGATCTCCGTATCGGACACGCCGGGTCCGTATTCCGCGGCGAGGGAGGGCGTGGCGGCGAGTGCGACGGCCGCGGTGGCGGCCAGCAGAATGGTGCGGGTCATCGTTCGGACGGAGCCTCCCTGTGGATCCTGTTGTTATCGGAGCGCCGCGGGCCCGGTCCTCGCGGAGATCGGATCGCCCGCCCCGTCGGGGTCGGCACCTCCGGCTTGCCGCGCGCCCGGCGGGTTTCCACAGACTCTATGGAGGGGGCCCTTTGCCTGCTGTCCCCCTGGAAAGGGACAGTCCCCGGAAGCCCGCGCCGGGACGCGCAGGCCCCGTCCCGTGACGGTTCAGAGGCCGGTCGCGAAATCCGCGATCAGGTCGGCGGCCTGCTCCACCAGGTCCGGCTGGCCGGCGAGATAGTGATTGCCGCCGGGGATCCGGTGCAGGTCCCATCGCGCCGCTTCCGAACGGCCGGCAAGCGCTCCCGACCATGCGGCGATGGTGGAGGGGAAGACCGACTGGTCGGCGGTATAGTCCAGCAACCGCACCGGCACAGAGGTCTCCGCCAGGCGATCGGGCCCGTCCGCCCGGCTGGCCATCGACCATTGCGACAGGTAGGCGGTCAGGGTCGTGAAGCGGCCCATCGAGTTGGCCGCGACGTTCACCGCAGCCGGATCGCCCCAGACGCTGCCGGCCTGGCGGTCGTTCGCATCCAGCGAAAGGTCCAGGAAGCGCGGGTCGGCATGGGTGCGATGGATCACGAAGGCCTCGTCCCGCGCCTTGCCGCTGCCGCGCAGGGTCTCGAGCCGCCGGCGCACCCAGGCATCGAGTCTGTCGTGGCGCCTTGCCTGGGCGGCACGGAAGGCGGCCACGAAGTCGGCCGGATAGGGGGGCGCATGGCGGCGGCCGTACAGGTCCAGCCCGGGGTCGAGCCGGTCGGGGTCGCGTTCGTCCAGCAGGGCCGGGTCGATCCAGCCGCGCAGCAGACGCGAGCGCCCGGCATGGGCGGCGCAGAGCAGGATCCCGTCGACGGCGGGCAGGTCCGCGGGCGACAGCTCGATCGCCGTCCCGTCGGGCGCGTCGCGGATCGTCAGATGCTCGGCCTGGGACTGGTAGAAGGCCGCCAGCGCCGCGCCGCCGGAATTGCCGATCAGGACGACTTTCCGCGCCCCCCTGTCGCGGCACCAGCGCACGCCGGCGCCGACATCCTGGATCGCGCGCTCCATCAGCAGCGACACGTCGTTGCCCAGATAGCGGGTGTTCAGCCCCATGCTCGCCACGCCGCGCCGGTGCAGCGGCTCCAGCAGGTAGTGGTTCATGAAGTTCGAGGTCGGATGGACGACGATCGCGGCGCAGCCGGACCAGTCCGCCGGCTGGCGCCAGGCGCCGTAGATCCGCGGCCAGTTCTGGTTCAGGCCGGACTGGCTTTCATGTGCCGCGCCGGAGGCGACCGGGATGACGGCAAGCTGCGGCTCTGTCATGGCCGGTCCTCCGGCAGGGAAAGGGCGAGGTCCCGCAGCGCCGCGTCGATCAGGCCCTGGGTCCGTTGCGCCGAACCCAGCTCGCGAAGCGCGGCCAGGGCCAGCTTGGCGAGGAACAGCGCCTCCGCCTCCACCGCACGGGCCGCGCCGAGACTGTCGCCGCCGGCATCGACGGCCTGCCGTGCGCGATCCACGCCCTGGGCCAGCGCCTCGTAGATCGCCTCGACGTCAGCGGCGGCGGGCTGGGATGCGTCAGGCATGGGTCCCCCGGATCCTGTCCATGGCGGCGGCAATGGACGCGCGGTCCGGCCGGCGCCTGGTCCGCCCGGCGACATGCCAGTCGGGCCGTACCAGGTAGAGGGTGCCGGGGGCGGCATCGTAGGCCGCCGCGATGCGGCCATCCGGATCGGCCAGGCCGGCCGCGCCCTCGCCGTCGACGACCAGCAGGTCGGCTGTCTTCGCGTCGGCGACCGCCGTCAGGTCGGCCAGCATCTCCCGCTCGTCCCCGTCCCCTGCGAAATACAGAAGCAGCGCCCGGGTGCCGAGCCGGTCGTGCAGGAAGCCCTCGTCCAGCCGGACCGAGCAGAGAGGGCTGCCGGCGGCAGGGCCGGCACGGAAGTCCGCCTCACCCTCCGGCCAGACGTTCAGCGGGCTCTCCGCGTAGGTGAAGGCGGTGCTCTGCCGGGGATTGGCCAGCGCGCCGGCCCAGCCTTCCGACAGCGAGAGGGAGAGCGCCGCGCGGCGCAGCAGCCGGTAGCCGCGGGTCGGCGGGGTCATGAAGCGCGTGGACTTCCCCGCCTCCTGGAAGATGTCCAGTGTCGCGGCCCGCCGCTCAGCGCTGTAGCTCTGCAGCAGGGTGGCCGGTGCGGACCCGTCCAGGACGGCGGCGAGCTTCCAGCCGAGATTGTTGGCATCGGCCAGCCCTGAGTTCAGCCCGCGCACGCCGAAGATCGGCACAAGGTGCGCCGCATCGCCGACAAAGACCACCCTGTCGTGCAGGTAGGACTCCAGGCACAGGCAGTGCGCGCTGTAGAGCGAGACCCAGTCGAGCTCCCACGGCGCGGTCTCGCCCGCCATGTCCAGCACCTCCTGGATCCTGCGGCGCAGCCGCGGCTCCTGCATCTCCGCGTCGGAATCGTCGCCATCCCGCAGCTGGTAGTCCACCCGCCAGATGTCGTGCGGCTGCCGGTGCATCAGCACGGTCGAGCCGCGGTTCGCCTCGCTGTCGAACCAGGCCCGGCGCTCCGTGGGGGAGCGGCTCTGCATGTGGATGTCGGCGATCAGGTAGCGGCCGGAATAGGAGGTGCCCGACAATCCCAGATCCAGCAGCTTGCGCATCGTCGAGCGCGCGCCGTCCGCGGCGACGGCATAGGCCGCCTGCAGGTCGTAGCCGCCTGCCGGCGTCTGCACCTGCAGCACGACACCTGTCCCGTCCTGCCGCAGCCCGGTGACCCGGCTGCGCCAGCGCATCTCCACCAGACCGGTCGCGGCGGCGCGCTGCAGCATGATGCGCTCCAGCAGGTTCTGCTGCAGGTTCGCCATCGGGAAATACCGCTCGTCTCGCGAATGCGGCATCTCCAGGCGGTAGATCGGCCGGCCGCGGAAGAAGGAGGTGCCGGAGGTCCAGGGCAAGGCGACCGCCTCGAAGGCATCGATGCAGCCGATCTGCTGCAGGATCTCCATCGAACGGCGCGAGATGCAGGCGGCGCGGCTGCCGGGGGATTCCGTATCGCCGTCCGTCACGACGACGGAGCGGACGCCGCGGACCGCCAGGTCCAGCGCGACGGCAAGGCCGACCGGCCCGGCGCCCACGATCGCAACGTCGTGACGCGGCGCCCCGCCGGACAGTTCCGGCGGCGTCACGAAGGGATAGGGCCGGTACTCGAAATAGGAGGCCCGGTGCAGGGCCGTAGCGGACACGCCTTCAGCCCTCCGTGCCTGCGCGCCGCCGGCGCTTGCGCTCGGTCCAGGCCTGCAGTTCGCCATGCACCCTGCCGGCGGCCTCGGCCAGGGCGCGCTTCTCGCCGGTGCGCGCCGTCAGCTCGACCCGCAGGCCGTTGGGATCGAAGCAGTAGATCGACCTGATGATGTGGTGGTCGGTGACGCCGATGACGTCGACCCCGGCCGCTTCCAGCCGCGCCTTCGCCCGGGCCAGGCTGTCCTCGTCGGGAACCAGCAGGGCGATGTGGTTCACCCAGGCCGGCGTGTTGGGGGAAGGCAGCGCGGCGGTATCGTCGCCCAGGTCGAAGAAGGCCATGAACGAGCCGTCCGCCATCCGGAAGAAGATGTGGACATAGGGCGTCTCTTCGCCGGTGGAGGGGACGCGGTCGCTCTGGATGATATGGGCCAGCGGCAGGCCGAGCAGGTCCTCATAGAAGTGACGCGTTTCCTCCGCGTCGCGGCACCGCCATGCGAAATGGTGCAATCCAGCAATGCCGAGACTGCCGGCCGCTCCTTGCGGTTCCATCGCGCTCCTCCCCCGATCGGTCCAAGGCATGGCACCGATGCTAGGGTGCCGCGCCCGGGCCCGCTGTCCCACCAGGAAGGGACAGCGGCACGCCAAGAGGGGGGGACGCCAAGAGGGCGGGATGCCAGGAAGGTGGCTTCAGTCGGTCCCGCCGGCAGCCGGTTCCGGTGCGTCCGGGAAGGATGTGAGCTGCTGCCACACGCCCTGGCCGTCCTCCAGCCAGAACATGACCGGCCGCAGTTCGCTGCTGTCGGCGGATTGCAGGAAGCCGATCGCCTCCAGCCGTTCGCCTTCCCGGATCGGCCGGTCCAGGCCCCACCGCGCCATCCAGTCCGGGCCGGCAAGCACCAGCCGCAGTTCCTGGCGATCGCCGCCATAGGGGCGGGTCGATGCCATCGTGGCGCGGCCGATCTCCGGGTCGGCGCCCGGCGGCAGGTCCCGCCCCGACAGGTCGGCCGGCGGTTCGGTCGTCGCGATCCGCAGGCGCACCTCGCCGTGCGGGTAGCCCCAGTAGACCTCCTCGACGGTGCCGGACACGTAGTAGGCGTGCCGGGTCTCGAAGGAACTCCAGCCATGATGCGCGCCGGCCCGTTCGGAAGCCAGGAGCGCAAGCAGGCCGAATGCGATGATTGTTGCGGCTGCGATCTGTCGGACGGGCATCTTCGGGACTCCCTTCGTTATGCGGTCGCGCCGCGGCCCGGATGCCATGCCGGACCGCGGCGCAAAGGTCCGCGGCTTGCCTTATTCCGCGCCGTACTGCGCGTCGGTCACCTGTTCCATCCACTCGACATTCTCGCCGTCGCGCACATTGGTCAGGGCGGTGTGCTGCATGGATGCGGTCGGCGTGGCCCCGTGCCAGTGCTTGACCCCCGGCGGGGTCCAGATCACGTCGCCGGGCCGGATCTCCCGCTTCGCGCCGCCCTCCTGCTGCACCCAGCCCGTACCGGAGGTGACCACCAGGGTCTGGCCGGCGGGATGGCTGTGCCAGGCGGACCTTGCCCCCGGGGCAAAGGTCACATAGGCGCCGGAGGTCGGTGTTTCCGCGTTCGGCGGGAACAGCATGTCGACGATGACATTGCCCGTGAAGTAGTCGGCCGGGCCCTCGAACGAGGACCGCGATCCGTTGGGCGAGATCTCCATCTGCTGCGCCAGTGCCGGCGTCGTGGCGATGAGCGCGGCCGCGCAGAAGCCGATCGTGCGGAGGTTCATGTCGGGTCCTCTCCTGTCTGGGTGCGGGTCGATGGCGGGCGCATGCCCGCCTCCGATAGGTCGTGCCCGAACCGGATTCCGGTAGGGCGCCGCACCCGGACGCCTCTATGAGCGGTGCTCATGAATGCCGGCCGGAATGGGCCCGGGACGCGGCAGCGTCCAGACAGCGACCGGGGCATGCCGGCCGCGGACCATGCGGTCCCGGTCGCGCCGGAGGCCGGGGACGAGGCTTTCGGGCGGGCTGCCGCGGTCCCGTGCGGCCTGGACCAGGGCGTCGCTTGCCACCAGACCCGCCCCCGTCTCCCGCGTGAGCCGTTCCAGCCGGCTCGCCACGTTCACCGCATCGCCCAGCACCGTATATTCGAGCCGCTGCGTGTCGCCGATATTGCCCACCAGCACCTCGCCATAGTGGATGCCGATGCCGATCTCCACCGGCGCGTCGCCGACCAGCGCGCGCGCCGCGTTCCACCTGGCGATCTCGTCGAGCATGGCCGCGGCACAGGACAGCGCCCGGACAGGATCGTCCGGCCGCTGCCGGGGCGTGCCGAAATGCACCATGATCGCGTCGCCCAGATACTTGTCCACGGTCCCGCCATGCGCGAAGGCGACCCGCGCCAGGCGGCTGTGGAACTCGCGCAGCAGGCCGACCAGTGCCGATGGCGGCAGCCGCTCCGAGATTGCGGTGAAGCCCACCATGTCGGCGAACAGGACCGCCACGGGCTGCACTGCCGGTTCGCCGAAGGCGTCGCCGCTGGTGGCGATCTCGTCGACGATGTTGGGGGAGAAATATCGTGACAGCGCGCCGCGCTGGGCCTCCGCGGCGACCTGCCGGCGGACCAGGCGGCGGGACCGCCAGACGGTGAGGGCCAGGATCACGGTGACCAGCACCAGGAAGACGACCTGATTGTACAGGGTGGTCAGGCTGACCGCGTCGGGGTCGAGATAGGCGCGGATCACCGCTTCCGAATTCAGCCCGCGATCGAGCATGTCCACCGAGGTGTAGGCGACCGAGCCCGGCAGGCCAGCCACCCAGAGGAACGCGGTGCTCCACGCCACGACGGAGGCGATGCCGGCCCAGATCACGAGGATGGGCGAATAGCTCAGGGCCATGCCGGCCAGGAAGACACCGAAATACACGAAGCTTGGCAGGCGGAGGTTGAGTTGCGGCGTCCAGCCCTCGACCGAGAAAGGTGCTGGCACCACCAGGATGTAGCTGAGGATGGCGGCGTCGAGCAGCAGGAAGGCGGCGGTCACCCAGGTGCTGCCGCGTCCCGCGCGGGCGAGCAGATAGGGCGGCGCGCCCAGAAGCGCGAAGCAGGCGATCGCCGCCAGGTAGAGGCCCGACCGTTCGAAGGGCAGGGTCAGCGCCAGCCAGACGGCCATCGCACCGAGCGCCACCAGGCGGGCCCAGAACATGTAGGCCAGGCCGGCCAGTTCCTCGCGGGCGATGTCCCGGCTGAGATCCTTCCACGGCATCCGGCCGTCGGCAGCTCCGCTCACGGGTCCGGGCGGTCTGCCATGCTGGTCCTGCCGCGGCATGCGGGATCCCCGCCCGCTACTGCCCGAGCAACCGGATCACCACCCGGCCCTCCGGGGCCTGCGCAAGAACCTCGATGCCGGTCTCGATGCCGCCCAGGCGGACGAGGCCGCGCGAATAGCCGAAGTCCCGGTAGAAGATCGCCAGATTGCCCCAGGGCGCGTAGTAGGCGATGTCGCCCAGTTCGGGGTCGTAGCCTTCCGGCGCATCTTCGGCATCGAGCTTCTCCGGCAGGTCGCTGACTTTCTCGGTCGCGGCATAATCCTTCAGGGTGACGGTGAGGGGAAGCATGGCGGCGAACTGCCTGGCCGCCGCATTGTCCTCCAGGGTCGCCGCTACGCGATTCACATATCTCTTCTCTTCGACGCGCCTCCCTGCTGCCGTCGCCCTCGGGCTTGACCCGAGGGGCATGACGGGACAGGGACGCTGCGCAACTTCGCCGTCTTGCCACGATCCTCGGCTCGGGGGCCGAGGATGACGGCAAAAAGGTAGGACCGCAGGGCTGATCTGGCCCCGCCGGCGAAATGTGTGAATGCCGTAGCGAAATGTGTGAATGCCGTAGAGGGTCGCCGTGAGGGTCACTTCCCCGATCTCGATGCCGATCCGCGTGCCTTCGACCTGGCGCCGGATCTGGTCCTCCGTCATTGCCGGCCCGGCGGCGGCGACCATCAGGCCGGCTGCGCCGGCCATTGCGTTCCGCAGCGCTCGCTTTGTCATTCCTTGTCCTCCCACGTCGCGGCGTATCGTGCTGCCCGCGATCGTGCGGCCCGCAGGTCCGGATCGCCTTCCCTGGATCTGCCCCCGCCGGACGATCCGGCAGGGGCAGTGCCTAGGCCAGCTGGTCGCGGATCGGCAGGCTGCGGATGCGCTTGCCGCAGGCGGCGAAGATCGCATTGGCCAGGGCCGGGGCCACCGGCGGCAGGCCGGGCTCCCCGACCCCGCCCAGCGGGGCGTCGAAGCCTGTGGGGCTGACCAGATGGGTGTGGATCCGGCGCGGGGCCGTGTCGATGCGGGTCACCTCGTAGTCGTGGAAGTTCGACTGTTCGACCCGGCCTTCGGCAAAGCTGATCTCGCCGGTGGTGGCCAGGCTGACGCCGAAGACCACCGCCCCTTCGAGCTGCGACCGCACCCGGTCGGGATTGACCACGGCGCCGCAATCGAAGGCGATATCCACACGCGGGATGCTGAGCTCCCCGCTGTCGCTCACCGCCGCCTCGACCACCACGGCCGCATAGCTGAGGAAGCTGCGATGCGCGGCGATCCCCAGGCCGTGGCCGGCCGGCAGGTCGCGGCCCCAGCCGGCCTCCCGTGCCGCGGTCTCGATCACGGCGCGCAGGCGGCCGGTGTCGAACGGATACTTCTCCGGATCCTCGCCATAGAGCCACGGGTCGGACAAGGCGGAGGCAGCGATCTTCCGGTCGGGGCCGAGCAGTTCGAGCAGACAGTCCTTCTGGTCGCGGCCGGCGGCATCGGCCAGTTCAGCGGCGAAGCTCTGCACCGCGAAGGCATGCGGCACGTTGGACACGGCCCTGAACCAGCCGATCCGGGTATGCGCCTCGGCCGCCGGGTTCTCCACCCGCACGTTGGGGATCGCGAAGGGCATGTCGACCGCGCCCATGCCCAGCTCGAACCCGCCCTCATGCTCCGCGCCGGGGGCGAACAGCGATTGGATCGTCGGCGCCACGGTGCGGTGCAGCCATGCCACCGGCTTGCCCGTTTCGTCCAGCCCGGCCTCCAGCCGTTCCACGGACACCGTGTGCAGGAAGCCGTTCCGGATGTCGTCCTCGCGGGTGAAGGTCAGCTTGACCGGGCGGCCGTCCATGGCGCGGGACAGGATCGCCGCCTCGCTGGCGAAGTCGGGCTTCGACTTGCGGCCGAAGCCGCCGCCCAGCAGCATCGTGTTCACGGTGACCTTCTCCGCCGGCAGGCCCAGGCGCTGGGAAAGGTCGTTGCGGATCGCCTGCGGGTTCTGGACGCTGCACCAGATCTCGCAGCTGTCGGCGCTGACCCGTGCCGTTGCGGTCGGCGGCTCCATCGGTGCCTGCGCCAGGTGCGGCAGGTAGTAGGAGGCAGTGACCCGCCGTGCCGCACCCGCCAGCCCGGCATCGACATCGCCGTCGTTGCGGACCACCTTGCCCGGCTTCTCTGCAGCGGATTGCAGGGTGTCGCGATAGCTGGCGGAATCGTAGCCGGCGTTCGGCCCGTCCTCCCACTCGATCTCCAGCATCGACCGGCCCTTGATCGCGGCGAAGGTGTTCTCTGCCACCACGCCGAGCCCGCCGAGTGGGGCGAAGACCGACGGGATGCCCGGCGCCGCGATCGGCACCACTTTCAGCACCCCGGGGACCTTCAGCGCCTCTGTGGCGTCGTAGCGCTTCACCTTGCCGCCATAGACCGGCGGCCGTGCGACGACGGCGAAGGCCATGCCGTCGACCTGCGCGTCGATGCCATAGACCGGCTTGCCGGTGGTGATGTCATGATTGTCGACCAGCGGCAGCGCCGCCTTGCCGATATAGCGGAAGCGGTCCGGCGTCTTGAGGGCCAGCGCAGTCTCCGCCGGCACCGGCCGTTCGGCCGCGCCGCGCGCCAGGGCACCGAAGCCGATGCGCCGGCCGCTGGCGGCATGAACGACCTCGTGACTGTCGGTGCGGAGCTCGGCGACAGGCACGTCCCAGCGTGCGGCGGCTTCCGCCTCCAGCATCTGGCGTGCGGCGGCCCCGATCCGGCGCAGCGGCATGAAATGGTGCCGCATGGAACGGGAGCCGTCGGTGTTCTGGTTGCCGTAGCGCGCCTCGTCGCCGGGCGCCTGCCGCACCGTGCAGCGGGCAAGGTCGGCCTCCAGTTCGTCGGCGACCACCATTGCCCAGCTGGTGCGGATACCCTGGCCCATCTCGGCCCGGTTGCAGAGCAGGGTGACCTCGCCGTCATCGGCGATGGACAGGAAGATCCGCGGATCGTCCTTCACCCCGCCGGGCATCGCGTCCGCGCCATAGACCTTGTCCTGGCCGAACGACAGCCTGGGCCGGGTCGCCAGGACGAAGGTGCCGGCGGCGAGGCCGAGCAGCACCGAGCGGCGGCTGACATTGGTCAGTCCGCCAGTGGTCAGTCCGCCATTGGTCAGTCCGGTACTCCCGGTCATCGTCATGCCCCCCCTGCGGCGCGCTTGATGGCCGCGCGGATCCGCGGATAGGTGCCGCAGCGACAGATATTGCCGCTCATCGCGGCGTCGATGTCGGCATCGCTGGGCTGCGGGGTCTCGTTCAGCAGGGAGGCCGCCTGCATGATCTGGCCGACCTGGCAGTAGCCGCACTGCGCGACGTTGAGGTCGCGCCAGGCTTCCTGCACCGGATGCGTGCCATCCGGCGACAGGCCCTCGATCGTCGTCACCTGCCGCCCTTCGATGTCGCCCATCCGGGTCTGGCAGGAGCGGATCGCCGTGCCGTCCAGATGGACGGTGCAGGCGCCGCACAGGGCCATGCCGCAGCCGAACTTGGTGCCGGTCAGGCCGGCCACGTCGCGCAGGTACCAGAGCAGCGGGGTCTCCGGGTCCCCGTCGAAACTCTGCGCCTGTCCGTTGATGGTGAAGGTCGTCATCTCCGCTCCTCGGGCTTCCACGCGGGGGCCATGCGGGCATGACTGCACCCATCGGGCGCGGTCTCCCCTACACTCAAGGTGGATCGAGGGAAGGCGGTGACTAGACATCTCAATTCACTAGGTCTTATGAATCAGGTTCATCAATGCGGTTGCAGTTAGAACTTGGCGGTCGCGGCCCGCGACAGCCCCTTACCCGAAGGGTGCGGCCGTGCTGCGTGACAATGCGAACGATCTGATCGCCTTCCTGGCCGTCGCCCGCGAAGGCAGCTTCACGAAGGCGGCGGGGCGGATCGGCGTCTCGCAATCGGCCCTCAGCCATACCATCCGGCAGCTGGAGGCCCGTCTGGGCATCCGTCTTCTGGCGCGTACCACCCGCGCGGTGGCGCCGACAGAGGCGGGGGAGCGCCTGCTGCGCAGCATCGGCCCGCATTTCGAGGAGATCGAGGCCCATCTCGAGGCGCTCAGCGAACTGCGGGACAAGCCGGCCGGCACCATCCGGATCACCGCGTCCGACGATGCGATCAACCACCTGCTATGGCCGAAGCTGCGCCGCTTCCTGCCCGACCATCCCGACATCACGGTCGAGCTGATGCGCGACAACGGGCTGGCAGACCTGGTGACAGAGCGCTTCGACGCCGGGGTCCGGATGGGCGAAATGCTGGCCAAGGACATGATCTCGGCCCGCATCGGCCCGGACTTCCGCTTCGCGGCGGTGGGGTCGGGCGCCTATTTCGAGCGGCATCCGCCGCCGGCCGATCCGCAGGACCTCGTCGGTCATGCCTGCATCAACATCCGCCTGTCCGCCGGCGCCCTTTATGCCTGGGAGTTCGAGAAGGAAGGGCGGGAGGTCCGGATCCGGGTGGACGGACAGATTGTCGTCAACAATCCCTACGATGCGGTGCAGGCGGCGATCGACGGGCTCGGCATCGCCTATGTCCCGGAACATGTCGCCGAGGGCGATCTGGCCGCAGGGCGGCTTCGCCATGTCCTGCAGGACTGGTCGCCCTGCTGGGACGGCTACTACCTCTACTATCCCAGCCGGCGGCAATCCTCGCCCGCCTTCACCGCCCTGGTGAACGCGCTCCGCCATCGCGACTGACGGGGGCGGTGCCCGTGACCAGGACCGGGACCATGCGACGGGCCGCGATGTCTGCCAACAGGGCCGGTGCGCCGACCGGCAGGGCGGGGCGGTCCAGCACCAGGAGGCTCTCGTCGATCCCGGCCAGTGCGCGCTCGAGCATGGGCAGGCTCAGGGTGAACGGCCCCGCACCCTGCCTGATGCGGTCGGCGAGATCGACCAGCGGGGCGCCGATGCGATGCGCGATGGCGGCCGCGATGCGATGGCCTTCCCCATCCGGCCCCAGGGTCGCCACCGGGCCCCGCCTGCGCCGCGTCCCGTGCGGCAGGTAGAGCACCGGGACGGTGCTGGCCGCGACCGACCGCAGGATGCCGGCAAAGGGATAGCTCAGGCGGGCCATCGGGTCGGCGGGCTCCAGGACGGCGAGCAGGTCGGCCGATTGCCCGCCAGCATGCTGCAGGGCGGCGGCGCTTGCCCGTTCGACCTGGAAGCCGGCGCGAACCCCGTGCGCGGCAGCGGCCTGCAGCAGGCGCTGCCGCATCAGGGCGGCACTGGTCGCGAACTCCGCGGCGAGCCGGTCCCGGGTCACCGCCACCGCGGCGCCGGATGCCCGGGCCAGATGCCGGGAGAGCGGCGCGGCAGACCATTCCAGGACCGGGTCGTCCTCGACGAAGACGCCCAGCAGCTCGCTCTGCAGCGCCTGTGCGAAGGCGACCGCGGTCTCCAGGTCCGGCATTGCGCAGGTCGCATCGTGGAAGCCGAGGACGATCCGCCGGAACGGCGGCGCCAGCGATGCCGGATCGGTCATGCGCCGCCTCCTTCGCTGCGCCCCTCCATGGCCCGTCGCGCCCGGCCGAAGGCCTTCAGGCGGTCGGCCACGAGCCGGTTCACGCTGCCCTCGGGAAAGCTCCCGTCGGCATCGGCCGCGCCGACCGGCCGGCCGGTCATCAGCGCCAGCCCCTCGTCGATCGTGGCGATGCCGTAGACGGCGAAGCGCCCGGCGGCGCAGGCCTCGACGACATCGTCGCGCAGCATCAGGTGCTGCACGTTCGCCGCCGGCACCAGGACGCCCTGGCTGCCGGTCAGGCCGCGGGCATTGCAGATGTCGAAGAAGCCCTCGATCTTCTCGTTGGCACCGCCGATCGCCTGCACCTGGCCGTGCTGGTTCACCGAGCCGGTCACCGCCAGGTCCTGCCTCAGCGGGACCTCTGCCAGCGCCGACAGCAGGGCGTAAAGTTCTGCCGAGGAGGCGCTGTCGCCGTCCACCCCGCCATAGGACTGCTCGAAGACCAGGCTTGCCAGCAGCGAGACCGGCGCGTCGCCTGCAAAGCGCCCGGACAGGAAGCCCGACAGGATCAGCACGCCCTTGGAATGGAGCGGGCCGCCGAGCTCGACCTCCCGCTCGATATCGACCACCTTGCCCGCGCCGGGGCTGACCCGGGCGGTGATCCGGGTCGGGCGGCCGAACATGAAGTCGCCCAGGTCCATGACGCTCAGGCCGTTCACCTGGCCGACGGCAGCGCCATCGGTATCGATCAGCGCGATCTCGCGCAGGATCGATTCGGCCACCCGGTCGCGGATGCGGCTTGCACGCCGCACCTGTTCCGCGATCGCCCGCTCCACGTCGGCCGCGCGGATCGTGAGGGCTTCGTCCCGCTTCGCCCAGTACGCCGCCTCCACCAGAAGGTCGCCGACCTCCTCCACCGCGAGGGTCAGCTTGGCGGCATCGCCGGCCAGGCGGGCGGCCCGCTCCAGGACCCGGCCGACCGCGCCGGGCTCCAGCGGCAGCAGGCCCTTGCGGCGGCCGACAGTCGCGACCAGGCGGGCATAGAGCGCCTCGCTTCCCTCGACCCTGTCGAGGCTGTCGTCGAAATCCGCCAGCACCTTGAAATGCTCCCGGAAGTCCGGGTCGACCGCGGCGAGGAGGTAGTAGAGCATGCGCTCGCCGAGCAGCACGACCTTGACGGCCAGCGGGATCGGGTCCGGCTCCAGGGAGATCGTGCTGGTCAGGCTCAGCAGGTCGACCGCGCTTTCGATCCGGATCTCGCCGGCCCGCAGCGCCCGTTTCAGGGCGGTCCAGGTGAACGGCTCGCCCAGCACCGCGCGGGCGTCGAGCAGCAGGTAGCCGCCATTGGCGCGGTGCAGCGCGCCGGGCTTGATCAGGCGGAAGTCGGTGATCAGGGCGCCCTGGCGCGGGATATGCTCGATCCGGCCGACCAGGTTGCCGAGGCTCGGATGCAGTTCCTGCACCACTGGCGCGCCCTGTCCAGCGGACTGGGTCACCAGCAGGTTGACCTCGTAGCGGTCGGTCGGCGCGGCGCCCGCCAGGTCGCCGTCGGCGCCCGGACCGCCGTCCTGCTGCGGCGCGAACAGGCCGACATTTTCCACCAGGTCGGCCTGCACCGCCTCCAGATGCGCCAGGACCTCCGGCAGGTCGGCGAAGCCGGCCCTTGTCTCCTCGATCAGGTGGCCGACCGCCACCTCCGCGGTTTCGCGGCCCAGCTTGCGCAGGTCCGCGCGGCGCTCCTTCTCCCAGGCCGGCACCGACCGCAGCACGGCTTCCAGCTTCTTCTCCAGTGCCTGGATCACCTCCCGCAGATGCGCCTTCTCCTCCTCCGGCAGTTCGTTGAACTGCTCGGGACGCACCACCTCGCCGTCCTTGATCGGCGCCAGGGTGAAGCCGAACGGCGTGCGGATGACGGCGACGTTCGCCGCGTTCGCCTCTTCCTGCAGGGCCTTGAAGGCGGTCTCCTGCGTCTCCTTGAACGCCTGCTCGATGGCGGCGTGACGCGACTGGAAGTCGTCGGCCTCGAAGGCCTTGGGCAGCGCCGCCTTCAGGTCCTGCACCAGTTCGCGCATCGCGTCCCGGAAGGCCGGGCCGCGACCCGGCGGCAGGGCAAGGGCGATCGGGCGGTGCGGGGTCGCGAAGTTGTTCAGGTAGACCCAGTCCGATGGCGCCGGCGCGGCCTTCGCCCGCGCTTCCAGAAGCCCGGTGACCGCTTCGTCCAGGCTATCGGGGGTGGCGCCCACGACGAACAGGTTGAAGCCGGGTGCGCTGACCTCCGTGCCGAAGGCGATGGCGGCGCCCGCGCGCTCCTGGCCCACCATCAGGTCGATATCGTCGAGTTCGGCGGTCGTCGCGAAGCGCAGCGCGGACATGTCGCAGTGGCGGATCAGCCGCTCCGGCGGGAGCGGCTGCACGACCGGCTCCGCGGTCATCCCTTGCCGCCCCCATGGCCGATGCGCCTGAAGCGATGTCCGGTCGGCACCATCATCCCCCTCTGCTGCCCGATGCCTGGCCAGCATCGGCTGGACCGCGGCGGTCCCGCCTTGATCCAGGTCAATCGGGACGCCACCGGCGTCAGGCTTCGGCGGCGGTCGCTTGTGCCGGGACCAGTCTAGCGGCGGGGAAGGTCACCGTCACCGAGGTGCCGCGACCGGGATGGCTGTCGATGGCCAGGCGGCCCCCATGCTGCTCCACGATACCGGCGACGATGGCCAGGCCGAGGCCGGCACCGCCGGGCCGACGGACCATGGCATCGGCCCCGGGCCGGAAGGG
The DNA here is from genome assembly GCF_042646425.1 of Marinibaculum pumilum. Classification (NCBI taxonomy): domain Bacteria; kingdom Pseudomonadati; phylum Pseudomonadota; class Alphaproteobacteria; order Rhodospirillales; family Rhodospirillaceae; genus Marinibaculum; species Marinibaculum pumilum. The sequence continues at coordinate 537,954 of NZ_JBHRTR010000028.1, forward strand.
GTGCAGCGCCTTCTCCACCTGGGCCGGGGTCATGCCGATGCCGGTGTCGCGGACCTCCACCGTCAATCCGGTCCCGCCCGCTCCTGCCGGTCGGTTGCAGTCGGCCGCGAGGACGACGAGGCCGCCCGGCCGCGTAAAGGCCAGCGCGTTCGACAGAAGGTTGATCAGGATCTGCCGGAAGCGCAGGGGATCGCCGCGCATCTGGGGCAGGTCCGGCTGGGTCTGCACGGCAAACGCCAGGCCGGCTTCCGCCATCTTCGGGTGGAGCATTCCGGCGCAGGTCTCCACCTCATGCATCGGGTCGAAGACCGACTCGTGGAGGATCGGACGTCCCAGCTCGATCTGCGACAGGTCGAGCATGTCGTCGATGATCGCCTGCAGATGTTTGCCGCTGGTCAGGATGTGGGTCGCATAGTCCCTGTAGCGGTCGTTGCCCAGCGGCCCGAACGTCTCCTGCTCCATCATCTGCGAGAAGCCGAGGATCGCGTTCAGCGGCGTGCGCAGTTCGTGGCTCATGTTGGACAGGAACTTCGATTTGGTTCGGTTGGCAAGTTCCGCCTCCGCCTGCGTGCGGCGCAGCTCGGCCTCCTGCCGGCGCATTTCCGTGATGTCCTGCTCGACAGCGATGAAATGCGTGATCGCGCCCGTCGCGTCGCGGACCGGGGCGATGCGGTTGTCGACCCAGTACAGGCTGCCGTCCTTGCGGCGGTTGCGCAGCTGGCCCTGCCAGGGCCGGCCGGCACGCAGGTTCTGCCACATCTGCGCATAGACCTCCGGCGGGGTCTGGTCGGACTTCAGGAGCGCCGGCCGGCTGCCGACCAGTTCGTCCTGCGTCCAGCCGGTGATCTCCGACATGCGGTGGTTGGCGTAGACGATCCTGCCCGCGGTGCAGGTGATCAGGATGCCGGCCTGGGACTGCTCCACGGCGAGCTGCAGGATCTCCCGGCCGAAGATGCCGTCCGGCGGCGGCAGTTCCCGCAGCAGGGCGAGGTAGAGCGGGGCCGAGGCGGTGCCAGCCTGGCTGACCGAAACCGACAGGCTCCGGCCCGACGCCAGGGGCCAGGCGGCGGCAGGCTGCCCTGTCCGGACGGCCAGGGTTCGCACCAGGCGGAGCCGCGCGCCCTCGGCCGGCCTACGTTCGGTCCCGTCGGCTTCGGCGGCCGGCAGGGTCAGGCTGGCATCCGCACCGACGGCTTCCCCGGCGGAACGTCCCAGAAGCCGCTCCGCCGCCTCGTTCATCGCCACCAGCCGGCCGGCACCATCGACCAGCAGCGCGGCGTCGGCAATGATCCTGAGCAGGGCGCCGGTGTCCGGCTGCAGCGGGCTGCTTCCGGCCCGCTGCAGCCATCCCGGAAAATTCCCGTCCGGGCCGGTTGTCCGTGCGGCAGGCATGGCGATGCCCATGCTCAGGCGGCGCGGACGCCGGACAGGAAGCTGTCGACCTGCTCGCGCAGGACTTCGGCCTGGCGAGAGAGGTCGCCGGAGGTCGACAGCACCTGGCTGGAGGCGGATCCGGTGTCATTCGCCGCCTGCGACACGCCGGAGATGTTGGTCGACACGTCGGCCGTGCCGGCCGCCGCCTGCTGTACGTTCTGGGCGATCTCCTGCGTTGCGGCGGCCTGCTCCTCGACCGCGCCGGCAATCGCCGCGGCGATCTCGGAGACCCGGGAAATGACGCCGCCGATGCCGTCGATCGCCTGCACCGCGTCCCCGGTGGCGGACTGGATGCCGTTGATCTGGGCCGCGATATCCTCCGTCGCCCGCGCCGTCTGGGTCGCCAGGTTCTTCACTTCCGAGGCCACCACGGCGAAGCCCTTGCCCGCCTCGCCGGCGCGGGCGGCCTCGATGGTCGCGTTCAGGGCCAGCAGGTTGGTCTGGCTGGCGATGTCGTTGATCAGCTGGACGACATCGCCGATCTTCTGGGCGGCCTCCGCCAGGCCGCGAACCTTGCCGTGCGTCTCCTCCACCTGGGCGACCGCCTCGCCCGCGATCCAGGTGGACCGCTCCACCTGGCGCCCGATCTCCTGCACCGACGCGGCCAGCTCTTCCGAGGCGCTGGCGACCGTCTGTACGCTCACCGTCGCCTGCTCCGATGCCGCGGCGACCGCCGTCGACTGGCGGGCTGTCTCCTCCGCTGTCGCCGACATCGCCTCCGCCGTGTGCTGCATTTCGGTGGAGGCCGAGGCCAGAGTGCCGAGGATGGTGCCGACCTCATCCTGGAAGCGGTTGATCTGCGCCTCGATCCGCTGCTGCCGGGCAGCCTTGCGCTCCTCCTCGGCGCGCTGTTCGGCCGCCAGCCGGTCCATCTCGATGGCGTTGCGCTTGAAGATCTCAACCGCCGCTGCCATCCGGCCGATCTCGTCGCCGCGGTCCTGCGCCGGGATCTCCAGGCTCTTGTCGCCCTCGGCCAACCGGCCCATGACCTGGGTCATCGTCACGACCGGGCGCGAGATGCCGCCGCCGATCAGCCAGGCCAGCACCAGGCCGATGACGATGCCGCCGGCGCCCAGCGCCAGGGCCAGCAGCTCGGCATTGGCGATGGTGGCATGGGCCTCCGCATTGATCGCGCGCTCTTCCGCGATCGCCGCCTGGCGGATCGCCTCCGCGTCGGCATCGATCTGTGCGCCTTCCGCAGCAATCACCTCTTCCGTCAGGGTGCGGATCTCGGCATCGAGCCGCCGGCTCTCCGCCACAGCGGCAGCATAGGCGGCCAGGTCGCCGCGCACCTGCTCCAGGCCAGCAGCGGCCTGTGTCCCGACCAGCCGGGCGTCCAGCCGGTCGAGCAGCGTCGACAGACGCTGGACGGCCTGCCCGGCGCCATCCTCGGTCGGGGACTCACGCCGTTCCAGCGCCAGGTTCGCCTGCAGCCGCAGGTTCATCGCCTCCGCCAGGGCAGAGCCGGCAAGAACGGCCGCTTCGGAATCGCCGGCCTGGCCAGCCATGCCGGCCAGTGCATCGATGCCCGAAGTGACGGCCGGTCCGCTCCTGTCGAGCTCCTCCCTGGCCAACCGCGTGCGCTCCGCCTCGAGGGTGGCGAGGCGATCGAAATCCGCTTTCAGCGCCTGCACGACCTCGCGCAGGTGGACGAAGCGGGCCCTGCTTTCGGGCTCCTGCGCGAGGCCTTCGCCATGGGAGATATCGGCCGCCAGCCGTTCCGCGTCGGCGCGGGTCTCGTCCGCGGCATCCTTGCTGCCATCGCGGAGGAAGCTCTCAAGATGGTAGCGGAAGCGGGCACTGTCCGCCTCTATCGTGGCCGCATCCGCGGCCAGTTCGACGGCATGGCCGTAGCCGTCGAACTCCGCCGCCGTCCGTTCCAGGCTCAGATAGGCGGACCCCGCCACCACGGCGAGGATCAGCAGAACGACGGCGAAACCCGCCAGAATCCTGCTCCGGATGCTGGCATCGCCGGCGAGCCGGCGAATGCCACCGGCGCGGGGGGTGATTTCTTCGGACATGACTTTTCTCCCAGGCGGTCGTTGCCGACGTTCCGCGGCAGCCGATCGCCGCGGAAGATCGAGGGCGGAGCAGAATGGTTCAAGAGGAAAAGCGAGGTGCTATACGCAGGTATAAGAAGGGGATGTGATAAAAATTGAATCGCGGCGACATGCCGGAAATCAAGCGCTGTGAAATTTTGATTTCAAGCGGTGGCAGCAACCCTCATTTGGGGATCTGGGAATCCTAGTCGAATGACATATACATGTTGGAACTATAATTTTAATATATTAACAGGCATTTGTTCTAAATTCGATCCCGGTAAGACGTCGCTACGACAGGTTCCGTCAGGTTCATCCACCCCATGCATGGATCTGGATGAACCGGTACATGCGACAATGCATTCCTATGCAAGCAAAGCCGCAGCCGCCTGTGTCGTCAGGGTGCTGCGACCGCTCTGTCTTCTATCGTACGCAGGGATCGGCCGACCGGATCACTGCCGGGTGCCGCTGGGCACCGATCGGGCGCCTAGACCTATTGGCGAGGCCGGTCTTGCCCGTAGGGCAGGTCCCTTGGATCGGGATAGGGTTGCTCTCCGGCCATCGTCGGCGCCTCGCGCGGCCGCGGGCGAGGCGTGAGTTCGGGACGTTCGAGCCGCTCCAGCCACCAGGTCTCCAGCCCTTCCGGCCAGCCACCGGGACCGTCGGCGAAGTCCGCCTCGGCGAAGTGCGGCGCATCGGCGAGGAAGCCGGCCGGCAGCAGGGTCTGCAGGCGGTCCGGCCCGGCCCGCACGATCCTGTGCTCCGGCACCGGGAGGTAGCGACCTTCCCCCGCGGCGCCGGTGCCGATGACCAGAAACCGTCCCTGGCCGCTGGCAGCGGTGACCACGGCATCGACCTCGCCCAGGGGTGTGCCCTCGGCATCGGCCACGGCAAGCCCGATCAGCTCTGCTTCCTCCGCCAGCGCGCCGTAGGCGAGGTCCGGGCGTGCCACCGCGGTGGTCTCCCGGACCTCCTCCATCGCCAGGGCGGGGAGGGTGGCCAGCACGGCGAGGCCGGCGAGGGCGGCGAGGGTATCGATGGCCAGATGCCTGGGCAGCATGTCGGTCTCCGGGGTCTGCGGATTCGTCGCGGTATCCTTCCTTGCAGAACCGGCGGCGGGCGAAGCGGTTCCCCCGACCGTGGGTTCTAGCGACCTGCTGCAGTCTCCGGCCAGGCGAGATGGGTGGCCAGGTGTCGGCAGAAATCCTGCGCTGCCATGCTCAGGAAGCCTGCCCCGCGCCGAACCAGTACGACGGGCCGGCTGGCGTCGAGCCCGGCGACCGTAATCGCCGCCAGGCGGCCCGACCCGCACTCCTCCGCCACGCCGCTTTCCGCCAGCAGCGCAAGGCCGAAGCCGGCCTCGACCAGTCGCTTCTGCGCGGTGAGGCTGTCGACCGCGGTCCAGTCCGGGGCCTCGATGCCATGCGCCAGGAACATTGCGAAGATGTGCGCTGCGGCATGTTCGCTGCGCCCGGGTTGATCCGGAAAGGCGAGCCAGTGCGCCTGGGCCAGGTCGCGAAGTCCGGCGACGGTGCGGCCGGCCAGCGGGTGATCGGGGGCGCAGACCACGATCAGACGCTCCCGCGACAGGGTGACGCAATCCAGGTCGGCGGCGCTGTCGCTGCCGTAGCGCAGGCCCAGCAGCGCCTCGCCGCGGCGCACCAGGTCGCTGACCTCGGCACTGGTTGCCGTCCGCAGCCGCATCTCGACGGCAGGGTGGCGGCGCGCGAAGGCTCGCAGGACATCGCCGAAGGCGGCATCCGCAAGGGTGCCGACGACGGCCAGCGAGATCGGGCCGGCATCGGGACCGGCCAGGGCCCGGACGGCCGCTTCCGCATCGGCGAGCGCTGCCAGCGCGCGCTCCGCATGGGGCAGCAGGACCCGGCCGGCCTGGCTGAGAACGGGGCCCTGGGCGGTGCGCTCGAACAGGGGCGCGCCGAGCGCCTGCTCCAACAGGCGCACCCGGCGCGAGATTGCCGGCTGGGTGCGGTACAGCCGTTCCGCCGCGCGGGAGAAGCTGCGCTCACGGTGGACGGCCAGGAAGGCCGCCAGCCCGTCGCGATCCATATCTATGCAAAATCCTTATGGTGATGGGAAAAGTTAGAAATTAGACGCATCCGATCAGGGCGGCTACCACCCGGGTCCCACCGACAAGGGAGAGCGGGATGATGACGTTGATGGAAAAGGCCCTGGCGCTGCGCGCGCTGCAGCAGCGGGTGCGGCAGGGCGGCAGCGCCTTCGTGATCGGCAATGCCTGGGACCGCGGCTCGGCGCGGCTGATGGCGGCGGCCGGCTTCGAGGCGCTGGCGACGTCCAGCCATGGTTTCGCGCACAGCATGGGCGTTCCCGCCGGCACCACCGGCCCGGAGACGGTGCTGGCCAATGCGGCCGACATCGCCGCGGTCACCGACCTGCCGGTCAGCGCCGACCTGGAGCGGGGCCTGGGCGATACGCCGGAAAGCGCGGCGGAAACGGTGCGGCGGGCGATCGCCGCGGGCCTGGCCGGCGCCTCGCTGGAGGATGCCGTGCCCGGCTCGGTGACGCCGATCTACGATATCGGCCTGGCGGCAGAGAAGATCCGCGCCGCGGCCGAGGCGGTCCGGGCGCAGCCGGTGCCGTTCCAGCTGGTCGCCCGGGCGGAGAACTTCCTGCATGGCCGGCCCGACCTTGCCGATACGATCCGACGGCTGCAGGCCTACCAGGAGGCCGGCGCGGACGTGCTCTACGCCCCGGGGCTCAAGACGCGGGACGAGATCCGTGCCGTGGTCTCCTCGGTGGACCGGCCTGTGAATGTGGTGATGGGGCTGGCGGGCTGGGACCTGACCGTGGCCGACCTCACGGCGCTGGGCGTGGCGCGGATCAGCACCGGCAGCGCGCCGGCCCGCCTGGCCTATGGCCTGGTGGTGGCCGCCGCGCGGGAAATGCTGGACGAGGGCCGCTTCACCTTCGCCGGCAAGGCGATGAAGGTGGCCCCGATCGAGGCGATGCTGGTCGCCGCCGGCGCGCCGGCGGCCGGGGCCGCGGCAGGTGCCTCAGTGGCGGCCGGCGCGTAGCTGCTGCGCCGCCTCGTCGGCGCGCCGCGCGCGGTTGGCCGCGGCGCGCCGCATCTGCCAGGCGGCGATGCCGACGCCGATGCCGACCAGGAAGATCAGGATCGACGCCAAAGCGTTCACGTCCGGGCTCACCCCCAGCCGGATCTTGGAGAAGATCACCATCGGCAGGGTGCTGGAGCCCGGCCCGGCGGTGAAGCTGGCCACCACCAGGTCGTCGAGCGACAGGGTGAAGGCCAGCAGCCAGCCGGAGACCAGGGCCGGTGCGATCATCGGCAGGGTGATCCAGAAGAACACCTGCATTGGCCGCGCACCCAGGTCGGCGGCGGCATCCTCGATGTCGGACTGCAGGTCGACCACCCGCGACTGCACGATCACCGCGACATAGGCCATGGCGAAGGTGGCATGTGCGATGGTGATGGTGGTGGCCGAGCGTCCGGCCGGCCAGCCGATCAGCTGTTCCATCGACACGAACAGCAGCAGCAGCGACAGGCCGGTGATCACCTCCGGCATCACCAGCGGCGCGGTCACCATGCCGGTCAGCAGCAGCCGGCCGCGGAACGGGCCGAAGCGGGCCAGCGCGATGCCGGCCAGGGTGCCCAGCACGACCGCCAGGCTGGCGGACAGGGCGGCGACCTCCAGGCTGACCCGCGCGGCGTTCAGGATCTGCCGGTCCTGCAGCAGGCTGGCGTACCATTTGAACGAGAAGCCGGACCAGACGGTGACCAGCCGGTTCTCGTTGAAGGAGAAGACGACCAGAGACACGATCGGCGCATAGAGGAAGACGAAGACCAGGATGGTGATCCCGGGCAGCAGGTAGTGCCGCCAGGGGAAACCGTCGAGGGCGCTCCCGCGGCCGGTCATTTCCGCACCTCCGCCTGCTGCGTGTTGCGCAGGAACATGATCGGCAGGACCAGGATCACCAGCAGCAGCATCGCGATGGCGGAGGCGACCGGCCAGTCGCGGTTAAGGAAGAACTCGTTCCACAGCACCCGGCCGACCATCAGGTTGTCCGCCGGGCCCAGCAGTTCCGGAATGACGAATTCGCCCACCGCGGGGATGAAGACCAGCAGCGAGCCGGCCAGGATGCCGGGCAGCGACAGCGGCAGGACGATGTGCAGGAACGTGCGCAGGGGCCGCGCGCCCAGGTCGGCGGCGGCCTCCAGCAGGGTGCCGTCCAGCTTCTGCAGGTTCGCGTAGAGCGGCAGGATCATGAACGGCAGGTAGGAATAGACGATGCCCAGGTAGATGGCGCCGTCGGTGCGCATCATCTGCAGCGGCTCGCTGGTCAGGCCGAGCCAGATCAGGGCGTTGTTGATCAGCCCGGAATTGTTCAGGAAGCCCATCCAGGCATAGACCCGCAGCAGGAACGAGGTCCAGAACGGCAGGATCACCGCCAGCAGCAGCAGGTTGCGCAGGCCCTCCGGCGCGCGCGCGATGTAGAAGGCCACCGGATAGCCGATCACTAGGCAGATCGCGGTGCAGATCGCCGCCACCTTCAGCGAGGTGACCAGCGCCGCCAGGTACAGGGCGTCGCCGGCGACGAAGGTGAAGTTGCGGAAGAACAGGGTGACCTGCAGCACGCCCTGCTCGGCCCAGCTGAAGAGCGGCCGGTAGGGCGGCACGCCGAAATCGGCTTCGCTGAGGGAGATCTGCAGCACCACCAGGAAGGGCAGCAGGAAGAAGATTGCCAGGAAGGCGGTCGGCAGGGCGATGAAGACCCGCTTCCAGAGCGGCAGGGAGAGGCGGGCGCTGCTCTGCTCCGGCACCGGCCCGCTCCTAGCTGGTCAGCACGACCGGGGCGTAGGCGTCCCACAGGACCAGCACCTCTTCCCCGGTATCGAACTGGTCGTCGCCGCGCCGGTTCTCGTTGGGCCGCTTGACCGTCAGCCGCCGGTCGCCGGCGATCGCGACGTGATAGACGGAATGGCTGCCCATATAGGCGACCTCCGCAATCCGTCCCGGTACCTGGTTGTGCGGCGCATGTTCCGGCATCTCGGTGCCGGGCTTCGCCAGGCGGATCTTCTCCGGTCGCACCGCCACTGCCAGATCCTGGTCGGGCGCGGCGGTGATGCCATGGTCGACATAGAAGCTGCATCCCGAGGCCGGGCAATCGATCACCGCGTAGTCCGCCTCGTCCTCCACCAGGTGGCCCAGGAACATGTTGGCGGTGCCGATGAAGTCGGCGACGAAGCGGCTGTTGGGATATTCGTAGACGTCGTAGGGATCGCCGATCTGGACGATCTCGCCATAGTTCATGACGCCGATCCGGGTCGCCAGGGTCATCGCCTCCTCCTGGTCGTGGGTGACCACGACGAAGGTAATGCCCAGCTCCTTCTGGATGCGCATGATCTCGACCTGTGTCTCCTCCCGCAGCTTCTTGTCCAGCGCGCCCAGCGGTTCGTCCAGCAGCAGCAGCTTCGGCTGCTTCACCAGGGCGCGGGCCAGCGCGACCCGCTGGCGCTGGCCGCCGGACAGTTCGTGCGGCTTGCGGTCGCCGAACGGGCCGAGCTTCACCAGCTCCAGCATCTCCGCCACCCGGCGGCGGATCTCCGCCCGGCCGACCCGGTCCATGCGCAGGCCGAAGGCCAGGTTCTGCCGCACATTCATGTGCGGGAACAGCGCATAGGACTGGAACATCATGTTCACCGGGCGGGCATAGGGCTCCACCCGGGACATGTCGGTGCCGTCGATCTCGATGCTGCCGGAGGTCGGCCGTTCGAAGCCGGCCAGCATGCGCAGGAGGGTGCTCTTGCCGGAGCCGGAGCCGCCCAGCAGGCAGAACAATTCGCCCCGTGCAATGTCGAGGGAGACGTCGTCGACGGCGGTGAAGCCGCCGAAGCTCTTGGTCAGGTTGCGGATCCGGACGAAGGCGTTGTCCGCCGCCCCGTCCGGATCCTGCCGTTCGGCCATGTTCCCGCCGCCGCCGGGTGCCCCCCTCGGCGCGCCGTCAGCGACCGGCCTTCAGCCGGGTCCAGAGCCGGTTCAGGCTGCGCAGGACCTGCGGCGGCAGCTCCTGCAGGACGAAGGTCTTCTCCAGCACTTCCGGGGTCGGGTAGACCGCCGGGTCGGTCTTCACGTCCTCGCTGACGAATTCATAGGCCTTCGTGTTCGGGTTGGCGAAGAAGACGTAGTTGGTGATGTCGGCGGCGACCTTCGGCTCCAGGATATAGTCGATATAGGTCAGGCCGTTGTCGGGATTGGGCGCGCCGGCGGGCATGGTCATCAGGTCGAACCAGAGGCTCAGCCCCTCCTTCGGCATCATGAAGCTGACATTGACGCCGTTGTTCGCCTCGCCCGCGCGGTCGCGCGCCTGCAGGATGTCGCCGTTATAGCCCATAGCGACGCAGACTTCGCCATTGGCGAGGTCGGAGATGTACTGCCCGGAATTGAAGTCGCGCAGATGCGGGCGGACCTTCTCCAGCGCCGCATGGGCCTTCTCGAATTCGGCGATGTCGGTGGTCAGCGGATCGGCGCCCATATAGGCGAGCATGGCGCCGTAGACCTCGTTGGACTCGTCCAGCAGGCTGATGCCGCAATCGGCGAGCTTCGACGCCACCGTGGGGTCGAACACCAGCGACCAGCTGTTCGGCACCTCGCCGCCCAGGCGCTCCTTCACCTTGTCGACATTGTAGCCGATGCCCACGGTGCCGAACATGTAGGGCACGGCGTACTTGTTACCCGGGTCCAGTCGCGCCAGCCGCTGCATCAGCTTCGGGTCCAGATTGCCGTAGTTCTTCAGCTTCGCGGTGTCGATCGGCTGCAGCGCCCCCGAGGCGATCATCCGCTGCAGGTCGACACCGGCCAGCACCGCCATGTCGTAGCCCGATGAGCCGGCGCCGATCTTGGCATTGGCGACCGCGGTGGAATCGTACACGTCATAGTTGACGGCGATCCCGGTCTGCTTGGTGAAATTGGCGAGTGTGTCCTCGGCGACATAGTCGGACCAGTTGAACACGTTCACCACGCCCTTGTCCTGGGCCCGCAGGTCCGCCTGCAGTCCGGGAAGAAGGGCCGTGCCGGCGAGCGCCGCGCCGGTCAGCAGGGCAATGAGCGAGAGGCGAGAGGTCATTGGCGGATGCTCCAGTTCCCGAAACCCGTCCGGGTGCCGGCCGCGGCGGGCCGGGTGAAAGGCGACCCCGACACGGTATCGGGGAAAATGTCGGTATCAAGGGCAAAAAAGCAGTAGGGCACCGACGATCGCGGCCCGGCCCGTTCAATAATAGCTGCCGAGCCCCAGCAGGCCGGGCAGCCAGAGCACCAGCTGCGGGAACAGGATCAGCAGGACCAGCCGCAGGATGTCGGCGATCAGGAAGGGGACGATGCCGCGGAAGATCTCGCCCAGCGGCAGGTCCGGGGCCATCCCGTGCAGGACGAAGACGTTGAGCCCGATCGGCGGGGTGATCATGCCGACCTCGATCAGCACGATCATCACCAGGCCCCACCAGATCGGGTCGTAGCCCAGTTCCAGGATCAGCGGATAGACAAAGGGCAGGGTGATCACCATGCCGGCAGTGGTGTCGAACACCGAGCCGAGGAAGACGAACATCACCGCCAGGATCGCGATGACGCCGAGCGGCGGCAGCCCAAGATCGCGGATCCAGTCCACGATCGCACCCGGCGCGCCGGAGATCGTCACGAAATAGCTCATGGTCGAGGCGCCGATGATCACCACGAACAGCATTGCCGTCGTGCCGGCCGTGTCGCCCAGCACCTCCAGCAGGCTGGCGCGGCTGCGGCCGCGGCCGACCAGGTAGAACAGGAAGGCCAGCGCGCCGCCCACCGCGGCTGCTTCCGACACGGTGAAGGCGCCGCCATAGATCCCGGCGGAGACCACGAAGGCCAGGGCCACGACCCGCCAGCTGCGCGCCGAGGCCTGGAGCCGGTCGCGCCAGGGCTGTCGTTCGCTGCGCGGCGCGGCTGCGGGGAACAGCCGGACATGGACGGCGATTGCAGCCATGTACAGCAGCACGGCCAGCACGCCGGGCACCACGGCGCCGGCGAACATGCTCAACACCGACTGCTCGGTCAGGATGGCGTAGAGCACCATCAGGATCGACGGTGGGATCAGCATGCCGAGCGAGCCGCCGCCGGCGATCGCACCGGCAGCCAGGCGGGCCGCGTAGCCGCGCGCGCGCATTTCCGGCAGCGCGACCTTCGTCATGGTCGCGGTGGTGGCGATGGAAGAGCCGCATACGGCGCCGAAGCCGGCGCAGGCGCCGATGGTCGCGAGCGCCAGCCCGCCGCGCAGATGGCCCAGCCAGCTCTGCGCCAGGCGGTAGAGGTCGGTGGACATGCCGGCGGCGGTGGCGAAGCCGCCCATCAGCAGGAACAGCGGGATCACCGCCAGTTCCAGGCTGGAGAGCGCGCCCTGCGTCTCGGTCTTCAGGATGCTGAAGGCCAGGTTGAAATCGCCGTCGAGCAACCAGAAGCAGACCAGCCCGGTGGCTCCCATGGCCACGCCCACCGGCACGTGCAGGGCGATCAGCAGGAACATGCCGGCGAGGCCGAGGCCGACGACGAGAAGGGGATCCATGGTCAGCCCCGTGCGGCGGTCCGGCGGCTCATTCGCCGTGCAGGGCCGCCGCCGCCGGCAACGGCCGTCCGGTGACCGCGGCGGTGAGATGGACGAAGACCACCACCGCCTGGACGGCGGCGGCGATGATGGCGAGCCCGGCGGCGACCTGCCAGGCCCATTGCACCGGCAGGCCCAGGATGAAGGTCACCCGGCCGGCCATGTCGCCGACATGGACGACAAGCTGCCAGGCGACGAGGAGGATGAACACGAAGCCGACCGTCTGGCCGAAAAGCTCCAGCCGCATCGCGGCCGCCGGCCCGAGCGCCTTGCCGAGCATGCGCACGGTGATGTTGGTGCGCAATGCGAAGGCCGCCGGAAAACAGGCCGCCACCGCGATGGTGACGATCAGCGCGACGATGTCCTCCAGTCCGTGGATCGGGCTGGCGAACAGGTAGCGAAGCGTGACGTCCAGCGAAATCGCGAGCGAGGCCGCCAGCAGCACCAGCACGGCCAGCCAGGAGAGCAGCCGCGCCGCCGTCACGGTGGCCGTGTAGAGCCGCAGGCCCGGCGGCCCGGCCGCCGGGCTGTCCGCGTTCCGCGGCGGCGTCATCCCTTCCTGCCGGCCGGTTCGATCCGTGCCTTTTCCTCGTCCAGGGCTTGCATCAGCGCGGCCCCGTTGGGATGGCCGGCGACCCATTTGTCGATGATCGGCTGCAGGGCGGCGCGGTATTGTGCCCGCTCCGCGTCCGACAATGTGATGACGTTGTTCTTGCCGCTGTCGATCGCTTCCTTGCGCGCCTTCTCGCCCTGGATTTCATAATTGGCCGACATCCGCTCCGCGATCCATTCGCCCGAATAGCTGTCGACGATGGCCTTCAGGTCGTCCGGCAGCGCGTCGTACTTCGCCCGATTCATGGCGACCATCAGCGGGGTGAAGCCCAGCGGGATCTCGACATGGTGGGTGGTGACCGGGGTCACCCGGAAGGTGGCCATCGATTCCCAGCCCAGCAGGGTACCGTCGATCACGCCGCGGCTCAGCGCCTCCGCGGTCTGGGTCACCGGGATGCCGCCGACCGGCGTGGCGCCCAGCGCCTCGATGATCTCCGACTGGATCCCGGTCGCGGCGCGGATCTTCCGGCCTTTCAGGTCGTCGATCGAGGCATAGGGGAAGTTCAGGTGCAGGCCGTAGGCGGAGGTGGTGCCGAGGCCCAGCACCTTGACCCCGTCATAGCCGCGCAGCAGGCCGCGCTCGAACAGGCGCTGATGCACCAATGCGGCTTCGCGCGTACCGCTCATCACCAGCGGCAGCTCCATCAGGGAATTGTCGGGGAACTGCCCCGGCGTGTAGCTCTGCACGAGGAAGGCGAGGTCGACCACCCCGTCCAGCACCAGCTGCAGCTGCGCCGCAGGATTGCGGCCCAGCGAGCCACCCGGATAGACCTTCGCTTCCAGCCGGCCGCCGGATTCTGCGGTCAGGCCCTCGGCCAGGGGCACGAACAGGTTGCTGTGGGTCAGCGACTGGACCGGCAGGAAGTGGCCGATGCGCAGCGTCGTGCTGTCGGCGGCCTGCGCCATGCCAGCGGTTCCGCCGGCGACCAGGCCGGCCGCCAGGGCTAGCCACCATGCCGCGGCGATGAACCCGCGTCGGTTGCGCATCTGACTCCCTCCCACCTGCACGACCGTGCCATTCATCGCACAGGGTGGCTTGCAGATACAGTCTCTTCAGGGCGTGCGGCTCTTCATGGCGTGCCGGGGCCGCCGGCTTCAGCTATTCAGGACGATCTGCACCCGGTCGCTGGCGAAGCGGGTGACGGCATACTGGATCGGCCGGCCGTCGGGGTCCACATTGATACTTTCCGCCACCAGCAGCGGCCGGCTGGGGGGCTGGCGCAGCAGGGCGGCATCCTCCGCCCCGGCCGCCTGCGCGGTGATCCGGGTCTGCCGGCGCATATAGTCCGCGATGCCGTCCCGCCGCAGCGCCTGGGTGATCGAGCCGGTCTCCGCGTAGGCGGCCAGAAGGTTCGGCGCCAGCTGCACCGGGAACCAGTTGGTGGAGATGCTGAGCGGCGTGCCGTCGGCCACGTGCAGGGTCTCCAGCCGCAGGCAGGGCGCACCGGCAGGAATTTCCAGCGCTTCCGCCACACGGGGATCGGCGGCGACCTCGGCCGAGGCGATCAGCCGGCCCGAAGGCTCCTTGCGGTGACGGGCGATGATCTCGGAGAAGCGGGTCCGGCGGCCGATCTCGTAGTCGAGGAACTGCGGCTGGACGAAGGTGCCGCGGCCCTGCTCCACCCGCAACAGCCCGTCTTCCGCCAGGACGGCGATAGCGCGCCGCACGGTATGCCGATTGACCCCGTAGCGCCGCGCCAGGGCCGCCTCCGTCGGCAGCTGCGTGCCCGGCGGATGCCCGCCGCCGGCGATCTCCGCCCGCAGCAGGGTGACGATCTGCTGCCAGACCGCGATGCCGCCACCGCGCCGCAAGGGAAGGCTGTCGTCCTCCGGCCGCTCTTCCGACGAGACGCCGGCGGGCGCGGCTTCGTCCGGTGACAGGCTGTCGGCGGCAAGATCGTCGGGGAAGTGGGCAGGCGGGGGAGTCATCTGGCTGTCACACAGTCCTGCTACGGTCGGTCCAAGCATCTAGATGACTGGATGATATCTTTAGATTTGTCGAGTTGGAATGACAGATCCATTGCAGACGGAACAGGAGATCCGGCGCGCCGCGCTTGGCGTGCTGGCGCGTGCCGCGCCCGACAGCCTTGCGGCGCAATGGCGGGGCTATGTCGCCCGGCAGGGCGGCGCGCCGGCCTTCACGTGCCTTCGCGGACCGGAAATCGGCCTGACCATGGTCCGCGGCCGCATGGGCGGCACCGGCCGGCCGTTCAATGTCGGCGAGGCGACGGTGACCCGCTGCACCCTGCGCACCGACTGCGGCCGGGTCGGCACCGCCTATGTTCTGGGTCGCCAGAAGCGGCAGGCGGAGATCGCGGCCCTGGTCGATGCCCTGCTGCAGGACCCGGACCGCCGCGACGAGCTGCGCCGAGCCGTCGTCGAGCCCCTGGCGGCCGTGCAGGCAGGCGCGCGGCACCGCCGCGCCGCCGAGGTGGCCGCGACGAAGGTCGAATTCTTCACCCTGGTACGGGGAGAGGATTGATGGCCGACCCGATGGCGGCTGCGCTGGCGCGCGGCGGTCTTGCCGATCCGGTGTTCGATGCGCAGGCCGTCTTCCGGGCGGTGATGAATGCGATGGCGCGGCCTGGCAGCGCGCAGCCGATGCCGCTGGCAGTGGAGGCGCCGCCGCCGCTGCAGCCGGCCGCGGCGGCGATCGCGCTGGCGCTGCTCGATGCAGAGACCAGCCTGTGGCTGGACCCTGCCCTGGCGGCGGCGCCGGAGGTCGGCGCCTGGCTGCGTTTCCACACCGGCACCGCGTTGGCTGCCGCCCCGGGCGATGCCGGCTTCGCTCTGATTGCCGACCCGGCGGCCCTGCCGCCTCTGGCCGGCTTCGCGCAGGGCGATCCGGACTATCCGGACCGCTCCGCCACCCTGATCCTGCAGGTCGACGCGCTGGAGGGCGGGCCGCCGCTGATCCTCTCCGGGCCGGGGCTGGCCGCACCGGCGCGCATCGCGCCGCGGCCGCTGCCGGCCGACATGGCCGGGCGCTGCGCCGCCAACCGGGGCCGCTTCCCGCTCGGCGTCGACATCCTCCTTGCCGCCGCCACGGCGGTGGCCGCGCTGCCGCGCTCGACGGCGGTTGCAGCGGGCGCTCCGGCCGACGGGGTGACGGCATGTATGTAGCGGCGAAAGGCGGCGAGGCCGCGATCCGGAACGCCCATGAGCTGCTGGCCCGGCGTCGCCGCGGCGATCCGCAGGTGCCGGAGCTGCAGGTCGACCAGATCGAGCAGCAGATGGCGCTGGCGGTCGCGCGGGTGATGGCCGAGGGCGCGTTGTACGACCGCCGTCTCGCGGCGCTGGCGATCAAGCAGGCGCGCGGCGACCTGGTGGAGGCGATCTTCCTGCTGCGGGCCTATCGCACCACCCTGCCGCGGTTCGGCGCCAGCCGGCCGGTGGATACCGCCGGCATGCAGATCGACCGGCGGATCTCCGCCACCTTCAAGGACCTGCCCGGCGGCCAGGTGCTGGGGCCGACCTTCGACTATACCCACCGCCTGCTGGATTTCGCCCTCGAGGCCGAAGCGGATGCGGATGGCGGTGCGGCCACGTCCGCGGCTGCGGAACCCGCAGCCGGACAGGAAAGGGCGGCGGCGATGCCGCGGGTCGCCGACATCCTGGGCCGGGAGGGCCTGGTGGAACCGGAGGCGGCCGACCCGGATGCCGATGCGGCACCGGTGCCGGACCTGACCCGGGATCCGCTGACCTATCCCGCCGACCGGCCGCTGCGGCTGCAGAACCTGGCCCGCGGCGACGAGGGCTTCCTGCTGGCGCTCGGCTATTCCACCCAGCGCGGCTATGGCCGGACGCATCCCTTCGTGGGGGAGCTGCGGGTCGGCACGGTGGCGGTGGAGATCGAGGTCGAGGAGCTGGGCTTCGCCATCGAGATCGGCGATCTGGAGCTGACCGAATGCCAGCTGGTGAACCAGTTCGCGGGCGCCGATGGCGCCGCGCCGCGCTTCACCCGCGGCTATGGCCTGGTGTTCGGCCATGCCGAGCGAAAGGCGATGTCCATGGCGCTGGTCGACCGCGCCCTGCGCGCCGGCGAGCTGGGGGAGGAACGGGTGGCGCCGGCGCAGGACGAAGAATTCGTCCTGGCCCATTCCGACAATGTCCAGGCGACCGGCTTCGTGGAGCATCTGAAGCTGCCGCATTACGTCGACTTCCAGTCCGAGCTGGAGCTGCTGCGCCGGCTCCGGGCCGAGCACGCGGCGCAGGAAGACGAAGCGGCCGACAGCAAGGCCACAGACAGCGAAGCGACCGGTCGGGGGGAGGCGCACGATGCAGCCGCCGACTGAGCGCGATCCCAGCTACAACTTCGCCTATCTGGACGAACAGACGAAGCGGATGATCCGCCGCGCGATCCTGAAGGCGATCGCCATTCCCGGCTACCAGGTGCCGTTCGCCAGCCGCGAAATGCCGATGCCCTACGGCTGGGGCACCGGCGGGGTGCAGGTGACCGCCGCGATCCTGGGCCCGGACGACGTGCTGAAGGTGATCGACCAGGGCGCCGACGACACCACGAACGCCGTTTCGATCCGCGCCTTCTTCCGGCGTACCGCCGGGGTGGCGGTGACCGAGGAAACGGCGGCGGCCAGCGTGATCCAGACCCGGCACCGGATCCCCGAGGCGCCCCTGCGCGACGACCAGGTGCTGGTCTTCCAGGTGCCGATCCCGGAGCCGCTGCGCTTCCTGGAGCCGCGGGAGACCGAGACACGGCGCATGCATGCGCTGGAGGAATACGGCCTGATGCACGTCAAGCTGTACGAGGATATCGCCCGCCACGGCCATATCGCGACCAGCTATGCCTATCCGGTAAAGGTCGATGGCCGCTATGTGATGGATCCCTCGCCGATCCCGAAGTTCGACAATCCGAAGATGGCCGACTGCCCGGCACTGCAGCTGTTCGGCGCGGGCCGGGAGATGCGGATCTATGCGATCCCGCCCCACACGAAGGTCGTCAGCCTGGATTTCGAGGACCATCCCTTCGCCGTGCAGCGCTGGGACGCGCCCTGCGCCCTCTGCGGCGCCCGGGATTCCTTCCTGGACGAGGTGGTGACCGACGATGCCGGGGGGCGCATGTTCGTCTGTTCCGACACCGACCATTGCGGGCGCCGCCAGGCAGCCGGACGTACCGGGGAGGCCGCGGAATGAGCGCCGCCACGCTGTCGGAGGCGCCGGCCGGGGCGGTCGATGCGCCGGTCCTGTCGGTGCGGGGCATCGGCCGCAGCTTCGGCAGCCATCTGGCCTGTGCCGAGATCTCCTTCGACCTCTGGCCGGGCGAGGTGCTGGCGATCGTGGGCGAGTCGGGCTCCGGCAAGACCACCCTGCTGCGCTGCCTGTCGGGCCTGCTGACACCTTCCGCCGGCGTAGTGTCGTATCGGACCGCGACAGGGCGCGATGTCGACATCCATGCTGTCGCCGAGGCCGAGCGCCGGCGGCTGGCGCGGACCGACTGGGGCTTCGTGCACCAGGACCCCCGCGACGGCCTGCGGATGGGCGTCTCCGCCGGCGCCAATGTCGGCGAGCGGCTGATGGCGCTCGGTGCCCGTCACTATGGCGATATCCGCGGCACCGCGCTGGACTGGCTGGACCGGGTGGAGATCCCGCGGGAGCGGGTCGACGACCTGCCGCAGACCTTCTCCGGCGGCATGCGCCAGCGGCTGCAGATCGCCCGCAACCTGGTCACCGGGCCGCGGCTGGTCTTCATGGACGAGCCGACCGGCGGACTGGACGTCTCGGTGCAGGCCCGGCTGCTGGACCTGATCCGCGGCCTGGTCGCCGGCATGGGGCTGGCGGTAGTGATCGTCACCCACGACCTGGCCGTCGCACGCCTGCTGTCCCACCGCATCCTGGTGATGCGCCGCGGCCGGGTGGTGGAGGCGGGCCTGACCGACCAGGTGCTCGACGATCCGCAGCATGCGTACAGCCAGCTTCTCGTCGCGTCGATCCTGCAGGGATAGGGCCATGACCGCCACGATGCCAGCCCCCGCAGCCCCGGGCCCCGACCTGCAGGCCGGGGCGGATGTCGTCCTGTCGCTGCGCGGGGTGGCGAAGAGCTTCACCCTGCACCTGCGCGGCGGCACCGTGCTGCCGGTGCTGGCCGATGCGGGCTTCGACCTCGCCGAGGGCGAATGCCTGCTGCTCGCCGGCCCGTCCGGTGCCGGCAAGAGCAGCCTGCTGAAGATGATCTACGGCAATTACCGTGTGGCCGCAGGCAGCATCCGCCTGCGCCATGACGGGGCGATGGTCGACATCGCCACCGCCGGCCCGCGGCAGGTGCTGGAAATCCGCCGCCGGACCCTGGGCTATGTCAGCCAGTTCCTGCGGGTGATCCCGCGGGTGCCGGTGCTGGACGTGGTCGCGGAGCCGGCTTTGGCCTTCGGCATGGACGCGGATGCGGCGAAGGCGCGGGCGCGCGACCTGCTGCGGGCGCTGAACCTGCCGGAGCGGCTCTGGTCGCTGCCGCCGGCGACCTTCTCCGGCGGCGAGCAGCAGCGGGTGAACATCGCCCGCGGCCTGGCGGCGCCCTATCCGGTGCTGCTGCTCGACGAACCGACCGCGTCGCTGGACGCGGAGAACCGCGCCGCCGTCGTGGCGCTGCTGCAGGACGCGCTGGCGCGCGGCGCGGCCATGGTGGCCATCGTGCACGACGATGCGGCGCTGGGCGGCCTGCCGATCCGCCGCCTCGACGTCACCGGCTTTGCCGGCGGATATGAAGCCGGGAGACATGAAAGCGCAACGGATCTGCAACAAAAGCGACAAGTGCCTGTCATCGACCGGCAGTAGGATCGCGCGCGAGTGCAAGGACCGGGACGGACCATGGCGGCGATTTCCATTCAAGGCCTGTCGAAGACATTCCCGGGCGGCTACCGGGCGCTGGACGATGTTTGCTTCGACGTCGGCTCGGGCGAGATGATCGCCCTGATCGGCGCCTCCGGCTCCGGCAAGTCCACCCTGATCCGGCACATCGCGGGCCTGGTCCAGGCGGACCGGTCGGAGCTGTGCTGCGTCGCGATCGGCGGCGAGCCGATGCAGCAGGACGGCCGACTCACGCCGCGGGCGAAGGCGCTGCGGCGCCATATCGGCGTGATCTTCCAGCAGTTCAACCTGGTCAGCCGGCTCAGCGTGATGACCAACGTCCTGGTCGGCATGCTGGGCAGCATTCCGGCCTGGCGCGGCACCCTGGGACTGTTCACCAGGCAGGAGAAGCTGCTGGCGATGCAGGCCCTGGCCCGGGTCGGCATCGAGGGCAAGGCCCGCGCCCGCGCCGGAACCCTGTCCGGCGGGCAGCAGCAGCGCGCGGCAATCGCGCGGGCGCTGATCCAGGGTGCCCGGGTGCTGCTGGCCGACGAGCCGATCGCCTCCCTCGACCCGTCCTCGGCGCGGCGGGTGATGGAGACCCTGGCCAGCCTGAACCGGGAAGACGGGATGACCGTGATCGTCTCCCTCCACCAGGTGGAATATGCCCGCATGTACTGTCCCCGCACGATCGCGCTGAAGGCGGGAGAGGTGGTGTTCGACGGAGCCTCCACCGATCTCACCGCCGCGCGGCTGCGGGAGATCTACGGCGATGCGAGCGAGGAACTGATCCTGCCCGGCCTCACCGATGCTGCCCCGGCGCCGGCCGGGGCGCGCGCCGGCGCCGGGGCGCCGGCGGGACAGGCCGCCGCGGCGGCCCTGGCCGTCCCGATGCGGCCGGCCCGCCACACGCTCGAGGTCGCGGCCGGCCGCACCTGACCCACGTCGAACTGTCGTCCAAACCGAGGGGAGAGACGAACGATGAACGCGTTCTTCAAGGGGGCTGCCGCGGCTGCCCTGCTGATGGCGGCCGGCACCGGCACGGTCGCCGCCGCGGACGATGCGAAAGTGATCAACTTCGGCATCATCTCCACCGAATCCTCGCAGAACCTGAAGACCATCTGGGATCCTTTCCTGGCCGCTATGAGCGAACAGACCGGGATGGAGGTGAAGCCCTTCTTCGCCTCCGACTATGCCGGCGTGATCGAGGGCATGCGCTTCGGCAAGGTCGATGTCGCCTGGTTCGGCAACAAGTCGGCGATGGAAGCCGTCGACCGCGCCGGCGGCGAGGTTTTCGCGCAGACCGTCGATTCCGAGGGCAATCCCGGCTACTGGTCGCTGCTGATCACCCACAAGGACAGCCCGCTGTCGAAGCTCGAGGACGTCCTGGCCTGCGACCAGTCGCTGACCTTCGGCCTGGGCGACCCGAATTCCACCTCCGGCTTCCTGGTGCCGACGACCTTCGTCTATGCGCAGCGCGGCATCGATCCCCGCAAGTGCTACAAGACGGTCACCAATGCCAGCCACGAGGCGAACCTGATGGCGGTTGCCGCCGGCCAGGTCGACTTCGCCACCAACAACACCGAGAACATGCGCCGGCTGGAGAAGACCGCGCCGGAGGCCCGCGCCAAGATCAAGGTGATCTGGCAGTCGCCGCTGATCCCGTCCGACCCGCTGGTCTGGCGAAAGGACCTGGACCAGGCGATGAAGGACAAGGTCTACACCTTCATCATGACCTTCGGCCGGATCGGCAGCCCCGAGGAAGTCGAGCAGGAGCGCCAGATCCTGACCGGTCTGCAGTGGGCGCCGTTCCGGCCCTCCTCCGATGCGCAGCTCTATCCGATCCGCGTGCTGGCGATCAGCAAGGACATGGCCAAGATCGAGGCCGACGAAGGCATGTCCGCGGCGGAGAAGGAAGAGAAGCTGAAGACCCTCAAGGCCGAGAAGGCCAAGTACGAGATGCTGATGGAGAAGGTGCCGCAGGCCTGACGGCCGGCACGATCCGCAATCGCGGCGGGGAGCCCCCTTGCGGGGCTCCCCTTCTTTCTTGAGCCGCCGTCCCCGGGCCGGGCGGCCCCGACAACGGGAGAGTGGCAGGTGCAGCAGGCCAGTGGTCCATCCGCCATCTCGGCGTCCGGCAGCGGCGCAGGCCCGGCGCCGGTCGAGATTCCCCCGCGGGACTGGGGACGCACGGCGTACAACCTGCTGGTCTGGGTCGCGCTGCTTCTGGTGCTGGGCTGGAGCTGGTCGCCGGCGGAGATGTACCGCTGGATCAGCCTGTTCTCCGACGCCGGCAACATGGCCGAATATGCCGGCGGCTTCATGGAGCCCAGCTTCCGCCACCTGGATTACTATATCGAGGAGATGATCCTGACCGTGCAGATCGCGGTCTGGGGATCGGTCCTGGCGGTGATCGCCTCGGTGCCGTTCGGCATCCTGTCGTCCAGCAACATGGCGCCGGTCTGGATCGTGCAGCCGGTGCGCCGGCTGATGGATGCGTTCCGCGCGATCAACGAACTGGTCTTCGCCGTGCTGTTCGTGGTGGCGGTCGGCCTGGGCCCCTTCGCCGGGGTGATGGCGCTGTTCGTCCATACCACCGGCGTGCTGGCGAAGCTGTTCTCCGAGGCGGTGGAAGCGATCGACCCGCGCCCGGTGGAGGGGATCCGCACCACCGGTGCCGGAAAGGTGCAGGAGGTCGTCTACGGCGTGATCCCGCAGGTCCTGCCGCTCTGGATCTCCTATGCCCTCTACCGGTTCGAATCCAACACCCGGTCCGCCACCGTGCTGGGGCTTGTCGGCGCCGGCGGCATCGGCCAGGTGATGTTCGAATCCATCCGCGGCTTCCAGTATGCCGAAAGCGCGACCATCCTGCTGGTGGTGATCGTCACGGTGTCGATCATCGACCTGATCTCCCAGTACCTGCGGAAGCGGGTGATCTGAGTCTCTGCCATCCGGCCCCGCTGTCCCAACACGCCGCGCCAAACGACCGATCGAGCATGCGCTACGCCATCTACTACGCCCCGCCGGCGCAGCATCCGCTGCACGCCCTGGGCTCTGCCTGGCTGGGCCGGGACGCCCTGACAGGGGCCGCGGCGGCGCAGCCCGCGACCAGACTGCCGCCGGAAGAGCTGGCGGCGGTGACCCGCTCGCCACGACGCTACGGCTTTCATGCCACCCTGGCGCCGCCGCTACAGCTGGCGCGGGGTCGCGACATCGCCGGCCTGGAGGCGGCCGTCGCCGCCCTGGCCGCGCGGACCGATCCGTTCTCCCTGCCACTGGAACTGGGCAGCATCCAGGGCTTCCTGGCGCTGCGGCCGGCGGCCCGGCTGCCGGAGGTCGATGCCCTGGCGGCCGCCTGTGTAGAGGTCGCGGAAGACTTCCGCGCGCCGCCGGGGGAAGCGGAGCTGGCGCGGCGTCGCGCCGCCGGCCTGACCCCGCGGCAGGAGGCTCTTCTGCAGCGCTGGGGCTATCCCTATGTGATGGACGAATTCCGCTTCCACATGACCCTTTCGGAGCGTTTGGAGGAGCCCCGCCGCAGCCGCGTGCTGGCCGCCCTGCAGGCGCATTTCGCTGGCGCGCTTGACCGCCCGGTATCGCTCGACGCCCTGACCATCTTCGCGGAGCCCGCGCCCGGCGGCCCGTTCCACCATCATCGTCGCTTTCCTTTTCTTGCCGGCAGCGACGCCGGCGCCGTTCGGAACATGAGACATGCCTGACAGCCGCAACCTGACCTTCGCCAATGCCCGCATCGTCGCCCGCGACCGTATCCTCGAAGGCGAGGTGACCGTCGAGGACGGCCGCATCGCGGCGGTGGGCGCCGCGGCGGCACACGGCGTGGTGGAGGATCTGGGCGGCGACTTCCTGCTGCCCGGCCTGGTGGAACTGCATACAGACCATCTGGAGCCGCATTTCACGCCGCGGCCGAAGGTGCGCTGGAATCCGCTGGCGGCCGTGCTGGCCCATGACGCGCAGATCGCCGGCGCCGGGATCACCACCGTGTTCGACGCGCTGCGGGTCGGCGGCGATGTCGATTCCGACATCGCGAGCGACGCCGAGGTGCTGGCCCAGGCGATCGGCCGTGCCGGCGCGGCCGACATGCTGCGCGCGGAGCATCTGGTGCATCTGCGCTGCGAGGTCTCTGCCGCGGACGCCCTGACCGGCTTCGAGCGGATGAAAACCCGGCCGGAAGTCCGCCTGATCTCGGTGATGGATCACACGCCGGGACAGCGGCAGTTCGTGTCCATGGATGCCTACCGCACCTACTACATGGGCAAATCGGGGATGACCGCGGCGGAACTGGAAGACTATATCGCCATGCGCCAGGAGCAGCACCGGCGCTATGCGGCCGACCATCGCCGCGGCATCGTCGCCGGCGCACGGGACCGCGGCATCGCGCTGGCCAGTCATGACGACGCGACCGAGGGTCATGTGGCGGAGGCGGTGGCCGACGGCGCGGCGATCGCCGAATTCCCCACCACCCGGGAAGCTGCCGCCGCCGCGCAGCGACACGGCCTGAAGGTGCTGATGGGGGCGCCGAACGTCGTCCTCGGTGGCTCCCATTCCGGGAATGTCGCGGCCGCCGACCTGGCTGCGGGCGGCCTGCTGGACATCCTGTCCTCGGATTATGTGCCCTGCAGCCTGCTGCAGGCGGTGTTCCAGCTGGCCGACGAGGTTGCGGACATGGACCTGCCGGCGGCGGTGCGGCTGGTCAGCCTGAACCCGGCGCAGGCCGCCGGGCTGGACGATCGCGGCGAGGTCGCAGAAGGGCGCCGCGCCGACCTGATCCGTGTGCGCCTGACCGAGGGGCACCCGGTGGTCCGCGGCGTCTGGCGGGAGGGGCGTCGGGTGGCCTGAGTCGCCCGCCGTCCGGCAAGCCCGTCTTCGGCCTCAGCCCCGGCCCGCCAGCATCCGCGCGTCGCGCCACAGCAGGCGTGCGATCTCCAGCACCATCAGCCCGAACGACAGTGGCACCATGACCAGGATCGGATAGACCGGCCAAGTCTCGGTGGCGATGCGCATCATCCGCTCCCGCGCGACGCCTTCCCAGGCAAACTCGAAGACGAAGCGGAACAGGATCAGGTAGATCACCAGTTCCACCGCCAGCACGAAGACGGAGACGGCGAGCCGTGCCCGCGGGCCCAGCCGGTCCACCAGGACGGTGAGGCGCGGGAAGGTGCCGTCGCGGTGGGCGATCGGGATCGCCCAGAACACCATCAGCGGGAACAGCACCCGCTCGATGATGTTGTAGGCGCCCGGAATCAGGTCCGCCGCCAGCAGGTAGCGGCCCAGCACCGAGATCACGATCACCAGCATCATCGCCGCCAGGCAGGTGCCCGCGCCGTACTGCGCGATGCGGTTCTCCGCCAGGGTCAGGCCGCGGGTGAAGGCGGATGTCCGGCGTTCCGCGTCGTCTGGTCCCGACATGCTCATTGGCCGATCCGCCCGGGCAGGAAGGTGATGCTCTCCGGCACCGCCAGCATGGCGGCCACGCCGATCAGGGCGGCGAACAGCGCGAACATGAAGGCGGGCCGGAAGATCCGCTCCACCGGATGCCGTGTCGCGGTGGAGGCGGCATAGACCGACAGGCCCACCGGCGGCGTGATCAGGCCCAGCGAGATCATGAAGCAGGCCATCACGCCGAACCACAGCTGGTCGACCTGGGCGCTGTCCAGGATCGGCAGGAAGATCGGGATCAGCAGCACCATCACCGCAGCCGATTCCAGCACCATGCCGAACAGGAAGAAGATCGCCAGCAGCACCAGCATGATCAGCATCTGCTGGTCGATGAAGGGCTGCACCAGGTCGACCAGTTCCCGCGGCACCTGGCTGAAGGACAGGAAGCGGCCGAACATCTCCGCCCCCATCACCAGCACCAGGATCATCGCGGTGACCTTCACCGCATCCTCCAGCGACAGCCAGAAGTCGCGCCAGCCGATCCGCCGCATCACCACCATGCCGACCAGGCTGGCGAAGGCACCGACCGCGCCGGCCTCGCCCGCGGTGACCACGCCGCCATAGATGCCGCCGAAGACGACGACCATCAGGGCGACGACGAAGATGAAGGCCGACAGGCTGCGGCCGCTCACCGTGGCAAGGGCGGGGTCGTCGGCCGCCTCACCCTTTGTCGTCGTGCCGCCATCCGCGGTGGCCGGCGGAATCTTCATCCGGTTGCCCTCGCGCCAGCCCAGATAGGCCAGGCAGCCGATATAGGCGCTGATGCAGACCAGGCCGGGGACGATCGCGCCCATGAACATGTGGCCGATCGGCACCTGGGTCAGGGAGCCGTAGAAGATCATGATCAGGCTGGGCGGGATGATCGCCGACAGCGAGCCGGCGGCGGCGGCGGTGGCGATGGCCAGGTCCTTGGAATATCCGTAGCGCTCCAGCTGCGGCGAGGCGAGTGTGGACAGCGCCGCCGCGGTGGCGGATCCGGAACCGGAGACCGCGCCCAGCAGGCCGCCGGAGAAGATCGTCGCCACGCCCAGCGGAAAGCGCCGATGGCCGCTCAGCCGGTAGGCGACCTGGAACAGGTCGACGACCACCCCGCCGCGCATCAGGAAATTCGCCATCAGCAGGTAGAGCGAGATGATCGAGAGCGAGAAGGTGGAGGTGGTGTAGAAGATGTTCGTCGCCACCATGCCGTCGAGCACCCGGCTGCCCTTGAGCAGGAAGATGCCGAGCAGGCCGGCGCCGAACATGCAGGTCGCCACGTTCTGGCCCAGCAGCATGAACAGGGCGAACCAGGCGGCGAAGATCAGTATGATCAGCCAGACGTCCATCGGCTGGAGGTTCCTCGGCAGGTGACGGGACGCCCGCAGGCGCCCGGGCAGGGCAGGCGCGGTCGGCCGGTGCCTTCGTGACGGGAAGGCACCGGCGGACCGCTTCGCGGTCTGGCCCCGCTACTGCAGGATCTTCTCCACCCCGTCGGGCAGCTGGCCGCCTTCGGCGGTGATCAGCTTCGCCCAGAGCCGTGCCGTCGCCAGCCCGGGCTCGCCCTGCTCCTCCATCTTGTCGATCCAGACCTTCCAGGTATTGGTCGCCGCCTGCGCCATATGCGCCTGCATCTCCGGCGACAGGGTCTTCACGTCGACGAACCTGGCGTCGTAGTCCTTCTTCGCCTCGTCGATCATGATCTCGTCCTGCTTCACCACATAGGCGGCATTGTCGAGGGCGGCCTGGCGGGCGGTCTCGTCCCAGACCTTCTTCAGGTCGTCGGGCATTTCGTCCCAGGTGTCCTGGCGGATCGCCAGATAGCTTTCCCAGCTGCCCATGTTGATACCGGTGATGGTGTATTTCAGCAGCTCCTGCACCGAATAGGAGCGCCAGTCGCCGATCGACAGCAGGATCCCCTCGATGGTGCCGCGGGACAGGGCCTCATAGGCCTCCGCCGCCGGCATGTAGACGGAGGTGGCGCCCAGCTGCTCCACGCCGATCACATGCAGGGTCGCACCGGCGCGTGCCGGCAGGCCCTGGAAGTCGGACGGGTCGTCCAGCACCTTGCCGGTGGTGGAGATCGCATAGGGCTGCGATGCGCCGAGCGGCCAGCCGACCAGGCCGTTGTCGGTCAGTTCCAGCTGGTAGAAGGTCTTGCCGTCCTGCAGTGCCACGTCGCTGTCCAGCAGCTTCTGGAAGGCGCGGGTGATCATCGGCGAATCCGTGCCCAGGGTCGGCAGCTGCGACACGTCGGACAGCGGGAATATGCCTTCCTGGTAGGGCGCCAGGAACGGCGCGGACACGTCGATCGTATGTCCGGTCAGGCCGTCATATTCGCGACCGACGGACACCAGTTCGCCGGCATAATACCGGTCGAAGGCAATGCGGCCGTCGGTCGCCTTCTCGATCCGGTCGGCAAAGGGGTCCATGTGCTGGCCGACCCACATATGCTTCTGCGGCAGGGCGGAGGAGATGATCAGGTTCATCTCCTCTGCCGATGCCGCGGCCAGGGGCGCCGTGGCCGCGGCCAGGGCAAAGGCGCCGGCGGCAAGCAATCGTCGCGAAAAGAGTCCAGGCATGGGGCTTCCTCCTCCAGTCGGCCGGGTTCGGTCCCGGCATCGTCGTACACAGGCATCTTTGCTGGTCGGCCAGCAAGCATCAAGCGGCATCGCCGGTGTCCGGCGACAACAGGACGCATCGCCGCCGGGGATCGATTGCTGCCGGGCCGGTGTTGTTGCCGGGTGCAACGATTTCAGGAGTGCAGCGATGATCTGCAGCGAGACCAGCATCCGCACCGCCCATGCCAGCGGCTATCTGGCCGAACTGGCGGTGCGCCTGTCCGAACCCGCGGTCGTGGGCGATGGCGGGCTGAAAGCCCATTTCGACATCAGGGGCGGGCATTGCGACCTGCAGGCCGATACCGAGCGGCTGGTGATTGCCTGCAGCGGCGAGCAGGAGGAGGTCGTCTCCGAACTGCGCCGCCTGGTGGAACAGAACTTCCCCGACCAGCAGCCGGGGGACGAGATCGCGATCAACTGGCGGACCATCACCCTCTGACCGCCGCCGCCGGCGGCATTGCCGGCGGCGGCCGGACGGGCATAATCCGCGCCCAGGATGGATGTACTGCTTCTCGGCGTCCTGGGCAGCCTTGCCGCGGGCCTGATGACCACCGTCGGCGCCCTGCCGGTGCTGCTCGGGCGCACGGTTTCGGCGCGGGCGAGCGACGCCCTGCTGGGCTTCGCCGCGGGCGTCATGCTCTCGGCCTCCTTCTTCTCCCTGCTGATCCCGGCGATCGAGCGCGCGGAAGGGCTGTACGGCAATGTCCTGCTGGCGGCGGCGATCGCCGCCAGCGGGCTGCTGCTGGGCGCGGCCGTCGTCGCATTTGCCAACGAGGCGGTACCGCACGAGCATTTCACCAAGGGGCATGAGGGGCCGGAGGCGCATGCCCTGAAGGGCATCTGGCTGTTCGTCATCGCCATCACGATCCACAACTTCCCGGAAGGCCTGGCGGTCGGCGTCGGCTTTGCCGGTGGCGGTGTCGCCGACGGAACGGCGCTGGCGATGGGCATCGGCCTGCAGAATGCGCCGGAAGGGCTTGCCGTGGCCGTGGCGCTGCTGGCGCAGGGCTATGGCCGTCTCTACGCGTTCGGCGTGGCCGCGCTGACCGGTCTGGTCGAACCCGTGGGCGGCCTGATCGGGGCGGCCGGTGCCAGCATCTCCGCGCCCGTCCTGCCATGGGCGCTCGCCTTCGCCGCCGGCGCGATGATCTACGTGATCAGCCATGAGATCATTCCGGAAACCCATCGCCGGGGTAGCGCCAGCCTGGCCACGGCCGGCCTGACCATCGGCCTGACCGCCATGATGGTGCTGGAGGTGGTGCTGGGATAGCCGGCCGTTGACGCCCCGCCCGGCTCTGCCGATGGTGCCGCCTCTACCCGCCGCCACCACCCATTCGGGGAGGACAAGATGACCGTTTCCACCGCCGACCTGCCGCTGCTGCCCACCGCCCTTGTGGGCAGCTATCCGCAGCCCGGCTGGCTGGTGGACCGCGAGGTGCTGCTGGGGTCGAAGCCCCCGCGGGTGCGGATGGAGCAGGTCTGGCGGTTCGACGGTGCGCTGCGGACCGAGAGCCAGGACGATGCTGTGCGCCTGGCGCTGCGCGACTTCGAGGCGGCCGGGATCGACATCGTCACCGATGGCGAGATCCGGCGGGAGAGCTATTTCAACCATTTCGCCAATGCGCTGGACGGCATCGACATCGACAATCCCGGCTATGTGCAGAGCCGCGCCGGCACCCCATCGCCGGTGCCGCGGGTGGTCGGACCGGTGCGGCGCACCCGCCCCGTTGAGGTGGAGGCGGCGCGCTTCCTGCGCGCCAATACCGGCCGCCGGGTGAAGATCACCGTACCCGGCCCCTTCACCATGACGCAGCTTGCCGTCGACGAGCATTACGGCGATGTCGAGGCGCTGGCGATGGCCTATGCGGATGCGGTGAATGCGGAGCTGAAGGACCTCAAGGCGGCCGGTGCCGACGTGGTGCAGATCGACGAGCCCTACCTGCAGGCGAAGCCCGACCTTGCGCGCAGCTTCGGCATCGCGGCGATCAACCGGGCTCTGGCCGGCGTGACAGGGCCGACGGTGGTGCATATGTGCTTCGGCTATGCCTATGTCGTGAAGGACAAGCCGTCCGGCTATTCCTTCCTGCCGGAACTGGCGGGATGCGACGCCAGCCACATCTCCATCGAGGCGGCGCAGCCGAAACTGGACCTGGCCGTGCTGGAGCGGCTGCCGGGCAAGTCGATCCTGGTGGGCGTGCTGGACCTCGGCGACGATGCGGTCGAAACGGCGGAAACGGTGGCCGGCCGGCTGCGCGCCGCGCTCAAGGTGCTGCCGGCGGAACGCATCGTCGCGGCGCCCGATTGCGGCATGAAGTACCTGCCGCGCGCGGCGGCTTTCGGCAAGCTGAAGGCACTGGCGGAAGGCGCCGCCATCGTGCGGCGGGAACTGACCGGCAACGGCTGACGGCGGCGGCGCCGGAAAGCCCGGTCGTCGCAGCGATCACACGGCGCCCGCGGGGCCTGCGGACGTGTCGGTCCCGCGCATCATGTCTTCCAGCTGCGCGATGGCGGCCGGCAGGTCGGCTTCGTACCGGGCGATGCTGTCCATGCCGCGGACATGGTTCACGTCCTGGGCCAGCCGCACCATGTAGGGGCGAACGGGGTCCGGGTCGCAGATCACGATGCGAAGCCGCGTCTTGCCGCGTGCCACCAGCAGCTGCGAGGCCGCGTCATAGCCGGCATGGCCGATATGGGATTCTGCCCGTGAGACATCGCCGATCACGTAGAGTGTATCCCCGGCCGTGGCATCGGCGAGGCAGTCGAACACCCGGACCAGCATCTCGTTGGTATAGCGCCCGATCGGCCGATACAGCAGGGCACCCTGCAATCCCCCCGGCGCAACCTCGAACTCCACCCTGCTTCCGTCGAGATCGAGCATCCGCGGCAGTGGCCGGATGCCTGGCCTCCCGTCATCCGCGGCGTTCATCCTTCCTCCTCGCCGAAATCGCCAGGAAATGTCCGCCCGGCAACAGTGGGCGGTCGATGATAGGAGAACCGGAGGTGGAATCGAAATCCGCCAAGAGGATGGGGCCGGGCGCCCTGCCGTCCCGCTACGGCCATCCGCAGCCCGTCGGCTACCGTCCGGGGTCGATCGAAGCCGCGGGCACGGCGATGCCCACGGCGCCGGAACTGCCCTTCCCGGTGGCGACATGGATGGCGAAAATCCGCGCTCCGTCCGATGTCAGGACCAGGATCGGCGAGCCGGAATCGCCATGAGTCGCGTCGCAGTCATGGACCAGCACGCCGCCGGTGCGCACCGGGCCCAGGGGGTGGCAGTCATGGTGTGCGGTCAGGACATGCGGCTTGTCCTGGCTGTAGCCCACCTGGATCAGACTCTCGGCGCGCGGGCCGCCGGTTGCGGATTCGGGCATGGCAAGGGGGATATGGCCCAGCATGCCGAGCGGCTTGGCCAGCGTCAGGACCGCCCAGTCCGAGGCCGGCGCGAACCGCCCGTTCCCGTCCGGCCCACCGGCGATCCCCGGGGCCAGCCGGATGGACCTGACACCCGCTTCTGCGATCCAGGCGCCGCGGCTGTAGCCGCCGACGAAGTGCAGGGCCTCCGGTCCCAGCCAGCGCCGGGTCCGCCGGTTCCACAGGCAATGGGCCGCCGTCAGCACCTTGCCCGGCGCGATCAGGGTTCCCGTGCAATAGCCGCCGATCCGCCGGTTGACCCGGCCGATCGCCTGCCAGGGGGCAGAATCGCTCTCGACGACATGCCGCTGGTCCTCGCCCTTGATGCCGGGCAGGAAGCGCTGCCGCAGCTGAAGATAGCTTTCGGTTTCGGCGTGGGCAGGCAGCGGCCCGGCCAGGCATAGCGGCAGCAGCAGGGCGGTCATCGCGGCGGCGATGCCGGGGAGGATTCTGGTGGGGCCGTAGGGGATGCGGATCATGGCCGCCGGTGTCGCCCGAACCGGACGCCGCTTCAACCCCCTGGCGGCTCCGGCAGGGTCGTGCGGCACGAAAAAGGGGCCGCCGGTCGGCCCCGCGGCCCCTTGCCGGTCGCTCCGGTACTGCCGTTGCGCGGCGCGGTGTCAGCCTGCCATGCCGGCATAGGAGATCCGCAATGCGCCGTCTTCCGCCGCCAGCGTGTCGTTGGCGGGGGAGATCACGAGCTGCGTCTCGGTCACGCCGCGTGCGGCCAGATAGTCCTGCACTGCCGAGGCGCGGGCCACGGCCAGCGGGTCGCCGGCATCGACATTGCCGATCATCAGGACGGACTGGCCGTCCTGCGGCAGCAGCATCGGCAGCATGTCGAGGCGCTCCCGGCTTTCCGCCGTCATCTCGGCGCTGCCGGGGCGGAAATGCACCAGGCCGCTGGTCGCGTGCTCGGCAACCAGGTCGCCCATGGCATCGGGGGCCGCCCAGGCGGGTGCGATCTCGACCTTGCGGTCCTGCTGCAGGTCCAGGGTGCCGGCGGCTGCCGTGCCGGCACCCGCCAGCATGGCGATCGCAGTGAGGCTCGTCAGTATCTTGCGCGCTTTCATCCTGTCCTCCTTTCCGCCGCCGGGCCGGGATCCGAATCTCCGATCCCCGGGGGCATGGGGGGATTGCACTGCCAAGTTCTGCTCTTGCACCCCGATAACGGCCTGCGCGGGCAGAGCGTTCCGAGCGAGGCCGGGTCGATGCCGGATTGGTGATGGCGGTCACAAAGGGCTGCGGCAGGCCGCCCGGACGCAGAACGGGCCGCGGCATGCCCTGCCGCGGCCCGTCCAGGATTGAACCGAAAGGGGGAAGATTCCGGTCAGCTCGCGTCGGCCTCGGCCTGGATCTTCACCCGGCGGTTTTCAGGCATGCGCACACCGTCCGCTGTGGGGATCGCAGGGCGCGTCTCGCCATAGGCCGCCATGTCGTATTCCTCGACCCGGGTCTTGGTAAAGCCTTTTGCGGCCAGATAGTCCTGCACGGCCGCGGCGCGACGGGCGGACAGGGCCTCGTTGTAGCCCTTCGGCCCGGAGCGGTCGGCATGGCCGGCGATGACCAGCTCGGTCGTGCCGGGGTTCGGCAGCAGCGCGGCCATCGTGTCCAGGGTCTTCTTCGCCTTCGGGGTCAGGACCGCCTTGTCGAACTCGAAGAACACGACGCCGATCTCTTCCATGCCGCGGATCGAGAAGGGCTCGGTCGCGGGCTCGGCCATCAGCCCTTCCAGCTGCGACATCGCCAGCACGAACTTCTCCTTGCAGCCGGCGATATGGGAGCGCTGCCAGCCCTCCTCCTGCTGTTCGATCCAGCAGTCGTAATAGGCCTGCGCCTGCGCCGCCGCATTGGGATGCGCGCTGCGCGCCGTGGACAGCAGGGCGACCAGGTCGGTGCGGGCCGCCTTCAGCTCGGCGATCGCGGCGTCGTTCTCCACGCCCCAATCCTCGACCCGCTCGGGCATCACCTTGCGGCCCTGCTTCGCCATCAGCGCCTTGTCGGCATAGAACTCGGCATCCGGCCAGTCGACCATGGCGTCGCGTTCGAACAGCGACAGGGTGCGATAGTCGCGGGCCAGATGGTCTGAAAAGCCCTGTCCCGCCACCTTCATCTCGCCGATGGTGTCGGCCTCGAAGTTCAGGTCCACGACTTCGGCGGCTGCGGGGCCGGAAATGGCCAGCATGGCGGATGCAACGATGCCGCCCAGGATCTCGCGCTTCTGCATGGGATCCTCCAGTTTGTCGGTCTTGAAGGGATTCGGCACGGCGCCGGGGGAAGCCTTCGTCCGGCGCCTGTCTCACGCCCGCACAACCATCGCCCCGGGGCGCTTGTTCCATCGCCGCAGCGACGAATCTGCGGCACGGCTGTTGCGTGCGGGGCCGCCAGGACGGAAGCTCCCCCGCACAGGCCGTGCGGCAGCGACGTGAGGGGGAAGAAGGACATGAGCATGACGGTCCAGACCAGGCACCTGTTCACCCTGGAAGCGAAGGTGAGCATCCAGATGGGACAGGAGACGCCCACCGGCATGCGTCGCATCGCCGTGGTGGAGGGCGGCAGCTTCCGGGGCGAGCGGCTGCGGGGGGAGATCCTGCCCACCGCCGGCGGCGACTGGCTGCTGGGTCGGCCGGACGGGGTGCTGCTGATGGACGTGCGGCTGACCCTGAAGACCGATGACGGCGCCTTCATCTACATGACCTATACCGGCATGCGGCACGGGCCGGAGGACGTGATCCGCCGCCTGAACGCCGGCGAGCCGGTCGACCCGTCGGAATATTATTTCCGGGTCACGCCGCGCTTCGAGACGGCTTCCGGCCCCTACGACTGGCTGAACCGGCTGCTCGCCGTCGGCATCGGCGACCGCAAGCCGCACGGCCCGGTCTACGAGGTGTT
Source organism: Marinibaculum pumilum (assembly GCF_042646425.1). NCBI lineage: Bacteria > Pseudomonadati > Pseudomonadota > Alphaproteobacteria > Rhodospirillales > Rhodospirillaceae > Marinibaculum > Marinibaculum pumilum. Next base: position 571,816 of record NZ_JBHRTR010000028.1, read on the forward strand.
CGAGATCCTGTAGCGGGCGGGGGCGGCCATCACCGCATGGGCATCGAAGCCGGCGGAATGGATGGTCGGCTCAAGGCCGACCATGACCATGCTGTTGGCCGCAAACCCTTCAGCCGTCGTGCCCGGCCTTGAACCAGGCACCCATTCCGCAAGCGGTGCCGTCTGCCGGCGAGCCCCGGCCGGGACCCGCCGTCGGCTTCGGCCCCCTCAATGGTTGTTGCGCGGCACACCTTTGGTCTGCGCCACCCGCTGGAAGCCGACCGCAGGCCCCAGCACCATGCCGGCGTCCAGTTGCGATACCATGGAACGCTGGATCGCCTGCCAGGGGGTCTGGTCCTCCGGATAGGGATAGCCGCCATCGCCGGCGATCTCCGCCCGCCGGGCGGCCAGTTCGTCGTCGGGGATCAGGACGTTCGCCTCCCGCTTGCGCAGGTCGATGCGGATCCGGTCGCCGGTGCGCAGCAGCGCCAGGCCGCCCATCGCGGCGGCCTCCGGCGAAGCGTTGAGGATCGACGGCGAGCCGGAGGTGCCCGACTGCCTGCCGTCGCCCAGGCAGGGCAGGCCGGTGATGCCGCGTTTGATCAGGGCGGCCGGCGGCTGCATGTTTACGACTTCCGCCGCGCCCGGATAGCCGATCGGCCCGGCGCCGCGGATCACCAGGATGCAGGTCTCGTCGACGTTCAGCGCTGGGTCCTCGATCCGCAGGTGGTAATCCTCCGGCCCGTCGAAGACGATGGCCCGCCCCTCGAAGGCGTCCGGGTCGTCGGGGTTCGACAGATAGCGGGAACGGAACCCGTCGGCGATCACGCTGGTCTTCATGATCGCGGAATGGAACAGGTTGCCCTTCAGGTTCAGGAAGCCGGCATTGGGCAGCATCGGCGCATCGAAGGGCAGGATCACGTCGCGGTCCTGCACCGGCCGGTCGCGGCAATTGTCGCCGATGCCGCGGCCGTTGACGGTCAGCGCATCCTCGTGGATCAGGCCCTGGCCCATCAGTTCGTGCACCACCGCCGGCACGCCGCCGGCGCGGTGATATTCCTCGCCCAGATACTTGCCGGCCGGCTGCAGGTTGACCAGCAGCGGCACCGCATAGCCCAGCCGCTCCCAGTCGTCATTGTCCAGCGACACGCCGATATGGCGGGCGATGGCGTTCAGGTGGATCGGCGCGTTGGTGGAGCCGCCGATGGCGGAATTCACCCGGATCGCGTTCTCGAACGCCTTGCGGGTCAGGATGTCGGAAGGCTTCAGGTCCTCGTGCACCATCGCCACGATGCGGCGACCGGTCTCGTAGGCCATCTGGCCGCGCTCGCGGTAGGGAGCGGGGATCGCCGCACAGCCCGGCAGGCTCATGCCCAGCGCCTCCGCCAGGCTGTTCATCGTGCTGGCGGTGCCCATGGTGTTGCAATGGCCGACAGATGGCGCGGATGAGGCGATCAGGTCGGTATAGCCGTCGATGTCGATCTCGCCCGCGGCCAGCAGTTCCCGCGCCTTCCAGACGATGGTGCCGGAGCCGGTGCGCTGGCCCTGGAACCAGCCGTTCAGCATCGGCCCGCCGGACAGCACGATCGCCGGCAGGTTCACCGTCGCCGCCGCCATCAGGCAGGCCGGCGTGGTCTTGTCGCAGCCGGTGGTCAGCACGACCCCGTCCAGCGGATAGCCGTACAGCACCTCCACCAGGCCCAGATAGGCGAGGTTGCGGTCCAGCGACGCGGTCGGCCGCTTGCCGGTCTCCTGGATCGGATGGACGGGGAATTCGAAGCAGAGCCCGCCGGCGGCGGTGATGCCGTCGCGCACCCGCTTCGCCAGCTCCAGATGGTGGCGGTTGCAGGGCGACAGGTCGGAGCCGGTCTGGGCGATGCCGATGATCGGCTTGCCGGACTGCAGTTCCGCGCGGGTCAGGCCGAAATTCAGGTAGCGCTCCAGATAGAGCGCCGTCATTCCCGGATCGTCGACATTGTCGAACCATTCCTGCGACCGCAGGTGGCGGCTTTTCTTGTCTGGCATGCACGCTTCCTCCCAACCCTTCCGGTGCCGCGGTTGCGGCCCGGCGGGTGGCGATCATGCCATGGCTGCGCCGGCAGCTGTAGACGGGACGCGCGCCCTTCCGGCCGCGGGCGCCAATTGGGGCGGAAACGGTGGCGACGGGGGCGCCTGCAGGCGGCAGCGGATCAGCCGTTGGTCGGGCCGCAGGTCTGTCGGCGCCGCCGGGCGCCCCCGTCGTGGTCGGAGCCTTGGTGGTCAGAACCCAAATTGTCGGGGCCTTCGCGGTTCGGGCCGCGCATCAGTGCCAGCGGCTCGGTTCCGGCTCGCCATCGCCGAGCAGGCGCAGCAGTTCCTCGCCCGACATGCCATCCTCGTCCTCCAGCTCCGGCAGCAGCCGGTCGTCGGCCGGAAGGCGCGAGAACTCGGCGATGGCGTCGATACTGCGATACTCGACGAACTCGGTTTCGTAGATCTCTTCGATGGTCGCGATGCGGGCCATGTCGCCCTCCCTTCGTCGCTGGTTCCGGGCGGCGGCGGTTTCCGTCCGCGCCCCCTGTCGAGAAGGAAGATCGCGTCCAATTCGTTCGGCCGAAGGGCATGATTGTGGAAATCTGGCGGCGTCCTGTGACCCGCGTCACAGAACGCACCGGCGGACCGCAGAAAAAGTCGCCGTCAGGCCTTCTTGAGCTTCGCCATGAACGCCTCGTAGCGCGCCCTGGTGTCGGCGATCTCGTAGGCGGTGCCGAACTCGTAGGCCAGCCCCTCGTCCAGGCCGGCATTGGCGGCCTTGCCGTACAGGTCCTTGTAGGCGGCGATGGCGCCCGCGCTGTTGGCGGCGATGCCGCGGGTGATCGCGTCGACCCGGGCGTCCAGCTCGGCGGCGGGCACCGCCTCCAGCACCAGGCCGTACTCTGCCGCCTCGCTGCCGGTGACATGGCGGGCGCTGAAGGACATTTCCTTCGCCCGCGCCATGCCGACCGCGCGCGGCAGGCGCTGGGTCATGCCCCAGGTCGGGCGGATGCCCAGCATGGCATGCGTATCGCCCAGCTTCGCCTCCGCCGCCGCGATGGCGAAGTCGCAGCCCAGCATCAGCTCCAGCGCGCCGGTGAAGCAGAAGCCGTTCACCTTGGCGATGGTGGCCTGGCGCATGCTGCCCAGCTTCGCGATCACCTTCCGCGCCGCATCGTTCAGGGCGCCGCCGACATCGCCGGCCGCCAGGTCGATGCCCTGCTCGGCCAGGGCCTGCAGGTCGACGCCGGCGGAGAAGGCCTTGCCGGCACCGGTCAGCACCACGACATGGCTCTGCCCGGCACCCTCGACCCATTCCAGCCCTTCGTGCAGCTTCTCCAGCAGGGGGACGTTCAGTGCGTTCAGCCGCTGCGGCCGGTTCAGGGTGATCGTCGTGACGCCATGGGCACTGTCGATCAGCACGGGATTCTCTTCGGTCATCGCTTCCCCCTCCTCCCAGAAACGGCCGCCAGAAACCGCGGCCAGAAATGGCCGGCAGATCAGAAGATGCCGGCCTCCAGCCCGGCGGCGACCAGGGTGCCGAGCTCCTCGCACTGCCCGACGAAATCCTCGTCGAAGGGGCCGCGGCAGATCAGCGGCTCCTGCACAGCCTTCCAGCGCAGGCCGGTGGCGATGCTCTCCACCGCCCGGCGGGTGCCGGTGCCGTCATGGCCGGCCCGGATCCACAGGGCATAGGGCAGGCCCTGCGTCTCCTCCAGCACGGCGTAGTAGGTGCGGTCGAAGAAGTCCTTCAGGGCCCCGCTCATATAGCCGAGGTTCTCGGTGGTGCCCAGGATCACGGCGCCGGCGGCGCGCACTGCCTCCGGCCCCGCTTCGAACGGGGTCATGGCCGTCACCTCGACCCCGTCGATCTCCGGGCTGCGGGCACCCGCCAGGACGGCATCCAGCAGCTTCTGCGTGTTGGGTGACGGCGCATGCGCCACGATCAGCAGCCGTTTCACGTCTCTCTCCTTCGGTTGCGGGCAGCTTCGGCCGTTCGCTCCGGGGCTGTCAAAAGTCGCAGCCCCCGCTACGGTGCGGACCAACAAATCCGGGGGAGGGGGAGACGAGATGCTGACGGCGATCGACCGGGTGCAGATGGCGGTACCCGATGCGGGCAGGGTGGCCGCGCTCTGGCAGGGGATCCTGGGGGCGGAGCCGGCGGGCCAGGACCGCCTGGCCCTGCTGGGCGCGAAGCGCACCGCGCTGCGCCTGGGTCGCGGCTGGATCGAACTGCTGGAACCCGACGGCGCCGGCCCGGTCGCCGACGCGGTCGCCCGGCGCGGCGGCCACATGTTCGCCGCCGGCGCCAGCGCGCCCGACCTGGCCGCGCTGCGGGCGCATCTGGCGGGGAAGGGCTGCGCCCCGGCGGAAGAGGGCGGGCAGCTGTTCCTGGATGCCGCCGGTACCGGCATCGACGGGCTGCGGCTGGTGCTCAGCGCAGCGCAGGACCTGCCGGCCGTCGGCGATATCGACTTCCTGTACGAGGCGACCCTGCTGGCGCCCGACCATCGCGGCGACACCGCCCGCTTCGCGGCCCTGTTCGGCCTGGATGCCGACGTCTTCGTGCCGATCACGTCGGAGCGCTTCGGCTATACCGGCACCCTGACCCTGTTCCACCGCGACCGGCTGCACCGTTTCGAGGTGATCACGCCGACCGATATGGACCTGACCATGGGGCGGTTCCTCGCCCGCCAGGGGCCGGTCCTCTACATGGCCTTCGCGGAAACGCCGCGCCTGTCGGCGATCGAGGCGCGGATCGCCGAACGCCATCCGGAGCGGCCGGGCATGACCGTCGACCGGCCGGAGGGGCGCCGCGCCGACCAGGTGGCGGACCAGATCTGGGTGCATCCGCCGACCCTGGGCGGGATGATGCTGGGCCTGAGCCGCCCCAGCATGGCCTGGTCCTGGTCCGGCCATCCGGAGCGGGTGGAGGCGGTGGCGTGACGGACGGCGAAGCGCAGGTCGCGGCGGCGGAGCCGGTCCTCCTGGCGTCGACGGAAGGCCGCGTGCGGCGGCTGGTGCTGAACCGGCCGGATGCGCTGAACGCCTTCAACGATGCGCTCTACCGGGCGGCCGCGGCCGCGCTGGACGATGCCGCGGCCGATCCCGGGGTGGCGGTTGTGGTGCTGACCGGCGCCGGCCGCGCCTTCTCCGCCGGGCAGGACCTGGCGGAACTGGGCGATGCCCGCAGCCACGCGCAGCGGGTGGCGGACGGCTTCGGCCCCTTCATGGCGGCGCTGGAGGGCTTTCCGAAGCCCCTGGTCGCCGCGGTGAACGGCCTGGGGGTCGGCATCGGCCTGACCATGCTGCCGCATTGCGACATCGTGCTGATGGCAGCGGAGGCGCGGCTGCGCGCGCCCTTCGTGCCGCTGGGGGTAACGGCGGAGGCGGGATCGAGCCTGCTGCTGCCGGCGATCCTGGGCTGGGGGGCCGCGGCGCACCTGCTGTTCACCGGCGCCTGGCTGGACGCAGGCGCGGCGAAGGCGGCGGGCCTGGCCTGGAAGGTGGTGCCGGGCGCGGACCTGGCGGCGGAGGCCATGGCGGTGGCCGGGCAGATCGCGGCGCAGCCGGTGCCGGCCCTGGTGGCGACGAAGTCGGTGATGCGGGCCGCCCGGGCCGACGCGCTGCGCGCCGCCCGCGACCGCGAGGATGCCGCCTTCGCCGTCCTGGTCGGCGGCCCCGCCAACCGCGAGGCGATCGCCGCCTTCCAGGAGAAGCGGCCGCCGGATTTCTCCGGCGTCGTCTAGCCCGGCCCGGCCCCGGCTGGACGATGCCGGCGACCGGCGCCGCCGGCCGGCTCAGGCAGCCAGGAGGCGTCCGCGCGCCTCGTCGTACTCGCGCTTCAGGCGGGCCACCAGCTCGCCTGCGGCAGGGATCTCCTTGACCGCGCCGATGCCCTGGCCGCAGCCCCAGATGTCGCGCCAGGCCTTCTTGTCCATATTGCCGCCGGAGCCGAAGTTCATCTTCGACGGGTCGCTCTCCGGCAGGTTCTCCGGGTCCAGCCCGGCGGCGATGATCGACGGCTTCAGGTAGTTGCCGTGCACCCCGGTGAACAGGTTGGTGTAGACGATGTCGGCGGCATTGCTGTCGACGATCATCTGCTTGTTCTCCGGCATCGCATTGGCCTCTTTCGTGGCGACGAAGGCGGAGCCGATATAGGCCAGATCGGCGCCCATCGCCTGCGCCGCCAGGACAGCGCCGCCGGTGGCGATGCAGCCCGAGAGCAGCAGCGGCCCGTCGAACCATTCCCTGATGTCCTGGATCAGCGCGAAGGGTGAGGTGGTGCCGGCATGGCCGCCGGCCCCGGCCGCCACCGCGATCAGGCCGTCGGCGCCCTTCTGCACCGCCTTGCGGGCGAAGGTGTCGTTGATCACGTCGTGCAGCACCAGGCCGCCATAGGAATGGAAGGCCTCGTAGACCTCCTCCCGCGCGCCGAGGGAGCAGATCGTCACCGGCACCTCGTACTTCACGCACATCTCCACGTCGTGCATCAGGCGGTCGTTCGACCGGTGCACGATCTGGTTCACCGCGAAGGGGGCCGACGGCGCCTCCGGATGCTTGGTGTCATGCTCCGCCAGCTCGCCCTTGATCCGTTTCAGCCATTCCTCCAGCTGCTCCTTCGGCCGCGCGTTCAGGGCGGGGAACGAACCGACGACGCCGGCCTTGCACTGCGCGATCACCAGGTCGGGGTTGGAGACGATGAACAGCGGTGCGCCGACGACCGGCACGGACAGACGATCCTTCAGGATGGCGGGCAAGGCCATTGGGCGTTTCCTCGTTGTGCGTTCAGGAATGGCGTCGCCCGGCCGGGCGCGCCCGTTGGTAGGTGTGTATGCAGGTTTTCAACTTGCCCCGCAATCGGGCCTATGCTGGCCGCGGTTCCGGGAGACGAACGGGAGGTTCCATGCGCGACAATCCGGTGAAGCGGCGGCTGCAGGCGGGCGAGACGGTATTCGGCACGATGGTGTTCGAATTCCTCTCTCCGGGCCTGCCGCAGATGGCGGCCAATGCCGGCGCCGACTACCTGCTCTACGACATGGAGCATTCCGGCCTCGGCGTCGCAGACATCAAGCTGCAATGCGCGCTGTGCCGCGGGCTCGGCATCGTGCCGCTGGTGCGCCCGCCGTCGAAATCCTATGCCGACATCTCCAAGCTGCTGGATGTCGGCGCCATGGGCCTGGTGTTCCAGATGGTGGAAAGCGCGGAGGAGGCGGCGGAACTCGTCTCCTTCACCCGCTATCCGCCGGTCGGAATCCGCGGCGCCATGTTCGGCGCCGCCCATGACGACTATAGCGCCCCCTATGCCAGCGCGACCATCGACGCGGCCAACGACCGCCTGCTGCTGCTGGCGCTGGTGGAAACCCCGCGCGGCCTGGAGAACGTGGAGAAGATCGCCGCCGTCGACGGCATCGACGCCGTGCATCTGGGGCAGGGCGACCTGTCGGTGGGCCTGGGCATTCCGGGACAGATGGACAATCCGCAGATCCAGGCCGCCATCGACCGTGTGGCGGCGGCGGCAGCGGCGGCGGGTAAGCCGGCGGCCGCCGGCGGCGGCAGCGCGGACTGGGGCCGCATGCTGCTGGAGCGCGGCTATCGCATGATCTCCCATGCCTCCGACATCGCCCTTTTCCAGGGCGGCCTGGCGGACGGTGTGGCGGCGCTGCGGGGCCGCTGACGGCCGGTCGCCTGTCGGCTTCATCTGGGTCTCCTGCCACCTGACGGGGGGCAGGATCGGCATTGCCGAGCCATCCGTCCAATGCAATTCTCGGCTTTTCCATGCATTGGATGCATAGCGATGAACACGGTGAAACTGCGTCATGCGGTAGCGGTGGATCGCGCCGGCAGCTTTTCCGCAGCGGCCGCCGCGCTCAGCGTCACCCAGTCGACGGTCACCCGTAGCGTCGCGGAGCTGGAGCGGGACCTCGGCCACCTGCTGTTCGAACGTGGCGCGCGCGGCGCGACCGCGACGCCGGAGGGGCGCGACTTCCTGGAGCGCGCGGCGCGCATCGTCGCCGACCTCGACATGCTGGCCGCCGATGCCCGCAGCGGCGCCACGGCGCGGCGCTCGCTGCTGCGCATCGGCGTCTGCCCGCCCTCGGTCCAGGGCCTGGTCAACCATGCGCTGCGGCGCCTGATCGCGGCCGAGCCGTCGCTCTGCGTACAACTGAGCGCGCCGAGCGTGGAGCGTGGCGCGCAGCAGCTGCGGCGGGGCGATATCGACCTGCTGGTCGGGCCTCAGTCCCTGGTGGGCGGAGACCCTGCCATTGCGACCGCGCCGGCAGGCCTGCTGCGGACGAAGCTCTTCGCCCGGCGCGGCCATCCGTTGACCCGCCGCGAGCAACCGGCGCTCGGCGACCTGGCCGACTACAAGCTGATCGTGCCCGACCTGGGCAGCCACTATGTGGAACGTTTCGCCGCGATCTATGCCGCGCGCGGAAAGGAACCGCTGCGCCACCTGCATGTCATCGAGTATTTCCCGATCGTCGCCGACCTGGTCGCCTCGACCGACCTGCTGGCGATGGTGGAGGCGGGCTATGAGCGCAGCGCCGCCTTCCGGCAGCGCTTCGTGGCCTTCGACCTGTCGCTGATGGAGCCGGTGGTGATGTGCTGCGCCCACCGCGCCCGCTGGCTGCCCGGCCCGCCGGCGCGGGCCTTCATGGCGGCGCTGGCGGGCGGTTGAAGTCAGGCGGTGGTTGCCGGTTCGACAGCCACCGGCGGCGCCGTCTCAGACAGCTTCCGCTCCGTCTCCGCGTCGCTGCGGGCCAGCATCCGGGCATAAGGCTCCGGCGGATAGACCAGGTGCGGGCCGGGGCCATCGGCGGGCGGCTGGGGCTCCCGGTCCGCCGGTGCCGCGAAGGGGGCGGGCGCGGTGAAGCGGGCCAGTTCCTCTGCACTGATGCCGGCGCGGGCGACCACGTCCGGGTCGATCCAGGCGCGGGCATCGATCGGCGCGTCGGAGAACGACGCCTCCAGGCTCAGATGTTCCGGGCCGGCGAAGTAGATCGAGGTGCAGAAGCCGTGGTCGATCGGGCCGATCACCGGCACGCCGTGGCTGCGGATGCGGTCCTGCAGCGCCAGCAGGGCCGGCCGGTCCGGCACCCGCAGCGCCAGGTGCTGCAGCGCACCGCCGGCGACCGGCCCGGCCGCATTGCCGGCATGGGTGACGCCGATCTCATGGGGGATGCCGGCGATCTTCGGGCTCTGTACGAAGGCGATCGAGCATTGGTCGTTCAGGCGCAGGAAGCCGTGCCAGGCATCCTTCACGCCGTGCATCCAGTACAGCGCCACCAGTTCGCAGCCCAGGACGTCGGCGAAGAAGGCGATCTGCGTCTTGATGTCGGCGGTGCAGACGGCGAGGTGATGCACCCCTATCGCCCTTGCCTCAGGGCCGGGCCCGGCCGATGCCCCGGTCACCGGGTCAGTCCCCTTCCGTCCCCGTCGCCGCCGTCTCGCCGGCCGCGCCTGCCGGGAACTGCGGCAGCATCACCGTCAGGACCTCGGCATCGCCCGTGCCGGTGCTGAGATAGACATGCGGGCGGCCGCTGTCGAAATAGACCGACTCGCCCGTCGCCAGGGCGATCGGCTCGGCTCCGGCGATGTGCAGTTCGATCGACCCGGCCAGGACATAGAGGAATTCGTCGCCGGGATGGCTCTGCCATTCATCGAACTCGTCCAGGCTGCGCGCCATGATATGGCCGCGCACCGGCATCATCTGGCGGCCGCGCAGGCCGGTGGACAGCACCTCGTAGATATAAGGCCCGCTGCGGTGGCCCTGCGCCTCTCCGGTCCGGGTGATCACCGGCTGTGGGCAGGACCCAACCGCACCGCGGTCGGTATAGAGGTCGGCGATGTCCAGGCCCAGGGTCGCCGCCAGGCTGGCGAACTTGTCGTAGGCCAGCGACATGCGGCCGCGCTCCACCTTCGACAGGGTGGAGACGGCGAGGCCGGTACGTGCCGCCACGTCGGCCAGGGTCCAGCCGCGATCGCGCCGCAGCCTGCGCAGGCGGGCGCCGATTTCCGTCCGCTCCACCTCGCGCGCCGTGGCAGCGGCCGGCCCGGCGCGGCGACCGGCCCCGGCGTCGGTACGGGTGTCGATCTCCGTCGCGGCGCCATCGGTCGGCGCAATGTCGATTACGTATTTTCCGATTGGAAAGCGCTCCTTATGCTTCACGGATATGCCTTCCCATCGTCCGGATCCCGTGACCGTCCCATTCGCGAAACTTTCGGCCCTCCGCGCGGTCAGAGCAAGCTTGATCGGTGCGAGTCCGATCGGAGCACACCTGACAGGGGCCGCCCGGCTGCATGGCGCCGCACCGGGCGAACGTGGCAGGCTACCAGACCTTGTGTCCCGGCGGCGCCTGCCGATGCACGCATGACGGGCGGCGCGGCGGTTCGTGGCGGGCAGGGCTGAGACTGGGGGAGGTGGTGCCGGGACCTGACGCGACAGAAGCCGACATCCTGGTGATCGGCGCCGGCATGGCCGGCTGCGCCGCGGCCTATGAGCTTGCCGCCGGCGCGTCGGTGGTCGTGCTGGAGGCGGAGGCGCAGCCCGGCTATCACGCCACCGGCCGCTCCGCCGCCCTGTTCTCGGAAACCTACGGCCCGGCGCCGGTCCGCGCCCTCACCCGCGCAGGCCGCCGCTTCCTGGAAGCGCCGCCGGAAGGCTTCGCCACGCATCCGCTGCTGGGCGCCCGCGGCATCATGTTCGCCGCCACGCCGGAGCAGATGCCGGTGCTGGAGGGGCTGGTGGCGGAAATCGGCGCCCTGACCGACATGGAGCGGCTGAGCCCGGTCGGCGCGGCGGCTCTGGTGCCTGTGCTGCGGCCGGAGCTGCTGGCCGGCGCGGCGCTGGAGCGCGGCGCGATGGACCTCGACGTGCATGCGCTTCATGCCGGCTACCAGCAGGGGCTGCGCGCCCGCGGCGGGCGGCTGGTCGGCAGTGCCGGCGCGACGGCGATCGCGCGGCAGGGCGGGCGCTGGCAGGTCGACACCGCGCAGGGCCGCTTCGCCGCGCCGGTGCTGGTCAACGCCGCCGGCGCCTGGGGCGATGCGGTGGCCGCCCTGGCCGGGGTGGCGCCGCTGGGCCTGGTGCCGAAGCGGCGCACCGCGATCCTGTTCGACCCGCCCGCCGGCATGGATGCGGCATCCTGGCCGATGGTCGTGGACGCGGAAGAGCGGTTCTACTTCAAGCCCGATGCCGGCCGCATCCTGGGCTCGCCCGCCGACGCGACCCCCAGCCCGCCCTGCGACGCGCAGCCGGAGGAGATCGACGTGGCCACCGCCGCCTGGCGGATCGAGGAGGCGACCAGCTTGGAGATCGCGCGCATCCATCACCGCTGGGCGGGGCTGCGCACCTTCTCCCCCGACGGCGTGCCGGTGGCCGGCTTCGAGCCGGCGGCGGAGGGTTTCTTCTGGCTGGTCGGGCAGGGCGGCTACGGCATCCAGACCGCACCGGCGATGGCGCAGCTGGCGGCCGCACTGATCGCCGGGACGGCGCTGCCGCCAGACCTGGCCCGCGCCGGCGTGGTGCCGGCCGACCTGGCGCCGCGCCGGCCGACCCTGGCGGAAGGCGTGCCATGAGCTGGCTGGTCCCCGTCATCCTGCTGGTTCTGCTGGGGGCGGGCGCGGCGCTCGCCTACGTGATGGGCGCGGCGGCGGTGCTGACCTTCGCCGCGACCGACAATCTGCGCTACCTGGCGATCATCCCGCAGCGGATCTTCAGCCAGATCGACGTCTTCGCGCTGATGGCGATGCCGCTGTTCATCCTGACCGGCGAGGTGATGAACCGCTCCGGCATCACCACCGCGCTGATCGACATCTCCATGGCGCTGGTCGGACGGCTGAAGGGCGGGCTGGGCCATGTGAACGTGATGACCTCGGTCTTCTTCGCCGGCATCTCCGGCTCCGCCGTGGCGGATGCCGCCGCGCTGAGCAACATGCTGGTGCCGGAGATGAAGGCCCGCGGCTATTCGGCGACCTATGCCGGGGCGATCACCGCCGCCTCCTCGGTGATCGGGCCGATCATCCCGCCCAGCATCATCCTGATCTTCTATGGCGCGCTGACCGGCACCTCTGTGGCGGGGCTGTTCGTCGGCGGCATCCTGCCCGGCCTGCTGCTGGCCGGGGCGCTGTTCGCGATGAACGGCGCGATCGCGCATCTGAAGGATCATCCGGGCGGCCGCGGGGTCGAGGTGCCGCCGCTGGTGCCCAGCGCGCTGCGTGCCGCGCCGGCGATGATGCTGCCCTTCATCATCGTCGCCGGCATCGTCGTCGGCTGGTTCACGCCGACCGAGGCGGCCGGCATCGCGGTGCTGTTCGCGCTGGCGATCAGCCCGTTCTACGGCGGCATCAGCCGCGACATGATCTGGCAGAGCCTGCAGCGCACCGCGATGCTGACCGGCTCGATCTTCATCCTGCTCTCCGCCGTCGCCGCACTCGGCTATGTCGCGGGGCTGGAGCAGGTGCCGCAGGGCCTGGCTGCGCTCGTCACCGATGCCGGGCTGGGGCCGCTGGAATACCTGCTGGCGCTGAACCTGGTGCTGCTGGTCGCCGGCATGATCATGGACGTGCCGGTGGCGCTGGCGCTTCTGGTGCCGCTGCTGGCGCCGGTGGCGGTGGCGCAGGGGGCCGACCCGCTGCACCTGGGCATCGTGATCTGCTTCAATCTGTGCATCGGCCTGATCTCGCCGCCGCTGGGGGGCTGCCTCTTGATCGTCTCGACGGTCACGCGGCTGAACTACTGGCGGCTGGCGGCGGCGATCCTGCCGTTCTTCGTGGTCGAGATCCTGGTGCTGCTGCTGCTCGTCACGGTGCCGGAGATCACCTTGTTCCTGCCGCGGCTGTTCGGCTTCTAGGCAGGCTGTCGGGTCCAACGAAACGGGGAAGCCCTGAAGGAGGGAAGAATGAACTGGACCGCTACCATCAAGGCCGCCGCCCTGGCGACGGCGCTCTCCGCCGTCAGCCTGGCGGCCACGGCGGAGGTGAAGATCGCGCTGGACACCGCGCCCGACCTGGAAGGGTCCGGCACCTATGTCTGGGCCAATACCTTCGGCAACTATCTCAACGAACACGGGATGGAGGCGAAGGAATATCCGCGCGGCGCCCTGGGCGAGGAGGCGGAGAAGCTCGACCAGACCTCGCAGGGCCTGCTGGAGGTGAACATGGCCGACGTGAAGTCGGCGGGGAAGCTCGACACCCTGATCTACGGCGTCTACCTGCCCTACCTGTTCGAGGATATCGGCCATCTGGACATGGCCGTCGACAAGGGCAGGATCCTGGAGAAGGTGAACGCGGCCACGACGCCGGAAGGCGTGCGGGTGCTGGACATCGTCGCCCTGGGCTCCGGCGCCGGCATCTTCAATACCAAGAAGCCGATCACCCATCCCGACGACATGGCCGACCTGCGCATGCGCGCGCTGGACGAGACCCAGATCAAGCTTTTCGAGTCCTGGGGCACCAAAGGCACGATCGTCAGCTGGTCGGAAGTGCCGAACGCGCTGCAGACCGGCGTCGCCGACGGCTATATGAACCCGGCCTTCGTGCCGCTGATGTTCGGCCATACCGACTTCATCAAGCACTACACCAACGCCAACATGGTGCCCTCCACCCGCCTCGCGATCGCGTCGGAGGACTGGTACCAGGGCCTCAGCGATGCGGACCGGAAGATCGTCGACGATGCGGTGAAGGCCGCGCATGACGCCAACCGCGCCTGGCTGAAGCGCACCGAGCCGGCGATGGAAGGCAAGCTGAAGGAGGCCGGAATCGAGGTCACCCACCTGACGCCGGAAGCCCGCGCCGAGTTCGTGGATCGGTCCCGCAAGGTCTATACCGACGGCGTGCTGGCGCCGGAGCAGGTGGAGATCTGGGTCGAGGCCGCGGACGGCGCGAAGATGTAGCTCCGGTCCGGGGGACAGGGATCATGCGGGCGATCATCGCGGTCAGTGCCGCGCTCGACCGGGCCGCCCGGTGGGGCGCGGCCATCGGCTTCACGGCGATGCTGGTCTTCGTCGCGATCCAGGTGGTCGCCCGCTACATCTTCGACAGTCCGCCGATCTGGACTGAGGAACTGGCCCGCTATGCCATGGTCTGGGCCGGCCTGCTGGGGGCGGCCTGCGCCTTCCGCGCCGGAGTCGATCCGGTTCTGGTGCGCCGCGCCGCAATACCGGGGCGCGGGGTGGGGCATCTGCTGCGGCTGCTGCGCGCCGCGGCCGCCCTGATCTTCGTGCTGCCGGTGCTCTACTACTGCCTGTTCGGGGCCGGCGCCGATCCGTCCCGCGGCTATATCGCCCGCGCCGCCGCGAAGACGGCGGACACATTGGGCTTCCCGATGATCTGGGTGGCCGCCGCCGTGCCGGTGGCGCTCGCCCTGATCGTCATCCACATCCTCGCCTTCCTCGCCGCCGGCCGCGATTCCTACGAGGCCGAGCAGGTGGAGGCGGCCAGCCGAGAGTCCAAGCCATGAAAGTCTTCATCGCCGGCCTGGCGACCGAGACCAACACTTTCTCGCCGATCCCGACCGGCGAGGCGGCCTTTGCCGAGAACAGCCATATCGACAGCCCGGCGACGGCGGCGGAGCCCGATCCCTTCTCCGCGCCGCTGCATGTCTGGCGCCGCATGACGGAGGAGCGCCAGGGCCAGGTGGCGGAGAGCATCTGCGCCTTCGCCATGCCGGCGGGCCGCACCACCCGGCCGGTCTATGAGCGGCTGCGCGACCGCATCCTCGACGACCTGAAGAAGGCGATGCCGGTCGACGCCGTGCTGCTGATCATGCACGGCGCGATGGTCGCCGACGGCTATGACGATTGCGAGGGCGACCTGATGGCCCGCATCCGCGCCATCGTCGGGCCGGAGGTGCCGATCGGGCTGGAGCTGGACCTGCACTGCCACATCACCGAGGCGATGCTGCAGAACGCCACCGCGATCATGACCTTCAAGGAATATCCGCATGTGGACATTCCCGACCGCGCCGCCGACCTGTTCGGCATCGTCGCCGATGCCGCGTCGGGCCGGACGAAGCCGGTGATGGGCGTCTTCGACTGCCGCATGATCAGCATGTATCCGACCACCCGCGAGCCCGGCCAGTCCTTCGTCGCGAAGATGAAGGCGCTGGAGGGCAGGGACGGAATCCTCGGCGTCAGCTGGGGACATGGCTTCCCCTGGGGCGACGTGGCAGAGGTCGGCGGCCGCATCCTGGTGGTGGCCGACGGCGACAGGACGAAGGCGGATGCCCTGGCGGAGGAACTGGGCCGCGAGGTCTTCGCCATGCGCGATGCGGTCGCGAACAGTTTCGTCGACACCGATGCGGCGCTGGACCGGGCGCTGGAGGTCGATGCCGGCAAGCCGGTGGTGCTGGCCGATGTCGCCGACAATGCCGGCGGCGGCGCGCCCAGCGATTCCACCTTCATCCTGCAGCGCATCCTGGAGCGCGGCATCGAAGGCGCGGTCAGCGGCCTGTACTGGGACCCGGTGGCCCTGGGCTTCGTGGCGGAAGCGGGGGAGGGCGCGACCCTGGACCTGCGGATCGGCGGCAAGTGCGGCCCGGCCAGCGGCGATCCGCTGGACCTGCAGGCCAAGGTGCGGGCGATCCGCGACGGGCTGCAGCAGCATTTCGGTCCGTCGCTGGCGCCGATCGGCCGTGCCGCCTGGCTGACCGTACGGGCGCTCAAGGACGGGATGCCGGTGGGGCCGGAGGTGGAGATCGTGCTGAACGACCAGCGCACCCAGACCTTCCATCCGGAGGCCTTCACCCAGCTGGGCATCGACCTGGGCAAGGCGCGGATCGTGGTGGTGAAATCGTCGCAGCATTTCCATGCCGGCTTCGCACCGATCGCGGCGGAGGTCCTGTACGTCACCACTCCGGGCGCGATCGCGCCGGACTTCGCTGCGATCCCTTATACCAAGAAGGCCGATCCCTTCTGGCCGCGGGTGGCCGATCCTTTCGCGGCGTGAGGGAGGAAGCCGGTGTTGGTGCGTCACCCTCATCCTTGAGGTTACAGCATTCACACCTTTCCTTGACGTGCCTTCCCTGTCGCCGTCGTCCTTGGGCCTGACCCAAGGACCGTGAAGATACGGAGAAGCTGCGCAGCGTCCCTGTCTCGTCGCGACCCCCGGGTCAGGCCCTACGGGATTCACACATCTCGTCAGGGGATCGGATACGGCCCCTGCCGCCATGCATCTAGCGGTGGCGGGAAATGGACAGGTCGTTGCTGCCTGTTCGTCATCCTCGCCCTCGAGGCGAGGATCCATTCCGCAAGCCGCGCGGCCCCGCTAAGCCTGCGGAATGGATTCCATGGTCAAGCCATGGAATGACGACCTTGGGGGGGCTCGCCCCTGACACGAGGCCCAGACGGGACAAGGACGCCACGCAACTTCGCCGTACTGCTACCCTCATTGGACTCGACCAAAGGACGACGGCGGCAGGGAGGCGCGTCGATGAGATGTGTGAATGCCGTAGGGTCAGGCCCGAGGACGACGGCAACAGGGCAGGGCAACGGGGACGCCTATGCGGCTATCCCTACCAGTCCCAGAGCGGCTTGCGGGCGATGAAGAAGCCGCTGGTATAGCTGCCGAAGCCCGAATCGAAGATCCGGATCTCGCTGGCCAGGGCGCTTGCCGCCCGGGCCAGGGCGCTGTCCGGGCTTTCCGCCCGCGCGCGGATGCGATCCAGCCGTTCCGGCAGCGGGCCGTAATAGGCCTGCCAGTCCTCCGCCGACAGCAGGTGCTGGCTGATCGGCTGCAGGCCGGCTTGCGCGATCTCCGTGACCACCTGGCCGGGTGTGACCATGTCGGGATAGGCGTCCTTCCAGAAGGCGGCGATGTCGCGCGGGCGCTGGTCGGGGGCGGAGAGCCAGACGAGGTCGCTGAACAGCAGCCAGCCGCCCGGACGCAGCAGCGGCGCCCAGCTGGCCAGTGCGGTGCCGCGGCCCACCGCCCAGACGCTGGAGGAGGCCCAGATCAGGTCCAGTTGGTCCATGCCCAGCCGGTCGAGGAAGTCGCCGCACATGTCGCCGACGAAAACGGTGACCCGCGGCGCGATGCCGGCGCGGCGGGCACGGTCGCGGCAGGCGCGGGCCATCTCCGGCAGGGCATCGACGGCATAGACCTGGGCCTCCGGCAGGGTCAGGGCCAGGTCGACGGCATCGGCGCCGGTGCCGCAGCCCATGTCCGCGATCCGTGCCGGATGCGGCAGGAAGGGATGCACCAGCGCCAGCATCCGCGCGGTGGTCTCCTCATGCCCCGGCCCCAGCCTGTCGAGCCCGGCGAAGATCTCCGCATAGGCCGCAGCCAGTTCGGGTGGCGCCTGTCGCCGCGTGTCCTTCAATTCGGTCATGGCCCGCCGGGTGGGAAATGTCTTGCGAGAAGGTTGCAGCGACAGGATAGGTGGCCGGCGCCGCTTGCGAAAGCGCGTGATTTGACGCGGCAGGCTGGCCAAGCCCGGCGCGCCGGGGGCATAGTGCGGCGGTCCCGCAAACCGCAGGGGTATGCACGGATGTCGTTTCGCTTCGGGCGCCTATTCCGGCCAGGTCGCCGATTGCCGGGGTTGCGTGCCGCCCCGCTTCTGGCGGCCTGCCTTCTGCCGGCCGCCCTTGCCGCCTGCAGCGGTGCACAGACCGTGGGGCGCAGCGTGCCGCCGTTCGAGGAGGATATCGTCGCCTTCCTGGAGGATGAAATCGACGACGATATCGAGCGCGAGCGCCTGCTGATCGGCTATATCGACCTGAACGAGGATGGCGGCGACGAGGCCTTCGCCCTCTACCTGCAGGAGGACAACTGCAAGGGCAGTGCCTGCGGCGGCTGGATCTTCCAGCGTGCGGCGCGCACCTCGGACCTGGATGAAGACGAGCGGGCGCCGCTGGCGGTGGTCGGCCGCTATGCCAGCTTTTCCCTGCCGGTGGCGAGCGGGCAGCGCCGCACCAACGGCTGGAAGGACGTGATCTTCCGCGATCCGGCGACCGGTCGCGACGACAGGCTCCGGTTCGACGGCCGCGTCTACCGCTGAGCTAGGCTTTCCCAATATAGGTAGAAACTTGTCGTTCTCGGGCTTGACCCGAGAACCCATTCCGCAAGCCAAGACGTCCCGCGGAGTTCGCGGAATGGATCCTAGGCTCAAGGCCTAGGATGACGGCTTGGTGTCGCAGCATTGTTTCCGCCATTTCTTGTAGTGCTTTAGTTCGTGATCAGCTCCGGCCCCATGAAGGTGTGCGGGACCACCGTGGAGATCCACGGCACGTAGGTGATCAGGATCAGGAAGACGAACAGCACTGCCAGGAACGGCAGTGCCGCCTTCACCACCGCCATCATCGGCATGCCCGCGACACCCGATGTCACGAACAGGTTCAGGCCGACCGGTGGCGTGATCATGCCGATCTCCATGTTCACCACCATGATGATGCCCAGGTGGATCGGGTCGATGCCCAGTTCCATCGCGATCGGAAAGACCAGCGGCGCGACGATCACCAGCAGGCCGGACGGCTCCATGAACTGGCCGCCGATCAGCAGGATCACGTTGACGACGATCAGGAACATGATCGGGCCGAAGCCGGCGGCCAGCATCGCCTCCGTGATCTGCTGCGGGATCTGTTCGTCGGTCAGCACATGCTTGAGGATCAGCGCGTTGGCGATCACGAACATCAGGGTGACGGTGAGCTTGCCGGCCTCGAACAGGGTGCGCCTGGTGTCGGGATGGACTAGCGCGGTGAGCAGCGCCGCGGGATGGCGGAACAGCGACAGGTTGGCCCGGCCGTCGCCGGTCGCCAGCGGACCCATGTCGCGATAGACGAAGGTTGCAATCAGGAAGGCGTAGACCGCGGCCACGGCGGCGGCCTCGGTCGGCGTGAAGACGCCGCCATAGATGCCGCCCAGGATGATCACGATCAGCAGCAGTCCCCAGACCGCCTCGCGCGCGGCGGCGAAGACCTCCCGCCAGCCGGTCCATTCGCCCTTCGGCAGGTTCCTGATCCTGGCGATGGCATAGATCGCCACCATCAGCATGCCGCCTGCCAGCAGGCCGGGCAGCACGCCAGCCAGGAACATCCGGCCGACGGAGACGTCGACCGCGGCGGCATAGACCACCATGACGATCGACGGCGGGATCAGGATGCCCAGGGTGCCGGCATTGCAGATCACCCCGGCGGCAAATTCCTTGGTGTAGCCGACCTGCCGCATGCCGGCGATCACGATGGTGCCGATGGCGACCACGGTCGCCGGCGACGAGCCGGACAGGGCCGCGAACATCATGCAGGCGAAGACGCCGGCAATGGCCAGCCCGCCAGGGAAATGGCCGACGCAGGCGATCGAGAAGCGGATGATCCGCCGTGCCACGCCGCCCGTCGACATGAAGGCGGAGGCCAGGATGAAGAAGGGGATCGCCAGCAGGGTGTAGTGGCCCTCGAAGGCGGAGAACAGGGTCTGCGCGATCGAGGCCAGCGAGGAATCGGAAAAGACCAACAGGAACAGGATCGACGACAGGCCCAGCGAGACCGCGATGGGTACGCCGACCAGCAGCAGGCCGATGATCAGCAGGAAGAGAAGGGCGACTTCCATCCTCAGGCGTCCTTCAGCTTCTGTGCCGCTTCCTCGACGGCCTCCTCCGCCTCGTGCGAGGCGACCAGGCTGTCGAGCCGGCCCCGCCAGAGTGCGACGAAGGCCTGGACATAGCGGTACAGCAGCAGGGCCATGGCCAGCGGCAGGACGAAATAGGGCAGCAGGCGCGGAATCTTCTCGTATTCCTCACCTTCGTTGAAGACGTCCTGGATCCAGTCGAGCGGGTGCAGGCCGAACAGCTCCGGCATCGGGGTGTCCTGCGTCTCGTACCAGCCCTTGGCCCGGAACTTCTCCTCGAAGCCGAGGGGAAACCAGCGGCCCTCCGTGGCCGGCAGGTTGGCGAAGTTCGCCCAGTAGTCCCAGGACCCCTTCAGCAGCAGCAGCGCGTAAAGGATGCAGCACAGGGCGGCAAAGAGGCCGAACTGACGGCGGCGCGGCGGCGCCAGGGCCAGGAGCACGGCATCGACACCCAGATGGGACTTGGTCTTCACCGCATAGGCGGCGCCGATCAGCACCATCCAGCCGAACAGGAAGACGGTGACTTCCAGGCCCCAAAGGATGCCGGTGTTGAGGATGTAGCGGGCGACCACGTTGGCGAAGGTGATGACCGTCATCAGGCCCAGGAGCACCGCGACGAAGTTCTCCTGGAAACGGTCGAAGGCCGTTCGAGGCTCGTGCATGCCGATCCTCTCCCCCCGCGCGTTCTTTATATCGCTGTCCGGCTTCTATGGCCGTCCGGGCCCGTAGCCCCGGTGCGCTGCGCGGCCCGGAGCACCGGGCCGCGCAGGCATCACGACCGAAAGCCGGTCAGTTGGTCATCTGGTTGGCGGACTGGGCAGCGGCGATATTGTCCGCCCCGACATCGTCGGCGAACTTGTCCCAGACCGGCTTCATCGCCTTGACCCAGGCGGCGCGCTGTTCGGGGGTCAGGGTCCGGACCACGCCGCCCGCATCGATGACCGACTGCTTGGCGGCGGCATTGACGGCCGTGGATTCCTTGTTCCGGGCCTCCGTCACCTCGGCGACGATGGTCAGGAACTGGTCGCGTACCGCCGGATCGAGACTGTCGAGCCAGTCGACCGAGGTGACCAGCAGATAGTCGATGATGCCGTGGTTGGTCTCGGTAATGCCGTCCTGCACCTCGAAGAACTTCTTGCCGTAGATGTTCGACCAGGTGTTCTCCTGCCCGTCGACCACGCCCTGCTGCAGGGCGCCGTAGACCTCCGAGAAGGCCATCGCCTGCGGCGTGCCGCCCAGCGCTTCCATCTGGGCTGCCAGCACGTCGGAGGACTGGACGCGGAACTTCAGCCCCTGGGCGTCGGTCGGCAGCAGCAGCGGTTTGTTGGCCGACATCTGCTTCATGCCGTTATGCCAGTAGGCCAGTCCCTGCAGGCCGCGGCGCTGCATGCTGTCCAGCATGGCCTGGCCCGCGTCGGAGGCCTGGAAGGCCTCGACCGCGTTGATGTCCTTGAACATGAACGGCAGGTCGAAGATGCGGAACTGCTTGGTGAACTTCTCGAACTTCGACAGCGACGGCGCGGCAAGCTGGACATCGCCCTGCAGCATCGCCTCCAGCACCTTGTTGTCGTCATACAGGGTGGAGTTCGGGAAGACCTCCATGCAGGCCTTGCCGTTCATCTCCGTATTGACCCGCTCCGCAAGCAGGGTGGCGGCGATCCCCTTGGGATGCTTGTCGGTGTTGGTGACGTGGCTGAACTTGATGACGGTCTCGCCCTCGTCGCATTGTGCCATCGCGGCGCCTGCCGACAGGCCGATGGCCGCAACGGCCGTGAGGCAAAGAATTCCGAACCGCATTTTCGATCCTCCCTGAAGGTTGCCGGCACTTCTGTTCTGCCGTCATGCCCCCTACCGCTTTCGCGGCCACCGCCTTCGCGGCTGCCGCTGTCGCGGCCGGCAATCGCGGCTTGCCAAGCCGCCCGGCACCGCATGGCCCGGGCGTTGCCTCGTAGAGTGACGTGAATCCGCGGTCAGGCCAAGCGGATTGGCATGGCTGCCTTCAGCGGATTGCATGGGCAGGGGCGGAAATGCGTGGCCGGCTCAGTCGACCGGATCGTCTTCCTCTGCCAGCAGGGCGCCGTGCAGCGGGCCGCTATCCATCAGGTCGGCGAGGGTGTGCAGCGCCGAAACGAGGCGGAGCTGCGCCGCGTCATCCATGGCGGAGAAGGCCGCCAGGAAGCCGTCATGCATCAGCGGCGGCGCCTGGGACAGGACCTCGCCGCCGCGCGCGGTCAGTTCGGTCAGCACGATGCGGCGGTCTTCGGGCTTGCGGGTGCGGCGGACCAGGCCCCGTCCCTCCAGCCGATCCAGGACCGTCGTCACGGTCGGCGCACTGAGCGAAATCTCCGCCGCCAGACCGCCGGTACTCAGGGCGCCGCGGTCGTGCAGGCTCTGCAGGATCACGATCTGCGGGATCGTCAGGCCGCTGGCCCGGGTGACCCGCTTGGACTGCACATCGACGGCGCGCGTGATGCGCCGGATGGCACGCATCAGGTCGGCGCTCAGGCCGGCCAGGTCGGCACCGTCGTACACGGTCCCTGTGGACGCTGCGCCGGCATGCGGCTGGCTTTTCGCCGCCGCGGTGGAACGACTGGCCGGACCGACCGTTCCATTTCCTGCAACCGGAAGCGCTCCGTCCGCATCATCCGACCCGCCGTCCGGTCTGCGTCGGCGCGTCCCGGCCGGACCGCCGTTGCGGCGTCGGCCGCCATCGATACCGCGTTCCACCATGTTCCGTCCCAGAAATGATTAGAGGTCAAACAATTTGACATCTAACCGATGGCTTCTTACCTAGAGTCGGACGGTCCGGAGTTCAACCGGAAGAGATGGAATTCGCGACGATCCCGCAGGCCTCGGGCGCCGCGGCTGAGGCCGTGCCACTGCGGGTGGCGCGCCCTGCCGTGCAGCCGGTGGGAGGCATGCCGGATCGCGCAGTCAGGGATAGAGGGAGCATATGTGCGGCATTGCGGGTGAGGTTCGCTTCGACGACGGCCCCGCCTCGGCAGAGGCGGTGGCAGCGATGGCGGAGGTCCAGGTTCCGCGCGGCCCGGACGGCTCCGGCCTGATCGCCCGCGGCCGCGTGGCGTTCGGCCATCGGCGCCTGAAGATCATCGATCTGTCGGACCGCGCGGAGCAGCCGATGGCCGATCCGGCGCTCGGCCTGACCGTGGTCTTCAACGGCTGCATCTACAACTACAAGGAGCTGAAGGCGGAGCTGGAGCAGCTCGGCTATGTCTTCTTCTCCAACGGCGATACCGAGGTGGTGCTGAAGGCCTGGCATGCCTGGGGCCGGGATTTCCCCAACCGGCTGCACGGCATGTTCGCCTTCGCGATCCACGAGCGCGAGAGCGGGCGCGTCGTGCTGGGCCGCGACCGCTTCGGGATCAAGCCGCTCTACCTGTCCGCCGGGGCGAAGCGGCTGCGCTTTGCCTCTTCGCTGCCGGCGATCCTGGCGGCGGGTGGTGTCGACACCGGCATCGATCCGGTTGCCCTCCACCACTACATGAGCTTCCACGCCGTGGTGCCGCCGCCGCACACCATCCTGAAGGGTGTGCGCAAGCTGCCGCCGGCGACATTGCGGATCTACGAGACCGACGGCCACTGCGCCGACCATGTCTATTGGGACCTGCCTTTCGAACGCCGGGCGGAGGATGTCGGCCTGAGCGACGGCGAATGGGCGGACCGGCTGGAGGCGGCGCTGCGGCTCGCCGTCTCGCGCCGCATGGTCGCCGACGTGCCGGTCGGCGTGCTGCTGTCGGGCGGGGTGGACTCCAGCCTGGTGGTGGCCCTGCTGCATACCGAGGGGCAGAAGGGGCTGAAGACCTTCTCCATCGGCTTCGAGGATGCCGGCGGCGAGGAAGGCAACGAGTTCCGCTATTCCGACATGGTGGCGGCGCATTACGGCACCGACCACAAGCAGATCTTCGTGCCGCAGGACGACCTGATGGAAGCCCTGCCGCCGACCATCGCGGCGATGTCGGAGCCGATGGTGTCCTACGACAATGTCGCCTTCTACCTGCTCTCGCGCGAGGTGTCCCGCCACGTCAAGGTGGTGCAGTCCGGCCAGGGCGCGGACGAGATCTTCGGCGGCTATCACTGGTATCCGCCGCTGGCGAACAGCAACGACGTGGTCGGCGACTATGCCCGGGTGTTCTTCGACCGCGACCACGCGCGGATGGCGCAGCACCTGTCGGCCGATTATGTGGCGGAGGATTACAGCCGCGACTTCGTCGCCGCCCATCTGGGCGCACCCGGCGCGGCGACCCCGGTGGACCGGGCGCTGCGCCTGGACAGCCGGATCATGCTGGTCGACGATCCGGTGAAACGGGTCGACAACATGACGATGGCGCACGGGCTGGAGGCGCGGGTGCCGTTCCTCGACCATGAGCTGGTGGAGCTGGCGGCCAGCATCCCGCCGGAGCAGAAGCTGCGGGACGAGGGCAAGGGCATCCTGAAGGATGTCGCGCGGCGCCTGATCCCGTCGGAGGTGATCGACCGGCCGAAGGGCTATTTCCCGGTGCCGGCACTGAAATACCTGGACGGGCCCTACCTGGACATGGTGCGGGACGCATTGACCGGTTCCGCCGCCCGCGGCCGGGGGCTGTTCCGCAAGGACTATCTGGAGACATTGTTCGCCGACCCGAAGGCACATATCACGCCGCTGCGCGGGTCCGAGCTGTGGCAGGTCGGGCTGCTGGAGTTGTGGCTGCAGAGCCACGGCATCTAGGCTTGCCGGTGAAGAAGGACGCAGGACGCGCGCGCGCAGGGTTGCAGGGACGGCGAGGCGGATGACCAAGGACCGGGAAAGCAGGGAACGGCCGGGCGAACGCAACCGCTCGGCCACCAACTACCGGCGGCGGATGCAGCGGCTGCGGGCGGAGGCACGGATCGCCCAGCAGCCGGCGACCCGCGGCGGGGACGAGGTTCCCGCCCACAACGCCACGGTGGATTGCGGCTGGGGCCGGGTGCTGTTCGGCCAGACCTTCGAGGATCCGAAGGAACTGGTCGCCGCGCTGCGCGACGAACGGGCGGAGCGGCGCGACATCGCCTTCTACGTGCGCGACCCGCATGTCGTGGTCGCGCATGCGCCGCAGGAGGTCTTCCTCGATCCGTCGAACACCTACCGGCTGGAACTGCCGCGCTACCGCCCCGCCCAGGTGCAGCCGCGCGGCTTCACGATCCGGCGGCTGAGCGATCCGGCCGACCCGGAGGCGGTGAACCGGATCTATGCCGCACGCAACATGGTGGCGGTGCCGCCCGAATTCCTGTGGGGCAATCGGGACAGCCGGAAGATCACGGTGTTCCTGGCGGAGGACGAGATCACCGGCCAGGTGGTCGGCACGGTGACCGGCATCGATCATCGCCAGGCGTTCGGCGATCCGGACGGCGGCTCCTCGCTGTGGTGCCTGGCGGTCGACCCGCAGGCGGTGCAGCCCGGCATCGGCGAGGCGCTGGTGCGCCGGCTGGCGGAGCATTTCGCGGCCCGCGGCGCGCAGTTCATGGACCTGTCGGTGATGCACGACAATGCGCAGGCGATCGCGCTGTACGAGCGGATCGGCTTCGTACGGGTGCCGGTCTTCGCCGTGAAGCGCAAGAACCCGATCAACGAGGCGCTGTTCACCGGGCCGGTCCCGGTCGAGGCGCTGAACCCCTATGCCAAGATCATCGTCGACGAGGCGCGCCGGCGCGGCATCGCGGTGGAGATCATCGACGCCCCGAACGGCTATTTCCGCCTCTCCCATGGCGGCCGCATGGTGATGTGCCGGGAGGCGCTGTGCGAACTGACGACGGCTGTCGCGGTCAGCATCTGCGACGACAAGACGGTCACCCGCGGCTTCGTCGAGCGGGCCGGCATCCTGGTGCCCCGCCAGGTTGATGCCGATGACGCGGACGGGCTGGCGGAGCTGCTGAAGGACGGCGGCTCCGTGGTGGTGAAGCCCGCGCGCGGCGAGCAGGGCCGCGGCATCACCGTCGACGTGAAGGGCGAGGCGGCGGTGGAGCGGGCGATCGAGGATGCCCGCCGGCACTGCGAGCATGTCATCGTCGAGGAGTTCGTGCGCGGCCAGGACCTGCGGCTGGTGGTGATCGATTACAAGGTCGTGGCCGCGGCCACCCGCCTGCCGCCGCGGGTGGTCGGCAATGGCCGGCACACGGTCGCGGAACTGATCGCGCGGCAGTCCCGCCGCCGCGAGAAGGCGACCGGCGGCGAGTCCCACATCCCGCAGGACGAGGAGACGGAGCGCTGCGTCGTCGAGTCCGGCCATGCGATGGACGAGGTGCTGGGAGAAGGGGTGGAGGTCACGGTCCGGCGCACCGCGAACCTGCATACCGGCGGCACCATCCACGACGTCACCGACCATGTGCACAGCGTGCTGGTCGACGCGGCGATCAAGGCGGCGCGGGCGATCAACATTCCCGTCGTGGGCATCGACCTGATCGTGCCCAACCCGCAATCGCCGAACTATGTCTTCATCGAGGCGAACGAACGGCCCGGCCTCGCCAACCACGAGCCGCAACCGACGGCGCAGCGGTTTGTCGACCTGCTGTTCCCGCTGTCGCTGCCGGCGTCGGTGCGGGAGAGCGCCGCCTGAGCGGCCGTCCGGCAATCGAAAGGGAGGAAGATGACCCGCCTGGAAATCGATACCGACTATCTGGCCAAGCGGCTGAAGCATTTCCTGGAGATCCCGAGCCCCACGGGCTACACGGACAATGTCGTCCATGAGGCCTGCCGCGAACTGAAGCGGCTGGGCATCAAGTTCGAGATCACGCGGCGCGGCGCGATCCGCGCCCGCATCCCGGGGCGCAAGCAGAACCCGGCACGGGCGATCATCTCGCACCTGGACACACTGGGCGCGCAGGTGAAGTCCCTGAAGGACAATGGCCGGCTGGAACTGGTGCCGATCGGCCACTGGTCGGCCCGCTTCGCGGAGGGCGCGCGGGTCACGGTATTCTCGGAGGCCGGCACCTATCGCGGCACGATCCTGCCGCTGAAGGCGTCCGGCCATACTTTCGGCGACGAGATCGACGAGCTGCCGGTCGGCTGGCCCTATGTGGAGCTGCGCATCGACGCCCGCGCGCGCAGCCGCGCCGAGGTCGAGGCGCTGGGCATCGATATCGGCGACATCGTCGCGATCGATCCACAGCCCGAGTTCCTGGACAACGGCTTCATCAATTCCCGCCACCTGGACGACAAGGCCGGCGTGTCGATCATGTTCGCCGCGATGGAAGCGATGATGCGCGAGAAGGCGCATCCGCCGGTCGACATCTACTTCCTGTTCTCCACGGCTGAGGAAGTGGGCATCGGCGCTTCCGCGGTGCTGACACCGGATGTCGCGGCAATGGTATCCATCGACAATGGCACCACCGCGCCCGGCCAGAACAGCCAGGAATTCGGTGCCACCATCGCGATGGCCGACCAGACGGGACCGTTCGACTGGCACCTGAACCGCAAGCTGGTGCAGCTCTGCCGCGACAACGACATCCGCTACCAGAAGGACGTGTTCCGCTACTACCGCTCGGATTCGGCCTCCGCCCTGGCCTCCGGCGCGGACATCCGGACCGCCCTGGTCGCCTTCGGCATCGACGCCAGCCACGGCTATGAACGCATCCACATGCATTCCCTGCGATCCATTTCCGAACTGGTGACGGCCTATGCGCTGAGCCCGGTGGAGATCGCACGCGACGCGGAGGATCTGGGCCCGGCCAAGGGCTTCACCCACCAGCCGACGCAGGAAGCGACGCAGCAATTGTCGCCGAAGGTGGAGATCTCCGAGGACGAGATGAACCCGGCGGAATAGGCGACCCGGTCCGTTTCCGCTCATGTTGCACTGCCACATAAAGCGATGACCCTGCGGGCGGGCCTGTGCTAGCCTGACCCGCAGGGCGGCAGACTGGATGTTGGGGGCAGCAGGGCGTGGCGGCGCGGATCTACACCATCGCACAGCGCAAGGGCGGGGCCGGCAAGACCACCCTGGCGATCCATCTGGCCACCAGCTGGGCCGCTTCCGGCAAGTCGGTCGCGCTGGTCGATATCGACCCGCAGGGCAGCCTCGCCGCCTGGTCGCAGCTGCGCCAGTCCGCGGTGGCGGAAGGCCGGCTGAAGGGACGCGGCGCGAAGCTGGACGTGGCGGCCCTGTCGGGCTGGCGGACCGGCGGCGCCGTCGACCGGCTGCGCAACGCCCATGACGTCATCGTCATCGATTCCCCGCCGCATGCGGAGACGGATGCCAAGGTCGCGGTGCGCGCCGCAGACATGGTGCTGATCCCGGTGCAGCTGAACCCGCTCGACCTCTGGGCCTCCGATGCGACGGTGAAGCTGGCGGAGGCGGAGCGCAAGCCCTACCTGTTCGTGCTGAACCGGGTGCCGGCGCGCGGCCGGCTGGGGGACGAGATCCGCGCCGAGCTGGACCGCCGCAACTGGCCCTATGCGAAGCAGAGCCTGGGCAACCGCCAGGCCTTCGCCGCCAGCGTCAATGGCGGCATGGGCGTGGTGGAGGAAGCGGCAAGGTCGCGCGCCGCGGCAGAGGCCTCCGACCTGTCGAAGGAGGTCTGGCGGCGCTTCCGCACCTGACCGGTCGGCACTCCGGAGGGGCCGTTGCTGATCCTGTTCACTGATTTCGGTCTTGCAGGCCCCTATACCGGCCAGATGAAGGCGGTCCTGCACCGCGACGCGCCCGGGGTGCCGGTGATCGACCTGTTCGCCGATGCGCCCGCCACCGACCCGCGCCATTCCGCCTATCTGCTGGCCGCCTATGCGCCGGCGATGCCGGCCCGCAGCATCTTCCTCTGCGTCGTCGATCCGGGTGTCGGCAGCGACCGCCCGCCGATGATCCTGCGGGCCTGGGACCGGCTGTTCGTCGGGCCGGGCAACGGGCTGTTCGAGCTCTGCCAGCGCCGGGCTCTGGACGCCGCCGCCTGGCGCATCGACTGGCGGCCGCCCGGCGGCATCTCCGACAGCTTCCACGGCCGCGACCTGTTCGCGCCCGTGGCCGCGGCACTGGCCGGCGCGGCGGTGCCGGAAGAGTTCGGCGCGCCCGCGCCGCCGGGGCTCGGCCGGCAGCCGGACTGGCCGGACGACCTGGCGGAAATCGTCTATCTGGACGTCTACGGCAATGCGATGACCGGCCTGCGGGCGCAGGCCCTGCCGGCGGCGGCGCGCCTGCAGGTGGGCGGGCATGTGGTGGAGCGCGGCCGCACCTTCTCCGACCGGCCGGAAGGAGAGGCGCTGTGGTACGAGAACGCGAATGGGCTGGCGGAGATCGCGGTCAATCGCGGCCGCGCCGATGCGCTGCCCGGCATGCGGCGCGGCGCGGCGGTGACCATCCTAGACTGAGGTCCGCGGCGCCTTACAGGCCGCCGACCGTGCCTTCGCGCCGGGGGTCTGCGGCACCCACCCAGCCGTCGCCGCGGCGCTGCACGATCGCCAGGCCGGAGGTGGCGGGGCGGAAGCGAAGCTCGTGCCCCTTCGCCGCCAGGACATGGGCCAGGGCGGCCTGGCGGGGTCCGCTTTCCAGCACGGCGCCGCCGCCGGCGGAAAAGGCATGCGGCAGATTCACCGCATCCGCCGGGCCGAGCCGCCAGTCCAGCAGGGCGACCAGGGCGGCGGTCACATAGCCGATGATGCTGCTGCCGCCGGGCGAGCCCAGGATCGCGTACAGGTCGCCCCTGTCGTCGAACACCAGGGTCGGCGCCATCGACGATCGCGGCCGCTTGCCCGGCTCGACCCGGTTGGCCACCGGTCGCAGGCCCATTGCCGGCCGGAAGGAGAAATCCGTCAGCTGGTTGTTCAGCAGGAAGCCGCCGACCATGCGGTGGGCGCCGAAGGCGGTCTCGATGGAGTTGGTCATGCTGACCGCATTGCCCAGCACGTCCACCACGCTGAGATGGCTGGTGGACGGCATCGACAGGTCGAGTCCGGGATCGAAGGGCCAGAGCCGGCCCTCCTTCTGCAGGCCGTCGCCGGCCGGCAGGGGCGGCGTGCCGGCAGGGACCGGTTCCGGCAGGGCGTCGAAGCCGACCAGCGCGGCGCGCTCCGCCAGGTAGGCAGGGTCCAGCAGGCCGGCCACGGGGACGGGCACGAAGTCGGTATCGGCGATATAGAGGTTGCGGTCGGCGAAGGCGAGGCGCAGCGCCTCCACCAGCCGATGGGCGGCGGCGGGGTGCCAGCGCCCGTCGTCGGGTGCCAGCCGCGCCATGTCGGCCTGCTCCAGGATGCCCAGTGCCTGCAGCACGGTGATGCCGCCGGAGGAGGGCGGGCCCATGCCGCAGACCCGGTAGCCGCGATAGGGCGCGCAGACCGGCGCGCGCACCTTCACGCGGTAGGCGGCCAGGTCCGTCGCCGACAGCATGCCGGGATTGGGCGCCCGCTGTACCGCGGCCACGATGGCATCCGCCAGCGGGCCGCTGCTGAAGATCGCGGCACCGCCCCAGGCCAGGGCGGTGAGGGTGTCGGCCAGCGCCGGGTTGACCAGGCGGTGGCCCACCGGCGCGGGCCGGCCGCCCGGATAGAACAGCGGCCCGGCGGCCGGGTCCGATGCCAGGACCGGGTCGCCGGCCAGCAGCGCGTGCAGCCGGGGCGAGACCGCGAAGCCGTCGCGGGCCAGTGCGATGGCCGGCGCGACCAGCTCCGCCCAGGGCATCTGCCCGTCGCGCCGGTGCAGCGCCTCCAGCAGATGCGGCAGGCCGGGCACGCCGACGGAACGGCCGCCGACTACGGCCTCGCGGAAGCCCATCGGCCCGCCGGTCGCCTCGTCCAGGAACAGCTGTGGCGTCGCGCCCTCCGGCGCGGTTTCGCGCCCGTCCAGCGCGGCGACCGTGCCGCTGGCCGCGTCGAAGGTCAGCGCAAAGCCGCCACCGCCCAGGCCGGAGGATTGCGGTTCCACGACGGCCAGCACCAGGGCGGCGGCGATGGCCGCATCGGCCGCGCTGCCGCCGCGCGCCAGGACCGCCTCCCCTGCCCGGGTCGCATGGGGGTTCGCAGTGACGATCATGGCGCCCTGGCGCGCGACCTCCGCTGCCGGGCGGGCATAGGGCAGCTGTTCCCGCGGATCGCCGCGTGCGGGGCTCGGGGCGGCGCCCGCAGCCGGGCCGGCGGCGGCTTCCGGTTCGGCGCGTGCGGTGTCGTGGACGGGCGCGGCCGGCGACTGGGCGGCAACCGGGGCTTCGGCGGCGATCGGTGCGGCCCATGGCGCCAGCAGGCCGGCGGCAAGGGCGGGCAGCAGCAGATGGCGGGCGATGCCGCGCAGGCTGGTGGCGTCTCGCCGCATCATCTCGTCGCTTCCTCCTCCGCTTGCGCAGGCATCACCGCATCGGTGCTGTGCCGCCTGCGGATGGCACTCGCAGGCGGTGCGGTCAAGTCGCGGCCCGCCCGGTCGTGCCGCGGCAGGGCGGCGGGCGAGGTTGCGGGCCGGCCGACGGCCCTTACACTGCGCGCCATGAACGATGGCTCGGAGATGGCGGGCGGCGCGGCGCCCGGACCCTGCAACGACCTGACCGATGTCGGCGGTCTTGCCGTCGGCCATGCGGTGGACGAGGCGGCCCGGACCGGCGTCACCGCGATCCTGCCGGCGGATCGTGCCGCCGCGGCGGTCGATGTCCGCGGCGGCGGTCCCGGCACGCGGGAAACCGACCTGCTGGGGCCCGATGCCGGCATGGACGCCATTGATGCGCTGGTCCTTTCGGGCGGCTCGGTGTTCGGACTGGACGCCGCCGGCGGCGCCGTCGCCTGGCTGACGGCGGCTGGGCGGGGCTATCCGGTGGTGGGCCGCCGGGTGCCGATCGTGCCGGCGGCGATCATCTTCGACCTGGTCAATGGCGGCGACAAGGGCTGGGCGGAGCCGGGAACCACCGTCGCGCCGCCCTATCACCGGCTGGGGCGGGAGGCGGTCGCCGCGGCGGCGGAGGGCATGGGCGGTGCGGCGCCGTTCGCGCTGGGCAATGCCGGCGCCGGCTATGGCGCCCGCGCCGGCTGGCTCAAGGGGGGATTGGGCTCCGCCTCGCTGGTCACCGCGGACGGCCTTGCGGTGGCTGCCCTGGTGGTCGCCAACCCGGTCGGCAGCGTCCTGCGCCCGGGCAGCATGGAGTTCTGGGCGCGCCCGTATGAGCTGCAGGACGAATTCGGCGGCCACGATGCGCCGCAGCGGCCGGCGCCGGCGGTCGATCTGCCGGCGGACAGCCGGATCGGCGCGCCGGTCGGCGCGGAGCTGAAGGGGGCGAACACCACGATCGCCGTCGTGGCCACGAACCTGGACCTGGACAAGGCGGCGCTGCGACGGGTGGCGATGATGGCGCATGACGGCTTCGCCCGCGCCATTCGTCCGGTGCACACGCCTTTCGATGGCGATACAATTTTCGCGCTGGCGACGGGCCTGCGGAAGGCATCGCACTGGCCGCAGGCGGCGCAGGACTGGCTGCTGGCCCGCTGCGGCGCCCTTGCTGCCGACTGCGTGGCCCGTGCCGTGGCGCGCGGGGTGTACGCGGCCGAGAGCCTGGGCGATGCCCCGGGCTATCGCGCCGTTCTGGCCGGGCGGATGTCCGGCGGACAACGGGGAGAGTAAGAATGAGGAAACTTCTGGTTGCGGCCGTCGCCGCGACGCTGGCGCTTGGCCTGTCGGTCCCGCTGACCGCAGGCCCTGCCCAGGCGGCGAAGGAGACGAACGATCTGGTCCTGGGCATGGTGCTGGAGCCCAAGGGCCTGGACCCCACCGCCCGTGCCGAGCTGGCGATCACCCAGGTCACGCTCTACAACCTGTATGAGGGGCTGACGAAGGTGAACGGCGACGGCTCGGTCTCGCCGCTCCTGGCGGAAAGCTGGGAGGTGTCGCCCGACCTGAAGACCTGGACCTTCAAGCTGGTGCCCGATGCCACCTTCCACGACGGCACGAAGCTTACGGCGGCGGTGGTGAAGGACGCCTTCACCCGCTACGCGGCGGAGGACAGCACCAACAAGCGCAAGCAGGACTTCACCAACATGACGTCGATCACCACGCCGGACGACGGTACGGTGGTGATCGAGCTGGAGAATGCCGACCCGAACCTGCTGTTCAACCTGGCGCAGGAGACGGCGGTGATCACCGACGCGAAGTCGGCGGCGACCAACGCCACCCAGCCGGTGGGCACCGGACCGTTCAAGTTCAAGGAATGGGTGCAGGGCGATTCCATCGTGCTGGAGAAGGACCCCGCCTATCGCGATGCCGGCGATGTCGCCCTCGACCGTGTGACCTACAAGTTCATCGGCGACGATGCGGCGATCGTGAACGGCCTGCTGGCCGGCGATATCGACGCCTTCCCGATCGGCGTGCCTGTGGAAAGCCTGGAGCAGTTCGAGAACGACGACCGTTTCGCCGTCTCCGTCGGCACGACGGAGGGCGACACGATCCTGTCGATCAACAACAAGAAGGCGCCCCTGGACGATGTGCGGGTGCGCCGGGCGATCGCCCATGCGATCGACCGGCAGGCTATCATCGACGCGGTGATGTCCGGCTACGGCACCCCGATCGGCAGCCATTTCCCGCCGCACAACCCGGCTTATACCGACCTCACGGGCATGTACGCCTACGACCCGGAAAAGGCGAAGGCGCTGCTGAAGGAGGCCGGCGCCGAGGGCACCGAGCTAACCATCAAGCTGCCGCCGCCGGCCTATGCCCGCCAGGGCGGCCCGGTGATCGCGGAGATGCTGAACCAGGCCGGCTTCAAGACCGAGCTCGAAAATGTCGAATGGGCGGTCTGGCTCGACCAGGTGTTCAAGAACAAGAACTTCGACCTGACCATCGTCAGCCATGCCGAGCCCAACGATCTGGCGATTTATTCCAGGCCCGATTACTACTTCCAGTACGACAATCCGAAGTTCAACGAGGTGCTGGCCGAGGCCAACTCCACCCTGGACGAGGCGAAGCGGACCGAACTCCTGCAGCAGGCGCAGACCATCCTGGCCGAAGATGCCGTGAACGGCTTCCTGTTCAACCTGCCCAAGGTCGGCGTCGCGAAGAAGGAGCTGACGGGGCTCTGGAAGGACGCGCCGATCTTCGCCAACGACCTCAGCGCGGTGCGCTGGGAATAGCCGGCCAGTGCCCCGGCGCCACGCGCGCCGCAGCGACCCCGACCCCGGGCCGGCAACGGCCCGGGGTTTTTCTTGCCGCCGCCACGGGCAGGCGCGCGCCCCGGCTGCGACGGAGCCACGTCGCGTCCTGTGATTGCAGGTCTTGACGGCGGGCAGGTA
This sequence comes from Marinibaculum pumilum, assembly GCF_042646425.1. Classification (NCBI taxonomy): domain Bacteria; kingdom Pseudomonadati; phylum Pseudomonadota; class Alphaproteobacteria; order Rhodospirillales; family Rhodospirillaceae; genus Marinibaculum; species Marinibaculum pumilum. The sequence continues at coordinate 605,585 of NZ_JBHRTR010000028.1, forward strand.
TCCGAGCCGAGAGCCCAAAGCGGTCATTCCATGGCCTGACCCACGGCTGTCCGGTTGAGCATGGCCCGCAGTGGCGCAGCGCTATGATGCGGCTGGATTTTCGGTGGCTCGCACCGACTTCGGACATGGCTGCCGCAGCGGTGCCCCAAACAGCCGTGGGCCTGACCATGAAATTCGTTCCGCAGGCCTCGCGGTGCCGCGCCGCATGCTGAATCGATCCTCGCCCCACAGCACTGACCTCCGGGGGGCGCGGATGACGGACCGGGAGTGGCGCCCTACCGCACGTAGATGCGGACCTCGTTCGTGCCGGTCTGCGCGGTGGTGGAGGAGAGCGCCACCCGGTTCGCCGGCAGGCCCATCTCGCTCAGGGTGCGCATCACCCGTTCCGCGTTGCGGCGGGACTGGTTCTGGTTCAGCGCGGCCTGGCCGGCGCCGCCCTGGGCGGAGGCCACGGCCACCACGTCGAACAGCGCGCCCGGCCGGGCCTCCAGGGTCTGGGAGACGGCGTTGTACAGCGGCTGCGCGTAGGGGACGTTCGGCCGGTCGAAGCGGATCACGACCAGCGGCGCGCGGCCGGTATCGGCGAAGCCGCCGGGCTGCGGCACCGCGAAGCCGGCGCCGGCCAGGCTGGCATAGCCGGAGCGGTTCTGCAGCGACGGGCCCAGCATGGTGCCGGCATTGATCGCCGCGGACAGGGTGGAGATGTTGGACCGCTCCGAGGCGACATAGTTGCTCTGGCGGTTCACATCCTCGTTCAGCTCGGTCAGCAGGCGGTCGAGCACGACGATGGTGCCGTTGATCTCGTCCTCCAGCACCGCGAGCTGGCGATGATCCTCGTCGATCGCGCCGGGCAGGGCATAGATCGTGCGGGCATTGTCCAGCAGGTAGTTGGCGAGGCTGGAATCGGCGGCGACGGCATTGCTCAGGCTGTCCAGCGCGGCGACCTGGCCGGACAGCCGGTCCAGCAGGTCCTGCGCCTGGTTCCACTGGCTGACCAGCACCGGGTTCGCCGGGGTGGTGCCGAGCTGCAGCTTGGTGGTGATCGCCGCCACCGTGCCGTGATAGCGCAGGGCGTTCTGTCCGGCCTCGGCACGCACCGCCTGCAGCTGTGCGTTGCGGTCGGCGATGCCGCTGCGCAGCTGCTGCAGGTCGCCGCGCAGCGCCAGGACCTTCTGGCCGACGGCGGTGCCGGTGTCGGTCACCGGCGCCAGTTCCGGCAGCATGATGGTGCCGGAACTCAGCACCGGCTGGGTCGGCGACAGGATCGGATCGGCCATCTCGGCCTTCGAGGGCGGGATATCCACCCGATCGCCGCCGACGGAGGGCCAGAGCGCATCCTGGGAATAGGAGCAGCCGCCAAGCAGCAGGATCGCGGTCAGCGCCACCCCCGTCAGCCTGGGGGGAACGCCGCGCCGTCTCGCGGATCCGGAACGGCCGGCCGTCCCGTCGCGCCATGTCTGAAACGCTATGCTCATTCGCCTTCCGTACAGGCGCCCCTCAGTCATGCGCAGTCCCACCGCCGCTGTGTCCATTGCCGCCCAGCTGCCTCACGATACCGTGCTGCCTCGCAATGGTCCGACGCTGCGGCTGGCAAGATCCCTCGCGGGCGCACCGTCAACGCTCCCCACACGCGCCAGTCCGGCGCACCGATCGACGTGGCGCGGCAGTCCGCTGCGCCCGTCGATGTTCCGGGCCCGGGCCGTTCCCTCGACCCGGGCCCCTCCGGGGTTCGGGTCGTCGCCGGGCCGCAATGTAACCGAAGCGCCCGGCAGTGCCGGGTCACCCGTTCGTCGGATCGCCCATCGCCGGCGCTTCGGGCCGGCGGATGCCGGCGTGCCTCCTTGGCGTCGCACGACCCTGCCGGGTGTGTGGCGCCGTCGCCGTGACAGGCTTCGCCATGTCTGCGCCTGCGGATGCGTCGGACCGGCGCCCCCTCGATTCGACGGAGGATATCCCGAAGCGAATCCCATGGACAAGCACAAGCAGGGCAAACCATGGAATTCGCTGGGTTTTCACCGGTCGGTGTGGCATTTTTGGGCAAGGCGGCCGGCAGGCTGCGGCCGATGAATCCCGAATCGGGGAAAAGCGCTTGCCATGCCCGGGGGCTTCGGATAGGTTCCGCCGCCTTGACGGGATCCACCCGCCGCCGGCCGTCGGGCCGGGGCCCAATGACGGCAGGATCCCGGGCGCTGCGCCGGTAGCTCAGCTGGATCAGAGCACCAGACTACGAATCTGGGGGTCGGGGGTTCGAATCCTCCCCGGCGCGCCATTCTCCCTTCGGTCGAACGGCTTGTCCGGACTCTAAGAAGAGTTCGGACTTCGTCCTTTTGGGGCGCGCCACTTACCCATTGTCCGGTCCGTGGCCAGTCCTGAGACATGGGTGACGGTCTTGTGCCGAACCGATTGTCGCATACCCGCGACGTTTTCCCCCAACTGACGCTCTTTGCCGTTGTGCGAATCCTGACGGGTCCGGACGGTCGGCGTGCGGATCGCGGACTTTCGCCTCGTAGCCCCGGGCCCCGGGGGCGGCGCTTCAGCGATAGACCATGTCGACGCTGTCGAACGCGCCGCTGGCATGGTCCTCGCGGAACAGCGCATGGTCCGCCTTCAGGCGGTCGGCGGCCTCTTCGGCGAAGCGGATGATGTCGGCGGTGAACAGGTCGAACGGCGTCGCCGCGGCGACGATCGAGGGTTCCACGTCGTAGTCGATGCGGCCCAGATCGTCGGACAGCGCGTGGGACTTCGCCAGCGCCGCGCCGCAGACCCGGGCATAGTCCTTCCAGGTGCCGGTGCTCAGCTCGTCCAGGTCGATATCGTCGCGGAAGGGCGCGCGTTCGCGGGTCATGAAGCTCTCGCCGTCGATGCTGACGGCGCCGAAGAAGATGTCGCCATGGGCCAGCTGCACGGCCTGGCCGTGGGCGATCCGCTCGGCCTTGCCGCCGGTGTTGAACTCGGTGGGTGGCGTCAGCCCCTCCAGCGCGGAGCGGCGTGCGCGCTTGAACTCGATGATCAGGTCGTCGCTGGCATCCTTCGACGGCCCCTCGATCAGCACATAGTAGCGCGGCAGCCCCAGTGACGCGGTGCCCTGGCCGTGGCGGGCGCAGACATCCTTCACCTTCAGCCTGCCGGCGCGCCTTGGCGTCGTGAAATCCTTCGCCTTGGCCAGCTTGTCGATCGCCGCCTGAAACTTGTCGACCTCGCCCGAGATCGGCTGCAGCTCGTCGCTGGCGCGAAAGCCGCGCCCATGCTCGTCCAGATAATCCGCCTTCAGCCAGTCGCTGCGCGCCTCCCAGGCTTCCTCGAACAGGCGCCGGATCACCGCGGGCGAGTTGTCCATCCGGTATTCCTCGTTCCGCTCGGTCGCGCGCTCGGCATAGCCCTGCATCGCCTCCAGATAGCCGGCGACGAACTTCTTCACGATCTTCCGCCGCTTCTTGCGCTTCATGCCGCCGGCCTCGCGGGCGGCGATCCAGAAGCCGACCGCCCCGCGCTTCAGGTCCCAGGTGAAGGGGGCATAGGTCGCCTCGTCGAAATCGTTGACGCCGAAGATCGGGGCGCCATGGGCGTCCGGCATCACGCCGAAATTGCCGGGATGGACATCGCCCAGGGCCATCACCGTCGGCATGTGGCCGTCCTGTCCGGCCATGTCGCGGTAAAAGAGCAGCGTGGTGCCGCGGAAGAACTTGAAGAAATCGTCGGCCAGGTCGTCGAACTTGTCCTTCGCACCGTGGACGCGCTGTTCGATCCGGGTCGCATGATCCTCCCGCAGGGTCGATCGCACATGCTCGCGCCGGCGCTGTCCGGTGAGCAGGATCGGCGGCACGACCTGCTCGCCCGAGGCGATGCGGCGGGCCAGCGCATGAAAGCCCTCCACCCGTCCTTCCGCCTTGCGCGTGGGCTTGATGTCGTCGGCCCCCCTGGTCGAGCGGGTCTTGGCCATGACTTGCTCCCTTATCTGCTGTCCGGAGCGAAACCCACGGCTGCCGGTACGGTTCCGGGCGCAGGAATGTCGCGTCCGGGTAAGGATTGAGCAATCCCTGGCTGGCACAGTATCGGTCATGGCATCGGGGTGGCTGCGGAAGGCAAGATTGATTGAAGAGCCGTTCTTCTTCAGTCCTGCTGCCACCGGGAACCGTTCTTGCCGGCCGGCGGCACATCATCCCGCCGGAACCGGCCTTTTGCGGTGAGCGAGACTGAAGGCATGACGAAGATTCTGCTGGTCGACGACGACGATCTGCAGGCGCGCGCCATCGAGCTGGCGCTGCGCCGCTCCGGGTTCGGCGTGGACTGGGCGGCGGATGGCGTCGAAGGCATGGAGATCTTCCGGCGACTGATGCCGGACCTGGTGATCACGGATATCGTGATGCCGCGGCGGGACGGTATCGGGCTGATCTCCGAACTGCGGCGCATCGATCCCGCGACCCCGATCATCGCACTGTCCGGTGGCAGCATCCTCGGCCGGCTGCAGCTGCTGGAACAGGCGATCCGTGTCGGTGCCAACGCGACGATGAGCAAGCCGGTCGCCCTTGCGGACCTTTTGGCCGCAGTGCGCCGCTGCCTCGCCACGGCGGGGCGGCCGATGCCGGCCGCCCGGCTGACCGGGACCGCCCCCCTGCACTGACCTGAACGGCTGCCACCGGCCTGACCGGCGATCACCCGCGCAGCGGTTGCCGCTGCCCTCAGCCGGTGCGCGCCCGCTGCACCGCGTCCAGCACGTTGCGCCGCAGGTCCGCCACCCGGCTGGCCACCTCGCCGGCACCCGCCTTCACCGTCTCCGTGTTCGCCGCCGTACGGGACGCCTCGGCCGAGACCCGG
>NZ_JBHRTR010000028.1:610501-719851 GCF_042646425.1 Marinibaculum pumilum
ACGCGGCCTGGGTGTCGAACATCGGCATGACCTTGTTGCCCTCCGCAGGCCCGCCCGTGACATAGGCATCCGCCAGCCTGGCGCCGGCGGCCACATAGGGGGCGACCCGCGCCTGCGAATACGCCTGCCGGGAACCTGCCCCCTGCCGCTTGCGTTAGATCTCAGGATCTGCCGCGGGGCGGGAAATTCGAACATGAGCGAGACGAGGACGGCGCTGCCGCAGGAGGGACAGACCCTGCGGGCAGCCGGAAGACGGTTCGGCCCTTCAGCGGCCGGCACAAGCGAGGAAGACGGCAATGGCGGCCGCGGCAGCGGCGAGGCCTTCTCCCGCCTGCAGGTGCGCCTGCTGACGGCGTCGGCGCTGGGAATCCTGATGCTGATGATCGCCGGCACCTTGTATTTCGGCCGCGACTTCTTCCTGCCCATCGTCATGGCGCTGCTGTTCGGGCTGGTGCTGCGGCCGATCGTGCGCTGGCTGGCGCGGCGGCATGTGCCGCCGGCGATCTCCGCCGTCGTCCTGGTGCTCTGCCTGGTGATGGGGCTTGGGGTCGGCGTCTACTACCTGTCCGGGCCGGTCGCCGAATGGATCGACAATGCACCCCGCATCGGCGCCGAGCTGAAGCTGAAGCTGGCCGAGCTGCGGGAATCCGTGGAGGCGGTGAAGCGCGCCTCCGAGGAGGTGGAGAAGGCCGCCAGCGGCACGGACGATCCCACCGTGCAGCAGGTCGTCGTCAAGGAGCCCGGCCTGCTGTCGCGGATGGCGACCGGCCTGCCCGACGTCGTCGCGGAGGCAGTGCTGTGCTTCGTGCTGCTGCTGTTCCTGCTGGCCTCGGGCGAGATGTTTCTGGAGAAGATGGTCCGGATCCTGCCCTCGATGCGGGACAAGGTGCAGATGCTGCGCATCGCCCGCGACGTGGAAAGCGAGATCTCGCACTACCTGATGACGGTCACCGCCATCAATTTCTGCCTGGGCTGCGCGATCGCGGCCGGCATGGCGGCGATCGGCATGCCCAACCCCTATCTCTGGGGACTGGGGGCGGCGATCCTCAACTTCCTGCCCTATCTGGGGTCGATCGTCGGCATCGTGATCGTTACCGCGGTGGCGATCGTCTCCTATGACAGCCTGGCCAATGCCGCACTGGCGCCGGCGATCTACCTGGCGCTGACCACCCTGGAGGGGCAGTTCATCACGCCGCTGATCCTGGGCCGTCGCCTGCGCCTGAACCCGATCGCGATCTTCGTCGCCGTCGCCTTCTGGGCCTTCCTGTGGGGCATTGCCGGCGCGTTCATCGCCGTGCCGCTGCTGATCATCGCCAAGGTCGTCTCCGACCATTCCCGCACCCTGGCGCCGCTGGCGGAATTCCTGTCCGGCCGGCAGCTGCCGACGGACGGCGACCACAGGCATTAGCGCCGGGAGCAGGCGCGAAGGGGGTCAGCCCCGACGCTCGGCCTCCGCCTCGGCGCCGAAATCGCCGGCGGCGATCTCGTCCGGCGGTGTCGTGGCCCAGCCCGGATAGGTGCGCCGGAAGGTGTCGAGGATCTCGTCCGCCGGCACGTCGGCGAACTGGCCGCGGTCCTGGACATATTCCATGTAGCGGGCGCCATCGCCGTTATAGGGCTGGAACAGCGAATCGGTGCGGCCGTCGAATTCCAGAGGCGCCACGCCGAAGCGGTCGCAGATCTCCTTGCCGAAGGCCGGCGTCGCCTTCACCCATTGTCCGTCCAGGAACAGCTGGGCATAGCCGTGCCAGACGAACATGTCGGTGCCCATCATCTCCAGCAGGCGCTTCGTCGCCAGGTGGTTGCGCACATCGGCATAGCCGACCCGCGCCGGGATGCCCTGCGACCGGGCGGCGGCCGTCATCAGCGCCGCCTTGCCGATGCAGAAGCCGCGGCCGTCGGCCAGGACGCGCCCGGCGCGGAACGCCTCCGGATGGCCGGGCAGGTGGTAGGGGTCGTAGGCGATGTCGTCCCGGATCGCCCGGTACAGGGCCAGGGCCTTCGCCGTCGGGTCCACCAGGTCGCCGGCGATGCGGGCGGCGAAGGCCGCGACCTGTGGATCGTCGCTGTCGACGAAGCGGCCCGGCGCCAGATAGCCCTCCGGCGCTTCATGCTGTGCGGCGTCGCTTGCGGCCTGGCTCATTCTGCCTACTCCCGTGCGGCTGCGGGCCGGCTGTCCGGCCCGTTCCATGCTAAGGTTCGCGCAAGGAAGGGCCCGCAGGCAAGCGGGCCGGCCGGCGACGGGCCGATCGAAGGGGGGAGAAAATGGCCGCAGGAAATGTGGTGGTGGAGAACGGCCGGGTCCGTGGCCCGGGTTCGGGGGACGGCACGGCGACCGCGCTGGCGGTGCGCGACGGCCGCATCGCCGGCATCGGCAGTGCGGAGGATATGCGCGCCCTGGCCGGCAGCGATGCCCGCCGCATCGACGCCGCCGGTGCGGTGGTGATGCCGGGCCTGATCGACGCGCATCCCCACCTGCTGCATTTCGCGGCGCGGGAATACGGCATGGTCCACCTGTTCGATGCCCGCAATCACGACGATATCGTCGCCCGGATCCGGGCGCATGCGGCGCGCACGCCGAAGGGGCAGTGGATCGTCTGCACCCCGGTGGGGGAGCCGCACTATTTCATCCGCCGGTCCTGGCGCGACCTGCCGGAACGGCGGCTGCCCGACCGGCATGTCCTGGACCGGGCCACCACCGACCATCCGGTCCATATCCAGGCCTGGGCGCCGACCACGCCGAACATCTGCGCCTTCAACTCCGCCGGCCTGGCCGCGGTCGGCCTGTCCAGCTTCATTCCCGACCGGGTCTGCGACGTCTGGATCGAGAAGGACGATGCCGGCGACATCACCGGCATCCTGCGCGGCGCGGTGAACAACTATTACTGCTTCGACCCGTTCTGGACGCAGCTGCTGCTGAAGATGCCGGGCCCGGCCAGCTGGGAACTGCATGACAGCGTCATCGCCGCGATGGCGGACTACAACCGGCAGGGCGTCACCACCGTCTACGAAGGGCACAACATGCGCGACAGCCATGTCGACGCCTATCGGCGGCTGCATGGCGAAGATGCGCTGACGGTGCGGGTGATGGCCGCGATGGAGGCAGAGAGCTATGCCTATCCGCCGGTGCGGCCGCTCAGCCTGGACGCCTTCGTGAAGGTGCTGCAGGACGGCCTGCGCCTGATGGGGCAGGACGACGAGATGCTGAAGGTCACCGGCATGAGCTTCTCGCCCGCCGCACCGATGGGGCCGGGCACGATCCGCATGCACGAACCCTATCTGGACGGCTTCGGGCGGCCGACCCGCGGGGTCACCGTGCTGACCCGGGACAAGCTGGACGCCTTCGTCGCGTTCTGCGCGGAAAACGGCCTGCGCGGCAATTTCTGCGTCGCCGGCGACCGCGACACCGACGACGTGCTGGCGGCCCTGACGGTGGCCGACGCGACCCACGGCATCAGGGGCCGGCGCTGGATGATGCAGCACTGCCTGGTGGTGACGCCGGCGCAGGTGGAGCGGATCCGCGACCTGGGCTGCGACGTCACCACCTGCCCCGGCTTCGCCTGGGGCAAGGGCGACGTCTATGCCGAACGGGCGGGCGAGATGGTGCTGCGCGACATGGTGCCGCTGAAGCGCTTCGTGAATGCCGGGGTACCGTTGGGCTGCGGCTCCGACTGGGGGCCGAAGAACGCCTGGGAGAACATCGCCCTGTCGACCACCTTCGAGTTCGCCGGCTCAGGTCGCCGCAACGATTCGCCGGACCATATTCTGACACGGGCGGAATCGCTGCATACCTGGACCGCCGGCGCGGCGGAGGTGCTGGGCTGGCCGGGTGTCGGCAGCCTGGCGCCCGGCAGCCATGCCGATCTGATCCTGGTGGACCGCGACCCGCTGGACTGCCGGACCGAGGACCTGCCCGACACGAAGGTCCATCTGACGATGCTGGGCGGCGCGATCGTCCATGACACGGGGGTCGCCGGCTGAGCGCAGGGCGCCGCCGGCTGAATGGAAGAGGGTTGGAACTGGAATGCATACACAGGTCGCCATCATCGGAGCGGGCCCCGCCGGGCTGCTCCTGTCGCAGCTGCTGGACCTGGCCGGCGTGGACTGCGTGCTGCTGGAGCGCCGCGACCGCGACTATGTCGAGGGGCGGATCCGCGCAGGCGTGCTGGAGCAGGGCACCGTCGACCTGCTGCGCGCGGCGCAGGTCGCGGACCGTCTGGAGCGCGAAGGGCTGGTGCATGACGGCATCGAGCTGGCCTTCGAAGGCCGCCGCCACCGGATCGACTTCGCCGACCTGACCCCGGGCAAGGCGGTTACCGTCTACGGCCAGACGGAGGTGACCAAGGACCTGATCAATGCCCGCATCGCGCGCGGCAACCCGCCGGTGTTCGAGGCCGAGGATGTCGAGGTGCTGGACTTCGACGGCGAAAGGCCGCGGGTGCGCTACCGCCATAATGGCGCGGCGAAGGAACTGAGCTGCGACTTCATCGCCGGCTGCGACGGCTTCCACGGCGTCTGCCGCGCCAGCGTGCCGCAGGACAGCCTGCGGATCTTCGAACGGGTCTATCCCTTCGCCTGGCTGGGCATCCTGACCCGCACGAAGCCGGTGTCCGACGAGCTGATCTATTGCCGGCACGACAATGGCTTCGCGCTGTTCAGCATGCGTTCGCCCCAGGTCAGCCGGCTCTACCTGCAGGTCCGCCCCGACGAGGATCTGAACGAATGGCCCGACGACCGGATCTGGGAGGAACTGAAGCTGCGCGTGGGCCCGGAGGCCGCCGCGGCGCTGGAGACGGGCCCTTCGTTCGAGAAGAGCGTCACGCCGATGCGCAGCTTCGTCGCCGAGCCGCTGCGCTTCGGCCGGCTGTTCCTGGCCGGCGATGCCGGCCATATCGTGCCGCCGACCGGCGCCAAGGGCCTGAACCTCGCCGCCGCCGACATCCACTACCTGTCGGAGGCGCTGGTCGCCTTCTACAAGGAGAACCGTCAGGACCTGCTGGACACTTATTCCGACAAATGCCTGCGCCGGATCTGGAAGGCCGAGCGGTTCTCCTGGTGGATGACCTCCCTGATGCACCGCTTCCCGGGCCGCAACCCGTTCGACGACCGCATCCAGCTGGCGGAGCTGATGTATGTCGCCGACAGCCGCACCGCCTCCACCGCCCTGGCGGAGAACTATGTCGGCCTGCCCTACGAATAGGGCAGCCGATCCGACCTGACGGCTGCCGCCACGATCAATCCGTTTTCCGGTGGTAGCCCGTCATTCTCGGGCTTGACCCGAGAATCCATTCCGCAGGCTGCACGGCTTCCGCAAGGCTTGCGGAATGGATCCCCGATCAAGTCGGGGATGACCGATCTCGTGGCGGAACCGCTTCGACTTACTAGGGAAACCTAGAACGCCACCCGGACGCCGGCGCTGGCGGACAGGGCGGCATTCTCCCGGTTGAAGGACATCTGCCCGTCGGTGGAGGCGAAGAGCGAGGTGCTGTTCGACAGCTGCAGCGCCACCTCCGCCCCGAGATTGACCCAGTCGCGGACAGGGTCGTCGCCGGTGGTGGTGAAGGGAATGGTGCCGCCGGACAGCTGCGAGGTCACCGTGGTCGCATCGTTGTCGAACTCGTGGCTCCAGCCCAGCCGCAGTTCCGGCAGGACCCGGCCCCAGTCCCCCGCAAAGTCGCCACGCAATCGGGCGCCCAGGCTCGACTGCAGCGAGGTCATGCTCTGGCTGCCGACGGTCAGGTTGAACGGGTTGCTGCCGGTCTCCGTATAGCCGTCGACCTCGCCGCGGGTGTATTGCAGCGACGCGGTCGGGCCCAGGGTCGTGCCCGGCGCGATGGCGAAGTCGTAGCCGCCGCCGGCATAGAGCGAATACTGGCGGCCGTCGGGGCTGGAATTCGACACCGCCGAATAGGTGCCCAGGTCCACCGTGCGGGTATTGTCGTAGCTGGACCAGGAATAGGAGGCGACGCCTTCCAGGTAGAGCGGCCCGTCGGTGAACATGGCATAGGGGCCGACGGACCAGGTCTCCGCGTCCGAGACGTCGGAACCGCCCTGGTACTTCGTGGTGGTCTGGGCGTAGGAGCCGGCCAGGCCGACCACGATCCGGTCGCTGAGCAGGTAGTCCATGCCCAGGGTCAGGCCGCCGCCGTCGAAGCGGTAGCCCTCCCGCTCCGATGTCGTGTCCTGGTAGCCGAGCAGGCCCGTGCCGTAGGCGAACATGCCGACCGGCCGGTCGCCGGTGAGCGCAGGCTGCCCGGCATCCATCACCCCGGCCGGCAGCATCCGGCCGGGATCCACCTGGTCGGGGGCATTGGCCAGCTGGAACAGGGCGCCGGCCACCGCACCGCCATTGGCAAAGGCATTGGCGAAGGGGCTGGCGAAGCCTGCCGTCGGCGCCCCCGCAGAGAGGCCGCTTGCGGCATCGCCCGCGCCGGTGGTCGCACTTGCATCGCGCAGCCCGTTCAGGCGGGTGCCGACCCGGCTGCTATGCCCCTTGGATGTGGCGATCGCCGTCTGCGCATGGGCGGTCGGGTTGTGCGGCTTCAGCTGGTGCAGGGCCTGGCCGGCCTGGCTGGAGGTGGAGATGCGGTCGATGGCGTTCAGCGCGGTGTGCGCGGCGCCGCTGCGCACGCCGCTCCGCTCGTTCAGGGCGGTGGCGACGCTGCGCAGGTCCGGGTCGTTCAGTTTGCCGTGCAGCTTGTCGTTGGCATAGTCGCGCTTTGCCGTCAGGGTGACGTCGGTCGTGCCATAGCTGACCTCGCCCGTCAGGGTCTGGGAGAAGGCCGCGTCGACGGTCGAGAACCTGCCGCTGATCGCCGATGCCTCGACGATCCTGAAGCTGGCATCGACCTCCGGCACGTAGCTGCCGACGAGTTCGGCCTTCAGGGTGCCGTCCAGGTTGGCGGTGCCGGTGGACACCAGTTTGGCATGCTGCGCGGCGCTGGCCAGTCCGATGGTCAGGGTGCCGCCGCTGGTCTGGGTATAGGCGCCGGAAGTCGTCAGGGTATTGGCGCTGCCGGGAGCCACGGTGCCGTGGTTGGTCAGATGGCCGACCCGGCCGCCGCCGGACAGGGTGCCACCGCTGTTCACCGTTGCCGAGCCGCCGAGGGTGGTGCCGCTGGAGACTGTCAGGCGCGCACCGCTGGCGATGCTGGCCGCGCCGCTATAGCCGCTGCCGTCGCCGGACAGGGTCCAGTGGCCCTTGGCGATGGTCAGCGCCCCGCTGCCACCGACGGTGCCGGCCCAGCTTGCGGTACCGGTGGAGGAGGTCGTGGTCAGCGTACCGCCGTTGGTCTTCAGGGTCAGGCTGCGGCCGGCGGCGGATGCGAAGCCGTCCGCCACCTGCAAGGTGCCGTTGTTCAGGGTCAGCCCGCTGCTTGTCGCGCCCAGATTGCCGTCCGTGTTGACGACCAGGGTGGAGGCATCGGTGACCGTGGTACCGCCGCCATAGCTGTTGCTGCCGGTCAGGTGCAGGGTACCGCCGCCGTTCAGCAGGATGCTGCCATTGCTGCCGGAGATGTCGACGGCGATCTCGCCCAGATCCTCCACCCCGCCGAAGCTGTTCAGGGTGTTCGACCATTTGGTGACCGTCAGCTGGCTGGACAGCGCGATGCTGTTGGTCAGCCGTACCGCGCCGAACACCTTCTCGTCGGTGCCCTTCGATCCGGCGGTGTTGTTGGGCAGCCACTGGTCGCTATCGGCGAAGCGGGTCTGCCGCACCCGGCCACTGGAATCGACGGCCAGCAGGATATAGCCCGACCCCAGGCCGCCCTTGCTGAGTTCCCCCTTGCCGAACTCGGTGGGATAGGCGTCCTTCACGCTCTGCGGCACGCTGGTGAAGGAGCGGCTGTCGTCGTAGTGGGTCAGGGTGCTGGAATCGACCACCTTCACCGCGAAGACCCTCAATTCGGGATCGTTCAGGAGCTTGCCGAGGGTGTCGCTGCCGGAGCGGCCATGGCTGTGGCCGGCGAAGGTCGAGGCGTAGTCGGCCTCGGTCTTGATCTCCACCGGTGCGGCGGTGACCACGAAGGTATGGCCGGTATCGCCGCTGGAAGTCGTCGGCGTGCACCAGCCGCCCTCGCAATAGGCGACCACGTCGCCGGGCTGCAGGCTGTTGTCGCCGGAGGTGGCGCCGAAATCGGTGATCTGCTGGAAGCCCTGGCTGGTATCGCTGCTGCCGGCGACCGGCATCTGGTTGAAATAATGCTGCAGGACCATCGCCCTGGCCCAGGGCTTGTTCCTCTCGCCCAGCGCCCCGAAGGGCGCCGCCTTGCGCGAATCGTTGAGCAGCGCGTGATGGACCGGGGCGACCGTGTTCAGGGTGTAGTTGACCCAGCCGGAACAGTCGGTCACCACCATCGGCGCCCGGTTGGTCGACAGGTCGACCTGCGGATGCTCGTCGATCCCGCGCTCGGCATATTCGTGGGAATAGGCGGTGGCGCCGCTGCCGCCGCTGCCATGCAGGGCAGTGTCGACGGCGTTGGCGAAATTCAGGATCTGCTGCGAATAGCTGCTGGCGGTGCCGCTCTGGGCCAGCGCCGGGGCGGCGAACGCCGCCGCGGAAACGCCTGCCAGCAGGGTGAGCCCGATCTGCCGCCGACGGCGCCGTCCAGATCCGTTGCCCGGGCTCCGTGCCAGTTCACTGTCCATCGTCACAATCCGTCTCCCACCGATACCGGAACCGATCCTGGCTGTTTCATTCTGGGCTTGTCGCGCCATTTTTCTGTGCCAGTGAACCGCAGGCCAGCAAATCCCGTACCGCAGCAGGTGGGAGCGGGCCCGGGCGAGGGCCGCATGGCGGGATCCGACATGTCGCGGGGGATGCCGGAGAGGGGAACCATGAACCGAATTTCGACGCTTCTCTGCGCCGGCCTGACGGCCTGCGCCACCGGCCTCGGCGCCGTGGATGCGACCTTTGCACAGGGCATGGGCCGGTCCGCCGGCGGGACCGGCGGCCTGGGCGATACCCTGAACCATCCGGAGGGCTGGCGCTTCAGCGTCGGGATCGGGCCGGGCATCCTGCCCACCTATGCCGGCTCGAAGGAGTACCGGTTCCTGCCCGCAATCCGCGCCACGGCGGAATATGAGGGCTATTCCGCCTCCCTGTTCGGGCTGGGCGCCCGGGCCGACCTGTTCGCGCCCGACCAGATCGAGATCGGCCCGATCCTGAACTTCCAGTTCGGTCGCGACGACAACGAGATCGCCGGCCTGCCGGGCTATGAGGATGCCTTCTATCTGGGCCTCTACGCGGCAGTGGAGTTCAAGCAGGTGGTCGGGAGCCATGACAGCCTGCGCCTGGAAGGCACTTTCGAACAGAACATCAGCGATACCGGGGACGGCTTCCGCTACGGACTTTCGGTGGGCTACGGGATGCCGCTCAGCCGGTCGCTGCTGGCCAACCTGACCCTGGGGGCGGAGTTCAACGATGCACAGCTGATGCAGCGCGAGTATGGTGTGACCGCCGCCGGGGCGGCGAGCAGCGGCCTCGCCGTGCACGATCCCGGCGACGGGATCGAGGGGGTCTATGCGACCCTCTTCACCGGCTACAGGCTGACGCCGCAATGGGGCCTGTTCGCGGTGGGCAGCGCCAAGCGCCTGGTGGGGGGCGCCGGCGACAGCCCGATCGTGAAGCAGGGCAGCGCCAATCAGTTTATCGGCGGGTTCGGGATAACCTATACCTTCTGACCGTTGCCGCTTGCCCTGTCGCGAACCGGGCGGCGACGGCGCCGCTTTGCGAGAGGGCATCGATGCGATGGGGAAGGGGATGATGTTGCGCTGGTATGGATGGGCCTTGCCGGCCTGCTTTGTCATGTTCGGCTGGCTGCTGTTCCTGGGGTCCGCGCCACCCGCGTCGGCGCAGGCCGCGGCCATGGTCAAGGAGGCGACCGCCGAATCGGGCGGCTCCGGCCAGGCATCGACCGCCGACAGCAGCGAGGCGGCATCGATCCTGGAGCAGGCGAAGGCGTCCGGCGCCACCATCATCGTCATCGAACCGGGCATGCAGCCGAAGGCCGTCGATGCCGGTCCGGACATGGCGGAGCAGATCACCGCCCTGATGAACGCGCTGCGCGCCAGCACCCTGGAGCTTGCCGCCGACGCGCCCAGTTTCCCGGAACAGTACCAGGCCGCGCTGAAGCGCTATGGCGGGCTGGAGAGCCTGGGCTATGCGCTGGTCCTGCTGTTGGCCGCCCTGGTGGTCGGGTATGGGGCGGAAGCCCTGATCGACCGCTGGGCGCGGCCGCAGATGGCCCTGCTGTTCCGCGGCACGCCGGAAAGCCGGGCGGAAAAGATCGCCTTCCTGCTGACCCGCGCGATTGTCCGCATCCTGCGGGTCCTGGTCCAGGCCGCGGTGGCCGCCGCGGTGGTGTTCGCCGTCGATCCCGACAACGAGGCGATCAAGAGCATCGCCCTCCTTGCCCTCGCGATGTTCGCGATTGCCGGCTGCGGCGAGGCGGTGTTCCGCAACATCACCGCCGCGGACGCGCCGGAACACCGGCTGCTGGCGCTGGACCAGGACCAGGCCTGGGGCCTCTACCGGGACCTGCGGAACGTACTGTTCTTCGTCCTGGTCGTGGCCTTCCTGGCCAAGAGCACGGAAATCCTGGGCATGCCGCATCTCGGCGCGCTGCTGGCGCGCTCCGTTTCCGCCCTGGTCGCCGGGATCGCCAGCATCTGGTTCACCCTGCGCCAGCGTCGCACCGTCGAGCGGATCATCCTGGGCCACCGGCCGGGCCGCGCCTCGCCGCCGCGGCGGGTGCTGGCACATCTGTGGTACGTCCCGGTGCTGCTGTACTTCCTGATCGCCTGGGCGACGACCGGGGTGGAACTGCTGCTGGGGATCGAGGCACCGCTGCAGCTGGTCGGGCTGCCGGTCGTGGTGGCGCTGGGCGCCATCGCCGCCTATGGCGTGATGCTGATGCTGGCGGACATCGTCTTCAAGCGGCGGATGCCGGCGCCGGCGGCTTCTGCCGCGGCGATGCCACCGGATGGCGGCCCCACCGAACAGGCGCCTGCCATGCCTGTGGCCGGAGAGGCAGGCGCGGAAGAACCGCTTCCCGCGGAACCGGTGCCTGCAGAAGCGGCGCCGGAGGATGCCGAGGCGGCGGCGGCGGCGCCGCCGCCGGTCGACCGCAGCTATGCCGGGCTGGCGGAACGGGCTGTCGGCTGGATCGCGGTGCTGGGCGCGGCCGCCGTCATGATGGACGTCTGGGGACTGGATTCGGCGGTGTTCGGCGGTTTCTGGGGCGCCTTCTGGGAGATCGTGCTGGTCGCCTTTGTGGCCTGGCTGGCCTATGAGGCGGTGCGCATCGCCGTCGACCGCCGGATCGCCGAGGAAGGCGTGTCGAACGGCGCTGCCGGCAGCCCGATGGACGAGGAGGGGCCGCGGCGCGGCCTGTCCCGTCTCGGCACCCTGCTGCCGATGTTCCGCACCTTCCTGCTGCTGTCGATCCTGGTCTTCGCCGGGATGATCATCCTGTCCGCCATGGGGGTCGACGTGACGCCGCTGTTCGCCGGTGCCGGCGTGATCGGCCTGGCGATCGGCTTCGGCGCCCAGACCCTGATCCGCGACATCTTCTCAGGCGCCTTCTTCCTGATCGACGACGCCTTCCGGCTGGGCGAATACGTCAATGTCGGGCCGGTGAAGGGCACGGTGGAGCGGGTGTCGATCCGGTCGATGCAGCTGCGCCACCAGCTGGGGCCGCTGCACACCATCCCGTTCGGCGAGATCACGCACCTGCAGAACTATTCCCGCGACTGGGTGATGATGAAGCTGCCGCTGCGGGTGACCTACGACACCGATGTCGAGAAGGTGCGCAAGTTGATCAAGAATCTGGGGCAGGAGCTGCAGGAGGACCCGCTGATCGGGCATCTTTTCCTGCAGCCGCTGAAGAGCCAGGGCGTCTACCAGATGGAAGATTCCGCGATGATCATCCGGGTCAAGTTCATGACCCGGCCGGGCGACCAGTTCATGGTGCGCAAGGCGGTCTATTCCCGGATCCGGGAGCTGTTCGCCGAGAACGGCATCCGCTTCGCCCATCGCGAGGTGACGGTCCGCGTGGCGGAGGGCCATGGCGACGGCGCCGAGCCGGATCCCCGCAGGGCAGGCGCGGCGGCCGGCGCGGCACTGTCCGCGATCGCAGCGTCGGAGCAGGCGGCCGGCGGGCAGCCGGCGGGCGGCGACGGGCGCTGAGACGGCGGGGCGGCCGGGTCAGAGGTCGAAGCCGCCCCCGTCGTCGAAACCCCCGCCGTCGAAGAAGCCGCCGTCGTCATAGCCGCCCTGATCGACGCCACCCGGATCATAGCCGCCGGGGTCGGTGCCGGCCTGGTCGTAGCCCGCAGGAATGCCCCCGTCCGGTGCGCCGCCGGACGGATCGGCAGCGCCCCAGGGGCCTGCCGCGCCGGCGCCCTCGTCCACGACGGTCTGGTTGACGATCTCCTCCTGCGGCATGGCCTCCGCAATGCCGCCGCCGAACATATGCTCCAGGCCGGAGAACAGCGCCATGCCGCCGGCGACGCCGAGGGCTGTGCTCATCGCCGAGCCCAGAAAGCTCTGTCCGCCGCCGAAGCCGGCGCCCCGCCGGCCGAAGCCGCTCCCGACTGCATTTCCGCCGAAGGCATTGCCGCCGCCCGCCTGCGGGGCCTGTGGTGGCAGGCTCCGCGTCTGGGCGGCACCCGACAGCGGCACCCGCGGCACCGAACCCAGGAAGCTGCCGCCGCCGGTGGTGGCGGGAACGGACGACCGCGCCTGCAGGTCGCGAACCTGCGCCTGCAGCTGGCGGATCTGCTCCTGCGCGGCGGCCAGGCCATGCTCGTAGACCAGGGCGGTCTGCGCCATGCGATAGGCCAGGTCGGGATTGCGGCCCACCGCCTCGCGAATCAGGCCGTCGGCCTCCGCATCCTTGTCGGCGGCGGGGGCCTGGCCCAGCCGGTCGAAGAAGCCGGTCAAAAGGGTGCGTTCCTCGGGGGTCATGTCCTGCCTCCTGCGGGATCGGTGCCATCCCGATATCGGGGCCGGCACCGCCATCGGCAAGGTCAGAGGCCGTGCATCCCGGTCAACAGGTGCGAGGACATGCCGCCATCGGCGGCGATATTGGCGCCGCGCAGCCAGCCGGAGCCGGTCGACAGCAGGAAGCCGACCACCGGCGCGATGTCGACCGGCCGGCCCGGCCGGTCCATCACCCGCATATCCTCCTCCGCCCGGGCGCCCAGGGTCTCGATGAAGTCGGGCAGGATCGGCGTGTCCACCGGGCCCGGGCTGATCGCGTTCATGCGGATGCCGCGCTCCCGCCAGGTCCAGCGGTTCTGCATCGTCCAGACGATCAGCGCCTCCTTCGACAGGAAGTAGGAGCGACCGCCCTCGGCGAGCCGGTTGTCGGCACAGAAGCCGGCAATGTCGCCGTCGAAGTCGAGCGCCAGCGCGCCCCGGACCTGGTCCAGCGCATCCGCCCAGCCGAAGCCGGCCAGGGAGGCCAGGTTCACGATCGAGGCACCGTCCGCCAGCTTCGGCACCAGCCGTTCGGTCAGTCGCCGCAGGCCGATCAAGTTGACCTTCAGCAGCAGGTCGGGGGCCGCGGTCGGCGGCAGGCCGGCGATATTGGCCAGCCCGTCGGCACCTTCGGGCAGGCGCGTGGCCAGGTCGTCGATCGCCGCCGGGTCGGACAGGTCGGACAGGAACAGCTCGTCGGCATTGTCCGTGTCGTGCCGGTCGACGCCGATGACCCGTGCGCCGGCCGCACGCAGCTGCCGGCAGGTCTCCGCGCCGATGCCGGAGGCGGCACCGGTAACAATGTAGGTTCGTCCGTTGTGCATGATTGGCTCCTGCTTTGCCGGGCCGCAGTCGGCCGGCTTTCAGTTCATCTGGGGGCGGGCCAGGTAGGCGGCGTCCAGCAGGTCGGGCCGCGCCTTCAGCTCCGCCGCCGTGCCGCGGAAATGCGTGCGGCCGCCGCGCAGCACCAGGGCATCATCGGCGATGCCCAGCGCCAGCTCGGTGAACTGCTCGATCAGGACGATGCCGGTGCCGCGCGCCTTCAGGTCCGCCACCACCGCCATCAGCCGCTTCACGATCAGCGGCGCCAGGCCCAGCGACATCTCGTCGATCAGGATGTATTTCGGCCGCGCCATCAGGGCATGGCCCAGCGCCACCATCTGCTGCTGCCCGCCGGACAGGGTGCCGGCCGGCTGCTGCCGGCGGGCTGCCAGTTCCGGGAACAGGTCGTAGGTATCGGCCAGCGCCTGCGCCGCCCCCCGCGGCAGCAGCGAGCCGGCCGCGCGCAGATTGTCCTCGACGCTCAGGCGGGTCAGCACCCTGTGGCCCTCCGGCACCGCGGCGACTCCGGCCTTGCGGATCGCGTCGGGCCCCAGCCCGCCGATCGCCTTGCCGTCGGCATGGATGCTGCCGCCGGCAAGCGGCAGCATGCCGGCGACCGCCAGCACCAGCTCCGACTTGCCGGCGCCGTTGGCGCCCAGGATCGCCGTCACCTGCCCCGGCGCCACCGACAGGCTGACCTCCGACACCACCCTGCGGCCGTCCTTCAGCACCGACAGGGCATCGACCTCCAGGCTCATGCCGCGCCCTCCTCAATCCCCAGATAGGCGGCGCGCACTTTCGGGTCGGCGAGCACCTCCGCCGTCGGACCGAAGGCGATCCGCTTGCCGAAGTCGAGCACCAGGGTCTCCGCGCAGATGCGCGAGATCAGGTCCACGTCATGGTCGATCACCAGGGTCATGGCGCCGGTCTCGTCGTGGATCCGCAGGATCAGGTCGCCCAGCGCGCGGGTCTCCTCCGCCGACAGGCCGCCGGCGGGTTCGTCGAACATGACGATGCGGGGGCCGCCAACCAGGCATTTGGCGATATCGACCAGCCGCCGCTGGAAGCTGTTCAGCCCCGCGGCCGGCTGCTCGGCCATCTCCTGCAGGCCGACAAAAGCCAGGGCGCGGTCCACCTCCGCCTGCTTCTGCCGCGGGGTCAGTGCCAGCCCGTCCATCTGCACCCGGACATTCTCCGCCAGCGACAGGTCGTCGGCGATCTCCTCCTTCTGGAACGACCGGCGCAGGCCCCACTGGCTGCGGCGGTGCGGCGACATCCGCATCAGGTCGGCGCCGCCGGCCAGCACCCTTCCGTCACTGGCGGTCACGAAGCCGGACAGCACGTTCATCAGGGTGGTCTTGCCGGCGCCGTTCGGGCCGATGATGCCGCTGACTGGGCGGCTGAAGGACGCCTCCACCCCGTCCAGCGCCAGCACGCCCCCGAAGCGCACCGTGACGTCGCTGATCTCCACCGGCGGCTGCAGCCCGCCCGCCGCCGGCGGCGCGGCCGCGCGGCCCGGCAGGCGACGGCGCAGATTGCCGGCAAGCTCCATCACCTGGCCGGCGATGCCGTTCGGCGCGGTGATCACCGCGTGCAGCAGGCCGGCGCCGAAGATGACGAAGGACAGGTCGGCATCCAGGCCCCAGTCGTTCAGCAGCGCCGGCAGGATGCGGAACAGGGCGGCGGCGATCACCGCGCCCAGCCAGGAGGCGGCGCCGCCGACCACCGCCAGGGCGAAGACCAGCACGCTCTCGCTGGCGCGGAAGGTGCCGCCGTCCAGCAGGCCCAGGCTGCCCGCCAGCAGGCCGCCGGCGACGCCGGCCAGCAGGCCGGACAGGGCGAAGGCCCAGGTCTTGTACAGGGTGACATTGACCCCGGCCGACATGGCGGCGGCCTCCGACCGGCGGATCATCGCCCAGGCGCGGCCAGGCGCCAGCCGCCGGTGCAGCTCGATCAGCAGGAAGCCGAGGAGGGCGACGAAGACCGTGTAGCGCAGATAGGCCTCGTCGCTCTGTGCGATGACGGGCCGCCGGAACGGCGCGCCGGAGCCGGTCTGCACCCCCCAGAACCCCTCGCCGCCATTGGGGAACTGGTAGGTGGCCAGCATGATCTCCAGCCCGCCGGCCGCCATCAGGGTGACCAGGGCCAGGTACAGCCCGCGCAGGCGCAGTGCCGGCAGGGCCAGGATCATGCCCAGCACCATGGTGACCGCGCCGGCGGCGATCAGGTTGATCTCGAACGGCAGGTCCAGGCCGTGGTTCAGGCGCAGCACCACCCAGCCGCCGATCCCCATCAGCCCGACCTGGGTCAGGCTGACCATGCCCAGCCGGGCATACATGAAGGCGACGCCGGCGATCGCCAGGGCGAAGCAGGCGGTGGAGGTGAAGATGTTCAGCCACTGGCTGCCGGCGATCGACGGCACGACCAGCAGGGCGAACAGGGCGAAGGCCAGCCCGGCGCGGCCCGACGGCGTGGTGCTGAAGAGGCTCGGCATCGCGGCTCAGTCCTTGCTGTCGAAGGTCAGCCGGGTGTGGCGCTGGTACCAGAGCAGCACCAGTGCCGCGATCACGAAGGGGGCGATGGGCCGTGCGCCCTTCAGCACCGGGGACAGGGTCAGCAGGCTCTCGATCACGCCCATCGACAGGCCGCCGACCAGGACCAGGCCCAGGCTTTCCAGCCGGCCGCAGACGGCGGCGGCGATGGCGGGGATCACCATGAAGGTGATCACCGTCGGCTCCAGCCGGATCAGGTCGCCGAACATCAGCCCGGTGAAGCCGGCGATCACGCCCGACAGGCCCCAGGCGATGGTCTCCACCTTCAGGATCGGCACGCCGATCAGGGCCGACAGGCTGCGGTCGTTGGCCAGGGAGCGCATCTGCAGCCCGGTGACCGTGCGGGTCAGGTAGAGCCAGATCCCGGCGACGATGCCGATCGAGGCCAGGACCACGATCAGCCGGGTCGCCGTCACCCGCAGGCCCAGAAGCTGGACGCCGATCTTGTCGGTGGGCAGCGACAGTTTCCGCGGATCGTCGATCCACAGGAAGCTGACGATGCCCAGGACGATCAGGGCGAAGCCCAGGGTGGCCACGGCCTTCACCACCGGTTCGCGCCAGGACAGCAGCGGCGCGATCAGCCGGCCGTAGAGCAGCAGGATGGCGGTCGCCAGCAGGATGCAGGCCGCCCACGCGAAGGGCGGCCAGACCCCCCACTGGTCCAGCTGCCAGGCGGTCATCGCGCCGGCGGCGCCGGCCGCCCCGTTGGCGAAGTTCAGCACCCCGGTGGCGCGGTACAGCACCACCATGCCGATGCCGCCCAGGGCGTAGAGCGAGCCGACCGCCAGGCCGGAGACGAAGAACAGCCCGACGATCTTGCCCGGCTTGTCCCAGCCCAGGATCGCCACGACGGCGACCATCAGGACGACGTACAGGCCCCAGTTCAGCAGCCGCGCCTGCGTCACGCGCGCCGGCTCCTGCCGGTGACGAGGCGGCAGGGGGCACCCGCCTCGTCCAGGATCGTCACTCGCGTACTTGATGCGCTAGTCCATGCTGCCGCTCTCTCAATCAATGCCTGCCCTGATTGAGCCGCGCGGTGCGATGGACCACCGGGACAAGCCCGGTGGTGACGCGTTGGGACGTGCAATGGTTTTCCTGTCCAGCTTCGGCGCCCGGTTTCGCGAACCCAGCCCCAAAGCGACGCTCCGCTATGGTCGGCCGTGCCCAACCGGAAACTGGTGCCTCCCTTGCGGTGGTCCATATCGAGGCCGGTCTCAGTAATCGCGGGATCCTCCGGAAGCCGTCAGGCCGTGACGCAATTGACCCGCCCGCGGGGCGAAGCCGGCGGGCGGGTCACTCTGCCGCTACCCTGCGCTCAGCGCAGGCCCAGCTTCTTCTCGACCTCCTTGTGGGGGTCGAAATAGCTGCTGTCGAACTCGTAGCAGTCGCGCACGACCTCGTACTCGCCGCCGACGATCCGCACCATGTAGCCGGCATGGTTCGGCATGTGGAAGTCGGTGTCGCCGACATAGTACGGCCCGCACATCAGGTCCGAGGTATAGCCCGAGATGTTCTTGATCGCCTCGGTCACCTTGGCGCGGTCATCGACATCGGCGGGGTCCATCGCCAGCAGGGTCTTCACGAAGTAGGTGGCCGACAGGTAGCCGGACTGGGCGAAGGTGTCGCGCGGATCCTCCGGCCGGGCATAGGCGTCCATCACCGCCAGCCAGTTCTTTGCGTCCTTGCCGCCCAGGTGGAAGGGCGCGAGCTCGGCGTTCACGTAGACATGGCCGTCCCAGTACTCGCCCAGTGCCGCCGGCACCGACAGGTCATAAAGCGGGGTGGGCGCGATCCACTTGTAGGAATCCCGCAGGTCCTGCTCCTCCGCCGCCTTCAGCACGGCGATCGCCAGGCCGGCGGGCAGGTTCAGCAGGATCGTGTCGGCGCCGTTCGACACCGCTTCCAGCAGCGCGGAGTTCACGTCCGGCGCGCCGGGATTGATCAGCACCATCGAGCCGTCGCCCCCGCGGGCCTTCATCAGGTCGATGGAGACCTTGCAGGACCAGGGCCCGTTATTGGGGATGTTCAGGCCGATGCAGGCGACGTTCTCCGAGCCCAGTTCCTCCTGCGCGTACTGGGTGGCACCCAGGTTCGACGGCAGCGGCCCCTGGTTGGTGGAGACGATGTTGGAGCTTTCGAAACATTCGGAGATGGCGCAGGCCGCGGCCATCGCCATGATGTTCTCGTCGGCATAGGTCTTCGCGTTCACCGCCATCTCGATGAACGAGCCGTTGCCGACCAGGGCCACGGCGTTGGCGTCCTTCACCAGCTTGGAGGCTGCCTGTGCCGCCATTTCCGGGTTCCACTGGTCGTTCTCGACCCGGTAGTCGATCGGCCGGCCATGGATGCCGCCATTGGCGTTGACGCAGTCGAAATAGGCCTTCGCCGCGTCGGTGGAGGCGGAGAAGTCGCCCGGCGGCGCATTGCCGTGGATGCCGCCGACGACGATCGGCTCGCCGGTCGCCGGCTTGCCGGTGTTCATGCCGCAATCGGGTGCGGCATAGGCCTGGCCGGCCACGAACAGGCCGGTCATGCCGGCCAGGACGGCCAGCAGCTTGTTCCGTTTCATGTCTTCCTCCCTGTCTTCGTTGACCTGAGCTTAACCGTTCAGGCTCTCCTTGCCGCGCACGAAACGCGACGCGCGCTCGGCGATCATCATCGTCGGTGCGTTGGTATTGCCGCTGATCAGGGTCGGCATGGCGGAGGCGTCGCAGACCCGCAGCCCCTTCACGCCGCGCACCCGGAGCTCGTTGTCCAGCACCGCCCTGCGGTCGCCGTCCGGCCCCATGGCGCAGGTGCCGGCGGGATGGAACACGGTCTTCGCCGTCTGCCGGACATAGCTGCGCATGCCGTCCTCGTCGTTCTCCAGCCCGGGCTCGGGCAGGTGGCGACGCTTGATCAGCTTCGCCAGCGACGGGGCCTCCAGGATCTCGATGCTCTTGCGCACGCCGCGCACCAGCAGGTCGACATCGTAGGGGTCGCGCAGCGCGCCGGCGTCGAACAGGGCCGGTTCCTTCGGGTCGGCGGCGCGCAGCTTCACCGAGCCGCGCGACCGCGGCCGCAGGAAGCAGGGGCCGATGGCGATGCCATGCGCCTCGATCGGGTCGCGGTCCAGGCCCGGCACCATGAACGGCAGGACATGGAACTGGATGTCCGGCAGGCCGGCATCCGACAGGTCGGCGAAGCCGCCGCATTCCACCACGTTGCTGGTCAAGAGCCCGGTGCGGCTCGCCATGTACTGCAGCATGTGCCGGACCGCGGCGATGCCGACATCCTGCTTGTAGATCGAGATCGGCTCGATCGTCTCGCCCTGCACCGTGCTTTCCAGATGGTCCTGGTAGTTCTCCCCCACGCCGGGCAGGTCGTGCACCACCTCGATCCCCAGGGCGGACAGTTCGGCAGCATTGCCGACGCCGGAGAGCTGCAGCAGGCGCGGCGATTCGATCGCCCCGGCACAGAGGATCACCTCCCCCATGCACTTGAAGGCGGTGCCATCCTCCATCACCACGCCGGCGGCGCGCTTGCCCTCGAAGCTGACCCGGGCCACCCGGCTTTCGGTCAGGATCCGCAGGTTGGGGTTTTTCTCCGCCTTGCGCAGGAAGGCCTGCGCCGCACTCCAGCGCCGCCCCTCCTTCGTCGTCACCTGGTAGAAGCCGACCCCTTCCTGCACCCGGCCGTTGAAGTCCGGGTTGTAGGGCAGCCCGGTCTCCTGCGCCGCGCGGATGAAGGCCCAGCTCAGCGGATGGCCGTAGCGCTTTTCCGAGACGTTCAGCTCCCCGTCGGTGCCGTGGAATTCGTCGGAATGCACCATGTTGCATTCCAGGTCGCGGAATGCCGGCAGCACGTCCTGGTAGGACCAGCCGCGCAGGCCCGACTGTGCCCAGCCGTCATAGTCCTGCGCCTGGCCGCGGACATAGAGCATGGCGTTGACTGACGAACCTCCGCCGATCACATGGCCCTGCGGCACGATCGCCGGCCGGCCGTTCAGGTCGGGGCTGGGCTCGCCGATATAGGCGATCACGTCGCGCCCGGCCTGCAGCACCTTGAAGAAGGTGGCCGGGATGTGGATCCAGCGGTTGGTGTCGCGGCGCCCGCTCTCGATCAGCAGAATGCGGGTGCCGGGATCTTCCGCCAGGCGGGCGGCCATCACGCATCCGGAGGAGCCGCCGCCGACGACGATATAGTCGTAGGCCTCCATCAGCTGAACACCACCTGGATGTCGGTATATTCCTGCAGCCCCTCCTCGCCGAACTCGACGCCGAGGCCGGAGGATTTCACGCCGCCGAACGGCGCGTTGGGCTGGATCGCGCCATGCTTGTTGATCCACAGCGAGCCGCACTGCATCCGCATGCCGAGTGCCCGCGCCTTCTCCACGTCGCGCGACCAGACCGACCCGCCCAGCCCGTTGGGGGAATCGTTGGCCGCCCGCAGCGCCGCCTCCTCGTCGCTGAAGCGGATCACCGGCAGGGCCGGGCCGAACTGCTCCTCCTGCACCAGGGGATCGTCCTCGGGCAGGTCGGCGATGATCGTCGGCGGAAAGAACAGCCCCTCGCCGGGCTCGCCGCCCAGCAGGACCGCGCCGCGGCCCTTCGCGCCGGCGACCAGGCCGGCCACCTTGTCGAACTGCATGCGGTTCTGCACCGGGCCCAGGATGCTGCCCTCGTCCATGCCGTCGCCGACCGGAATGGTGCGGGCGAAAGCCGCCAGCTCCTGGCAGACATCGTCGAACACCGCATCGTGGACATAGAGCCGCTTCATCGCGGCGCAGGTCTGGCCGTTGTTGATGAAGCCGCCCCAGAACAGCCCCTCGGCGATCGCCTTGGCGTCGACGTCGGGCAGCACGATCGCCGCGTCGTTGCCGCCCATCTCCAGGGTCAGGCGCTTCATCGTCTCCGCCGCGGACATCATCACCCGCTTGCCGGTGGCGCAGGAGCCGGTGAAGACGATCTTGCGGATGCCGGGATGGGCAGCCATCGCCGCGCCGATATTCGTCTCGCCGTCGCCGGCGGAGATGCTGTTCACCACGCCGGGCGGCAGCACCTCGTTCATCAGCTGCACCAGCCGCAGGGTCGCCAGCGGGGTGTAGGGCGAGGGCTTGATCACCACCGTATTGCCGGTGCGCAGGGCCGGCAGGATGTGCCAGACCGCGATCATCACCGGGAAGTTCCAGGGGGTGATGGAGCCGACGACACCCAGCGGCCGGCGATGCAGTTCCACCCGGCCCTCGTTACTGTCCTGCAGCACCTTCATCGGCAGCGACAGGCCGGCGGTGAAGCTGGCCCAGGCGCCGGCGCCGCCCATCTCGAAGCGCGAGCCCAGGCCGTTCAGCGGCTTGCCCTGCTCCCGGGTCACCAGCACGGCCAGCTCCTCGGCATGGGCGCCGATCTTCGCCGTCACCGCCTCGCAATAGCGGCGCAGCTCCTCGTCGGGCAGGCGCGACCAGCTCTGGAAGGCCGCATCCGCCGCGGCCACGGCCTGGTCGAGCTGGGCGGTGCTGCAGTCGGGCGCATGGCCCGCGGGCGCACCCGTCGATG
Organism: Marinibaculum pumilum; assembly: GCF_042646425.1. Taxonomy (NCBI): domain Bacteria; kingdom Pseudomonadati; phylum Pseudomonadota; class Alphaproteobacteria; order Rhodospirillales; family Rhodospirillaceae; genus Marinibaculum; species Marinibaculum pumilum. The sequence continues at coordinate 632,395 of NZ_JBHRTR010000028.1, forward strand.
GATTGAGGACCGCAAAGGTCGCAGGCGCGGCGATCGGTTCGCCGCCGATCGTCATCGTGAACTCTGTCACGGCCATTCCTCCCAGATGGCATTCATTCATTGCGACCAGTCTAGGCAGGGCGGGCGGGGCCGGGTCTTGGACCTTGGCGACAGCCGGCTTGGACTCAGGCGACATTTGCCATTGGCCGCGGATTGGCGCCATTCTGGCAGCCATGCTGAAGCACGCGGTTTCCAACAGCCTGCCGCTGGCCCGTTTCGAGGCCGACCTGCAGTCGGTCTGCGGCTCCTTCGACATCCGCCCGCACCCCGAAAAGAAGGATGCCTGGGGCGGCGTCGCCACCGGCGTCCGCGCCGGGGTGGAGATCGCGATGGTGGCGACGGACATGCAGCAGATCCTGCGCACCAGCCGCAACATCCGCGACGATCACGGCGAGAACTATTTCCTGATCCTGCAATATTCCGGCCGCGCCCTGATGGCGCAGAACGACCAGGCCTCGATGCTGCTGCCCGGCGACCTGGTGCTGATCGACAGCACCCGGCCGTCGGAATTCACCTTCTTCGGCGACCGCTGCGCGCAGGTCTCGCTGCACCTGTCGCGGACCGCGGTGCACGAGCATTTCGGCACCGCCCTGGTCGGCGGCATGTCGCTGTCAGGCAGCGACCCGACCGCCCGGGCGATCCATTCCGTCGTGCACAAGGTACTGCGCAGCGAAGGCAGCAGCGTCCAGACCGGCTTCCTGCGGGACGCGTTGTTCGGCCTGATTGGCGCTTTCGTCTTCGCCCGCGAGGAGGGCGAGATGCCGGGCCATGGCGACGGGCAGGAGGCGATGGAGCCGCTTCTGGCCCGCGCGCTGGAATGCATCGAAACGCATTTCCGCGACGGCGACTTTTCCGCCGCGCTGTTGCCGAAGATTCTCGACGTCCATCCGCGGCGGGTGCAGCGCGCCTTCGAAGCGCTGGGCACCACGCCGACCCGCTACCTGACCGCGAAGCGGCTGGAATTCGCCCGCGCCCTGCTGGTGCGTCGCAGCGCCGGCGGCGCGGCGGAGCTGATCTCCAGCATCGCCTATGGCGCAGGCTTCTCCGACCTGTCCTATTTCAATCGCCGCTTCCGTGAAGTGTTCGGCTGCGCGCCGGGGGAATATCGCGACCACTGACCGGCGGCGACGCCTCCTGCGCCCGTCATCCCGGACTTGATCCGGGATCCATTCCGCCAGCCCTGCGGCTTCTGATCCGTTTGCGGAATGGATTCTCGGGACAGGCCCGAGAATGACCGTTCTCTCTCCCGTCCGTCTCAGTCGATCTCCAGCACCGTCTTGCCCAGCGCCTTGCCGCCATGGGCATGGGCCATGGCGTCGGCGAACGCCGCCATCGGGAAGCGCCGGCCGACCACCGGCTGCAGGCGGCCGTCGGCGGTCCAGGACAGCAGGGTCTCCATCCGGGTGCGAGCCTTGTCCGGCTCCAGCAGCAGGAACTGGCGGACATCCACCCCGGTCAGCGCGGCGCCCTTCATCAGCGGCAGGTTGGCCGGCAGGGCCGGGATCTCGCCGCCGACGAAGCCGACGACCAGATGCCGGCCGCCCCAGACCAGGGAGCGGAAGGCCGGCTGGAACAGCGGGCCGCAGAGCGGGTCGAACACCACGTCCGGGCCGCGCCCGCCGCAGGCCGCGCGCAGCCGGTCGCGCCAGCCCTCGGGATCGCTGTCCAGCACACGGTCGGCGCCCCACTCGGTTGCGAAGGCACGTTTCTCCTCCGTGGACGCGACGGCGATCACCTCCGCCCCCAGCAGCTTGCCGACCTGTACCGCGGCGATACCGACCCCGCCGGCCGCCCCCAGCACCAGCAGCCGTTCGCCTGCCTGGATGCGGGCCCGGTCGCGCAGGCCGTGCAGCGCGGTCAGATAGTTGATCCGCAGGCCGGAGGCGGCGGCGAAGTCCAGCCGCTCGGGCAGGCGGAAGACGCCTTCGGCCGGCGCCACCGCATAGTCCGCGAAGCCGCCCTGGACGGCGGCCAGCACCCGGTCGCCGACCGCCAGGCCGCTGACACCTTCTCCCAGGGCGGCGACGGTGCCGGCGGCCTCCATGCCCGGGATGTGCGGCAGGGTCGGCTTCACCTGGTAGCCGCCCAGGGCGACCAGGACATCGACATAGCCGATGCCGCAGGCGGCGATCCGGACCTGCACCTCGCCGGGCCCCGGCGCCGGCGCGGCCACCTCCGTCAGGCTGTAGTCGTCGATCGAGTCCAGGGCTTCACCCAGGATGGCTTTCATGGTCGGGCTCCGGTGAGGTTCCGCAGATCCGGAACCTACAGGTCCACGACCGTGCAGCCCAGCCTCTCCCGCAGCCGTTCCGCCACGACGGCGCGGTGGCAATGGGCGGCTTCGCCCTCGTAGCAGAGCAGGGCGGCCGGCTTCGCCTGCACCACCTCCGCGGCCTGCGCCAGCTGCAGCTGCGCCTCCGGCGTGGCGAGCTGGTCCTCGAAGATCTCCCGCATCTCCGCATATCGGCCTGCCCGGGCGGCCATCCGGCCGGCCTTCGGCGTGCCCAGCGCCCGCAGGTGCAGATAGTCGATGCCGTGGGCGCGCAGGGTGTTGCCCAGCAGGGTCTTGGAAAAACCGGCGCGGCGGGAGGCGGCGACCGCGCGCACGTCGATCAGCACCTGCACGCCGGCGGCCTGCAGGCGGGCGATGACATCGTCCAGACTGGCCTTCTCGTAGCCGATGGTGGCGAGCTGCATGGCGCGTCCTTGGCCTTCGGTTCTCAGTTGCCCGGATCGTACTTCGCCGCGAAGGACGCCGCATCCAGGGCGCGGAAGTCGGGCAGGGCGGCGGCCAGCCGCTCGTGCGGCCAGTCCCACCAGGCGATGCGCAGGAAGGCGGCTTCCGCCGCTTCATCCACCCGCCGGCGGATCGCCTTCGCCGGGTTGCCGGCGACGATGGTGTAGGCGGGTACCGGCTTCGTCACGATCGCGCCGGCGCCGATCACCGCCCCGGCGCCCACGGTCACGCCGGGCAGCAGGATCGCGTTGTGGCCGATCCAGACGTCGGGGCCGATGGCGACGGGTGTCGAACGGCGCCAGGCGAAGATCTCAGGGTCGTCCGGCCCCATGTGGTGCGACCGGCTGCGATAGGTGAAGTGGTGCAGGCTGGCACGCCACATCGGGTGGTTGGTCGGGTTGATCCGCACCCCGGTGGCGATGTTGCAGAACTTGCCGATATCGGCGTTGTGGATCTGGTTGTCGCCGACCGCATAGGCATAGTCGCGGATGATGCTGTCGGCGACCAGGCAGTGCGGCCCGATCACCGTCCAGGGCCACATTTCGGTCCGCTCCACCACCGCGCTGTCATGCACCTCCGGCTCGGGGCGCATCTCGCGGCCGTCGATCCAGGGATTGTCCCAGCGCCCCTGGTTGACCATGCGGGGGCCGCCACCTGACGCTCCGCTCACCGCCGGTCCCTGCATCGCCGCATCGCCTTCGCCCTCGCTGTCGCCCCGGTTGTGACGCCCGACACAGCCGGCCGGGCCGTCCCTGTCTACACCACGCGAAACAGAAAGTGATTTCTCGCGGGAACTGTTGCATGTTGCAATCAAATGGCGTCCTTCCGGCTGCGATGCGGATGCAGGGACGCATGCCAACGAACAGGAAGGCGAAGGTCGTGACCGGGCCCGACTTCTCCCATCTGAGCTTCCTGGTGGTGGACGACCTGCCGTTCATCCGCCACCTGGTGCAGGGCATGCTGGAGCGGATGCAGGCCGCGCGCATCGTGCAGGCCGCCAGCGGCGAAGACGCGCTGGAGCGCCTGCGCGAAGGCCCGGACCCGGTGGACTGCGTGATCAGCGACTGGAGCATGGGGCCGCTCGGCGGCCTGCAGCTGCTGCAGGCGATCCGCTCCGGCGCCGCGGCGCCCACCCCACCGGCCACCCCGTTCATCATGCTAACCGGCTATGGCGACGAGCCGGTGGTGCGGGCGGCCCGGGCGCTGGACGTCAGCGGCTACCTGATCAAGCCGGTCTCCTTCGGCAAGCTGGCGAAGGCCGTCGACGCGGCCGTCACCCGCACCGTCGCGCCGAAGCCGGCGGAGAGCTATCGCGAGGTGGTGGAGATCCACGTGCCGGAGAAGGCGGCGAAGGTGCCCGCTGGCGGCCGCCGTGCCGCCGCCCTGCGGCCGGCGGAGAAGACACCGGCCAGGCCTGCCGAACCGCCTGCGCCCGCCGGCCTGGAAGTTCGCCTCAGCGACCTGGAGCAGATGGGGCCGGGCACGATGCTGGCGCAGGACGTGTACAGCGCCGACGGCATGCTGCTGCTGGCCCGCGGCCAGCTGCTGGACGCCGGCATCGTCGGCCTGCTGAAGCGAGTCGTCGACGCTGAGGGCAATAACGATGTGAAGGTGCGGGTGACCCTTGCGGGACGGTGACCTTTCGGGTTCACCTTTCCCCTTGCGAAGGCCCTGCTGGAAACGCTAGATAGTCCGCCGCTTCGGCGCCTTGAGCGGGCGTAGTTCAATGGTAGAACGCAAGCTTCCCAAGCTCGAGACGAGGGTTCGATTCCCTTCGCCCGCTCCACGCCCGACCTGTCCAGTCCGGACACATAGGTGACAGATCGTACCTAAGACATGGGTGACAATTTCGTGCCGAACGGATTGTCGATTGTCTGCAAGGTTTTCTGCTCCAGGTCGATATAACCCAGCTCGTAGTGGATGAAGCTCACGAGCCAAATGCCATCGTCCACCTCCTTGATTCCGAGTGTCTGACCGGCGAGCACGGTCGAGATGTTTATCTTCTTGCGGTGCATGCAGATGCGGCCGCAGGAGGTGACCGTGACGTCGCGATCGTGGAATGGATATTCCAGCTCTGGCAGGCCGGTATAAGGGCTTTGCGAGGCCCGGTAGAGTTCGGCCGGGCAACGCATGTCGAGGGCCTCATGGGGCCTTTCCTCGTTGAACTCTCTGACGAATGTATCGAAGCGGGCCTGCTGCTGCAGGGCATTCCGTCCTGGCGGCCGGGTGGTCTCTGTCTTCAGGGTGAGGTGCATGCGCTCATGGCGGCCGTTCTGCTGGGGTTTTCCCGGGCGGATGCGTTCGATGCCGATGCCGAGCTTGAGCCACAAGACGGAGAGCTTGGAGAGGTTGTAGAGGCCGTTCGGGCTGGCGAAGGGCAAGGCCGTTGTCGGATCGGATGGCGGCGTGCTGGCTGCGTTCGCGGAACAGGCTTGCGAGAGCCTTGATGACCGGTAGCTCCCAGCTCGATTCTAGGGCTTCGCAGAGCAGCAGGTCGCGGGAGATCTGGTAGGTGACCGTCAGCGGTAATAGTTGCCGCAGTGCGAGTTCCGACACCCCCTTACTGCAATGCGCTTGGAGAAATGGATTTCTCGCCCGTCAAGGAGTCAACCCTATGGCACCTGAAAGCGACCGTTTTCGGTGAGAAGAGGTAGAAATAAAATAGATTTTCCAAATGAAAAACGCAGTATTAGTTCTCGCAAATGGGTATCCAGAAACTTGGCGGCAATGTCTTGTCATTCAATTTTGAATAAAATATAATATAATTCAAATAATTGACCAATTGTGTACAACTAATTAGCCAAACTTTTTGCGGTGCTCCGCCACATCCAACTCACTCGGCCAATAACCGGACCTACCTGCGAAGTACGTCGCGTTCCAATGCATCTTCTGTCGTTGCCTTATTAAATTATGCCCTCATTGATCATTCGCGCGATGCAGATGTGTCTGTATCTGCCGTTCCCAGATTGAATGCGCCGGCCCATTCTGGCTAGGATCCTACCACCTTGATCACTAGCAGGCAGGCAGTGAAAGCAAAATTAAAGAACAGTGCGGGCGGTGCCGCAACGGCCGGTGGGATGAATTTTCAAGCCGCAGTAACCGCGATAGTCAATATTCACATGGCCCGTGGTCGCCCGTTAGGTTGGATACCTAACCAGCAGGATATTCCCATAGCCGTCGACGCTGAAACGGGAGGTGCGGGTGATGACATTGCCTGCACCCTCGCGAATGGGAAACGCGTTGAAGTTCAGGTAAAAAAGGGCCTCACTGCCACAAATCGGCTTTGGTCCGCCCTGCTTCAGCTTGCAAATGGCGTTTCGAAGAATGACTGCGATACGAGTGTTCTCGTCGTCTGTCCGAACAGCAGCGCATCGGTCCGCGACAACCTCGCCAGAGACATAGGTCGAATAGGCTCTGGACGCGTTGATGTTCTTTCCGATATCGGACGGAAATGGCTGCAAGAGCTGAAGCACGCAGGCCTTGACCAAGCGCAAACCTGCCAAAATCTCTTCGTTCAAACCGTTCCTGCATTGGCAAATGACCATGCCGCGGTTCAAGCCGCCAAGGCGGAACTTGGCCACATCTGTGCGGTGAGTTCACAGATAGATCAGGCTTGGCTTGCTCTGTTGAACGACGCATCGGGCCTGATCGAGCAACGAGGCCGACGCTCGCTCACCGACATTGCGGAAGTTCTGCATGCGGCGGGTATCACGGTTTCAACAAAGTTTAACACGGGACCGATTGGTCTGTTGAGCAAGCTGGCTGGGTGGAATCACGAAACTAACAGGTCATTCTCGATATTCGGCGTTAGCAAGACACTGAATGTCGATTCCGATTGGATTACACTAACGGCCCAGCCGCGGGCCGCTCAATCCATGAAGGCGCAGCAGAGCTTTGATTTGAAGTCAGCGTTAGATTCTTACCATAATTGGCAACGCACACCGTCGGATGAAGACAAGCGCGGGTCAGGCGTCAATCCTGAAACATTGGGTCGGTTCATTAGGAGGGGTATCGTTGTCGCCGGCCCTGGCATGGGGAAGACGACGCTCCTAAAGAGAATTGCGCGTCGCTACAGCGAGGATAGCATTCCCGTCTTGAAGATGCGCCTGTCGGCAGTTGCTGCCGATATGAAGAACGGTGCCTCCTTTGAAGAGGCAGTCTTCCGGCACGGATTAGACGGCAGCGGAATATCAGCAGACCTTTTCCGTTCCGCCGGATTTTCAAATTTGCTCTTGCTCGGCGACGGATTGGATGAATGCGGCGACATGCAAGAGCAGATCGCAGAGGGCATCAGCCGCTTCGCCACTGGATATCCCGAGAGCCGGGTGCTCATAACTACTCGTCCGATCGGATATTCGGTCAACAATTTTTTCGATTGGCGACACTATGACCTATTGCCCTTGGATTCCTCATATGCAGCGAGAAGCATCGCTGCATTATGGGAGGCAATTGCCGGGTCAGCTTCCGCTGATACAAACTATCGTGCGGTCTGCAACGAAGAACTAGAAAACAAGTCAGTTGCGGATGCGGTTGGTCGAACCCCTCTCATGATAGGGGTGGCCACAGCGATCTTGGCGAATGGCCAAACCTTGGGTCGAACGCGCGAGTCGCTGTTCGACCAAGTTTTTTTGTTGGTTGATAAAGCCCCTGTCCGTACAGTCCCCAAGCCTGCCAGCCAAGTGATCCTGTCGCGATTTCTCGAACTCGTCGGCTGGCTAATCACGCGCTTTCCGCTCATGTCTGAGCGGGACATGCTTGAACTTTGCGGTAGGAAGTGGGCAGAGATTTCTGGTGAGTCGCTCCTGTCATCTCTGGAGAAATCGGAACGGTATCTCTCATATTGGGAAGATGCCGGCCTTCTGGAGAAGGTTGGACATTCATCAACGCGGGTACTCTGTTTCGTTTTGAAAAGTTTTGGGGAATACCTTGCCGCACGTCACCTCACGAATCTGGCGGATAGAAGTGATCTGGATGAAATTCGTTCCGCCCTCGCAGATGCTCAGTGGGACAACGTTTTGCGATTTGCCGGCAGACTTGGCCTCGGGGAACTCGTAACGTCATTATTTTTCGAGCAGCAGGAGAGAGATAGCAAGTGGTATCTGAAGTTGCTCGACCTGGTCTACATCGCTGCCGAGGCAGAGCCTGAACTGAGTCGAGAAACGCGGGCGCGCATTTTTGAAGATGCATTTTTTGTTGTTGCTGGACGCGATCAACACGGAGCATTCGCGCTCGGGCAACCTCTGGGAGAATGTGCCAGACGCTATCCGAACGAAGTCGCACGACATGCAATTGATCTCAAAGACTCAGGGCAGTACTGGTCGCGTATAGTGGCTTGGAATTGTCTGCTGAAGTCCGGGGATTTCTATGCGATCGAGGAACTCCAATCGGTACTGCAAGACAGCGCCGAGCAAATCGGGACCGTCCTCACACCTAGCTTGGGAGGCGGCGTCCTCTTTAATCACAGCAATCGCCATGAACTGGGACAAAGTTTTGTTCTCGAAGCCTGTGTCCAGCTATTTAACCAAGCACCACGACCGGTCGCCGACGATATCATTCCCAAGATTCTAAACCATAAAGCTTTTGGGTCTGTGGCTTTCTTGCAGAAAGTCGAAAAGCTGATTTCTGCACATAAATGGCCTTATCGTATCGAGTATGATTTCGGAAAATATAGTGTTTTCGATATTCTCAAGGAGCCTCTGGAATTCTCAAGGGCACAGACAGCTGCGGACTTGTTTTTGCTTAACGCACTCGGGGCTGATGAGGTTTCAGTGGCGGTCGATGTTCGCCCAAAGTCTCTCTTGCATCTCAGTGCATTCGTTCAAGTTTCAAACTGCTGGGAAATGCCTGTTAACGACTGTTGGGCTTGGACAAGAGATTTCGATCCTGCCACCGCTCGCGAAGTTATTCGTGTGATTGTCGAGCTGGCAGGCATCGATCCTGTGGCTCTGCGGGACGACGCGATCGCTGCAAAAGGATACATTCTGGCGAGGCAGAAGGAAGGAAACGATCAGCTTTGGATCTGTAGAGTCTACAGCCTAGCCGAACATATCGACCACGAAGAGATAGATTGGTCTTTGGCCCGCGACATTGCTTTTGATGAAGATCTTGTTGAAAAGGCGCTTTACCATCCGTCGCAGTGGATGGTCTGGATGGCCAGCAATATCGTTGAAGCGCGATTTGATGGGGCACGGCTCCAGGAGTGCATCGCCCATATGTGCCAGCGCGGTTCTGGCTACACACTCTGGGCGGCCAGTTGCCTTCTCACAGAACTTCCCGAAGAGATTGCTGTTGGAATGACCATACAGCGCCTGAAACAGAAGCAGGTTAGGGGGACACAGTATCTCTATTCTGCCTTGTGCAAATTTAAAATCCAAATGTCGGTTGACCTCATGCAGGCATTGGAAAATGGTCTTACATCCAAGAATGTGAAGACTGCCGCTTCGGCGGCGGAGCTGGTTGAACATCTCGCCAGTAGGAGCTTCCCGGAATTCATGCCGCTGATCAAATCGCATCTTGAACATTGGTTTAAGAACGAAGAGCCTTATCCCACCAAGGGGGGTATTATACCGGATAGTCCGCGTGCTCGCCTAATTGGAGCATGGCTCAAGATTGAGACCCCCGATTTTGGTCAGATCCGGCATTGGCTTGGTGATGATCGCTCAGATGTACGAGATCAAGGAAGGCAAGCCTTAAAGCTATGGATTGCGCTGGATCGAGGCCATTTCGCTCACTATCTCGACAGCGTGCTGGAGGCAGAGTTGTCTCCACAAACGCTCAACTGGCTTCTCAGCGAGGGCATTGACCTTTCCGCTAACGACATCAAGCGAGTGGAAGGTTTGTTGAGCCACGATAAGAGTGCGGTTCGCTACAATGCCATGTCCATACTGGACCCTCGTTATCTGGGCTCGAGTGAGCTTAGTCTGCATTTGCGGAAGCTCGTTGATGATCCGGAGTTGCAGATTCAGGACAGGGCTCGTAGTAAGTGGAAATAGTCAATCAATTGCATATATCATTTTAAGCTGCTTGAATTAATCGGGTTTGTGAGGGATATTTTTCGCCAATGTGGCAAATGGAAGTTGTCTGTACTTCTTGTATGGCTGGAATATTTTGCTGGTCACGTCACCGGTAATCTTATGATTTCGACAGGTATCCCGTGTTGCATGGGGCTATGCTGGAGAGTATTGTGACAGTGAAGCAGGAGATGGCAAGCAAATCAATTGATTACGCCGATTTTTGGCTTCCCTTCGCCTCGTCCTCTTGTCGCATTGATCGGGTGGCCTTCTAATCCCCCGATGACCGAGAAGACAGCTTCGAAGACCGGTGGCGTCCAGGTGCTGCGCCGTGCCGTGCGCCTGCTGAAGGCATTGTCGGAGGCGCCGGCCGAGGGCGCGCGGCTGGCCGACCTGGCGGCGGCAGCGGAGCTGGACCGCGCCACCGCGCACCGGCTGCTGGCCACCCTCTGCGAGGAGGGGCTGGCGGAGCGGGAGGCCGACAACCGGCGCTATGCGATCGGGCTGGATTTCTTCGCCCTGGCGGCGGCCGCCTCCAACCGCTTCGACGTGGCGGAGGTGGCGCATGAGAGCCTGCAGCGGGCCGCCGCCGAGCTGGGCGATTCCGTCTATTTCGCGGTGCGCAGCGGCGACGATTATCTCTGCCTGGACGTGGTCACCGGCAGCTATCCGGTGCAGACCCTGCCGCTGGACATCGGCTCCCGCCGGCCGCTGGGGGCCGGCGCGATCGGCGTGGCCTTGCTGGCGCCGATGGGCGATGCCGAATGGCAGGCGGTGCTGGCACGCAACGCGGCCCGGCTGGACGCCTCCGCCGGCCAGGACCCGGACAGCCTGGCCGCCGCCATCGCCGCCGCCCGGTCGGACGGCTATGCGCAGCAGGCCGACCGTTCCCTGCCCGCGATCCGGATGGCCGCGGTGGTGCTGCTGAACCGGCGCGGGCGGCCGCTTTCCGCCATCGCCGCAGCCGGCATCGCCGACCGCTTCCCGCCCGACCGGCTGCCGGAGATCGGCGCCGTCCTGGCGCGGGAGGCGCGCCGGATCGAGGAGGCGATGTGGCGCCTGCCGGATGCCGCCCGGCACCGGGCGCGCTGGGCCACGGCGCCATAAATTCCGCATCGTGAAACATAATACCTAAGAATGTTCAGTCTGCGAAATTGAGGCTCGCCGGATCGCGATTCCGGGGGTAGGATCTTCTGCACTTGGGATCCCGACCGTGGAGCGGCGGCCATGGGCGCTATCGATATCGTCTGCAACCTGTTCACCGAACAGGAGATCCGGCTGGGCCAGACCGGTCTGGACGAGACCTTCATGGCGCAGGTCCGCATCCCGGAGCATATGCGCCGCGGCGTCTCGATCCCCGACTACATCGCGAAGATGGACCGCGCCGGCATCGACCGTTCGCTGCTGATCGCCGTGCGTGCCGGCGACCTGAACGTGAAGGGATCGTTCGAGATCCCCTATGCCCGGGTGGCGGAGGTCTGTGCCGCGCATCCGGACCGCTTCTCCGGCCTGGCCGGGGTCGACCCGACCCGCGGCATGGCGCAGCTGCGCGAGCTGGAAGTGGCGGTGAAGGAGCATGGCTTCGTCGGCGCGCATTTCTACCCGCACTGGTTCGGCCTGCCGCCGGACCATGCGAAGGTCTATCCGATCTACGCCAAATGCTGCGAGCTCGACATTCCGATCATGATGCAGGTCGGGCACAACCTGGTCTATTCGCGGGAGCGGCGCCTGCCCAGCGTCGGCCGGCCGATCTGCCTGGACCAGGTGGCGATCGACTTCCCGGAACTGAAGCTGCTCGGCATCCATATCGGCGTGCCCTGGACCGAGGAGATGATCTCCATGGCCTGGAAGCACGACAATATCTTCATCGGCGGCGACGCCTACGCGCCGAAGCACTGGCCGCAGGCGCTGGTCCACTACGCCAATACCTATGGCCGCCACAAGGTGCTGTGGGGCACCGACTGGCCGGTGATCGACCCGGAGCGGTCGGTGCAGGAGGTCGCGGCGCTGGGCCTGCGCCCGGAATCCCATGCCGCCCTGATGCGCGACAACGCGCTGCGGATCTTCAACCTGCCGGAAAGCGGCCGGACGCATGGCGCTCCTGCCGGCCCCGCGGCGCCGGACCCGGCCGGCGGCCGCAACCCGCGCAACCTGTTCGTCGACGACAGCGGCAAGGTCTACAGCCGCGGCGGCGCGGCGAACCGGTAGGGCCTGCGGTCATGGTTGCGGCGACCGACCGGCCCCCCGCCACATATCGCCCGCTGACGATCGCCAGCGGCATCATCGCCGCGGCGGAGCGCACGCCGGACAAGATCGCCCTGCAGGAGGGCGAACGCCGTCTGGCCTATCGCCAGCTGGCGGCGCGCATCCACCAGGTGGGGCAGGCGGCCATCGCCGATCCCGGGCTGCGGCCTGGCGACCGCGCCGCCCTGGTCGCCGGCAACTGCCTGGAATATGCCGAGATCGTCGCCGGCCTGTCGGCGGCCGGCATCGCGGTGGCCACCGTGAACCCACGCCAGACCGCAGCGGAGATCGCCTATATCATCGCCGATTGCGGCGCCCGGCTGGTGATCGCCGACGGCCCGCGGGCGGAGCTGCTGGCCGACCTGGACCTGCCGTCGGTGGAGAAGCGGCTGGTGATCGGGCCGGAACTGGATGCCTGGCGCGACCGCGCGGCGGCGCGCGACCCCGGCATCGACGTGCAGGAATGGGATGCCTTCGCCATCCCCTACACCTCCGGCACCACCGGCAAGCCGAAGGGGGTGGTGCTGTCGCACCGGTCGCGGGTGACGACCTTCTTCGCGATGGCGGCGGAATATGGCTGCTACGGCCCGGACGAACGCTACCTGGCGCTGGCGCCGCTGTTCCACGGCGCCGGCTTCGCCTTCGCCCATGCCGCCCTTTATTTCGGCGGCTTCTGCGAGGTGCTGCCGGCCTACGAGCCGGTACTGGTGCTGCGCCGGCTGGGGGAGAACGGCCTGGGCGGCACCTTCATGGTGCCCACCCATTTCCACGCCATGTTCGCGCTGGAGCCGAAGCTGCTGGAGCGGTATCGCGGGCTGGACCTGAAGGCGATCGTGTCCAACGCAGCCCCGCTGCCGCAGGCGACGAAGGAACGCATCGTCGACTATTTCGGCCCCGGCCTGCTGCACGAGACCTATGGCTCCACCGAGGGCGGCATCGTCACCAACCTCCGCCCCGCCGACCAGCTGCGCAAGGTGCAATGCGTCGGCCAGGCCTTCCCGATGACCCGCATCCGGCTGCTGGACGATGACGGCGCGGGGGTCGCCGACGGCGAAGTCGGCGAGCTGTTCTCCAACGGCCCGACCCTCTTCAACGGCTATTTCGGCATGCCGGAGGAAACCGAGGCGGCGTTCCGCGACGGCTGGTTCTCTGCCGGCGACATGGCGCGGATGGACGAGGAGGGCTTCTTCTACCTGGTCGACCGCAAGAAGGACATGATCATCTCCGGCGGCGTGAACATCTATCCGCGCGAGATCGAGGAGGTGCTGTTCCGCTGCCCCGGCCTGCGCGACGTGGCGGTGATCGGCCGGCCCGACGATTACTGGGGCGAAGCCGTCGCCGCGATCGTCGTCGCCGACCCCGACGCGCCGGCCGATGCGGCCGCGATCCTGGACTTCTCCGCGCAGCACCTGGCGCCGCACAAGCGGCCGAAATCCGTCGCGTTCATCGATGTCCTGCCGCGCAATGCCGCCGGCAAGGTGCTGAAGCGGGACCTGCGGGCCGCGCCGCCCGCACCCGGCTGAGGCCGGGCCGCACCGCCGGCCTGCCGGCGGAGCGCATGCGTAGCCTGCCGGAGAGCTGAGCCGGCGGGATCGAAGGCAACAGGGATTTGCGATAACCGAACCCACGCAGAGGGGAGACGAAGAGATGACGATTCCCATGTTCGGCCGCCGCGCGGCCCTCGGCCTCGGCCTCGGCCTCGGCCTGGCCGCGGCGCTCGGCCTTGGCCTCACCGCACCGGCCCAGGCGGAAGAGACGGAGATGACCTTCGTCCTGGACTGGACCCCGCACGGCATGCATGCGCCGTTCTTCCTGGCGGCGGAGAAGGGCTGGTTCAAGGAGGCGGGCCTGGACGTCACCTTCCAGGACGGCCGCGGCTCCGCCAGCACGGTGAACCTGGTCGGCGCCGGGCAGGGCGATCTGGGCCATGCCGGGCTGAACACGATGGCGATTGCCCGTACCAAGGGCCTGCCGGTGACGGCGGTCGGCTCGATCCTGCGGAAGAACGAGGTCGGCATCCTGTTCGACCGCGGCAAGGGCTACCAGAAGCCCGAGGACTTCAAGGGCAAGTCGCTGATCTTCACCGCGGGTTCCACCGAGGCGCCGTTCATCGAGAGCTTCCTGAAGGCCGGCGGCATGACCGACAGCGATGTCGAGCTGATGGCGGTCGACCCGGCGGCGAAGGTCTCCACCTATCTCAGCGGCCAGGGCGACGGGGTGATCACGCCGGTGCCGTTCATCATGGCGATCTCCGAAGGCAAGCGGAATTCCGACGGCGTGCTGTTCGCCGATTTCGGCATGCCGCTGCTGTCCTGGGGGATCATCGCCAACGACGATTACCTGGAAGAGCATCCGGAGGCGGTGAAGGCGTTCATGGCGGTGCTGGCCCGCGCCTGGGCCTATGTGCTGGAAAGCGACGCGCACCTGACCGAGGCGGTGGAGGCGATCCAGAGCCAGCGGCCGGAGGCCAAGGTGTCGATGCCGGCCGGCAAGGCGATCTTCAACGCCTATCGCCCCTACTTCTATTCGCCCTCCACGGAAGGCAAGCCGATAGGGACGATGACGGCGGCCGACTGGGACGACACCATCGCCACCATGAAGAAGCTGGGCCTGGTGCCCGAGGATGCGAAGGCGGAGGAGTTCTACAGCCTCGACTATCAGCCGCCGCAGTCGTGACGGTACGGTCCTGAAAGTGCGGGCCTGACGTCGAGATGGGTGCAGCGGAAGACCTGGCCGCGCCGACCCTGCGGCTGCGTGGGGTGGAGAAGGTCTTCGCCTCCGGCCGCGGCGATGTCCATGCCCTGCAGGGCATCGACCTGGACATCGCCCGCGGCGAATTCGTCAGCATCGTCGGCCCGTCGGGCTGCGGCAAGAGCACCCTGCTGAAATGCGTGGCGGGACTGGAAACCGTGACCGGCGGCAGCCTGACCCTGGACGGCGCGGCGATCGTCGCGCCGCCGCAGGATGTCGGGATCGTCTTCCAGCGCGACGCGCTGCTGGACTGGCGGACGGTGCTGGACAATGTCCTGCTGCCGGTCGACTTCCGCCGCCTGCGGCGGGCGGACTGGACGGCGCGGGCGCATGAGCTGCTGGCCGATTTCGACCTGGACGGCTTCGCGGACCGCTATCCCTGGGAACTGTCGGGCGGCATGCGCCAGCGGGTCGCGATCTGCCGCGGCCTGCTGCTGGACCCGCAGCTTCTGCTGATGGACGAGCCGTTCGGCGCGCTGGACGCGATCACCCGCGACGAGCTGAACATGGAGCTCGAGCGGATCTGGGAGCGCACCCACAAGACGGTGCTGTTCATCACCCACTCCATTGCGGAATCGGTCTTCCTGTCCGACCGGGTGGTGGTGATGGCGCGCGGGCCGGGCCGCATCGCGGAGGTCATCCCCGTCGACCTGCCGCGCCCGCGCACCCTGCCGTTGCGGGAGACGGCGGAATTCGGCGCCCATGTCGGCCGCATCCGCGAGATCTTCGAGGGGCTGGGCATCATGCGCCGGACCCGGGGGTGAGGGGATGAGCTTCTTCTTTCGCGGTGACGCTGCTCAAGAGCCATCGTCATCCCCGGCTCCGAAGTACCGAAGGCAGGGGTCGGGGATCGCGACGGGACAGCGACACCAGTGGTCATCCTCGCCCTTGAGGCGAGGATCCATTCCGCAAGCGGTGCGGCCCCGCGCGGCATGCGGAATGGATTCCATGGTCAAGCCATGGAATGACGGCGGCAGGGAAGCCACGCCGGTCCGAGGTGTGGGTTCGGCAGTGTCAGGCCCGAGGGCGACGGCGGCAGGGCGCCATCGCGCAACGACCGGAGGCACCCAATGACCGCGTTCTGGGCCTCCCGCCAGGGGCGCCTCCTTTCGGTGCTGATCGTCGTCATCGCCCTGCTGCTGCTGTGGGAGGGCGCGATCCACGCCTTCGACATCAAGCCCTTCCTGCTGCCTTCGCCGATCGCCGTGGTGGCGGAACTGGCGGACAGCCCGGGCTGGTATGCCGCCCATGCCGGGCAGACCCTGCTGCAGACCTTCCTGGGCTTCGCCCTGGCCGTGGCGCTGGGCATCGTGATGGCGGTCGGCATCGTCTATTCGCGCTGGATCGAGCAGAGCCTCTATACGATCCTGGTCGGCCTGAACTCGATCCCGAAGGTGGCGGTGGCGCCGCTGTTCATCGTCTGGCTGGGCACCGGGCTGGAGCCGAAGGTGGCGATCGCCTTCCTGATCGCGGTCTTCCCGATCGTCATCGACACCGTGCTGGGCCTGCGCTCGGTCGATCCCGACCTGCTGGACCTGGCGCGGTCGCTGCGCGGCAGCCGTTTCCAGGTGCTGCGCATGGTGCGCTTTCCCAACGCCCTGCCCAGCCTGTTCGCCGGCATGAAGGTGGGCATCTCCTTCGCCTTCATCGGCGCGATCGTGGGCGAGTTCGTCGCCTCCTCCTCCGGCCTGGGCTACGTGATCCTGTCCAGCCAGGCGACGTTCGACACCACCCGGATGTTCGCGGCGATCTTCCTGCTGGCGGTGATCGGCACGATCCTGTTCTACATGGTGGAACTTGCAGAGAAGGCATTCATTCCCTGGCATGTCTCCCGTCGGAAAGAGGGGCTTGTCCAGCCGTGAACAGCGATACCGGTTTGCAGCGCCATGTCGTGCACCTGGCGGACGGGCGGGCGGTGCATCTGCGCACCTCCGGCTCCGGGCCGCCGGTGCTGCTGTGCCATGAAAGTCCGCGCTCCTCGGTCGCGCTGACCCTGCTGGCCGGCTTCCTGGCGGACCGCTTCACCGTGCTGGCGATGGACACGCCGGGCTATGGCCTGTCCGACCCGCTGCCGCTCGACCGGCCGGAGATCCCGGACTATGCCGATGCCGCGATCGGCCTGCTGGACGCGCTGAACGTCGGCCGGCTGCCGGTCTACGGTACCCATACCGGTGCCAGCATCGCAGTGGAGATGGCGCGGCGGCATCCCGACCGGATCGCCGGCGCGGTGCTGGACGGCTATCCGGTCTTCACCCCGGCGGAGCGCGCCGCCTTCCTGGACAGCTACCTGCCGCCGTTCCGGCCCGATGCCCATGGCGGCCATGTCGCCTGGCTCTGGTCGCGGGTGCGCGACCAGTTCACGGTGTTTCCCTGGAACTTGTGGGGGGCGGCGGCGCGGCTGCCGCGCGACCCGCCGCCGCTGGCCCTGCACGACCAGGTCGCCGCCGACATCCTGCGCGCGGGCGACGGCTACCGCACCGGCTATGCCGCCGCCTTCCGCCATCACGGCCCCGGGCCGGTGCCGCACCTGAAGGTGCCCGTGACCTTCGCCGCCCGCACCGACGACCTGCTGTTCGACCAGCTGGCGCGCCTGCCCGACTTGCCGGAAGGCTGCACGATCCTGCCGCTGGACCCAGATCGCCCGGCCTGGGGCGCGGTCATCGCCGACACCCTGGCCGGCACCACGGGCGACGGCACCGCGCCGGACCTGGCGCCGGATCCGGCCGCCATCGTGGCCGGGCCGCTGCGCCGCCAGATGGTCCGGCCGGCGCGGCACGGTGCGGACATCATGCTGCATGCCGGCGGCCCGGCGGCGCCGGACGGCACCCTGCTGTTCCTGCACGACCTGCCGGGGGCGGGACGCGACTGGCGGCCGTTGCTGCAGCGCTGCGTCGCCCGCTACCGGGTGCTGGCGCCGGACCTGCCGGGCTGTGCCGACAGCGCAGCCGGCGCCGACAGCCTGGACGATGCGGTCGCCGCAATGCTGGCCCTGCTGGAGATGCTGCCGGCCGCGCCCCCGCTGACCATCGTCGCCCGCGGTCTGTCGGTACCGCTTGCCCTGACCCTGGCCGGTTCCCTGCCAGCGCGGCCGCGGCTGCTGCTCTGCGACCCGGCGCCGGCAACGGCGACGGAAGCGGAGCGCTACCAGGACTATCTGCCGGACCTGGCGCCGCGCTGGGACGGCGGGCATCTGTTCGCCGCCTGGACCATGCTGCGCGACGGCCTGGTCTATCGCCCCTGGCACGACCGGCGGCACCATGCCGCCCGCCATCTGGGCGACGAGATGGACCTGGCCGGCCTGCACGACCGCTTCGCCGACCTGATGCAGCAGCCGCAGGGCTGGCACGGCACCGCGATGGGCGCGATCGGCCGCCCGCTGTCCCATGCCGGTCCCAGGGACGGCGCGCAGGTCCTGCTGGGGGCCGACCTGCCGGCGGTCGTCGGGCTGCGCGAGACATTGCGGTCGGCCGGCTTCGCGGTCGACCTGGTCGACCCGCTGGCCTGGCCGGATGCCATCCTGGCCGCCGTCGCGGCGGCGCATTGAAGCGATGACGGCCAACTCCGCCGCCGAACTGTGCCGCGCCCGGCTCGGCGCGGCGCATGTCCGCGACGATCCGCAGGCCCTGGCATTCTTCGGCCATGACATCGCCGGGCCGGCGCCGCATCCGCCCGCCGCCATCGCCCGGCCGCCGGACGTCCCGTCGCTGCAGGCCTTGATGGCGGACCTGAACGCCGCCGGCGTCGCGGTGCTGCCGCGCGGCGGAGGCCTGTCCTATTCCGGTGGCTACCTGCCGCCGGCGGCCGGTTGCGTGGCCCTGGACCTCACCGCGCTGGACCGGGTGACGGAGATCGAAGCCGCCGACCGCCGGGTGACGGTGCAGGCGGGCTGCAGCTGGGGCCGGCTGCACGATGCCCTGGCGGAGGGGGGCCTGCGCACCCCCTTCTTCGGCCCGCTGTCCGGCCATGGCGCGACGATCGGCGGTGCCCTGTCGCAGCGCGCCGCCTTTTTCGGGTCCGCCGGCCATGGCCATTCCGATGCCGGCGTGCTGTCGCTGGACGTGGTGCTGGCAGATGGGCGCCTGCTGCGCACCGGCACCGCCGCGGCGGAGGGCGGCCTGCCTTTCGCGCGCGCCTTCGGGCCCGACCTGACCGGGCTGTTCCTGGGCGATTGCGGCGCCTTCGGCATCAAGACCGCGGCCACCCTGACCGCCCTGCCGGCACCGGCGGCGACCCTGTTCGCCTCCTTCGCCTTCGACAGCGGCGCCGCCCTGGCCGCGGCCCAGGCGGCCCTGGCGGGCCTGCCGGGCCTCGCCGATATCTACGGCTTCGACCCGGTCAGCCACGACAATCTGGACCGGCAGGGCTTCTCCGCGCTGGAAGGCGCCGCCCTGGTGCGGGAGGTCGGCCGCGCCGGCGGCCTGAAGGCGGCCTGGCGGATGGCGAAGGCCGGCCGTGCCTTCGTCCGAGACCTGGGCTGGTCGCTGCACCTGGTGGCGGAGGGCGAGAGCGAGGCCGCCTGCACCGCTGTGCTCGCGGAGGTCGCGCGGATCGCCGGCGAAGAAGGCGGCCGCCCGGTGCCGGACACCATTCCCCGGGTCACGCGGGCAAAGCCGTTCCGCCCGGTGAAGGCCTTTCTGGGGCCGGCGGGGGAGAACTGGCTGCCGCTGCACGGCCTGCTGCCGCCCTCCGCCCTGGCGCCGGCCCTGGCGGCGGTCACCGCGCTGCGCGACGACCGTGCGGCGGACCTGGCGGCACACGGCATCCGGATCTCGATCCTGACCGCCAGTGTGGGCACGTCGGTGCTGCTGGAGCCGCAGCTGTTCTGGCCCGACACCTTGTCGGCCTTCCACCTGGGGGCGGCGCAGCCGGACCAGCTGGAACGCTACGCCGACCGACCGGAAAACCCGGCCGCCCGGGCGGCGGCGAAAGCCCTGCGCGCGGAACTGATCGAGCTGCTGGACGGCTTCGGCGCCAGTCACCTGCAGCTGGGCCGCAGCTACCGCTACGCCGACCGCCTGGCGCCGGAGGCGCTGGCCCTGGCACGGGCGGTGAAGGCGGCGCTGGACCCGAAGGGGCTGATGAACCCCGGCGTGCTGGGCCTCTGAGGGCCAGTCGCTGTCCAGATGACGGGCCACGATCGCCTGCGTGTCGGCGCTGGAGATGACGCACCTTTCCCTGCCGCCGTCATCCTCGGCTCGGGGGCCGAGGATGACGGCAAAAAGGGAGGACCGCAGGGCTGATTTGGCTCCCTGACGAGATGTGTGAATGCCGTAGGCTCGGGGGCCGAGGGCGGTCGGAATAGGGGAGAACCGCAGGGCTGGGTCTGGTCCGCCGGCGAGGTGTGCAAATGCCGAAGGTTTGCAGACCAAGGGCCAGTCGGCTGTCGGGGCCTTTCCGCCTGCGGACTGCGGCGCATCTTGAGCCTTGGGATGCCGCCGTGCCCCGGTCCTGGCGGCGGGGAGTATGATGCAATGGCCGAACGACGTCTGGTCCTGGTGCTGGGCGACCAGCTGAGCCCGGACATCGCCGCCCTGCGGGCGGCCGATCCGGCGCGCGACCGGGTGCTGATGGCGGAGGTGGAGGACGAGGCGCGCTATGCCTGGCATCACCGCAAGAAGCTGGTCCTGGTCTTCGCCGCCATGCGCCATTTCGCGGAGCGGCTGCGCCGCGCCGGCTGGACGGTCGACTATGTGCGCCTGGACGATGCGGACAACAGCGGCAGCCTGACCGGCGAACTGGCGCGGGCGGCGGCGCATCATGCGCCGTCGGAAGTGCTGCTGACGGAACCCGGCGAATGGCGCCTGGCGACCGCGTTCGACGGGCTGCAGGGGGCGCTGGCAGTGCCGCTGCGGCGGCTGGAGGATGACCGCTTCCTCTGTGCCCGGGCCGACTTCGCCGCCTGGGCGCGCGGGCGGAAGCGGCTGCGGATGGAGGATTTCTATCGCGAGATGCGCCGCCGCACCGGCCTGCTGATGGATGGCGACGGGCCGGCGGGCGGGCGCTGGAACTTCGATGCGGAGAACCGCAAGCCGCCGAAGGCCGGGCTTTCGCCGCCCGGGCCCGCCCGCTTCGACCCGGACCCGGCGACCCGTGCCGTGATCGACATGGTGGGGGCGCGCTTCCCCGACGGCTTCGGCGATCTGGAGCCGTTCTGGTTCGCGGTCACCGCGACCCAGGCGGAGGCGGCGCTGGACCGCTTTCTGGGCGAGGCATTGCCGCGCTTCGGCGACTATCAGGACGCCATGCTGCGGGATGAGCCCTTCCTGTTCCACGCCGTGATCGCCGCCTACCTGAACATCGGCCTGCTGGACCCGATGGCGGTCTGCCGGCGGGCGGAGGCGGCGTATCGGGAAGGCCGCGCACCGCTGAACGCCGTCGAGGGCTTCGTGCGGCAGATCCTGGGCTGGCGCGAATATGTCCGCGGCATCTACTGGCTGAAGATGCCGGGCTATCGCGACCGCAACGAACTGGGCCACGACCGGCCGCTGCCCGCCTTCTACTGGAGCGGCGAGACCGAGATGGCCTGCATGGCCGCGGCGATCGGCCAGACCCGGCGGGAGGCCTATGCCCACCACATCCAGCGCCTGATGGTCACCGGCAATTTCGCCCTGCTGGCCGGAATCGCGCCGCAGGCGGTGCACGGCTGGTACCTGGCGGTCTATGCCGACGCCTTCGAATGGGTGGAACTGCCCAACACCCTGGGGATGAGCCAGTACGCCGATGGCGGCCTGCTGAGCTCCAAGCCCTATATCGCCGGCGGCAACTACATCAACCGCATGTCCGACTATTGCCGGCACTGCCGCTACGACGTGAAGGCCCGCGAAGGCGCGGATGCCTGCCCGTTCGGCGTCCTGTATTGGGACTTCCTGGCGCGGCACCGCCAGCGGCTGGACGGCAATCCCCGCCTGGCGCAGCCCTACCGGACCTGGGACCGGATGGATCCGGACCGCCGCGACGCCATCCGCGACACGGCCGCTCGTTTCCTGGCGCGCCTGGACGGGCGCGGCTAGGCGCGGCCCGCCTTCTGGTGGCTATGGCCGGCCGCCGCGACCGCATCCAGGGCGGCGCGCAGCAGGTCGCCCGACAGCTTGTCCACCACCGGCTGCGGCGCGCGGATCATCCGGGCGCGGACCGCCATCGCCATGGCGAAGGCCTGCAGCACGTCGCCGTTGCTCGTCTCCCCCACCTTCACGATGTCGCGCTCGATCGCGTCCAGCAGGGCGGAGACCATCTCGCCCACCCGGCCGGCATCCACGGTCTCGTCGTGCAGCGGGAAGTCGATGTCGTAGCTGTCGCCGCTGGCCGTCCAGGCTCGGTAGGGCAGTGTCGTCATGGTGCGTCCTTTCCGGTCTTGGCTCGTGCCGGGCGGTCCCCGACAGCCTCCCCACATGGTGGCGGGCCGGCGCCAGGGAAAGCGCAGCGGCTGTCCCGGCCTTGACCCGTGGCGGCGGGGCAACATGTAAGCCGAGGCCGGCCGGTTCCAGGTCCGGTGCAGGAAACAGGCGCAAGCCTGCCGCTGGCGTTTCTCGTCACAGCAGGCATGATGACGCTCCTACGGCCCGGCCCGCATGGCGCGATCGGCGCCGGTTCGGGAGGAAAGCGACAATGCAGCGGAGAGCGGCCGGCCGCTTTGCCGGCCGGCACGATCCGTCTGCCCCGGCTGTCTCCCGCCCCGGTCGCGTGGCCTGGCGGGGCGCCGCCGGGACCCCATTGAGTTGCGACATGCCACCCGACGGTCGGCAGGTCCGCGCCAGCGGCGTGGAGGCCCGGCTGCTTGCAGGACATGATGATGATCGTCTGTTTCCCCGCCGGCCTCCGTATCGCCGTGCTCCGTCTGATCCGCCGGCCTCGCGCCGCGCTGCCGTCATGCCTGGCGGTGCTGCTTCTGCTGCCGATTCTCGCTGCCTGCGAGGAGGGCAATGCGAACAAGCCGGAGGGCGGTGCGCCGCCGCCGACCCCGGTCAGCGTGATCGAGGTTGCGCCGGAAGCGCTGCCGATCGTCAACGAGCTGCCGGGCAGGATCGCGCCGACCCGGATCGCGGAGGTCCGGCCGCGGGTCTCCGGCATCGTGGTCGAGCGCGTGTTCCAGCAGGGCAGCTCGGTGCAGGAGGGCGACCCGCTGTACCGCATCGACCCGGAGCCGTTCCGGCTGCAGGTGCAGCGGGCCGAGGCGACCCTGCAGCGGGCCGAGGCATCGGCCCAGCAGGCCCGGCAGCAGGCCGACCGGCAGAAGGAGCTGCGCAACCGCAAGGTCGCCAGCGCGCAGCGCTACGACGACGCGATCGCGACCCTGGCGCAGGCCAATGCCGATGTGGCGCTGGCCAAGGCGAGCCTGGCGGCGGCGAAACTGGACCTGGAATATGCCGTGGTGAAGGCGCCGATTTCGGGCCGGATCGGCCGCGCCGCGGTGACGGAGGGCGCGCTGGTGGTGGCGAACGCGGTCCTGCCGCTGGCGGTGATCCGGCAGCTGGACCCGGTCTATGCCGACATCACGCAATCGGCCAACGAACTGTTGCAGCTGCGCCGCGCGGTGGAGAGCGGCGCCGTGGCCGGTGCCGCCACGCCGGAGGGGCGGGCCGACAGCATGCCGGCACAGCTGCTGTTCGACGACGGCACCCCCTATGACATCGACGGCAGGCTGCTGTTCTCGGAGGCCACGGTGGATTCCAGCACCGGGCAGATCGTCCTGCGGGGCGAGTTTCCAAACCCGAAGGGCGAGCTGCTTCCCGGCATGTATGTCCGGGTGCGGCTGGTGCAGGGTACCCAGAACAATGCTCTGGCGGTGCCGAAGCAGGCGGTGCAGCGCGACCTGGGCGGGAATGCCCAGGTCTATGTGGTGGACGGGGACGGCAAGGCGGCGGTCCGCCGGGTGACCGCGGGCCGCGTGGTCGGCGAAAGCTGGGTGATCGACGAGGGGCTGTCGGCCGGCGACCGCGTGATCGTGGAGGGCTTCCAGAAGATCCGGCCGGGCGCGCCGGTCACCCCGGAGCCGTGGAAGCCCGGTTCGGTGGGGCAGGCAGGAGCGGAAGATGCGGGCACGGCCGCCGCAGCCGGCGGCAAGGCCGGCTGACGGCGGCGCGGAGAGACAGCGATGCCTGCCTTCTTCATCGACCGGCCGATCTTCGCCTGGGTGATCGCGATCTTCATCATGCTGGCCGGCCTGATCGCGATCCCGTTCCTGCCGGTGGCGCAGTATCCCAGCGTCGCGCCGCCGCAGATCGCGATCAACACCTACTATCCCGGCGCCTCGCCGGAGGACATCTACACCGCCGTCACCCGCCCCATCGAGGAAGAGCTGAACGGCATCGAGGGGCTGATCTATTTCGAGTCCACCTCCGACACCACCGGCAGGGTGCAGATCACCGTCACCTTCACGCCGGAAACCGAGGTCTCGCAGGCCTCCGTCGACGTGCAGAGCCGCATCCGCCGGGTCGAGGCGCGGCTGCCGCAGGCAGTGCGCCAGCAGGGCATCCAGGTCGACCAGACCGGTACCGGCTGGCTGCTGGTGGTCTCGCTGATCTCCACCGACGGCTCGATGGACGCGATCGCGCTGGGCGACTATGCCAACCGCAACGTGATGGGAGAGATCCGCCGCGTGCCCGGGGTCGGCGGCGCCACCCTGTTCGGCACCATCCGCGCGATGCGGATCTGGATGGACCCGGACCGGATGCTGGGCCTCAACCTGACCTCCGGCGACGTTGTGCAGGCGATCCAGGCCCAGAATGCGCAGGTGGCCGCCGGGCGCATCGGCAGCCGGCCGGCGGAGCCGGGGCAGCAGATCGCCGCGACGGTGCTGGTGAAGGGGCAGCTGACCTCGCCGCAGGAATTCGGCGATATCGTGCTGCGCGCCAACCCGGACGGCTCCACCGTGCGGCTGCGCGACGTGGCACGTGTGGAGATGGGCGGCGAGGCCTATGCCAATTATGCCCGCCTGAACGGTCAGCCGACGGCGGCGATCGGCGTGCAGCTGGCGCCGACCGCGAACGCATTGTCGACGGCGGAAGGCATCAAGGAGCGGATGGCGGAGCTGGCGCGCTTCTTCCCCGAAGGCGTGACCTACGACATCCCCTACGACACCACGCCGTTCGTCGACGCCTCGATCGAGAAGGTGATCCACACCCTGATCGAGGCGGTGATCCTGGTCTTCCTGGTGATGCTGCTGTTCCTGCAGAGCTTCCGCTACACGATCATCCCGACGATCGTCGTGCCGGTGGCGCTGCTGGGGACCTGCAGCGTGCTGCTGGCGGCGGGCTTCTCCATCAACGTGCTGACCATGTTCGCCATGGTGCTGGCGATCGGCATCCTGGTCGATGACGCGATCGTTGTGGTGGAGAATGTGGAGCGCATCATGTCGGAGGAGGGGCTGGGCCCGCGCGAGGCCACCCTGAAGGCGATGTCGCAGATCACCGGCGCGATCGTCGGCATCACCCTGGTGCTGACTGCGGTGTTCGTGCCGATGGCCTTCTTTCCCGGCGCGGTCGGCGTGATCTATCAGCAGTTCAGCCTGACGATGGTGGTCTCGATCCTGTTCTCCGGCTTCCTGGCGCTGTCGTTGACCCCGGCACTCTGCGCCGCCTTCCTGAAGCCGCCGAAGCCCGGCCATGACCGCCACCGCGGCGCCATGGGCTGGTTCAACCGGGGCTTCGACAGGACGACCCGCGGCTATACCGGCATGGTCCACGGCGTGGTCCGTCGCTCCGGCCGCTACATGGTGATCTACCTGGCGCTGGTCGCCGGCCTGGCCTGGGCCTTCATGCAGCTGCCCTCGGCCTTCCTGCCGAACGAGGACCAGGGCTATCTGCTGGTCGACATCCAGACGCCGCCGGAATCCTCCTCCGGCCGCACCCTGGAGGTGGTGAAGCAGGTGGAGGAGATCTTCCTGGCGGAGGACATGGTGTCGCGCGTCGTCGGGGTGATGGGCTTCAGCTTCGCCGGGCGCGGCGACAATGCGGCCCTGGCCTTCGTCACCCTGCGCGACTGGTCGGAGCGGGGGGCGGAGAATTCGGCATCCGCCATTGCCGGCCGCGCGAACGGCCAGCTGTTCGGCATCAGGGATGCGCGGGTCTTCGGCCTGTCGCCGCCGCCGATCCGCGGCCTGGGCTCCTCCTCCGGCTTCGACTTCCGCCTGCAGGACCGCACCGGGCGCGGCCAGCAGGCGCTGCAGGAGGCAAGCGACCAGTTCGTCGCCGCGGCGCGGGCCAGCCCGATCCTGACCGGCGTGCGGGTGGCGGGCATGCCCGACGCGCCGCAGCTGAACCTGGTCATCGACCGGCAGAAGGCGAACGCCTTCGGCGTCACCTTCGCCGACATCAACGCCACCGTCTCCACCGGCCTGGGCTCGACCTACGTCAACGACTTCCCCAATGCCGGCCGGATGCAGCGGGTCACCGTGCAGGCGGAGGCCGGCGCCCGGATGGATCCGGAGGACCTGATGCGCCTATCGGTGCGCAACGGGCAGGGCGGCATGGTGCCACTGTCGGCCTTTGCCAGCCTGGACTGGCAGCGCGGGCCGATGCAGATCGTCGGCTATAACGGCTATCCCGCGATCCGCATCTCCGGCCAGGCGGCGCCGGGCTATTCCTCCGGCGATGCGATCGCGGAGGTGGAGCGGCTGGCGGAGGACCTGCCGCCGGGCTTCGGCTACGAATGGACCGGCCAGTCCCTGCAGGAGATCGAATCCGGCGACCAGGCGCCCTATCTGCTGGCGCTCTCGGTGATCTTCGTCTTCCTGCTGCTGGCGGCGCTGTATGAAAGCTGGTCGATCCCCTTCGCGGTGATCCTGGTGGTGCCGCTGGGGGTGATCGGCTCGGTCGCCGCGGTGACCCTGAGGGACATGCCCAACGACGTCTATTTCACCGTCGGGCTGATCGCGATCATCGGCCTGTCTGCGAAGAACGCGATCCTGATCATCGAGTTCGCGAAGGACCTGCGGGCCGAGGGCATGACCGTCTGGGCGGCGACGAAGGAGGCGGCGCGCCTGCGCTTCCGCCCCATTCTGATGACCTCTCTCGCCTTCTCCCTCGGCGTGACGCCGCTGGCGATCGCCACCGGCGCCAGCGCCGGCAGCCAGAACGCCATCGGCACCGGCGTGCTGGGCGGCATGATCTCCGCCACCATCCTGGCCCTGCTGTTCGTGCCGGCCTTCTTCGCCTTCGTGATGCGGCTGGTCGGCGGGCGCAAGGTGCGGGAGGAGGAGCGGGAGGCGGCGGACGGGCCGGCAGGCATGCCACAGGGGACGGCGCACCGGCCGGCGGAAGGCGACTGAGTCCGGCCGATTGACGGGCCTGGCCGATTGACGGACCTGGTCGGACAGACCACCCTTTGGCCCTTCGAAACGGGGCGGGGAGGGAGGTCATGACCGCAGCGGTCGCGCTGGATGCCGATGCCGTGCCGTTGGTCTCGCTGGACCGCAACGGTGCGGCCCTGCGTGCCGGCCTGTTCGCCGGGGCTGCCGAGGACGGCGACGATCCGGCGGCGGTGCAGGTGGTCTTCGACGATACGGCCGGCGCCGGCCGGGTCGAGTTCATCGAGATCGATCCGGACTTCAACCTGATGGTCAGCGACTGCTTCTGGCGCGCCGACGGCGCCATCGGCTATCGCGGCGAGGACTGGGTCCGCTTCAACTTCTGCCTCGACGCCACCGCCAGCTTCGACTTCGCCGATTACGGCCGCTACGACCTGCGCGGCCAGGAGCTGCGCATTTTCCACCAGCCGGTGGGGCTGCCCTGCCTGCACCGGATCGGTGGCGGCGCGCGCTCCGTCTGCGTCACCATGTCGGTGCGGCGGGAGGCGCTGTCCCGGCATGAGGCGCTGGCCGGCCTGCCGGGCCTTCCCGACGGCTTCTTCTTCCGCCGCATGGCGATGCCGCCGGCCGCGCTGCGGGCCGTCGGCGACCTGCTGCACATGCCTTATCGCCGCGCCCTGCGACGGGTCTATGCCGGCGCCAAGGCGCAGGAACTGCTCTGCACCGCGCTGCAGGCTCTAGCGGCGCCGCAGGACCCATCCGGCGGTATCGTGCTGCGCGACGGCGACAGGGCGCGGATCGCCCGCGCCCGCGCGATCCTGGACGACAGCTTCGCCGATCCGCCGGCGGTTGCCGATCTGGCGCGGGCCGTCGGGCTGAATCGCAACAAGCTGAGCTACGGCTTCCGCCACCTGCACGACCGCTCGATGAGCGACTACCTGGCGGAGAAGCGCCTGGATGCCGCCTGGCTGCTGCTGCAGGACGGACTGCCGGTCGGCGCGGTGGCGGAGGCGGTCGGCTACCGGCATGTGGGCAGCTTCTCCACAGCCTTCCGCCGGCGCTACGGCCTTGCCCCCAGCGCCCTGCGCCAGGCTAAATGCGGCGCACCGAAATCTTCGTGAGCCGCGCCTAAGACCGCGGCGCCGCGGCCGGCTAGGCTGCCCGGATCGACATCCGCAACGGGGAAGGTCCGAAGATGGCAGAGGCGGCAAGCGGCCTGCAATTCGTCCTGGTGCATGGCTCCTGGCATACGGGCGCCGGCTGGCGCCACGTTTCCGCGCGCCTGACGGCGGCCGGGCACAGGGTGCTGGCACCCACACTGGCCGGCCGCGGCGAGGGCGCGCGCACCGATATCGGCCTGATGGACATGGTCAACGGCCTCTGCGCCGAGGTGGAGGCGGCGGACCTGAAGGGCATCGTGCTGGTCGGCCACAGCGCCGGCGGCACGGTGGTCGCGAAGGCGGCGGAGCGCCTGGCGCCGCGGCTCGCCCGCCTGGTCTTCATCTCGCCGCTGTTGGCACCCGACGGCGGTTCGATCCTGGATGCCGTGCCGCCGGACTATGCCGGCGCCTTCCGCGCGATGGCGGAGGCCTCCGGCGACAACACGGTGTTCCCGCCCTGGCCGATCTGGCGCGACGGCTTCATCGGCGATGCCGACGAGGCGCTGGCGAAGACGGCCCATGACGAACTCTGCCCGGAACCGTTCGGCCCGGTGACGGACAAGGTCGACCTCTCCGCCTTCGCCGCGCTGGAAGTGCCGAAGAGCTACATCAATCCGATGGAGGACACGGTCTTCCCGATCGGCGAATGGGGCTTCTTCCCGCGCATGTACCAGCGCATCGCGCCCTGCCGCCTGGTGCAGCTGCATGGCAGCCACGAGGTGATGTTTTCCAACCCCGCCGCCCTGGCGGACGCGCTGGTCGCCGCCGGCAGGCCCTGAGGACGGCTATCTGAACTCGACCATGTAGCGGGCGGAGTACGGTCCGAGGTCCAGTTGCCTGATGTCCGGCCCGCTGCCGCTGTCGGCGAAGCCGGTCACCTTGGGTTCCGCGGCCGGTCCCGGCCAGGACCAGGTGATCGTCTTCACGCCGTGGAAGGTGGTGAATTCCGCGGATCCGGCGATGGCGGGATCCGCGGCGCTGCTGCTGGCGAAGGTGACTTCCACCGGCAGGTAGGGTTGCAGCGGCGCCGTCAGGATATGCGGATCGCCGCCCTGGACCGTCCCGGACTCGATCTCGGGCGACCCGACCACCTCGACGCTTCCCGCAAGCTGCGCGTTCATGAAGACCAGCCTGAGCGTGCGCTCCGCCCCCTGCGCGGCTGCGGGCGACAGCCCGGCCGAAAGAAATGCAATTCCGGTGGCGAGCAGCAGAAGCAGGGCAGGACGCGGCTGCGCATGGGTCATTTCAGGCCAATCTCATAGGTTGCCGAGTCCGTTCCGCCGTCGACCTGCTTCACTTCGGCCGTCAGGCCGTCGGGGGGCTGGACGTCGACCGTCGGGCTGTTGCCTTCCGCCCAGGTCCAGACCAGGGAAACGACCCCCCGGGCGGTGACGATCTCGGCGCTGCCGGCGATCAGGCCCGTCTGTTCGTCGCTGGCGGTCGTGGTGCGGGCGGACTGTTCGACCCGGATGGTCCGGCCGGCGGCCAGCTGGTCGTTGCCGATCCGGTGGCCGGCCTGGACATTGGCGCCGCCGCCCGTCATCGGCGCCAGGGTGAGGTTGGTGACTACGATCGTCAATGTCCGTGGCGCCGGCTGGGCGTCAGCGGCGGCCGGTCCAAACAGCAGGAGTCCTGCTACCAGACATAGGACGTGGCGACGGAACATCGGCGTCTGTCTCCTCGCGGCAGGCGGTTGGCCGGGCGGGCCCGGAGCCACCCATCGTCGCCGGAATCCCGGCTGGATCGCGGCCCTCATATGTCGCCATGCGTCCAGCCGGGCCTCAGCCCGGCAGCGGCGCCAGCCCTTCCCCCGTGCCTTCGTAGGCTGCGGCCGCCCGGTAGATGGTCGCCTCGTCGAAATGGCGGCCGACCAGCATCAGGCCGATGGGCAGGCCGTCGGACAGGCCGCAAGGCAGGCTGATCGCCGGGTGGTGGGTGACGTCGAACGGACAGGTATTGGCGAACATCTCGGTGGCCCGCCGGATCACCTCCGCCGGGCCGGCATCGGCCGGCGGCAGCGGCGTCGCCTTCATCGGCGTGGTCGGCATCGCCAGCAGGTCGCAATCCTTCAGCGCCGCATCATAGGCGGCGCGCAGGCTGCGGGCGGCATTGATCGCCTCGCCATACTTGGCGTAGCCGGCTTGGCGGATGACATGCCGGGCCAGCATCAGGAAGGTCTTCACATTGGCCGGCGCCTTGGCCATGCCGCCGCGGCGGTCGTGGTACCACTGCATCAGGTCGGTCGGATAGGCGTCCAGCCTGGAGACGCCGAAGCCGGTGCCCTCCATCAGGGTATGGGACAGGCCCTCGGTGCCGATCGGCAGCCAGATCGCGGCGCCCAGCGCATGCAGCGGCAGGGAGATCTCCGTCACCTCCGCGCCCAGGCGGGCCAGGGTGTCGAGCGCGCGGCGCACGCCGGCATCGACATCCGGCTCGGCGCCGTCGATGCCGAAGCCCTCTGTCACCACGCCGATGCGCATCCCCTTCACGCCGGCGGACAGCCCGCCCAGATAGTCGCCCTTCACCGCGCCGGCCTGGCGCGGGTCGATGCCGTCCGGCCCGGCGATCACGTCCAGCAGCAGGGCATTGTCCGCCACCGTCGCGGTCATCGGCCCGACATGGTCGAAGGTGCTCTCGATCGGTGCGCAGCCGGTATAGGGCACCAGGCCCCAGGTCGGCTTCAGCCCGACGATGCCGGAGAAGGAGGCCGGCATGCGGATCGAGCCGGCCTGGTCGGCGCCGATCGCCAGGTCGACCTCGCCCGCCGCTACCACCGCCGCGCTGCCGGAGGAGGAGCCGCCGGTGGTATGGTCGGGCTTGCGCGGATTGCCCACCGGGCCGGTCCAGCTGGTATGGCTGCCGCCGGACAGGCAGAGATATTCGCAGGTGGTCTTGCCGGCGATCTCCGCGCCCTCGTCCAGCAGGCGCCGCACGATCGTGGCATCGCTGCGCGGCACATAGCCGTCCAGGATGTTGGAGCCGTTCGCCATGGGCACGCCGGCCACCATCACGCTGTCCTTGATCGCCACCCGCCGTCCGGCGAGGCGGCCGTCCTGGCGCTCCCGGACGGCACAGCGCACCGCCCAGGCATTCAGCGGATTGTCGGTCGGCGTGGGCAGCCAGTGGCGGCGACCCGCGCCCGGATCCGGCGGGGCCTGCTCCGCAGCGAAGGCGCTCATCGCGTCATAGGCCGGCAGGACGCCGGCGATCGCTTCGCGATAGGCCTCGGCATCGCCCTCCGCGACCTCCAGGCCGAGTTCGGCGGCGAGGGAGAGGATGTCGTCCTTGGTGGGCGGGGGCAGGGACATGGGCATGGGCCTCCGGGCTGCGGCATTGTTTCCTTGCGTATGCTGGCCACTTGGCCGCATTGCCGCCTGGAAAGCAAGCCGCGCTGTCGCGTCGGTCCGGCAGGTGCCCACCAGGCGCCCTTCGCCAGGCGCCCTTTGTCAGGCGCCCGTCGTCAGGCGCCCTTGGCCACCGTCCCCCGGTTTGCGAACCAGGCCGCGCCGATGCCGCAGCCGCCGACCAGGATGCCGGCGATCGCATAATCGATGTTCGACAGGCCCAGGCCCAGCCCGCCGGGTGCCGCCAGCAGCAGCCCGCCGGCCACAAGGAGCGCCCGCGCCGGCCAGTCCAGCAGGTGGCGGCGGATCATCGAGCCGATGCCGATCATGTGGCCCTGCAGGGCGGCCGCGATCAGCAGGATGCCGAGCAGGGCGCTGGCGATCACTTCCACCACCACGGTCCAGTGGCCGACCAGGATCAGCGCCGGGTTCAGCACGAAGAAGAACGGGATGATGTAGATGATGGAGCCCAGCCGCATCGCCTCGAAGCCGGTGCGCATCGGGTCGGTGCCGGCCAGGCTGGCGGCGGCGAAGGCGCCCAGCGCCACCGGCGGGGTGATGAAGGACAGCATGCCCCAGTACATGATGAACAGGTGCACGCCCATCTGGTCCAGGCCCACCTGCACCAGGGCCGGCGCCAGCAGCACCGCCAGGAAGATGTAGCAGGCGGTCACCGTCATCCCCATGCCCAGCACGAAGCTGGTCAGCGCCCCCATCAGCAGCAGCACCAGCGGCGAATTGCCGGCCAGGTGCAGCAGCGAGTTGGCGAACGACCCGGTGACCCCGGTCATCGACATCGCGCCGACGATCATGCCGACACCGGCCAGCAGAACGCCGATCTCCACGAACAGCCGGGTCACCGCGGAGAGGAAGCGCCACAGGTCGCCCCAGTTCCAGCGGTGGTAGGGCATCACCTGGTTGATCACCAGCAGCAGGCCGGTGGCGTAGAACGGTGCCAGCGCCTCCTGCTTCAGGAAGACCAGCATCCAGATCAGCAGGATGAAGACCGCCAGGTAGTGCCAGCCCTGCCTGAAGACCTTCCGGGCGCTGGGCAGTTCGGCCCGCGGCATGCCCTTCATGCGGTTGCGCGCCGCATAGGCGTCGATCTGCATGAACAGGCCGAAATAGTACAGCACCGAGGGCACCGCGGCGGCGGCGGCGATCTCGATATAGGGGACGTTCAGGAAGGTCGCCATGACGAAGGCGGTGGCGCCCATCACCGGCGGCATCAGCACGCCGCCGGTGGAGGCGCAGGTCTCCACCCCGCCGGCGAAGGCGGGGGAGAAGCCGGTCCGTTTCATCGCCGGGATCGTCATCGAGCCGGTGGTCAGCACGTTGGTGATCACCGAGCCGCTCATCGAGCCCAGCAGGCCGGAGGCGAAGATCGCCACCTTGGCGGCGCCGCCGCGGACATGGCCGAAAAGGGCGAAGGCCATGTCGATGAAGAAGGCGCCGGCGCCGGTATGCTGCAGGGCGGCGCCGAAGATCAGGAAGCCGATCACCAGCGCGGCGAAGGCGCGCATCGGAATGCCGAACATGCTCTCGGTCGAGAGCAGGTGGTAGGCGGCGGTGTCCTGCCAGGACACCGACATGGAGAAGAACGGCCCCGGCGCGAACTCCGCGAGCAGCGGGTAGAGCGAGAAGATCGCCACGATCGCCGTGATCACCAGGCCGCCGACCCGGCGCAGCGCCTCCAGCACCAGCAGCCAGAGCGCGACGCAGATCACCAGCACCAGGGTCTCGTCCGGCGGGATCGAATATTCCCAGCCGCCGTCGACGATGTCGCGCCCGCGCCAGGACAGGTAGGCCAGCATCGCGAAGGACAGGGCCGCCAGCGCGATGTCCCAGATCGGCGGATATCTGCCCGGGCGCTTACCGGCCGGCCAGATGATGAAGGCGAAGGGCAGCAGGAAGGCCAGCAGCAGCAGCTGGTACTGGTTGTCGAGCAGGACCAGCGCGCCGCCCAGGTTGAAGTTGTGCAGCTGGTTGACCGCCAGTGCGATCACCAGGACGGCGACGATGCGGCACAGCACCGACCAGAACGGCGGCAGCTGACGCAGCCGCTCCGCCGCGACCGCCGGTTCCGCCCTGTCGCTGTCGGGGGCGGTATCGGGGGCGGAATCCAATGGAGAACCCGTGGAGGACACCGGTACGGCCTTTCCGGCGGAGCCCGCTTCCCCCGGCAGGAGACAGGCGGGGGGCAGGTCGCTAGGGGGTGCGACAGGCCGGGGCGCCCCCCGCCCCCTCGGCCTGGGCCAGATTCGGCCTGGCAGGCTGGGGGGCGCCCCGCTGTCGCTCATGTCCCGCCGCTTGCGCGGGCGGGGCCTCTCTGTTGCCGGCGTGGGCCGCCGGCTATTGCCGCCAGATCGGGTTCAGGCCCGCGGCATCCAGCCCCTCGGCCCGCATCTTCACCCAGCGCGTGGCATAGTCCTCCTCCGCCGGGTCGGTCGCCATGAACGCCTCCCAGGCCTTCTGCAGCACGTCCTGCCGGTGCACGTTCGCATCGTTGTGCTTCTGCAGGTCGTCGTTCCAGACGCCGGCCTCCTTGAAATAGTCGATGGTGGCGGAGCAGAACGGCAGCACCCAGTCCATGGTCTGCTTGTCGAGCGCCCAGCCGTCGGCACCCGGCGCGCCGTCCTTGTACTTGTCGGCCAGCTCGTACATCGACTTCACCGTGCCGTAGACCAGCTCCGGCTTCTGCGTGTCGTAGGCGATCATGATCGGATAGGGATAGCTGGCGGATTGCAGCGGATTCTCCTTGGAGATGCCGCCCGAGCCCTCGGTCGCCACATGGCGGGTGTAGTAGGGGGCCACGGCCTGCATCCGCTTCCAGCCCTCGGCATCGTCATGCGGCACCGGCGGCCAGATGATGCCGCGGGGCGAGGCCTCCAGCTCGCGGGTCACGCCGGAGATGGTGGAGGCGATGGCCGCATCGGCCTGGTTGCCGATCAGGCCTTTCCAGGAGGCGCCGTAGCCGGAGAACTCGACCTTCTCGACATCGTCCCAGGTCAGGCCGGCAAAGGCGAGGAAGGCCTCCATGTTGGTGTTCAGCGCGGCGGAGCCGACCACCCAGACGATCCGCTTGCCCTTCAGGTCGGAATAGTTCTTCACGCCGATATCGCCGGCCACGCCGACCGCGATGGCGTTTCCGGAGACCACCGAGCCCAGCATGCAGATGCGCTGCGGGCCCCAGCCCTTGGCCGCGAAGACGTCCATGCCTTCCTGCGCGAAAAACGAGCCGACGCCCATCGCGGAGAACTGCGCCCGACCGGTCTTCAGCGGGGTCATCCGGGAGATGTCGTTGGATCCCGGCAGCACGCGGATGTCGGTGCCCTGCGCCTCCTTCAGCGCCTTGCCATAGGCGACGACCTGGTTGAAGCCGCTGGAACCGGTATCGTAGGCGGTCCAGACCACCTGCGGCGGCAGCTTGGCGTCGTCCGCCCAGGCGCCGGCGGGCAGTGCCAGCATGGCCGCTGCCGCGGCGATGGTCAGAATCCGTGCCTTCATGGCATTCCTCCCTAGATTCAACGTTCATCGCAGGTCCACGCCGTGCGATGCCCAGACGCTTGCATACAGGGAGGATGTCGGTGCCACCGGGCTGCCCGTGACCGCCGACGGCATGCGGCGGCCGATTGCGGGCAGCGGATTGCAGGCGCCGATGCCTGTCGCGATCCGTCGGGGGCGACGATGCTTCCGCCGCCCTTCCGGACCAGGGGCCGTCCTCCCTGTGGATGGTTTGCTTGTCGTTCTCGGCCCCGGGCGAAGCCTATCGCATCCGCTGCCGGCTGGCGAGCGGCCCCGGCCCGAGCGGGGTGACGGCCACGGTGCTGGCCCGCGGCCATGGCCGCACTATGATGCCAGGCGGCCGGGAAGGCCGGTCCCGTGCCAAGCCACCGGGTGCCGCCGGGGAAGATCGAGATGGAGCAATCGCCATGGCCCGGGAATCGCTGTTCGTCACCGCCGCCGGCCATGAAATGCATGTCTCCGCCTGGGGGCCGGAACGCGGCGAGGCTCTGGTCATGTGGCATGGCCTGGCCCGTACCGGGCGGGATTTCGACGAACTGGCCACGGCCCTTTCGGACCGCTACCGGGTGCTCTGTCCCGACACCATCGGCCGCGGTCTCAGCCAGTGGGCGCGGGATCGCGACCGCGACTATTGCCTGCAGGTTTATGCGGAGACGGCCCTGGCCATGCTGGATGCCTTCGGCGTGGAGCAGGCGCGCTGGATCGGCACCTCGATGGGCGGTCTGATCGGCATGACCCTGGCCGGCGGCCACGCCCGCAAGCGGATCAGCCACCTGCTGCTGAACGATATCGGCCCGGAACTGCCGCAGGCCGCCGCCGAGCGCATCGTCACCTATGTCGGCAATCCGCCGATCCTCGACACGATGCGGGAGCTGGAGGACTGGCTGCGCGCCGCCTATACCCCGTTCGGCCCGAATCCGGACAGCTTCTGGCGGCGCATGGCCACCACCTCCGCCCGCCGGCTCGACGACGGCCGGGTGACCCTGCACTACGACCCGAAGATCGTGAGCCAGTTCGCCGGCGATCCGGGCGAGTTCGACAACTGGGCCGCGTTCGAGGCGATCGACTGCCCGATCCTGCTGGTGCGCGGGGCGCAGTCCGACGTGCTGCCGAAGCCGGTCGCCGACGCCATGGTGGCGCGCAATGCCGCCTGCCGGATGACGGAGCTGGACGGCTACGGCCATGTCCCGCCGCTGAACACCGACGATCAGATCGCGATGGTGCGGGAGTTCCTGGACTGAGCGGGTGACCGCTAGAAGATCGTCCCCATCGGCTTCTCATACTCGCCCAGCATGACCTGCCCGCCGGACGGGTGGGTGACGCCGGCGAAGCGGCCGATGCCCGGCACCGCTGTCTTCGGAAAGCGCAGGGTGGCGCCGGCCTGTTCGGCCGCCGCCACCGCTTCGTCCAGGTCGGCGACCGCGAAATAGGTGTTCCATTGCGGGCTCTGCGGCCCTTCCGGCGGCATCTGCAGGACCCCGCCGACCGGCTGGCCGTGGGCAAGACCCAGGCGGTAGTCCACATCGGGGATGTCCAGCCGGCGGAACGTCCAGCCCAGGGTGGCGGTCAGGAAGGTGCAGGCGGCGTCCGGATCGGCAGTCACCAGTTCCACCCAGCCGGGCGCGCCTTCCACATTGCGGATATCCCCCTCCGGGTTCTCCACGAAGCCTTCCGAGATCCGCCGGGTGAAGTCGTTCGCCATGCCATGTCCTCCCCTGCCTGGCGTAAGCCCTCGTTCATGCCTCAGCGTCGGTCCCGAAAGAGCGGATAACTGGGCCATTCCTGGGCGGGATCGTGGCCGCCGTCGCCGCGAACCGCAACGCCGCCGGCCCGGTGGCCGGTTCGGCAAGATCCCGGGCGGATTGCGTTTTCGGGCAGGGCCACTATAAGCGCGGCCATCCGGACCGATCGGTGCCGGCCGACCCGGCCGTATCGATCCGCCCGCCCGACCCGCCCGAGCCGAGAAGGTCGCCGGACCCGTGACCGCCAGCCTGCAGCCTGCCTTCTGGACCAACATCGCCCTGGTGCTGCTGGGGGTGATGCTGAATGCCGGCGGCCAGCTGGCGCTGAAGCAGGGCGCCCGCATCCTGGGTCCGATCGCCCTGGCCCCGGGGGAGATCTGGGCCGCCGGCCTGTCCGCGGCGCTGAACCCCTATATCTGGCTGGGCCTGTTCTGCTACGTGATCAGCGTCGGCGTCTGGATCGTGGCGCTGAGCCGGGTCGATGTCAGCATCGCCTATCCGATGCTCAGCATCGGCTACATCGTTGCCGCGGTGGCGGCGGCGACCTGGTTCGGCGAGGACCTGAACCCGACACGCATCGCCGGCATCGCCGTGATCATCCTTGGTGTCGTCCTGATTTCCCGCAGCTGATGGCCTGACGTGACGGAAAGCTCCGACCTGCCCTTCCTGCCCTTCTCGCGCCCCAGCCTGTCGGCGGAGGCGATCGCCGAGGTGGTCGACTGCCTCGAATCGGGCTGGATCACCACCGGGCCGCGCACCGCCCGTTTCGAGGCGGCGCTGGCCGACTATCTGGGGGCGCCGCATGTCGCCTGCCTGTCCTCGGCCACCGCCGGCCTGCACCTGGCGCTGGCGGCGCTGGACCTGCAGCCAGGCGACGAGGTGATCACCACCCCGCTGACCTTTGCCGCCTCGCTGAACACCATCGTCCATGCCGGCGGCCGGCCGGTGCTGGCGGATATCGACCCGGCGACCCTGAACATCGACCTGGACGCGGTGGAAAAGGCGGTGGGGCCGAAGACCCGGGCGATCATGCCGGTGCATTTCGCCGGCCTGCCGGTGGACCTGGACCCGCTGTACGAGATGGCGCTGTCGCGCGGCATAAGGGTGATCGAGGATGCCGCCCATGCCATCGGCGCCGGCTATCGCGGCCGCCGGATCGGCAGCTTTGGCGACAGCCAGGTCTTCTCCTTCCATCCGAACAAGAACATGACGACGGGGGAGGGCGGCGCCGTCGCCACCACCGACCAGGCGCTGGCGCAGCGGATCGCGCGGCTGCGCTTCCACGGCATCGACCGGGAGGCGTTCAATCGCTTCACCAAGGCGGGCAGCCAGGAATACGACGTCGTCGCGCCGGGCTTCAAATTCAACATGCTGGACATGCAGGCGGCGCTCGGCCTGCACCAGCTGCCGGCGCTGGATGGCTTCAACGCCCGCCGCAAGGAACTGGCGATGCGCTACCGGGCCTGCCTGGCCGGCTGGCCGCAGCTGCGCCTGCAGGCGGTGCCGGACTATCCGCACGACCATGCCTGGCATCTGTTCGTCGTCGTGCTGGAGCCGGAGCGGGCCGGCATGGACCGCGCCGCCTTCATGGCGGCGATGAAGGCGCGGAACATCGGCACCGGCCTGCACTACCAGGCGGCGCACCTGTTCGCCTATTACCGCGAGCTGCTGGGCACCGGCCCCGGATCCTTCCCGCATGCCGAGGATGCCGGCGCCAATATCGTCAGCCTGCCGCTCTTTCCGGCGATGACGGAGGCGGAGCAGGACCGGGTGGTCGAGGCGATGGACGACATTTTCGCACGCGGGGCGCAGTGAGAATGGCCGCCGTCGAAGGCCCCGACCTGCCCGGGCATCTGCCCCCGGCCCGCCTGCCGCCGGCCAGCCGCGATATCTCCGTCGTCGTGCCGGTGTTCAACGAGGAGGAAAACCTGGCGCCGCTGAAGGGCCGGCTGCTGGCGGTGATGGACGGGCTGGGCCGGTCCTATGAGGTGATCTTCACCAACGACGGCTCCGCCGATGCCTCGGCAGCGATCCTGCGCGGCTTCGTGGACGAACGCCCGGACGTGGTGAGGGTGATCGACTTCGACCGCAACTACGGCCAGCACATGGCGATCATGGCGGCCTTCGAGCATTGCCGGGGCCGCACGATCGTCACCATCGACGCCGACCTGCAGAACCCGCCGGAGGAGATCCCGAAGCTGCTGGCGCTGACCGATGCCGGACATGATGCCGTGGGCGGCTATCGCGCGCTGCGCCAGGACAGCTTCTTCCGGCGCCATGCCTCGCGCGCGATCAACCGCATCCGGGCGGTGACCACGAACATCGCCATGCGCGACCAGGGCTGCATGCTGCGCGCCTATTCGCGCTCCGTCGTCGAGCGGATCGTGGCCTCGGGCGAGACCTCGACCTTCATCCCGGCGCTGGCGCAGTATTTCGCCGCCCGGCCGGCCGAGGTGGAGGTGGCGCATGCTGCCCGCGCCGCCGGGGAATCGAAGTACAACCTGTACAAGCTGATCCGCCTGAACTTCGACCTGATGACCGGCTTCAGCCTGGTGCCGCTGCAGGTCTTCACCCTGTTCGGCATGGCGGTGTCCGGCGCCTCGCTGCTGCTGGTCGCCTACCTGGCGCTGCGGCGGATCTTCATCGGGCCGGAGGCGGAAGGCCTCTTCACCCTGTTCGGCATCCTGTTCTTCCTGGTCGGCGTGGTGATCACCGGACTCGGCATCGTCGGCGAATATGTCGGCCGCATCTATGTCGAGGTGCGCCGCCGGCCGCGCTATTCCGTCCGCGCGCTGCACGACCGCACGGAGGAGGCCGGGCACCGCTGGACCGACCCGGAGGGGGCCGGTCCGGAGGAGGCGGGACCATGACCGGCCCGCGCATCGCCGCCTTCGCCTACAGTGCGGTCGGCCATGCCTGCGTCAAGGCGCTGATCGAGGCCGGTGCCGCGCCGGCCCTGGTGGTGACCCACGAGGACGATCCGGGGGAGACCCGCTGGTTCCCCTCGGTCGCGGAGCTGGCGCGGGCGCACGGCATCGCCACCGAGACGGCGGAGATCGCCCAGGGCCGCGCGGTGGAGCAGGCGCTGCAGGCGGCGGCGCCGGACCTGGTCCTGTCCTTCTACTATCGCCGCATGATCCCGATGCGTCTGTTGCGGACGGCGCAGCTGGGTGCCTTCAACATGCACGGCTCGCTGCTGCCCAGGTATCGCGGCCGGGCGCCGGTGAACTGGGCGGTGCTGCATGGCGAGAGCCGGACCGGCGTCACCCTGCACGAGATGGTCGGCCGCGCCGATGCGGGCCGGATCGTGGATACCGAGGCGGTGCCGATCGACCCTGACGAGACCGCCTACGAGGTGATGCAGAAACTGGTGCCGGCCGCCGTGACGGTGCTGACCCGGCAGCTGCCGGCGCTGCTGGCCGGCACCCCGCCGCTGCAGGTGCAGGACGAGGCGCAGGCCACCACCTTCGGCGGCCGCGGGCCGGAGGATGGCCGCATCGACTGGCGGCAGCCGGCGACCGCGGTGCACGACCTGGTCCGCGCCGTGGCGCCGCCCTTTCCCGGCGCCTTCAGCGACGTGCCGGCTGGGGAAGGTACGGATGAGGACGGTGGCCGCCGGCTGATGATCTGGAAGAGCATCCGACCGGCGCAGCACGAACTGCTGCCGGTGGAGGGCGCGCCCGGCCTGGTGCTTTCCACCAATCCGTTCCGCGTGGTAACCGGGGGCGGCATCCTGGAGGTCGCGGACTGGAGCTGGGCCGATGACGGCGACCCGCGGCCGCCTGCCGCCGGCACCGTGCTGCCCTCCCGCCGGCCGGCTGCCGCGCCCGGCGGCGGCGGCTGAGCGACCGTCCGATCACCCGCCGCGCGACGCGGCCACCACATTCCGAAAGGGCGCCTCGCCCCATGACCCTCAAGATCCTGATTCTCGGCGTCAACGGCTTCATCGGCAGCAATCTCAGCGAACATATCCTGGCCCACCGGGACTGGGAGATCTATGGCATGGACATCCAGTCCGACAAGCTGGGCGCCTGCCTGGAGCATCCGCGCTTCCACTTCGTGGAAGGCGATATCCTGATCAACCGGGAATGGATCGAGTACCACGTGAAGAAATGCGACCTGGTGATGCCGCTGGTCGCCATCGCCACGCCGGCCACCTATGTGGAACGGCCGCTGGACGTGTTCGAACTGGATTTCGAGGCCAATCTCGACGTCATCCGCTACTGCGTGCGCTACAAGAAGCGGGTTCTGTTCCCGTCCACCTCGGAAGTCTACGGCATGAGCGATGCCGCGGAGTTCGACGAGGAGGAGACCGCCCTGGTGATGGGGCCGATCCGCATGCAGCGCTGGATCTATGCCTGCTCCAAGCAGCTGCTGGACCGGGTGATCTATGCCTATGGCCAGCGCGACGGCCTGCCCTTCACCCTGTTCCGGCCGTTCAACTGGATCGGCCCGCGCCTGGACAATATCTGGGCGCCGAAGGAGGGATCGTCGCGGGTGCTGACCCAGTTCATCGGCAATATCATCCGCCGCTCCGACATCTACCTGGTCGACGGCGGCGCGCAGCGGCGCTGCTTCCTGTTCATCGATGATGCGGTGGACGCGCTGATGCGGCTGATCGAGAACAGGGACGGCTGCGCCGACGGCCAGATCTTCAACATCGGCAGCCCGAAGAACGAGCTTTCCATCAAAGCGCTGGCAGAGGAACTGATCGACCTGATCGCCGCCTATCCGGGGTTCGAGGATGTGCGCGACACGGTGAAGCTCGTGCCCGTGGAGGCGGAGGGCTATTACGGCAAGGGCTACCAGGACATCCAGGTCCGCGTGCCGTCCATCGCCCGTATCGGCGAACGCACCGGCTGGAAGCCGTCGACCCCGATCCGCGAGGCACTGACCCGCACCCTGGACTATTACCTGCTGGACAAGCACACCGCCGCCGCCCAGGCGCTGCTGGAGCGCGGGCAGGGGTAGGGGCGATGGCCGAGCTTCCTCGCGACGGTGAAGAGCCTCTTTTCCATCCGTCATCCTCGGGCTTGACCCGAGGATCCCAACTCTGGCGCTGCGGCGGCGCCGACCAGCCGCTTCGACGCTGCGTCGCGATCCTCGGGTCAAGCCCGAGGATGACGGCTGCTTATAAGGGGCGGTCGGCGGGTCTGCGCCGATGACCCGCCTCGCCCTCAAGGTCGATGTCGATACCGAGCGCGGCACCCGTCTCGGGGTGCCGGCGCTGGCCGACCTGCTGGAGAAACGGGGCGTGCAGGCGAGCTTCCTGTTCTCCCTGGGGCCGGACAATACCGGCCGCGCGATCCGGCGGGTGTTCCGCCGCGGCTTCGCCAGCAAGGTCGCGCGCACCTCCGTCGTGCAGACCTATGGACTGCGGACCCTGATGAACGGCGTGCTGCTGCCGGGACCGCATATCGCGCGGCGCCACGGCGCGACGATGCGGCACGTGGCGGCGCAGGGGCATCCGGTGGGCGTGCATTGCTGGGACCATGTGCGCTGGCAGGACCGGCTGCACGGCATGACGGCGGACAAGGTCGTCGCCGAATGGGACAAGGCGGCGGCCGCCTTCGCCGAGGTGTTCGGCGAAGCCCCGCGCGCGGCCGGCAGCGCCGGTTGGCAGGCCAATGCCCTGTCGCTCGCCGTCTACGACAGGGCCGGCCTGGCCTATGGCAGCGACAGCCGCGGCACCGCGCCGTTCCGGCCGTCGGCCGGCGGTCAGGTGTTCCGCACCGTCCAGATCCCCACCACCCTGCCCACCCTGGACGAGCTGATCGGCCGGCCGGAATTCCCCGACAGCGAGCTGCAGGGCGCCTATCGCCGCCTGATGCGACCAGACCGGCTGAACGTCTGGACCCTGCATGCGGAGCTGGAGGGCATGCGCTGGCGGGACTGGTTCGCCGCCACGATCGACGCGCTGCTGGCCGACGGGGTCCATTTCACCACCCTGGAGGCGGAGGCGGAGAGCCTGAACGCCGACCCGGCGGCGGTGCCGGTGGCGGCGCTGGAGCAGGGCGAGGTGGAGGGCCGCTCCGGCACCCTGGCGGTACAGGGGGCGGTCGCGGCGGCCGCCTGACCTATTCCTCGCGACGCTCCGGCACCGGTTCCTGCCCGCTGGCGCGCTGTGCCTTTATCTTCGCCATCACCGCATCGACCGTGGCGATGCGCTCCGGGCTGGAGGGATGGGTCGACCAGAAGCTGGCTGTCCCCGGCGGCGGCTTTTTGCCTTCTTCCACGCCCAGGCGGGCGAAGATGCGGGAGCCGGCGTCCGGATCGTAGCCCGCGCGCTCGGCGATATAGGCGCCCAGGGTGTCGGCTTCCAGCTCATAGGTCTGGCTGTAGGCGATCGCACCGCCGGCGGCGCCGATCGCCGCCCCGCCGCCGA
The DNA here is from genome assembly GCF_042646425.1 of Marinibaculum pumilum. NCBI lineage: Bacteria > Pseudomonadati > Pseudomonadota > Alphaproteobacteria > Rhodospirillales > Rhodospirillaceae > Marinibaculum > Marinibaculum pumilum. The sequence goes on from NZ_JBHRTR010000028.1 coordinate 675,576, forward strand.
CCAGCTGTTCCATGGTCTGGCGGTTCACCTGCCGTCCGGACGACGCGGCGGCCATCACCACAAGGGCACCCAGCAGGGCCCCGCCAACCCCGGCCAGCGCGGTCTGGGTCTTCTTCTTATCGAGATGCCCGGCGATGTGGTGTCCGGCCTCGTGGCTCAGGACGAAGGCCAGTTCGTCGGGGGACTTCACCTTGTCGAGGAAGGCCAGGGTTGTGGTCAGCCGCGGCTGTCCGCCGACATAGGACTGATGGGCATTGGCCGAGGCCTTCGGGTTGCGGTCGATCACCAGGGCGAAATCGCAGTTCGTGCCGGGATCCGTCTCTGCCCGGCAGAACGCTTCCGCGACCGGCTCCACCCGCTTCGCGACCAGGGTGTAGAGGGCGATCTTCTGATCTGCGTCCATGCTGCCGGACTGTGCGGCAAGCGCGCGTTCGGCGGCGATCTCGGCATTGGCGCGGGCGATCGCCTGCTCGTCCAACGTCTCGACCTGGTAGGTCGTGCCGCATCCGGCCAGGACCGTCGCCTGCGCCACGCACAGGATCGCCACCCATGCGGTGGCCTTTCGAGCATTGACCATGAAACGGGCACCCCCCTTCGCATGCCGGACCACCCGTAAAGCATGCGGAAAGGCAGGGAGATTGCAACCATCGGCAGTCGTGCCCGGCCCTCCGGATCAGCCTTCCGGGGGCGGCTGGTTGCTGTAGAGCAGGAAGTTGCCGCCCTCGCCCAGTTCGTAGACCGGCGCCAGGCCGGAGCGTTCCAGGTGGCTGGTATAGTCCTTGCGCAGCACCAGCAGGATGCGCTGCGGGCCGGCCCAGATCTCCTCGAACCGGGGCTGGTCGATCAGCCAGCCGGAATAGTCCTCGTTCTGCAGGAAATGCTCCAGCTCGCCGTGATAGCCGACCACGGTCAGCCGCCGGTTCAGCCAGACCGGCAGGTCCTCGAAATAATTGTGGTAGACCACGACCCGGTCGCCCGGCCGTTCCTGGGCCAGCACCAGCTCCGCCACCTGTTTCGTGGAGCGTTCGTCCACCCCGCCGGCGATGAAATTGGCGGACACCAGCAGCGGCAGCCAGGCAAGGCCGAGCGCATAGAGCGCCAGCCGGCCGGAGGACCCGCTGCCCGAGGGGTCGTTGACCGGCCGGCCGCGGCGCAGCAGGAAGACGGCCGCCGCGCCGCCGGCCAGCAGGGCGGCGGCGGCGATCCAGACGGCAAAGCCGCCCTCCGCCATCTGCCGGGCCTGCAGCCGAAGGAAATGCGGCGCCGCCCCGGCATGGCCCATCAATGCCAGCAGCGGCGCGATAAGGCCGCCGACCAGGAAGGCGATTGCCGTCACCCAGAGGCCGGGCCGGATCCAGGGTACCGTCGTGCCGGCCGCGAAACGCGCCACCGGCCGTGCCGCCAGCAGGGCGAGCGGCGGGAAGAGCGGCAGGATGTAGGGAATCAGCTTCGACGAGCTGGCGGAAAAGAACAGCAGGACCACGAGCACAGCGATGGCCAGGAACAGGGTGCCGCCACCGGCGCCGTCACGCGACACCGCCTCCCGCCGCTGCCGCCACCAGGCGCCGATGTCCCGCCAGGCCGCCGGCAGGAGCGGCGTCCAGGGCAGGGCGCCCACCGCCAGCACGGCGAGGAAGAACCAGGGTGGCTCGTAGCGGTGATGCTCCCGGGTCAGGAAGCGCTCGAAATGCTCGCGCACGAAATAGAAGTCGAAAAAGGCCGGGTGCTCGATCGTCATCGCCACATGCCAGGGCGCCGCGACCAGAAGGAAGATCACGATCCCGGCCGGCAGTTCGGCCGTGCGCAGCAGCCGCCAGCGCCCGGTCGCCGCCAGCCAGAGCAGCACGGTCAGGCCGATGAGCACGGCCGCCACCAGGCCCTTCGTCATTACCGCCAGGGCGGCGAACAGGTAGAGCGACCAGAGCACCAGCCGCCGCGGCCAGCCCGGGCGCATGTCGATGCCGGCGATGAAGGCGAGCAGGCTGGCGGCGGTGAACACGCCCAGGGTCAGGTCCAGCGACAGGAAGCGGCTGGTGACGTAGTAGAGCAGGGCCGTCCCCAGCAGGCCGGTGCCCCAGAGCGCCGTCCGCCGGTCGAAGAGCGCCCGCCCGGCGGCGTAGGTGGCGCAGAGCCCGAAGGTGGCGACCAGCAGCGGTGCCAGGCGCAGGCCGAACGGCGACAGGCCGAAGGCCCAGGCGCCGGCGGCCTCCAGCCAGTAGAACAGCGGCGGCTTGTAGAGGTACTGCACGCCGTTGACCCGCGGCGTCAGCCAGTCGCCGCTGGCCAGCATCTCCGCGGCGATGCTGGCATAGCGGCCCTCGTCCGGATTGGCGTAGGGCCGGCCGCCCAGGGCGAGCAGGAAGAAGCCGCCGCCGACCAGGGCGACGACCAGCAGGTCCAGCCAGAAGCGGTGCGGCAGCCGCCAGGGCGAAGGCGGCGCCGCGGACTGGAAATCGGTGTCAGGCAAGGAGGTTCTCGGTCTCGGTTGATGGGGCGGGCCCGGTATGCGGTCGGACGGGCCCGGGACCCGGCGGGCGCCCGAACGGTCCGGCGACCCTTGCTATGCCTGGGCCAGATTGGCGAGCCAGAGGTCGACCCGCTTCCGGTTCACCCCGAAATCCAGATGGCCATAGACCGATCTTGAGTAGATCGCCAGTGTCGACCTTGCCTCATCCACCGGGATCACCTGGACGGTCACGATATCGGGAAAGCGGAACAGGGCGGAGCGCTGCACGAACTCCATCGCCTGGCCGTCGCCGCTCTGTTCCCGCAGTTCGGTGCGGGGCTGTGCCAGCGCCATGGCGCGGAATGCCTCCGCCAGTTCGACGGCCGGCATCGGGAATTGCGGGACCGAGCGGTGCGGCCGGGCGCTGCTGAAGCCGGACGGTGCGGCCAGGAACTGGTTCGGCTTGTTCGGCTGGTCGAGGGTGGCGAGATCGAGCATGGGTCCTCCTGGTTCTGCCCGGCTGCCGGTCCCGACGGCCTGCCTGCGGCACGCCGCCCCCGGGAAACCTGCCGCCGCGGGCATGGATCTGCGGCTCTTCCTCCATCCTTGCCGGTCCGGTTGCGATGCCGGGCGGCGTTCTATTCGCTGTCGTCCGGGATGCTGTCGCCGGCGATCCCGGCGGCGGCGGCCAGCGCACGCAGCCGGTCGTCGAGCGGTGGCGGCGTCAGGTCGACATCCTTCTCCAGAGCCTCGCAGATCGCCTGCAGGCTGGCGACCCGGCCGAACCACTTGTATTCGCCGGACAGGACCAGCCAGGGCCGTTCGGGCGGGCTGCAGCGATCGAGCATCTCCTCATAGGCGTCGATATAGGCGCCGCGGTACTGCCGGGCCAGGAAATCGGCCTCCGTCAGCTTCCAGCGCTTGCGCGGTTTCGACAGCCGCTCCGCCAGGCGCTGCAGCTGCTCCTCGGCGGAGACGTGGAGAAGGATCTTCACCACCCTGACATCCTCCGCCTGCAGGGTCGCCTCGAAGGCATTGATCTCGTCATAGGCGCGCTCCCAGGCGGCCGGCGGGATCAGGCCCTCGACCCGTTCCACCAGCACCCGGCCGTACCAGGAGCGGTCGAAGATGGTCAGGGTGCCGGGGCTCGGCAGGCGCATCCAGAACCGGTGCAGGAAGGGCATCTCCTGCTCCAGGATGTTGGGCGCCCCGATCGGCCAGACCTTCAGGAAGCGCGGGTCGAGCATGCTGGTCAGCCGCCGCACCGCACCGCCCTTGCCGGCAGCGTCCCAGCCCTCGAATGCGACCACGGCCCGATAGCCGCGGACCAGATAGGCCTGCTGCACCGTCAGCAGGCGCTTCTGCAGCTCCTTGATCGCCTTCTCGTATTCCTCCGAATCGGCCATGCGGGCGGTCAGGTCCACAGCGGCCAGGCGGCCGATTCGGCACGCGGCCTTCAGGTGGTCGGCGACATCGCCATTGCTCATGCCTGCACTCCCTGCGCCGCAGCGGGACGATCCAGCCGCATGGCTGGAATCGTTGTCATGGACCTTGTCGAACAGATCGCTCGTCGCGAAATCGTTTTCATGATTGCCTGTGCAACGATGAGGGCAAAGCGCAATTCCTGCGCCCTCTTGCCGAATGTTTCGCCTAGTGACGAAACGGACTGGTGCCACTGAAATGTTGCGAATATGTTTCGGCCATGTCGACAAGCGTTGTACCGGCCGCTGCCGCCAGCCCCGCGCCACCGCCACTGCCTGAGGGGCAGGAACGGGAACTCAAGCTCGCCGTCCCACCGGCGGCGGCGGAGCATGTCCGCCGGTCGCGCCCTGTGCGGCTGCTGAAGCGGGGGCGCGCCCTGACCCGCCAGCTGCGCAGCGTCTATTTCGATACCCCAGACCTCCGCCTGCGCGACAACGGCATGTCGCTGCGGGTCCGGCATATCGGCACGCGCCGGGTGCAGACGGTGAAGTCCGCCGCGGACCACAGTCTGGGCCTGTCGGTGCGGCGGGAATGGGAATGCGATATCGATGGCGACACGCCGGACCTGGCGGCGATCGGCGATACCGACCTGCGGGATGCGCTGGAGCACCTGCTGGCCAAGCGCCAGCTGCAGCCGATGTTCGAGAGCGATATCCGGCGCACCGCCTGGCAGCTTCATCCGCCGGCCGGCGGCTGCGTGGAACTGGCGCTCGACATCGGCACCCTGACCTCGGGGGATCGCAGGGAGCCGGTCCATGAAGTGGAGCTGGAGCTGAAAGAGGGCGATATTGGCGCGATCTTCGACATCGCGACGGAACTGGCCGCCACCATTCCGTTCGCCTTCGAAAGCCGCAGCAAGGCCGATCGCGGCTTCGCCCTGGCCAGCACGGCGCCCCCGGCCTGGGTGAAGGCGAAGGCAGTCGCCCTGGCGCCGGCGATGACGGTGCAGGAGGCGTTCGTCACGGTCGCCGGCACCTGCCTGGCGCAGGCGGAGGCGAACGAGGCGGCGGCGCTGGATGGCCGCGATCCGGAAGGCGTGCACCAGCTGCGGGTCGCCTGCCGGCGCCTGCGCTCCGCCTTCTCCCTGTTCCGGCCGGTCCTGCCGCCGGACCATGTTGCCCTGGCGGCGGAGATCAAATGGTTCGCGGGCGAACTGGGCGATGCCCGCGACTGGGACGTCTTTCTGGCGGAGACCCTGGCGCCGCTGTCCGCCGCGCTGCCTGGCGAACTGGACCTGGAAGGGCTTCGTCAGGCCGGCGAGCGCCGTCGTGCCCGTGGCTATGACCGGGTGCGGGCCGCGATCGGCTCGGCGCGCTACACCAGGGCGAAGCTCGACCTGCGGCGCTGGCTGGCGGATCGCAACTGGCACCGCAACGTGGATGCGGATGCGGCGCGGCTCCTGTTCGCGCCGGTGACGGAGCTGGCAGACCATTTGCTGGAGCGTCGGGCGCGCAAGATGCACAAGCTGGGCCGGCGTCTGGAAAGCCTCGCCCTGCCCGAACTGCACGAGCTGCGCATCCGTGGCAAGAAGCTGCGCTATGCCACCGAGTTCTTCGCCAGCCTGTACGAGGACCGCCGGGCGAAGCCCTATACGGCTGCACTGGCGAAGCTGCAGGACGTGCTCGGCGTACTGAACGATTCCGTGGTCGCGCACAGCCTGGTGCAGCAGGCCGCAGCGGCGGAAGGCGCGGAGGCCGGCACCTGGCATGCCCGTGTCGACGGCATCGTCACCGGCTGGTGCGCGGCGCAGGCGCAGGCCCGCCTGTCGAAGCTGCAGAAGCAGTGGCAGGACTTCGCCATACGGAAGCGGTTCTGGCAGAAGCATCCGTCGGCGGTCTATGCCGCGGCCCTGGAGCGGCGGCGCCAGGTGCCTTTGCTCCCCGCCCCGCCGCAGTCGGTGGCGGAGGAGGGGCCGGCGATCCAGCTGCCGCCGCCTGCCGTCCGCGACAATGCAGCGGACGACGAGGCGGGCGAGGACTAGAACGGTCCCATCTTTGATAGAAACGTTGTCGTTCTCGGGCTTGACCCGAGAACCCATTCCGCATGCCGTTCAGATATCTCACGGCTGGCGGAATGGATCCCGGATCAAGTCCGGGATGACCATCGTGGTCGGGTGACCGCTTCCACCCGAGTTGGGAACGCTTTAGGACGTCAGCAGGCGCCCGCCGCATTGGCCGGCGGCATTGTCGAACCGATCCCTATCTGAAGGGGGCCAGGGCGCTGAAGAACTGGTCGGCGCTGCGCCGCCAGGAACGCTGCAGGGCGAAGGCGCGGCAGGCCTCGGCGGGGATGCCGAGCGCGGCCCGCGCCGCCGCGCCCAGGTCCCGGTCCAGGCGCCCGATCGGCGCGTCGGCGATGACGTCCAGCGGCCCGGTGACCGGGAAGGCGGCGACCGGCACGCCGCTGGCCAGGGCCTCCAGCATCACCAGGCCGAAAGTGTCGGTCAGGCTGGGAAAGACGAAGACATCGCCGGCGGCATAATGGCGGGCCAGATCCTCGCCGTATTTCGGGCCGACGAAGCAGGCATCGGGATAGTCGCGGCGCAGTTGCTCCAGCTGCGGGCCGCCGCCCACCACCAGCTTGCTGCCCTCCAGGTCGAGGTCCAGGAAGGCGCGGATGTTCTTCTCCACGGCGACCCGGCCGACATAGAGCCAGATCGGCCGCTTCAGGCCCAGGAAGTCCCGTTCGGCCTGTGGCCGCGGCCGGAACAGGTCGACATCGACGCCGCGCCCCCATTCGACCAGGTTGCCGAAGCCCCGGTCCTGCAGCTCGCTGCGCAGGGTCGGGGTCGCCACCATGGTGCGCACGGCACTGCTGTGGAAGCCGCGGACCATGCGATAGGTCGGCGCCAGGGTCAGCGGCAGCCGCGCGGCGACATATTCCGGGAAGCGGGTGTGATAGGCGGTGGTGAAGGGATAGCCCCGCCGCCGGCAGTACCGCCAGGCGGCAAAGCCGACCGGCCCCTCGGTGGCGATGTGGATGGCCTGTGGCGCCGCCTCGTCCAGCAGGCGCGACAGCCGCCGGTAGGGCAGCAGGGCGATGCGGATCTCCGGATAGGTCGGCAGGGGCACCGTCCGGAAGCCCTCATGCGAGAGGATCGTGATATCGTGCCCGTCCTGCCGCAGCAGGCCGGTGACCGTGTCCAGGGTGCGGACGACGCCGTTCACCTGGGGGTACCAGGCATCGGTCACCAGGGCGAGATGCATCGGCACTGCGCCCCGCCCTCAGAACAGGCCGAACAGCTTCGACAGGCGGCCGCCATCGGTGCCGACCGGGGCCCCGACCGGTTCCTTCTCCCGCTCGTCGCCCCCGTCGGCCGGCGCGGCCGCGCGGCCGCGTCTCGACGGCGCCCTGCTCCGCGGCTGCAGGGCGCCACTGGCGGCCAGCAGCGGCAGCGGGTTGCCGACCAGGCCGCCGCGGATCTCGGTCCAGCGCAGGATCTCCAGGCGCCCGTCGAAATGCTCCACCAGGGCGGTGCAGCTCTCCACCCAGTCGCCGTCGTTGCAGTACAGGATGCCGTCGATGTCGCGGATCTCGGCGTGGTGGATATGACCGCAGACCACCCCGTCGGCGCCGGCGCGGCGCGCTTCTTCCGACACCGCGACCTCGTAGTTCGAGATGTATTCGACCGCGTTCTTGACCTTGTGCTTCAGGTACGCCGAAAGCGACCAGTAGGGCAGGCCCAACCGGTTGCGGACATGGTTCAGCCAGGTGTTCGCCGTCAGCGCCATGTTGTAGGCGGTGTCCCCCAGGAAGGCGAGCCACTTGGCATAGCGCACGATGCCGTCGAACTGGTCGCCATGCATCACCAGCAGGCGCCGGCCGTCGGCAAGCTGGTGGATGTCGTGCGCCTTCAGGGCGACGCCGCCGAACTGCATGTCGACATAGTCGCGCAGGGCTTCGTCGTGGTTGCCGGGCACGTAGATCACCTTCGTGCCCTTGCGGGCCTTGCGCAGCAGCTTCTGGATCACATCGTTATGGTCCTGGTGCCAGTACCAGGAGCGCTTCAGCCGCCAGCCGTCGACGATATCCCCGACCAGGAACAGCGTTTCGCTTTCAGTGAACTTGAGGAATTCCAGAAGGAAATCGGCCTTGCAGCCACGGGTGCCCAGATGCACGTCCGATATCCAGATCGTGCGGTAGCGCTGCGGCCAGTGTGCGACGTTCATCGCGGGGCCCTGCCGGCAGGTAACGACATCCGAATCTCTGGATGATTTCAGTTGCGGCCGGAGTGTATGTAGTGTTCGTCAATGTTCACGTGAATCTTTTGTGAAAAGCGAAGGCAAATGTTCCTTGAACCACGGAGCTATTGTATGCGCAGTGTCATGTCGCACCGGCCAGACCGTCACGAGGGACCGCCCGGAGGATGACCGCCCGTCCCGCACCGGCAGGCCCCCGCCCCGCCGTCACCAGCCCCGCCGTCACCCGGCCGGCCCCGCCCGCTGCCGCTCCGGAAGCGCCGCTTGATGCCCGCCGCATCCTGGTGATCCACAACCCCACCGCCGGCTGGCGCCGGCCGCAGCTGCTGCGGGATCTGGTGTCCGCCTTGCGTGCGGCGGGCCGTGAGGTGGAGGTGATGCCCACCGCGCATCCCGGCCATGCGGTGGAGCTGGCATTGGCGGCAAGCGGCCAGGGATGGGATCTCGTCGTGGCCGCGGGCGGCGACGGCACCATCAACGAAGTGCTGAACGGTCTCTACGGCAGCAACCTCCCGCTGGCGCTCTGCCCCCTTGGCACGGCGAACGTTCTCGCGCATGAGATCGGCCTGCGGCCGGATGCGGACCGCCTGGCGGCCGCGATCCTGGCCGGGCGGACCGCTGCCGTGGCGGTCGGCTGGTGCAACGGACAGGGCATTGCCGACCGCGCCTTCGTGCAGATGCTGGGTGTCGGCTTCGATGCGCAGGTCGTGGCCGATGTCTCCCGCGGGCTGAAGCGGCGCCTGGGTCGCTGGGCCTATGTGCTGATGTCGCTGCGCGCGGCCCTGCGCTACCACTACCCGGAGTTCGAGGTGCGGCTGGACGGGGTGGCGCATCGCGCCTGCTCGGTGATCGTTGCGAACGGGCGCCACTATGGCGGCCCCTATGTCTCGGCCCCGGCAGCCGACCTGCGACGGCCGGAGCTGCAGGTCTGCCTGTTCCATCGCGGCGGCCCGCTGTACGTCGCGCGCTACGGGCTGGCCCTGCTGACCGGCCGGCTGTCGCGGCTGCGCGATGTCTCGATCCATGCCGCCACCGGGATCGAGATCAAGGCGCCGGCGGGAGAACCGGTCCAGGGCGATGGCGACACTTTCGGCAGCACGCCGGTCTCGGTCGGGGTGCGGGCGGGGCGCCAGCTGCTGGTGGTGCCCGAGGGCAACTGAGACAGGGACAGCTGAGACAGGGACAGCTGGTCCCGGGACGCGGTGCGGACGGCTATTGCGCGGCGAGAGACGCCGTGGTGACGGCCATTGCCTCCCGGTCTTCGGCGAAGGCCAGGGCGTCCTGCAGCGCCAGGGGACGGCAGAAATAGTAGCCCTGGGCGAACTCGCATTGCTGCTGCTGCAGGTGGCGCATCTGCGCCTCGTTCTCGACGCCTTCCGCGATCGCCTCCATCCGCAGGCTCTTTGCCATCGACAGGATGGAGCTGACAAGCTGCCGGCTCTCCTCGTTCTCCAGCATGTTGGCCACGAAGGAGCGGTCCACCTTCAGGTAGTCCACCGGGAAGTTCTGCAGGTAGACCAGCGAGGAATAGCCGGTGCCGAAATCGTCCACCGCGATCTTGGCGCCGCTGCCGCGCACCAGGTCGAACATCCGGCGGGTATTGGTATCGCCGGACATCATCAGGCTCTCGGTGATCTCGAACAGGAAGCGGTCCAGCGGCACCTCGCCCTGCGCCCGCAGACTGGCCAGCAGTTCCACCAGGCTTTCGTCCTGGAACTGGCGCACCGACAGGTTGACGGCGAGGTGCAGTTCCGGACGGGCACCCAGCAGCGGCCCGAGGTCGCGCGCCGCCTGCAGGATGGCGTCGGCGCTGATGCGGTTGATCAGGCCGGTCTCCTCCGCAACCTCCACGAAGCGGCCGGGGGCCAGCACGCCGTCGGTCGGGTGATGCCAGCGCAACAGCGCCTCGAAACCGGCCAGTTCGCCGCGCGCCAGGTCCACGATCGGCTGGTAGTGGAAGACGAACTGCCCGGTCCCCAGAGCCGCCCGCATGTCGACCTCGATGCGCTGGCGCTCCGCCGCCGCGGCATCCATCTCCGGCGTGAAGAAGCAGTACCGGTTCTTGCCGTCGGCCTTCGCCGCGTACATCGACATGTCCGCCTTCTTCAGCAGGGCGGTGACGTCGTCCCGCTCCGAGGGGAAGAGGACGATGCCGATGCTGGCCGACAGGTGGCACAGATGATGGTCCACCGAATAGGGTTCCGCGACGGCGGTCAGGATACGGCGGGCCATGTTGCGGGCGTCGATCTCGCTGCTGACACGCGGCAGCATCACCACGAATTCGTCGCCGCCCAGCCGCGCCACCCCGTCGCGGGAGCGCACGCAAGCGCTCAGCCGGTCGGACACCTGGATCAGCAGCTGGTCGCCGATCGCGTGGCCGCGCGTGTCGTTGATCCACTTGAAGCCGTCCAGGTCGATGTAGAGCAGCGCGCCGCTTTCGCCTTCCTCCCGGGCGGCAATCATCATCTCGCTCAGGCGTCGCTTGAACAGCGATCGGTTCGGCAGGTGGGTCAGCGGATCGTAGTCGCTGCGCCAGCGGATCGCTTCCTCCGCCCGCAGCTCGGCGCTGACATCCAGGAAGCTCCAGATCCGGCCGGTCACCGCGCCGCGTGCATCCACCAGGGCCTTGACCGTGCATTCCACGCGCCGGGCGTCGCGCAGGTGCAGAACCTCCCGGCGGGTGCCGGCGGTCAGCGTCTCGCATTCCTCCGCCAGCCGCCGGATCTCGCAGGGTTCCGCCAGCATCGCGGCGATCCGGTCCAGCATCGTCTCGATCCGCTGCCCGGCGGTCAGCAGTCCGTGCAGGCGCCAGACATTCTCGATCTGCCGGTTGAAGTAGCGCAGATTGCCCTCGTCATCGACGATCGCGACGCCCTGCAGGGAGCTGTCCTGCTGTGCGGCCAGCAGCATGTTCTGGAACCGCATGCGGGCCATCGCCTGTGCCCGTCGGCCGATCTGCCGTGCCGCGGCGGCGATCGCCAGCAGGGCGGTCAGCAGCACCGCCGCCGACAGCGCCAGGTAGGGCCACATCCGGCCCAGCCAGGTCGCGGTCACCCAGCCCGGCGGAGCGCCGACCAGGATCAGGGTGCGGAAGGCGGAGCTCAGATCGTAGGCCAGCGAGCCGTCCGCCGGGAGGACCGGACGGTCCGGCAGGTCGCGCCCGGCGCCGCCGCCGACCCGCCAATGGGTGTCGGCGAAGTCCCGGGCGGTCCGTCCCAGGACTTCGGCATCCGCGGGATAGGTCGCCAGGATCACGCCGTCGTCGCGCAGCATGGTGGCAGTGACGATGCGCCGCAGATCGGATTCGGCGATGGCGGAGGTCAGGGCCGGCAGCCAGATCCTGGCCTCGATGAAGCCCAGCAGGCTGCCGTCGCCGGCAAGGATGCGCCGTACCAGCGGCAGCTGCCAGCCGCCGAGCAGTGGGTCGTGGACCGGCGGCAGGAGGTCGACGCCCTGGGCAGGGGCCTCTTCCAGAAGGGCCATGCGGTCGCCGGCGTCGCGCGGTGGCATGAGCATGCCCTGCGTGCCCGCCAGCACCTCTCCCTCCGTGGTGATCACGGACAGTCCGGCAAGGCTGGGCCGTCCGGCAAGCAGTTCGGTGCTGCGTTCCCAGGCGCGGCGGACGAAGGCGGCCTCGGCCGACGGTGGCAGGCCGGTGCCCAGGATCTGCCGGGCGAGGCGCCGCTCCTGCAGGATCGGGGCGAGGCTGCCGGCCAGGCTGACGGTGAGGCCCTGGGTGGCATGCAGAATGACGTCGTTGCGGATCTGCTGGCGATGGGCAAGTTCGGCGAGGTGGCTCATCGCCTGATCCTCGTCCAGCCGGTAGCTCTGCCAGAACAGTCCGGCCAGCACCAGTGCCACAAGCAGCCAGACGCCGACGCCGAGCGCCAGGGCCCGCACGCCCGGTCTCATCAGGGCATGGTCCGTCGGCGTCGTGCTGCGCAGGTCGAGAAGCGGCGAGGCGAAGCTGCTCATGGTCGCGTTTGATCCCGGGTCCAGGGTCAGGATCCTAAGCGCCGCATCCCTTACGAGCGGTTAATACGGCCCCCTGCAACTGTCCCGCGATCCGCTTTCCAGGCCTTCGGCGCCTGCGCCTGAGCCCTGGCAGCCGGTCTGGGTCATTCGTGCGCGAAGCGGACCCGGGTGCCCCATTCGATGGCGGCAGCATGCAGGCGGCTGACGTTGAGCTTGTCCCGCAGCATCTCCAGCCAGCGCAGTTCCTCCTGGGTCGCCACCCCGTCCGCGGCAACCACGTCGCAGGCCAACGCGTAGGCGGTCTCCGTCAGCTGGCCGGGCAGGGCGTGGTCGATGATGCTGAGCACCTCGTCCAGTCCGTCCTCATTCTCCAGCAGGTCGGTGCAGGTGCTGATCGCACCGCGGGCGGTCTCGCCCGTCAGGTCCTTGAAGACCGGCAGCATGTCGACGAGGTCGGCGATCGTCTTGACCTCGTCCTCTTTCAGGTCGCCGTCGGCCACAGCCGCAACCACCATGACATAGACCATCGCCGTCTGTGCGGAGACCACGGGCTCGATGATTTCGCTCGGCGAACTCTTGGCGGACATGCGCGACCTGCTCCCGCTTGTTTGGCGTGCCGGCGGACGATAGGGGGCGGGGGCGCCGGCCGCAAGGCCGGTCACTCCTCTTTCCGGCAACGGCGCCCTTCTGCCGGCCTCAGTCGCCAGCCTGCATGCCGGCGGTGGCACCGCCGCAGAAGCCGCGCACCGCCTCCACCGCGTCGGCCAGGCCCATCCGGTCGACCGGCGCCTGCGGCGGGAACGCGTCGAGCAGGCGGCTCGGCATCATCGGGTCCAGCATCACGAACACACCCCGGTCGCCGCCGCTGCGCAGCAGGCGGCCGAACGCCTGACGCAGGCGCAGCCGGGTCAGCATGTCGTCGTACTGGCGGCCGCCGAAGCGGGCGCGGCGCGCCTTGTGCACCAGGTCGGGCCGCGGCCAGGGCACCCGGTCGAAGACGATCAGGCGCAGGGAATCGCCGGGCACGTCGACCCCGTCACGCATCGCGTCCGTGCCCAGCAGGCAGGCATTGCGCTCCGCCCGGAAGACCTCCACCAGGGTGGCATTGTCCAGCGGGTCGACATGCTGGGCATGCAGGTCCAGGCCCTCCGCGGCCAGTGCGGGCGCCAGGCCGCGATGCACCGCCCGCAGCCGCCAGATCGCGGTGAACAGGCCGAGCGCACCGCCGCCCGCCGCGGCGAACAGCGCGCGATAGGCGCCGGTCACCTGCGGGACATTGTCGCGCCGGACATCCGTCACGACCAGGATCCGGCTTCGCGCGGCATAGTCGAAGGGGGAGGGGCAGGCGAAGCGCAGCGCAGGCTGCGGCATGTGCAGGGCGCCGGTCCGCATCGCCGCGGCATGCCAGCCGGCGTCGTATTCGGGTTCGTCCTCCGTGTCGTCCTCCGTCAACGCCTCGCGGCTGCTGTCGCGCAGGCTGGCGGAGGTGATCAGTGCCCCGTGGCAGCGCTTCAGCACGGCCTCGGCAAAGGGCAGGCTGGGATCGACCCAGTGGCGGCGATAGCCGATATCCATCTCCCGCCCGCCCTCCCGGTCCAGCGCGAAGAGGTCGACATAGGGGCTGTCGCCGGCAATGCCGGATGGGTGGGCGTCGCCGGGCCGGGGGGCGGCATCGGCCTGCAGGTCCGCCAGCATGCTGCGCCAGGCCTGCACCAGGTCGGCGCGGCGCAGCAGGCCGCGGGCCGCGGCATCCATGCGGATCCGGCTGTTACTGTCCAGGTCGTCCGCCTCGTCCTCCAGCCGTTCCTCCAGCCGTTGCGCCAGGGTCTTCAGCGGTGCCAGCAGGGCCTCCACCGCGACCTCGAAGCCGCGTGCGGCCTCCGCCACCTCGGGGTCGGGCGGGCGCACCGGCGATTCCAGGCCCCAGGGGGAATCCGGATCGGCGCTGCGGGCCAGCACCTGGCGGCGCATCGCGGCGAAAAACCGCTCCGCAGGGCCCTGCGGCAGGCCTTCCGGCAGCCGCACGGTCCAGCCCGGCGCCGGCAGGCCGCCGGCAGCCTGCAGGGCGTCGCGCATCGCCGACTCGGATTCCGCATCGGCGGCCAGCAGGTCGCCGATCCGCCGCTCCAGGCCGCGGGCACGGCTGCGGCGCCCGCCCTCCGGCCCGCGCAGCCAGCGCCGCATGTCCGCCGTCTCCTGTGCCGAGAGATGCACGGTGAAGGCGCCGTCGGCGGCGTCGAAGACGTGATGGCCCTCGTCGAACACCACACGCAGCGGCCGGTCTGCCGGCTGCGTGCCATAGACCGCCTGGTGCATCACCAGGGCATGGTTGGCGATCACGAACTCCGCCTGCCGGGCATCGCGCACGACATGCTCGATGAAGCAGCGGCGATAGTGCGGACAGGCGGAATAGACGCATTCGCCGCGGCGGTCGGCGAGCTGCAGGGTGCGGGCGGTGCCGAACAGCCCGACCAGCCAGGCGGGGAAATCGCCGCCGACCATGTCGCCGTCGCGGGTCGCCTGCGCCCAGCGGGTCATCAGGCCCAGCACGACAGCATCGCCGGCCCGCGGCACGCCGCCCTGGCCCGCCTCCTGCAGGTTCAGCAGGCAGAGATAGTTCTCGCGCCCCTTGCGCACCACGGCCCGCGGCGGTGGCCGGCCCGCCGCCTCCGCGCGGCGCACCAGTTCCGATTCCACCTGGCGCTGCAGGTTCTTGGTGTAGGTCGACAGCCAGACGGTGCCCCCGTTCTTCTCTACCCAGACGGTGGCCGGGGCGACATAGCCCAGGGTCTTGCCGGTGCCGGTGCCGGCCTCCGCCAGCACCAGCTGCGGGGCGCCGGCCTCCCGTCGCGGCGCGAACGCCTGGGCGACACGCCCGGCAAAGGCGACCTGCTGCGGCCGTGCCTCCGCCGTGCCGCCCAGCAGTTCCCGCAGCCTGGCCTGCGCCTCCGCGGCGCTGACCGGTTGCGAATCCGGTGGCGGCAGGGGCGCCTGGTCGACCCATTCCGGCAGGGTTTCCCAGATGTCGAAGCCGCCGGCCGGGCCCGGTCGCGCCGGCGGCTCGCCCAGCCGGGCCAGCACCGCGGCGCCCCATGGCCAGCCGGCCCGCGCCATGGTCATCGCCAGCGCCGCCAGTCGCGGCCGGTCGGGCAGGTCGGCCAGTTCGTCCAGCAGGATGGCGGCGGCCCGCCGCAGCGCCAGCGCCGCTTCCGCCGCGCCGGCCGGTGCCTCCTGCCCCGTCACCTCCGCCATGCCCGCAGGGGTCGGGCGGCAGAAGGCGGCCGGCCGCACGAAGGCGAACAGCTCCAGCAGGTCCAGCGCCGCGAAGGGCTTGGCGTTCAGCCGTGCCGCGGTGACCGGCAGGTGGCAGAGGATCGGCGGCGTGGCGGCCGCACGCCGGGCCGCGTCGCCGGCAGACAGCAGTGCGGCATCGCCGGCACCGGGTGCCAGCCAGGCGGTGCGGTCATGGGCCGCGACCAGGACCGGCCGCGCGGCGGGATCCGCCGCCACTGCCGGGAGACTGGCCGCCGCAGTGCCGCTGCCGCTTTCAATTGATTCTTCCACCTGCGATGCCTAGTTTCCCGCACCCGGTCGCGCGTGGCACGACCTTCGGCCGTTCGGCCGTTCCGATCAACAGGCCCGTGACCGGGACGGTCGACTCTTATCCGTCGATCCCGTCCACCCGTATATGGCGGCAGGCCCAGGCAACGGCATCGCCCATCGAGAGCGACAGTGCAATGACCACCAACCCGGCAGCGACGGCAAAGGCATGGCCCTTCGAAGAGGCGCGCCGCCTGCTGAAACGGATCGACAACCGGGTGCCGGAGAAGGGCTATGTGCTGTTCGAGACCGGCTACGGCCCTTCCGGCCTGCCGCATATCGGCACCTTCGGCGAGGTCGCCCGCACCTCCATGGTGCGCCGCGCCTTCCAGGAACTGAGCGACATTCCCACCCGCCTGTTCGCCTTTTCCGACGACATGGACGGCTTGCGCAAGGTGCCCGACAACGTGCCGAACCGGGAGATGCTGGCCGAACACCTGCACAAGCCGCTGACCCGGGTGCCGGACCCGTTTGGCAAGTTCGAGAGCTTCGGGCATCACAACAACGCCATGCTGCGGCGCTTCCTGGACAGCTTCGACTTCGAGTACGAGTTCCAGTCCGCCACCGACTGGTACACGTCCGGCCGCTTCGACCAGGTGCTGCTGACGGTCCTGGCGAACTACGACCGGGTGATGGAGATCATGCTGCCCAGCCTGCGCGAGGAGCGGGCTTCCACCTACAGCCCGTTCCTGCCGGTCTGTCCGAAGACCGGCCATGTCCTGCAGGTGCCGGTGCTGGAACGCAACCCGGATGCCGGCACCATCGTCTACGAGGATGTCGACGGGTCGAAGGTCGAGACCCCGGTCACCGGGGGCGCCTGCAAGCTGCAGTGGAAGGCCGACTGGGCGGCCCGCTGGGTGGCCCTGCAGGTCGACTATGAGATGTCGGGCAAGGACCTGATCGATTCCGTGAAGCTGTCCAGCCGCATCGCCCAGGCATTGGGCGGCCGGCCGCCGGAAAGCTACACCTACGAGCTGTTCCTGGACGACCAGGGGCGCAAGATCTCGAAGTCGAAGGGCAATGGCCTGACCATCGACGAATGGCTGACCTATGCCTCGCCGGAAAGCCTGTCGCTGTTCATGTACCAGAAGCCCCGGCAGGGAAAGCGGCTCTACTTCGACGTGATCCCGAAGGCGGTCGACGACTACCTCACCTTCCTGCAGAAGTTCCCGGAGGAGGACGCGGCGGCGCAGATCGAGAACCCGGTCTGGCACATCCATGCCGGCAGCCCGCCCAGGGCCGAGGTGCCGATCAGCTTCGCGCTGCTGCTGAACCTGGCGGGCGCCTGCAATACCGACGACCCGGCCGTGCTGTGGGGCTTCATCAGCCGCTATGCCCATGGCGCCACGCCGGAGGCGCATCCCGCGTTGGACCATCTGGTGCGCTACGCCCTGGCCTATTACCGCGACTTCGTGGTGCCGACGAAGACCTACCGCGCGCCGACCGATGTCGAGCGCACGGGCATGGAGCGCCTGCGCGCCTGGCTGCACGACCATGCGGGCGAGACGGATGCGGAGACGATCCAGAACGAGGTCTATGCGATCGGCAAGGAGCTGGAGTTCGAGCCGCTGCGCGACTGGTTCAAGGCGCTGTACGAGGTGCTGTTCGGCCAGAGCGCCGGCCCGCGCATGGGCTCCTTCGTCGCCCTCTACGGCACGAAGGAGACCGCCGACATGATCGATCGTGCGCTGGAGGGGGATTTCCTGGCACCGGAGGGGGAGACGGGCGCGGCGTAGGCGGGCAGCAGCCAAGCCGGGCGGCCTCATCGCCGTCATTCCATGGCTTGACCATGGAATCCATTCCGCAGGCCTGGCGGTGTCGTAGCGCTTGCGGAATGGATCCTCGCCTCGAGGGCGAGGATGACAGGGACAGCCTGACCAGAACCTTTGTGGATCCCGCAGGGCTTGAGCCGGGAGCCGTGCCGCTGGCGAAGCGATCAGGCCTCTATTCCGCCGGCGCCACCCGCCAGATGACATTGCCGACATCGTCGGCGACCAGCAGGGCGCCGTCGGCGGCGAAGGCGGTGCCGACCGGGCGGCCCATCGCCTCGCCATCCGCGTTCAGGAAGCCGGTCAGCACGTCGACCGGCCGGCCCGCGGGGCGACCCGCCTCGAACGGCACGAAGATCACCTTGTAGCCGCTCGGCGGCTCCCGGTTCCAGGAGCCGTGCAGGCCGATCCAGGTGCCGGTGCGGAACGGGGCTGGGAAGGCCGCATCCGCCGCATAGGCCAGGCCAAGCGCGGCGGTATGCGGTCCCAGCGCATAGTCGGGCTTCACCGCCTTCGCCACCAGGTCGGGGCGCTGCGGCTCCACCCGTTCGTCGACATGGTCGCCGAAATAGCTGTAGGGCCAGCCGTAGAAGGCGCCGTCGCGCACCGAGGTCATGTAGTCGGGCACCAGGTCGCTGCCCAGCTCGTCGCGCTCGTTGACGGTGGTCCACAGGACGGGGCCGTCGGCGGGCGTGGGGATCCAGGCCAGGCCGTTCGGGTTGCGCAGCCCGCCGGCGAAGACCCGCCCATCGCCGGTGGCCCGGTGCACCTGCCAGATCGCCGCGCGGCCCTCTTCGCTCTCCATGCCGTTCTCGCCGACATTGCTGTTGGAGCCGACGGTGACGTACAGGAAGCGGCCGTCGGGCCCGGCGATCACGTTGCGGGTCCAGTGCCGGTTCGGCGCCTGGGCGGGCAGGGCCATGACGGTTTCCGGCGCCGTGTCGATGCGGGTCTCGCCGTCCCTGTAGGGCACCCGCACCAGCGCATCGGTATTGGCGATGTAGAGACTGTCCTCGACCAGGGCCATGCCGAAAGGCGAGGTCAGGCCGTCCAGCATGACCGACCGTTCGTCCGCGACGCCGTCGCCGTCGCCGTCGCGCAGCAGGGTGATGCGGTCGGCGCTGGGCACGCCGGCGCCAGCGGCGTCCATCACCATGCCCTCGATCCAGGCGATCAGCCCGCCGCCTTCGCGTGGCTGGGCGTTGCTCTCCGCTACCAGCACGTCGCCGTTGGGCAGCAGGTAGAGCCAGCGCGGATGATCGAGGCCGGCGGCGAAGGCATTGACGGCCAGGCCCTCGGCCGCCACCGGCCGCGCATCGGCGGGCCAGCCGATCGCCTCGGCGATGTTCACGGTGGGGATCAGTCCGCCGCCGGGCGGCGGCAGTTCCGGGTCCGGGCCGGTGCCGGCCGATACCGGCAGTTCCGCCTCTTCGCAGGCGGCGAGGAACGGTAGCAGCAGTGCCGCCAGGATAAGCCGGTGGCTGGGTCGCCCTTGCGGGAACATGGCGGATCTCCTGTCCGTAGAAGGCATGAAGGGGAAATGGGTGCGGCAGGCAGGACAGGCAAACCTGCCCAATTCGTTTGCATGTTTGCGTATGCAGACGATCCGCGGCACGATCTGCCCATCATCTGGGCAGACGGCGCTCCGGGCAGGGGAACGGGCGGCCCTGTCGTGACGGAGGGGGCATGAAGACTCGCATCTCGGTGGATACCGGCGGCACCTTCACCGACGTGGTGGTGTCGGACGAAGCCGGCCGGCAGTGGATCGGCAAGGCGCTGACCACGCCGGAGCGGATCTTCGACGGCATGCGGGCGGCGATCGACGTGGTGGCGGAGGATCTGGGCACCGATACCCGCAGCCTGCTGGGCACCACCGACCTGCTGATCTACGGCACCACCCGGGCGACCAACGCCGTCGTCACCGGCAACACCGCCAAGACGGCGTTCCTGACCACCCGCGGCTTCCGCGACACCCTGGTGCTGCGCGAGGGCGGCAAGTTCGACCCGCACGACTACAGCCAGGACTATCCCGACCCCTATATCCCGCGCCGCCACACCTTCGAGATCGACGAGCGGATCGGCGCGGGCGGCGAAGTGGTGACCCCGCTGTCGGAGGCGCAGGCGCGCGCGGTGCTGGAACAGGTCCGCGACCGCGGCTTCGGCGCCGTGGCGATCTGCCTGATCTGGGCGACGGTGAACCCTGCGCACGAGATCCGCCTGGCGGCGCTGGTGGAGGAGATCCTGCCCGGCATCCCCTACACCCTGTCGCACCGCCTGATCCCGATCGTGCGGGAATATCGCCGCGCCTCCGCCACCGCCATCGACGCTTCCCTGAAGCCGCTGATGCAGCGCCACCTGACGGAGATGGAGGCCGACCTGCGGGCGGCCGGCTATGCGGGGGAGGTGCTGATCAGCACCTCGATGGGCGGCTGCCAGCATGTGGCGGAGCTGGTGGAGCGGCCGATCCACACCCTGAAGTCCGGCCCGGCGATGGCGCCGGTGGCGGGCCGTGCCTACCGCATCATCGAGGGCCAGCCCGCCGACGTGATCGTCTGCGATACCGGCGGCACCACCTTCGATGTCGGCCTGGTGCGCGACGGCGAGCTGGTCCATACCCGCGACACCTGGATCGGCCGGCGCTGGATCGGCCATATGGTGGCGATGTCGACCGTCGACGTGCGCTCCATCGGCGCCGGCGGCGGCTCCATCGCCTGGATCGATGCCGGCGGGCTGCTGCGGGTCGGCCCGCAGAGTGCCGGCTCGGTGCCGGGCCCGGCCTGCTACGGCCGCGGCGGCGACCAGCCGACGGTCACCGATGCCGCGCTGGTGCTGGGCTTCGTCGACCCCGACTTCTTCAATGGCGGCCGCATGGCGCTGGACGTCGATGCCGCGCACCGGGTGATCGGCCGCCTGGCGGCGGCGCTGGGCAAGACCCCGGACGAGGCGGCGGCCGCGGTGATGACCATCGCCAACGAACTGATGATCAAGGCGATCCACGAGATCACGGTGAGCGAGGGGCTGAACCCGCGCGACAGCGTGCTGGTCGCCGGCGGCGGCGCCGCGGGCCTGAACATCGTCGCCATCGCCCGCGAACTGGGCTGCGACACGGTGATCCTGCCGAAGATGGCCAGCGCGCTCTCCGCATCCGGCATGCAGTTCTCCGACATCGTCTTCGAACAGACGCAGAGCTGTGTCACCCTGTCGGGCCGCTTCGACACCGACGGGGTCAATGCCGCGCTGGACCGGATCGGCGGCGAACTGGAGCGTTTCCGGCGGGAGCTGAAGGGCGCGCAGGGCTCCGAGAGCCGGATCGAGCTGTCGGTGGAGGCCCGCTACCAGTCCCAGGTCTGGGAGCTGTCGACCCCGCTGCCGGTGCAGCGCTTCGCCGGCCCGGAGGATGTGGAGAAGCTGGTGGAGGCGTTCCACAATGTGCATGACCGGGTCTATGCGGTCCGCGACGAGGGCAGCCAGGTGGAATGCGTGAACTGGAAGGGCCAGATCGCGATCCGCCTGGCGGAGCCGCCGCAGCCCAATGCTGCGCCGCCGGCTGCCAGGCAGGCGGTGCCCAGCGGCCACCGCGAGGTCTATTTCGCCACCACCGGCCGGGCGCCGGTGCCGATCTATCGCGGCGGCGACCTGGCACCGGGGGCGTCGGTCGCGGGGCCGGCGATCATCGAGGAGCCGACGACCACCATCGTCGTCGATCCCGGCGCCGCGGCGCGGGTCAGCGCCAGCGGCAACTACATCCTGAGCGCCGCCGGCTGAGGCGGCGCATCCGAGGCCGAGGAGAGCTTCCATGAGCGACGGTCAAGACACCGGCAGGGGCGCGGCGGAGATGGACCCGGTGCAGGTCTCCGTCATGGCCAACCGGCTGGACGGCATCGTGCGGGAAATGACCAACACCCTGCTGCGTGCCGCACGGTCGGCCGTGATCTCCTCCGCACGGGACTTCTCCTGCTGCATCGTCACCGGCGACAACCGGCTGCTCGCCTCCGCCGAGGGGCTGCCGGTGCACATCTTCGGCTGCCATGTCCAGACCGAGAACATGTGCCGCTACCATGAGGGCGACATCCGGGAGGGCGACGCCTATCTGGACAACGACCCGTATGGCGGCAACACCCACCCGGCCGACCATACCTTCATGGTGCCGGTGTTCTTCGAGGGCGAGCATCTGTTCACCACGGTGGCCAAGTGCCACATGGCCGATATCGGCAATTCGATCCCGTCCAGCTATTTCGCGCGCGCGACAGACGTCTACCACGAGGGCGCCCTGGTCTTCCCCGGGGTGCGGATCCAGCGCGACTTCCGCAACGAGGCCTCGGTGGAGCGGATGTGCCGTTCCCGCATCCGTGTGCCGGACCAGTGGTACGGCGACTATCTGGCCGGGCTGGGCTCCGCCCGCATCGCCGAACGCCGGCTGAAGGCGTTCTGCGAGAAGTATGGCGGGAAGACGGTGAAGGCCTTCATCGAGGCCTGGTTCGACTATTCGGAGCGGCGGATGGCGGATTCCATCGCCCGCCTGCCGAAGGCGAGCCTGGTGAACAGGGGCCGCTCCGACCCGCTGGAGGGGATCGTCGACGACGGCCTGGAACTGACGGTGAAGGTGGATATCGACCCGGCCGAGGGCCGCATCCATGTCGACCTGCGCGACAATCCCCCTTGCGTCGATTGCGGCCTGAACACCAGCCGCTCGGCGGCCACCAGCGCCGTGGTCGGCGCCATCTTCAACAGCCTGGACAACGATATCCCGCGCAATGCCGGGTCGTTCCGCCGGCTCGGCTTCGACTATGCCGACAATTCCGTCGTCGCGGCGCCGGTCTTCCCGCATTCCTGCTCCACCGCCACCACCAATGTGGCGGAGCGACTGGTCAACATCACCCAGTCCGCCTTCGCGCAGCTGGGCGACGGCTTCGGCCTGTCGGAGGGCGGTACCGGGCTCGGCACCGGCATGGCGGTGCTGTCCGGCCGCGACGACCGCCGCGGCAACGCGGCTTACGTCAACCGCATGATGCTCTCCACCAATGGCGGGCCGGCCAGCCCGCAGGCCGATGGCTGGGTGAACTATGCGATCCCGGTGATCGCCGGGCTGATGTACCGCGACAGCGTGGAGATCGACGAGCTGAAGCATCCCTTCCGCATCACCGAGCTGGGGCTGGTGACGGATTCCGCCGGTGCCGGCCGTCGCCGCGGCGCCCCGGCGCAGACCATCAGCTATACCCCCACCGGCAACCCGGTGACGGTGGTGATCCCCTGCGACGGGCAATACGCGCCGCCGCGCGGCGTGGTCGGCGGCCGCGACGGCACGCCGGGATCGACTCACCTGGTCAGCGCCAATGGCGAGGCGGAGAAGCTCCCGAACGTGGTGACCGTGCAGCTGCAGAAGGGCCAGACGATCCGCGGTCGCGATTCCTCCGGCGGCGGCTATGGCGACCCCCTGACCCGGGAGCCGGAGCGGGTGCTGAAGGACGTTCTGGAAGGCTGGGAGAGCCCGGAGAAGGCGCGCGACGTCTATGGCGTGGTCTTCACCGGCGCGATCGACGATGACAGCCTGGCGGTCGACCCGGCGGCGACCGAGGCCCGGCGCGCGGAACTGGCGGCGGTGGCCGCCGAATAGGCGGGCCGCGCCCTTCGCCATGGCCTTCCCGATCCCGGACCTGACCCGGGCGCTGGTCTTCGCCGCGGAGGCGCATGCCAACCAGCGCCGCAAGGGCGCCGCGCAGGAACCCTATGTCAACCACCTGCTGGAGGTGATGGACCTGGTCGCCCAGGCCACGGGCGGCGAGGATCTGGATCTTCTGCTGGCCGCCCTGCTGCACGACGTGGTGGAGGATACCTCGGTGACCGCGGGCGATCTGGCGGAGCGGTTCGGGCCGCGGGTCGCGGACATCGTGTCGGAGGCCTCCGACGACATGACCCTGCCGAAGTCGGAGCGCCGGGTGCGGCGCATCGCGGGCATGCCCCACAAGTCGCCGGAGGCGCGGATGGTGAAGATCGCCGACGCGATCTCCAACCTGCGGGCGATCGCGGAATCGCCGCCGGCCGGCTGGGGGCTGGACCGCCGCCAGGGCTATCTGGAAGGCGCCCGCGCCCTGATCGATGCCGCCCGCGGCACCAACGCCTGGCTGGAGCAGCGTTTCGACCGCACCGCAGCGGTGACCGCGGAGGCGATCGGCCTGAACGCGCCCGGCGATCCGATGGTCGAGCATCCGGCGATCCGGGAACTGCAATCCAGCATCGGCCAGCCGGTCCATATCGTCTACCTGGCCAATACCGGCGGGCGGGATTTGGGCGCGGCGGAGATGGACCGGTTCTGCGAGGCGGCGGCGGCGCAGTTTCCCTCCGTCACCGTGCAGGAGGCACAGGCGGTGTTCGAGGGGCGCCGCCGGTCGATCCTGCTGGCCCGGATCCGCTCCGATTCCACCGATGCGGTGGTGGCCTTCGCGCAGCGCCTCTGCCTGCAGTTCGACCAGGCCTTTATCGGCCTGGAGGTCGGTGGCCGGTACGTCCGGATCTACAGCGACGATACCGGGTGAGCGGGGCCGCCCGGTGCATGCACCCCAGTGACCGTCGTTCCCGGCCTTGAGCTGGGAACCCATTGCGCCGGTGTGACCGTCGCGCCATGGGCTGCCGGCCGCGCAGCCTGTCCGCGGCTTGCGGAATTGATGGCCGGCTCAAGGCCGGCCATAACGAAGCGGGTGCCTCCTACGCGCTCGCCACCCTGTTGCCGCCGGCGGCTTCCGCCTCCCGCAGGGCGGCCTCGGCGTCGGTGACGACATGGTCCAGGCCGCGGCCGTCCTTGTCCTCCGCCACGCCGACGGAGACGGTGACCTGGAAGCGGCCCTCCGGCAGCGGCACCTGGGTGGAGCCCAGGGTGCCGCGCAGCCGTTCCGCCATCAGCACCGCGCTCTGGCCGCGCTTCGGGGTCAGCCAGACGCAGAAGCGGCTGCCGCTCCAGCGGCAGGGCGGGACCTCGCCGCGCTCGGTTTCCGCGATCGCGCGGCCGATCGCCGCCAGGGTCGCGTCGCCGCCCTTGAAGCCGTAATAGCCGTTGATCTCCCGCAGCTCGTCGACGGAGATCACGGCGATTGCGCAGGGCACGGCGCCGGCCTCCAGCCGCTGGCGATAGAGCGCCCGCGCCGTCGACAGGAAATGCGCCCGTGTGGCCAGGCCCGACACGGCATCCACCGTGGTCGCGCGGATCAGCCGGTCCTCCAGCCGCCCGCGCTCGTTCACCTCCTCCGCCAGGGCCTGGGCGACCCGGCGGTCGGCCTCCTCGCCCACCTCGGCCTCCGCGCGCTCCCAGATCTGCCCCTCCAGCGCCTGTAGGTCCAGGCGGCGCAGCAGCATCAGGGCGAGCAGAAGCAGCCAGAGCGCGGCGAGCACCGCATAGGGCAGAAGGGAGCCCGCCATCGGATCGGCCGGATCGATGTCGGCGACCAGGTCGAGTTGCAGCCAGGCCAGCGCCGGCAGCGCGCCCGCCAGTCCCAGCGCCAGGGCGGGACCGGGCGCCGGACGGAGCAGTAGGGCCAGGGCCGCGATCGCCACCACCAGGCCGGCCAGCGCGGCCGCCATGGGCTGGACGTCATGGTCCAGCAAGTCGGCGAGACCGATGGCCAGGCCTGCCGCCGCCAGCAGTGCGGCGCCTGCGGCCAGCCCGACGCGCACCAGGCGTGGCGCGGCGGCCGCAAGGGCCGCCTCCAGGACCGCCAGGGCCAGCACGGCGGGGGCCAGCAGCATCGCCAGGCGGGCGAGCAGGGCGGGCAGGGTGCCGGCTGCGGCCTCGCTGGCATCCGCCATCCCCTCTGCCGGGGCAATGGCGGTCGACCATGCTGCCGGGATGCCATGCAGGGCGCCCCAGAAGCCGGCCCCCGCCACCACGCCCGCGATCAGGAGCGGCCAGCCCCGGCGGCCATGTCCCAGCACGGCGGCGAACAGCCCCGCCGCCGCCAGGCTGGCAGCGCAGCCGAGCAGAAGGGACAGGATCAGCTCTTGAGTGAGGGCCATGCGCGGATCCGGGGGCTCACATCACCGGGCAGGACTCGGAATAGGTGAAGTACATCTCCCGTGCCTTGCGGAAGACCGGGCCGGGCTGCAGCTCGCGCGCCTCGAACCGGGTTACGGGGATCACCTTGCCGTAATTGCCGGTGGTGAAGATCTCGTCGGCCGCGTTCAGGTCGTCCACGGTCACGGCGCGCTCCTCCACGGTGATCCCGGCGCTGCGCAGCAGATCGGCAACCCGCGCCCGGGTGATGCCGGCCAGGAAGGTCCCGTTGTCGGCGGGGGTCACGGCCATGCCGCCCCGGACCAGCCAGATATTGGCGGTGGCGAGTTCGGCGACATTGCCATTGGCGTCCAGCATCACGGCCGAGTCGAAGCCGCGCTCGCGCATCTCCTGCAGGGCGCGCTGGCTGTTCGGATAGAGACAGCTGGCTTTCGCATCGGTCGGCGCCATGTCGCGCGCCGGCCGCCGGAAGCGGGAGACCGCGCAGCTCAGGCCGGTCGGCTCCGGCAGCGGCGCCTCGTGCAGCATCAGGGTGAAGTCGGTGGACCCCGGTTCCGGCATCACGAAGCCGTTGCGGGCGAAGAACATCGGCCGGATATAGAGCTGCGCCGCCTTGGGGAATTTCCGGATCCCCTCGCGGCAGAGCTCGGCGATGCGGTCCGCATCGACCTCCGGATCCAGCAGCATCGAGCGGGCGGAGCGCACCACCCGCTCGCAATGCAGGTCCAGGTCCGGCGCCAGCCCGTCGAACGACCGTGCACCGTCGAACACCACGGTCGACATCCAGAAGGCATGGTCGGCCGGACCGGTCAGCTTCGGGTTCTCGTCGGTCCATTGCCCATCGTAGTAGAACAGAGCGCTCATGCCTGTTGCCCGACCTCCTGACTCGCCTGCCTGACAGCCCGTTTGCAGATCGCCCGGACCGGCCATGACCGGCCGGCCGCGACGATTCTTGTTGCAGCATACATAAAGACGCTGTCCTGCGCAGGTCGAACAGATGGTCGCAGCGGAGGCAGGAGAGCGGGAGGGTCGGGCCGGGGCGCCAGGGGAAGGTGCAGGGTCAGGGTCAGTGCCAGGACTGGACGATGCGGGCGTGCCAGGTCACCGCGTCCAGCGGCCATTCCTCCACCGGGCCGGCCAGCGAGAGCGGCATGACGGAAATCCGCCGCTCCGACATCCAGTCCAGCTGGCGGGCCACCAGCGGGCCGTCCTTGATCCGCATCAGCAGCCGGTCCCCGGACCGGATCGGCGCGCGCGGCGAGGCGAGGATCCGGTCGCCGCGACGATAGACCGGCCGGAAACGGTCGTCGAAGATCTCCAGGCAGAAGGCGTCAGGGTCGTCCAGGTCCGGGACCGGCGTCTCGTACCAGCCGGTGCCGCTGGGCCGGCCGTCGGAATCGAAGGCGAGCGCCAGCCGTCCGGGATCGGCCGCCAATGTCCGGAACCGGGGTCGGCCGGATGGTGCCGCCGGTTCTTCCCGCACCAGTTGCAGGAAATCCTCCAGCCCCAGGCCGCTGGCCCGGAGCGCCTTGCTCAGGCTCTCCGTCGAGGGCCAGCGCGGCTTGCCGTTCGGCGACACGCGCTTGCTGCGGTTGAAGGTGGTCGGGTCGAGGCCGGCGCGCCGCGCCAGGCCGGACGGCGAGCAGCCGGTCCGTTCCGCCAGCCGGTCCACGGCCAGCCAGATCGCCTCATGCGTCAGCCGGTCCTGCATCTGTCCCTGCCAGCTGGCATCCGTCCCAGCCCCGCTGTGCCGGTTCCCGGTGGGCGTCGAATGCCGCCAGGTCCGGAGATGCGATTCCGGCATCCCCCTGCCGGAATTCAGCGGTTCTTGTTTAGCGAACCGCGATGCTTCCGTCCATCGCGACACAGGCCGTGGCCGAAAATCGTGATGGAAACCGGCGGGTCACAGGGTTTCGCCGCGGGCAATCGCAGCGGCATCGCGGCC
This sequence comes from Marinibaculum pumilum, assembly GCF_042646425.1. Classification (NCBI taxonomy): domain Bacteria; kingdom Pseudomonadati; phylum Pseudomonadota; class Alphaproteobacteria; order Rhodospirillales; family Rhodospirillaceae; genus Marinibaculum; species Marinibaculum pumilum. The sequence continues at coordinate 702,994 of NZ_JBHRTR010000028.1, forward strand.
GATGGCATCGCAAATCCGGGCATGCCCGTCCGCGCGCAGCCGGGCGGCGAGGTCGAGCAGGATCGCGGGGACCAGGGCGGGGCCGCGATAGGTCAGGGCGGTATAGAGCTGCACCAGGCAGGCGCCGGCGCGGATCTTGGCATAGGCATCGGCGCCCGAGGCGACGCCGCCGCAGCCGATCAGCGGCAGGTCGGGGCCCAGCTGCAGCCTCAGCCGGGCCAGCAGGGTCGTGCTCTGGGCGAAAAGGGGCGCGCCGCTCAGCCCGCCTTCCTCCGTCGCATGCGGGCTGCGCAGCTCCGGCGGCCGGCGGCGGGTCGTATTGCCGACCACCAGTCCGTCGGGGCGGGTCGCCTGCACCGCCTCGACGATCGCTGCCTCGTCCGCCGCCGTCAGGTCGGGGGAGACTTTGACCAGGATCGGCACCCGGCGGCCCCCGAGTTCGCTTTCGGCGACTGCATTCCGCACCGCCGCCACGGCTTCTGCCACGGCGTCGGCGGACTGCATGGATTCCCGCAGCCCCGCGGTGTTGGGCGACGAGATGTTGATCACCAGGAAATCGGCATCGGCGGCAACCGCGCGGGCGCAGAGGGCATAGTCGCGGGCGGCACTCTCCGACGTCTTGTTCTTCCCCAGGTTGACGCCAAGGGGGCCGTGCCGGCCGCGCCGCGCCAGGCGCCGGGCGAAGACCTCGCGGCCGACGGAGGCGAAGCCGATGCGGTTGATCAGCGCGGCATCCGCCGCCAGCCGGAACACGCGCGGCTTCGGATTGCCGGGCTGTGGCTCCGGCGTCACGCCGCCGGCCTCGGCAAAGCCCAGGCCCAGGCCGAACACGCCGTCGCAGGCCTGGGCATGTTTGTCCAGGCCGGCCGCGGTGCCCAGCGGGTTGGCAAAGTCCAGCCCCCAGATCCGCTGCGCCAGGATCGGGTCGGCCCGCCCCGGCACCGCCCGGTGGGGCGGCAGCCGGGCGATCAGCGGCAGGGTCAGGGCATGCGCCGTTTCCGGCGGCAGGGCGGCCAGCAGCGGCCGCAGCAGCGGGAACAGGTCCATCGGAAGGATCGTCCCTGGCCGCGGCTCAGTCCTCTGCAACAACCGGGTTGCTGAGGGTGCCGATGCCGGTCACCTCGATCTCCGCGACGTCGCCCGGGCGCATCCAGACCGGCGGCTTGCGGGAGGCGCCGACGCCGCCCGGCGTGCCCGACGAGATCACGTCGCCCGGCAGCAGCTCCGCCCATTGCGAGATATAGGCGATGACCTTCGGGATCTTGTGGATCATCAGCGAGGTGTCGGCATCCTGCAGCACCTCGCCGTTCAGGCGGGTGGTCAGGTGCAGGGCATGCGGGTCCGGGATCTCGTCCGCGGTGACCATCCAGGGGCCGAAGCCGCCGGAGGCCTTGAAGTTCTTGCCCGGCGTGTACTGGGTGGTGTGCTGCTGGAAGTCGCGCACGCTGCCGTCGTTGTAGATCGAATAGCCGGCGACATGGGACAGGGCCTCGGCTTCCGCGATATGGCGGCCCGGCTTGCCGATGATCACCGCCAGCTCGCCCTCATAGTCGAACCTCTCCGACAGCTTCGGGCAGACCAGCGGGCTGCCATGGCCGACCTGCGACGAGGGCACCCGCAGGAACAGCACCGGATAGGCGTCGGCCGGGAACTTGCCCATCTCCGCCTGGTGGTCGGCATAGTTCAGGCCGACGCAGACGATCTTGTCCGGATTGCCGATGGGCGGCAGCAGGGTGACGCCGTCCAGCGGCAGCTTCGGGGCGTCGGCCGCGGCCGCGGCGACCCGGTCGAAAGCGCCGGCGGCGATCACCGCCTTCAGGTCGGGCAGCGCGGCGGCGAGCGCGGCGCCGCAATCGGCGACCTGGCCGCCGGTGACAATCCCGTAGCTCGTCCGGTCCTGGATCGCGAACGTGGCCAGCTTCATCGCCTTCCTCCCCTGCAAATGGCCCCGCAGGCAGCGATTGCCGGCCTTCGGGGGGCTCCCCTATAGTGCGCGCTTGCTTTTCGCGCCTTTGCGGGCGGGGATCAACCTCAATGCAGGCGCCGGGGGCGGAGGTCCGCCCGGTGGCGCGTCAGGACGGAGTGGCAGCATGTCGATGCCGGAGGCGGCGAACGCGAACTTCGCCAACAACCTGGAAGCCTTCTGGATGCCGTTCACCGCGAACCGGCAGTTCAAGGCCAATCCCCGCATGTTCGTGGGCGCCAAGGATATGCACTACACCACCGCGGACGGCCGCCAGATCCTGGACGGCACCGCCGGCCTCTGGTGCGTGAATGCCGGCCATGGCCGGCCCCGCATCGTGAAGGCGGTACAGGACCAGGTGGCGGAGATGGACTATGCCCCCGCCTTCCAGATGGGCCATCCGAAGGCGTTCGAGCTGGCGGCGCGCCTGTCGGCGCTGATGCCGCAGGGGCTGGACCATGTCTTCTTCACCAATTCCGGCTCCGAATCCGTCGACACCGCGCTGAAGATCGCGCTGGCCTACCAGCGGGCGATCGGCCAGGGCACCCGCACCCGCCTGATCGGGCGGGAGCGCGGCTATCACGGGGTCGGCTTCGGCGGCATCTCGGTCGGCGGCATCGTCAAGAACCGGGCCGTGTTCGGCCCGCTGCTGGCGGGCACCGACCATATCCGCCACACCCACGACCCGGCGCGCAACGCCTTTACCCGCGACGAGCCGGAGCATGGCGCGGAACTGGCCGACGACCTGGAGCGGCTGGTGGCGCTGCATGACGCCTCGACCATCGCCGCGGTGATCGTGGAGCCGGTGGCCGGCTCCACCGGCGTTCTGATCCCGCCGAAGGGCTATCTGAAGCGGCTGCGGGAGATCTGCGACCGGCACGGCATCCTGCTGATCTTTGACGAGGTGATCACCGGTTTCGGCCGTTTGGGCCGCGGCTTCGCCACCGAATATTTCGACGTGGTGCCCGACCTGATGACGACGGCGAAGGGGCTAACCAACGCCACCGTGCCGATGGGCGCCGTGATGGCCTCGAAGACCATCTACGACGCCTTCATGGACGGGCCGGAGAACATGATCGAGCTGTTCCACGGCTATACCTATTCCGGCCATCCGGTCGCCGCGGCGGCGGGCCTTGCCACCCTCGACGAGTACAAGGAGGAGGGGCTGTTCGAGCGGGCGGACGAGCTGGCGCCCTACTGGGCGGACGGCATCCACTCCCTGAAGGGCGCGCCGCATGTCATCGACCTGCGCAACCTGGGCCTGATCGGCGGCATCGAGCTGGAATCGATCCCCGGCAAGCCGACCGCGCGGGCCTTCGACGCCTTCCTGCGCTGCTATGACGCCGGCGTGCTGATCCGCACCACCGGCGACATCATCGCCCTGTCGCCGCCGCTGATCATCAGCAAGGGCCAGATCGACCAGATCATCGATACCATCGGCACGGTGCTCAAAGAGGTCGCCTGACCTCGGGCTTCGGGGCGTGACGCACCGCCTTCCGGCTTGCTTGCCGGACATATCGGTCCATATCCGCTTTCCGATATGTCCAGCAGGCTCCGCATGGCGGCCGCCGGTGCGGTTGCCCTCATCCTTGCAGCCCCGCTTCTCGCGGCGCCTGCCGTCGCGCAGGAACGCGGCCAGGAGCGCCTGGCGCCTGTCGACGTGGTCGAGGTGCGCGAGGCGCCGATCGTCCGCCCGGTCGCCCTGAGCGGCAGCCTGACGTCGCCGCGCCGGGCGGAGCTGTCGCCCGCGATCGCCGGCCTGGTGCAGGCGCTGCACGTGGAGATCGGCGACCGGGTCGCCGCCGGCGACCTGCTGCTGCAGCTGGACCGCGACCTGGAACGGCTTACCCTGGACCAGGCACAGGCCGCCGTGCGGGAGGCCGAGGCCGACCTGGCGGAAGCCAACCGCCGGCTGGAGGTCGGGCGGCGCCTGGCGGAACGGCGCAGCCTGCCGGAGAACGAGGTCGACACCCGCGCCGCCGTCGTCCGGATGGCGCGTCATCGCCTGGCCCGGCTGGAGGCGGAGGCCGCCTACGAGGCCGGCCGCCTGGACCGTCACGACCTGCGGGCGCCCTTTGCCGGCGTGATCGCCGAGCGCCACGCGGAACTCGGCGAATGGGTCGAGCCGGGCGATAGCCTGATGCACCTCGTCGCCGTCGACGGCCTGCTGATCGACGCGCCCGTGCCGCAGGACGTGATGCCGCGAATCGGCCCCGGCAGCACTGTGATGGCGCGCTTCGACGCATTGCCGGGCCGTGAAGTGCCCGCCCGGATCCGCACCCTGGTGCCGGTCAGCGATCCGCGCAGCCGCAGTGCCGTGCTGCGGGTCGTGCCCGACCTGACGCCGGACATGGGTGTGGTGCCCGGCATGTCGGCCACCCTCGACCTGCGCCCGCAGACCGGCGCAACGGGATCGGTCGTGCCGCGCGACGCCCTGCTGCGGCATCCGGACGGACGGGTCACCCTCTGGGTGGTGGAGCCGGCCGACGGAGAGAATGCTGCCACCGTCCGCGAGCAGCGGGTCCGCACCGGCCTGCAGTTCGACGGCCTGGTGGAACTGCGCGAAGGTCCGCCGCCGGGCACGCAGGTGGTCGTCCACGGCAATGAGGGTCTGCGTCCGGAGCAGCAGGTGCGGATCCGCGAGACCGGCCCGGCACCGGCCAGCGAAGCGGCGCCGGAGCCCCTGTCCGGCTCCTCCGGCCCGCCGGCCGGCGGCTGACCCGACGCGACCGACCGATGTTCGAGGCCATCGTCCGCCGCGGCACCCTGATGACGGTCGCCGTCCTGGTGGTTGCGGTCCTGGGCGCCGTCGCGGCCCTGCGCATCCCGGTGCAGATGATCCCCGACCTGGAGGTGCGCACGATCTCCGTCCTGACCTCCTGGCCGGGGGCCACGCCGCAGGACGTGGAGAAGGAGATCCTGATCGAGCAGGAGGAATATCTCCGCACCATCCCCAGCCTGCAGCGCCTGCTGGCCACCGCCTCCTCCGGCACGGCGGAGATCGAGCTGGAATTCCCCTTCGACACCGACATCACCGACAAGCTGATCGAGGTGTCGAACGCCCTGAACCAGGTGCCCTCCTATCCGGAGAATGTCGACCAGCCGCGGATCTACGCCACCTCATTTTCCGCCAATTCGTTCATGTACTACCGGGTCTCGCCGCTGGCGGGGAATCCGCGCGGGCTGGACATGAACATGATGCGCGACTTCGTGGACGACGAGGTCCGCTCCCGGATGGAGAATGTGCCCGGCGTGTCCCGGGTCGGCGTCGGCGGCGGTGCGGAGCGGCAGGTGCAGGTGCGCCTGGACCCCGACCGCCTGGCGGCCCGCAGCCTGACCGTAGCTGCGGTGCGCGACGCGCTGGCGGCCCGCAACCGCGACATCTCCGGCGGCGAACTGGAGGCGGGCAAGCGGCGCTACCTGCTGCGCACCATCGGCCGTTTCGACGACCTGGACGATTTGCGCCGGATGATCGTGGCGCAGCGCGGCGATACGGTGATCCGGCTGGAAGAGGTGGCGGAGGTTGCGCTCGGCCATTACGAGATCCGCGAGCGGAACTTCGTCGACGGGCAGCCGGTGATCAGCCTGTCGGTGCGGCGCGAGAGCGGCTCCAACGTCATCGCCATCAAGGAGGCAATGCAGGAGGCGGTCGCCCGCATCGACGCCGAGGTGCTGCGCCTGGCCGGCATGCGGATCGACCTGACCGCCGACGATGTCGTCTATGTCGAGGCGTCGGTCCGCAATGTCTGGATCAACCTGGGCATCGGCGCGGTGCTGGCGACCCTGGTGCTGTTCCTGTTCCTGCGCTCGGTGCCGGCCACCCTGGTCGGGGTGATGGGCATCCCGCTCTGCACCCTGGCGGCGTTCCTCGGGCTGCTGCTGGCGGGGCGGACGATCAACGTGATCTCGCTGGCCGGCGTCGCCTTCGCGATCGGCATGACCCTGGACAATTCGATCGTGGTGCTGGAGAGCATCACCCGCGAGCGCCAGCAGGGGCGCGACCGGCTGCGCGCCGCGGTGGCGGGGGTGGCCCGGGTCTGGCCGGCCGTCATGGCCTCCACCCTGACCACGATCCTGGTCTTCGTGCCGATCGTCTTCATCGAGGAGGAGGCCGGGCAGATCTATTCCGACATCGCCATCGCGGTCGCCGCCTCGGTCCTGGCGTCGATGCTGGTGGCGGTGGCGCTGGTGCCGACCGCGGCCGCACGGGTGGAACTGGCCCCCCGCGGCGGCGAAGACGGACTCGGCGCACGCCTCGGCCGAGCTGTGGCGCGCGGCATCGAGGCCCTGATCGCGGGGCCGGTGCGCCGGATCGCGGTGATCCTGGGCACCGCGGCGGCCAGCGCCTTCGTGATCCTGGTGCTGACCCCGCCGGCGGAATACCTGCCGGAGGGCGAGGAGCCGAAGATCTTCGCCTCGATGACGGCGCCGCCCGGCTACAACCTGGAGACCATGACCGGGATCGGCATGGCGCTGCAGGACCGCTTCCTGCCCTTCGTCGGCGGCGATCCGGCTGCCTTCGAGGCGGGCGAGACGGCGGTGCCGCCATTGGCCTATCTGAATCTCGGGATCGCCCCGCAGAGCCTGCGCGTGATCGCGGAGACGGTGGATCCCGACCAGATCGACGCGCTCGCCGATGCCCTGACCGCCTGGTACGAGAGCTGGCCCGGCATGCGCGCCTTCGCCGCCCGCGGCTCCATCATCACCAGCAATGACGGCGGCACCCGCAGCGTCAACCTGGACATCTCCGGCCCGGCCCTGGCGGAGGTCTATGCCGTCGCCGCGGCCGCCTATCGCCGGGCGGAGGAGGTGTTCGACAATCCGCGGGTGCAGGCCAATCCGCCCACTTTGTCGCTGTCGCAGCCCCTGGTGGAGGTGCGGCCGGACTGGCGGCGCGCGGCGGAGATGGGGCTGGATGCCGGCGAGATCGGCTTCCTGGCCGCCGCCCTGACCGACGGCGCCTATGCCGGTGAGTTCTTCCAGGACGACGACAAGATCGACATCTTCTTCTACAGCGGCGGCGCGCCGGGTGCGGCCCCAGCGGCGGCTGTGGCCGGCGGCGAGGGCAAGGGCATCGCGCTGGACCGGCTGGGCGACCTGCCGATCCTGACCGGCGACGGGACCACGGTGCCGCTGTCGGCACTGGCGCGGATCGTCGAGACGGTCGACACCAGCGTGATCCGGCGGCTGGACGGCAGCCGCACCGTCACCCTGAACGTGATCCCGCCGCAGGACGTGCCGCTGGAGACCGGCGTGCAGCGGGTGCGGGACGAAATCGTGGCGCATCTGCGCGAGAGCGGCCAGGTGCCCGCCGGCGTGACCATCGACATCTCCGGCGCCAGCGACCAGCTGGACGCCACAAGGGACGCGCTGTCGCAGAACTACCTGGTGGCGGTGGCGATCATCTACCTGCTGCTGGTAGCGGTCTTCACCCATTGGGGCTGGCCGCTCTTGATCATGGCGACGATCCCGCTGGGCATCGCCGGCGGCATCGTCGGGCTGGCGCTGCTCAACCTCGCCGGCGCCGCCCTGCCGGCATTCGGGCTGCAGCCGATCCACCAGCCGTTCGACATGATCACGATGCTGGGCTTCCTGATCCTGATGGGCACCGTGGTCAACAACCCGATCCTGCTGGTGCATACCGCGATGGACCGGCTGCGCGACGGCGCGGCGGATGCCCGCGCGGCGGTGCGCGAGGCGGTGGACTCGCGGCTGCGGCCGATCGCCATGTCCTCGCTGACGACGATCTGCGGCCTGGCGCCGCTGGTGCTGGTGCCCGGCGCCGGGACGGAGCTCTATCGCGGCGTGGGCGCGATCGTGATGTTCGGCATCCTGGGCGCCACCCTGGTCACCCTGACCTTCCTGCCGGCCCTGACCGTCTTCGTCCTGGGCTGGGCGGAATCGCCGCGGGCGAAGTCCCGGTCGTCAGCGGAACAGGCTGGAGATGCTTGAGCCGGTGTGGATGGCCTGGATCGCACTGGCGAACAGCTGCGAGACCGAGCAGATCTCGATCCTGTCGATATGCTTTGCCGGGGAAATCGGGATCGTGTCGGTGACGACGAGGGAGGACAGGGGCGAGGCGGCGATCCGCGCCGTGGCATCGCCGGACAGCACCGGATGCACGGCGGCGGCTTCGACGGAGACGGCGCCCCGGTCCAGCACGAACGCCGCCGCCTCGATCAGGGTGCCGCCGCTCGCGATCTCGTCGTCCACGATCAAGGCCCGCTTGCCCTTTACGTCGCCGATCAGGTGCACCGCGCGCGGCTTCTCGTCATCGCCGTCGCGGCGCTTGTCGACGATGGCGATCGGCAGGTTCAGCCGGTTGGCATAGCCGCCGATCTCCTTCGCCTCGCCGACATCCCCGGCGACCAGGACGTAGTTCTCCAGGTTCCTTGTGCCGCGCAGATGGTCGCAGAGGATCGGCGCGGCCTTCAGCTGGTCGACCGGGACCCGGAAGAAGCCCTGCACCTGCGGGGCATGCAGGTCCATCGTCAGGACACGGTCGGCGCCTGCGGTCTCCAGCAGGTCGGCCATCAGGCGGGCGGTGATCGAGATCCGCGGCTTGTCCTTCTTGTCGGACCGCGTATAGGGGAAATAGGGCAGCACCGCCGTGATCCGCCGCGCCGAGGCATGCCGGAGCGCGTCGATGGTGATCAGCAGCTCCAGGATCCCGTCGGACACCGGCGGACAGGACGGCTGGATGACGAAGACATCGGCCTCGCGGACATTCTCCATGATCTGAACCATCAGGTTCTCGTTGGAGAAGCGGGTCAGCCTGGTCTTGCAGATGGCGACGTCCAGATGAGCGCAGACCTGCGCGGCGAATGCCGGATGGGCCGAACCGCCGATAATGCGGATGGAATTGGCCATGCGCTCGTTCCTCTCCTGGCAACCGGGTCGCAGCGGAGCCGTTCGTCTGGGAGCTTTGGGGGGTGACAACTCCCGTCAATCGTGACGGCGCTTGCGTGGTGATCCGGCCGCAGCGTCGCGCTGAAGGGGGCCTGCCGCCCTGGTCAGCCAGGCATCTTCTTCGGGATCAGTAGCACGCCATCCAACCCCTCGAAATGCCGCCGGAGGCATCAGTACCGGTCGTCCCGGTCGCGATAGCCCCGCGGGTCCGCGCCGCGCGCCAGCCCCGGCAGGTCGTCGAGTTCCGGGACCGGGACCAGGAGCACGCTCCTGCCCTAGGGGATGAAGGCGAATTTCTGCCCGGCATTCCAGTCCATTGCGCTGCGGACCGATTTGGGGATCGAGATCTGGAAGCTGCTCGAGAGGGTAGCGATCTCGCTTTTCGACATGACAGGCCTCCTGTCGATCACCGGCTGGCAAAACGTTCCATCCCCGGCCGGCCTGATTGCAAACGACGCCTACGGATGCAGGATCGGCGCGACGACGACGCCGGAGGGGAGCCAGAGATGAACGACAGCGCCACGATCCGCCCGTTCCGCATCGCCGTGCCGGAGGCGGAGCTGGCCGACCTGCGCCGCCGGCTGGCCGCCACCCGCTGGCCGGAGCCGGAAACCGTCGACGACTGGAGCCAGGGCGTGCCGCTGGCCTATGCGCAGGACCTGGCCCGCTATTGGGCGGACGATTATGACTGGCCGGCCCGGGAAACGGCGCTGAACCGGTTCCCGCAATACCTGACGGAGATCGACGGCCTCGACATCCATTTCATCCACCGGCCCTCGGCCGAGCCAGGGGCGCTGCCGCTGCTGATCACCCACGGCTGGCCCGGCTCGGTCGCGGAGTTCCGGCATGTCGTCGAGCCGCTGGCCGATCCGGTCGCCCATGGCGGCCGGGCGGAGGATGCCTTCCATGTCGTCTGCCCCTCGCTGCCGGGCTACGGCTTTTCGGGCAAGCCGGCGGCTGCCGGATGGGGAGTGGAACGGATCGCCGCCGCCTGGGACACCTTGATGGCGCGGTTGGGCTATGACCGCTACGGCGCCCAGGGCGGTGACTGGGGGGCCGCCGTCACCACCGCGCTCGGCCGGCGCGGCGGCGCCTGCATCGGCATCCACACCAACATGCCGCTGGGCCGCCCGGACGAGAGGGCGAAGACGGCACCCAGCGCAGCCGATCAGGCCGCCCTCGCCGCCGCGAAGCACTATCGCGACTGGGATTCCGGCTATTCGAAGCAGCAGGCCACCCGGCCGCAGACCCTGGGCTATAGCCTGGTGGATTCTCCGGTCGGCCAGATGGCCTGGATCGTCGAGAAGCTCTGGGCCTGGACAGACTGCGCGCGCGACGGCGTCCGGCATCCGGAGAACGCACTCGACCGCGACGAGATGCTGGACAATGTGATGCTGTACTGGCTGACCCGGGCCGGCGCCTCCTCCGCCCGGCTGTACTGGGAGAGCTTCGGCGGCATGGCGGGTGACGGCCCGGTGACGGTGCCGGCCGGCATCGCCGCCTTCCCGAAGGAGATCCTCAGCCGGCCGCGCAGCTGGTGCGAAGGGCTCTACACGAACATCACCCGCTGGACGGAAATGCCGGCCGGCGGCCATTTCGCCGCCTGGGAGCAGCCGGCGGCGCTGGTCGCCGATATCCGCGCCTTCTTCGCGCCGCTCAGGCAGGGCTGACCGGTCCTCAGCCCCTCCGCGCCACCATCATCACCGGCTCGATCTGGTGGTCCTCCAGCGCGGCGAGATAGTTGGCGAACTTCTCCGCCGCATTGGCCCCGGTCAGCTGGTGCAGGCCCAGCGGCGGTGGGCCGCCGGCCGCCTGCGCCCGTGCGAAGGCGACGCGGAAGAACTCGATCGCGAAGGCGCGCAGATTGTCTTCCGCCGTCACCGACAAGCCGGCGGCGTCCAGCAGCATGCGGGTCTCCGCCGGCGTATGCAGGACGCTCGTGTCCGGCGTTTCCGCCCAGGGCACCGGATAGCGCATGCCGTCGCCCGGCCCCTTCATCACGTCGAACAGGCAGAGCGGCGCACCCGGCGCCAGGACCCGCGCCAGCTCGCCGTAGAAGGCGTCGCGGTCGGCGACGTTCATTGCGACGTGCAAGGTCACCGCGGCGTCGAAGGCGCCGTCGCGGAACGGCATCTGCGTGACGCTGCCGTGGTGGAAGTCGCAGACCGACGACAGCCCCATCCGGCCGGTCAGGGCGCGCGCCGTCTCCACATAGTCGGGGGTGAGGTCCAGCCCGGTTGCACGACAGCGATAGTGGGTGGCCAGGGTCCGGGCGGTGCCGCCGATGCCGCAGCCGGCATCCAGGACATGCATGCCGGCCGCCAGCGGCAGCATCGACAGGGCCCAGAGGGTGGTGGCCCTGCCGGCGGTGTGGAACTCGTCCACCGGCGCCAGGTCCTCTGGGGTGGGATGGTCGGGATCGGCGCCGGCGGCGCGCAGCCCGGCGAGGATCGTGTCCAGCAGGCCGGGACGGCCGTAATGGGCGGCGACCGCGCCTTCCAGATGCGTCGTCATGCAAGCCTCCGCCCCGGTGACGCGCATGGTCGCGACCGGGCTTTTCGTTGCAGTCCGTCGCAGCCATGGCCTTGGGCGGGGGTCTGATGCGCCCCTTGCGGTTTCATCTAGGGCGGGCTGCCCCCCGATGCAAACTGATGGGGCAAACCGCCGGCGCCGCGCGCCGGCAGCTCAGTAGCGCGCCATCAGCGCCTCGACCGCCGCATCGGCCAGCTCCGGCACGGTCTGCGCCAGCAGGCGGGCGCGGTCGGTATCGCCGGCGGCGCAGGCCGCCTCGATCCCTTCCAGGGCGCGGGCCAGATAGCGCGCACCGAAGGAATGGGAGGCGCTCTTCAGCGCATGCGCCTGCCGTTCCAGGGTCTGCCAGTCCTCGGCCGCCAGGGCGTCGGCGATCTTGGGGCCGCGGGTCCGTACCTCGGCGACGAAGGTGCCGACCAGGCTCGGCAGGATCTCCGGATCGGTCTGCTCGGCCAGCAGGGTCAGCGCGAAATCGTCGATCGGGTCGTCGTCGCCCGCCGCCTGCGCATTGCCGGCGCCCGGCGGATGGCGCCGCATCCAGCGCTGCACGATGGCCAGCAGGTCCTTCGGCAGGATCGGCTTGGTCAGGTAGTCGTCCATTCCGGCGGCCAGGCAGCGTTCGCGGTCCCCCGGCATGGCATGGGCGGTGACGGCGAGCACCGGGACGCCGCTGCGCGGCGGCGGCAGCCGGCGGATCTCCCGCGTCGTGTCCAGCCCGTTCAGGCCCGGCATGGAGACGTCCAGCAGCACCAGGTCGTAGTCCCGCGCGGCCATCGCCTCGACCACGGCGCGGCCGTCATCGGCCAGGTCGACGTCATAGCCTTCCCTGCGCAGCAGGGCGGCGGTGACTGTCCGGAAGGTCTCGTTGTCGTCGCCGACCAGGATGCGCGGGGGCATCGCCTGCATTGCCGCCTCCGCTCAGGCCGCGCCGCGCTGCTCGAGCGCGCGGTCCAGGAAATCGACCCGGTCCTGCCCCCAGAACAGCTCGCCGCCCAGCATGTAGGTCGGTGCACCGAAGACGCCGGCGGCGATCGCGGCCTGGGTCTCCTTCTCGTACAGGCTCTGGATCTCCGGGGTCGCGGCCTGCTCGACCAGATGGGCGCCGTCCAGGCCCAGCTCGTTGGCGCGCCCGGCCAGGGTGGAGAGGGCGGACAGGTCGCCATCCTCCAGCCAGAGCAGGGCCTGGAAGGAATGCGCCAGGTCCAGCACCTTCTCGGCATCGGCGCCGCCTTCCCGCGCCGCCAGCACGGTCCGGTTCGCCAGGGAATCGTCCACCGGGAAATGCTTTGGCTCCAGCACCAGATCCACCTCCCGGAAGGCGCGCCAGCGCCGCAGTTCGACAAGGCGGTAGGCCTGGCGCTCCGGCGCGCGCTTCGGCAGCGGCAGGCCGCCGGTGGCGGGGAAGATCGTGCCGTAGCTGACAGGGTGGCAGACGATCGCGGCGCCGTGCCGGCGGGCCGTCTCTCGCAGCGGCGCCAGCCCCAGGAAGCTCCAGGGCGATGCGCAGGTGAAGAAATAGTCGATCTGCATGGTCCCTCCGCGCCGCCGGCTGGCGGTCCCGTGATGAAAGCAGCCCCGCCGGCCGGCCGCCAGTCCGGCAAACCGCCGCAGCGACCGGCGGGTGGCTCCAGCTAGAGCCGGATCAGCCCCTTCAGCCGCCGGAAGGTCGCCAGGGCGTAGGAGTCGGTCATGCCGGAGACATAGTCGGTGACCCGCAGCAGCCCCTCGTACCGGTCGACTGCGCCCTGCGCCGCCCCGTCCGGCAGCAGGTGCATCAGCGCTTCCGAGCGCGGCGACAACCGTTCGCCGCGCTCGGTCTGTACCATTGCATCGGTGGCTGCCGCCAGCAGCGCTTCGAGGATCTCCGCGCCGCCGATCTCCACCTCGTAGCGTTCACGGGTCTGGAAGATCCGCTCGCGGGTCAGTTGTTCGATCTGCCGCAGCACCGGCGCCGACGGGGTGAGCGAGACGAGGTCGTCGCGGAACCGGCCGGCCAGGATCTCCGCCTCGTTGTCGAGGAAGACCGAGGTGGCGTCGTCGATCAACTGCCCGATCGCCTTCGCCCGCAGATAGGCGAGCCGCTGCGACGGCTCGTCGATCTCCCGGTAGCGCGGCGGGAAGCCGCCGACCAGCGGCTGCAGCAGTTCCTCCGCCGTCTCAAAGGGAATGCGGCCCAGCTTGTAGCCATCCTCCAAGTCGACGACCCGGTAGCAGATGTCGTCCGCCGCCTCCAGCAGATAGGCCAGCGGGTGCCGGCCCCAGCCGCCGCCGGGGCGCGGCGGCAGGCCGACCTCCGCCGCGACCTCGGCGAAGCTGTCGCGGTCGGCGGCGAAAAAGCCGTGCTTCTTCAGGGCGCAATCGCCCGGGTCTGCGGCATTCGCCGGTTCGAGCAGGGCGGGACGCGGATATTTCATGAATGCCGCCAGGGTGGCGCAGGTCAGGCGCAGGCCGCCGGCCCCCTTCCAGCCCTGCAGACGGGTCAGCACCCGGAAACCCTGGGCATTGCCCTCGAACGCCTCGAAGTCGCGTGCCTGTGCGGCCGGCAGGGGCGACAGAAGGTCCGCGCCGGCGCCACGGCCGAACCAGTGCTGCATCGTCGCCTCGCCGAAATGGCCGAAGGGCGGGTTGCCGATGTCATGCGCCAGGCAGGCGGCGGAGACGATATGGCCGAATTCCGCCGCCGTGACCGCATCCAGAGGGCCGCCCTGGTGGCGGATGTCGGGCTGGCGCTGCAGCACCGTCTCCCCCACCGCGGCGCCCAGGGAGCGGCCGACGGAGGAGACCTCCATCGAATGGGTCAGCCGGGTGCGGACATAGTCGGTCTCCGGCAGGGAATGGACCTGGGTCTTGTCCTGCAGCCGCCGGAAGGCGGAGGAAAAGACGACCCGGTCCCAGTCCTTCTGGAACGGGTTGCGGGCGGCGGTCACCGGCTCCGTGGCGGCGGGATGCGTGAACCGCCGGGGCGACAGCAGCTGCGCCCAGTCCATCAGCGGTCCCCCGTCCCGCACCGGCCGCGGTCAGCGCAGCGCATCGAGGGCCGCCAGATAGTCTGCCGGAAAGCCATGCGCGCCGGCGGCGGCGCGGACCGTGTCGAAATAGGGCTGCCTGGGCGGCCCGGGGCGCTGGTCGGTGGCGATGTAGACCAGGGCGCGGCGCTCCCGCTCGCCATCCGCTGCGATGGCCAGGACCGGCCGGTCGTGCTTCGCGTAGTGGCCGACGGACACCCCTTCATAGCCGTCCAGCGATGCCTCGCAGGCACGGGTCAGCGCCCAGAGCACGCCATGCACGCAGCCGGCATCGTCGGGCAGGACCGTGGAAACGCCGCGCCGGTTGATGCCGAATCGGTGCCGCGGCAGGCGGGCCAGGCCCAGGCAGCGCGCCGCCGGGCAACGCTTCGCCATCGCCGCGAAGTCCATGTTCATGCCATAGGCGAAATAGATCCGGTTCATGCCAAGCCTTGCGATCCGTGCCGTCCCTCTGCCCGCCGGATGCGGCCCCGCGCCATGCGCGCCGCACCGGGGCCGTCCGTGCTGTTGCGGCGTCCCGCTCCGGTGTTGAACATAGGCCAGAACGCCGGAGAAGGCAGTCACGGCCGTCTGCCAACATGCCGGCCTGCTGGGGGAATGTCATGAGTGCAAGCTGGCCCGACCCGGTCGCCGCTGCCGCCTTGCGGTCGGCGGATATCGCCGCCCGCGCGCCGGAGATCGAGGCCGCGCGCCGCCTGCCGGCGGATCTGGCGGCTTCCCTGTCCGCCGACGGGCTGATGCATCTGTTCCTGCCGGCGGCCTGCGGCGGGCCGGAAGTGCCGCCGGCGCACGCCCTGGCAGCGATCCGCGCCCTGGCCCAGGCGGATGGCGCCACCGGCTGGTGCGCCATGATCGCCTCGACCTCGGCACTGACGGCCGCCTATCTGCCGCCAGACGCGGCGGCGCGGATCTTCGCGCCGGCGACTGGCGGTCCGGGCGCAGGCGGGCCGCCGATCGTCGGCGGCGTCTATGCGCCGTTCGGGCGCGCCCGGCCGGACGGCGCGGCGGGCCATCGCCTCACCGGCCGCTGGCCCTGGGCCTCCGGCAGCGCCAACTGCCGCTGGCTGCTGGGCGGTGCGCTGGTGGCGCCGGACGACCGGCAGGCGCGGGATGCATCGGCCGGCAGGCGGCCGGAGATGCGGCTGTTCCTGTTTCCGGCGGACCAGGCGCGGCTGCACGACACCTGGGACGCGGCCGGGCTCTGCGGCACCGGCTCCGGCGATATCGAGGTGGCCGATATCGCGGTGCCCGCCGGCCACAGCCTCTCCCTGACCGGCGGCCGGCCGATGGTCGACACGCCGCTCTATGCCTTCCCGATCTTCGGCCTGCTGGCGCTGGGCGTGGCTTCGGTCGCGATGGGCATCGCCGCCGGTGCGCTGGCCGACCTGAAGGCGCTGGCGCAGGCGAAGCGGCCGCAGGGTTCCCGCCGCAGCCTGGCCGAACGGCCGCATGTGCAGGCGGAGGTTGCCGCCTGCGAGGCGGAATGGCAGGCGGCGCTCGCACTGATCGAGGCCGTCGTGGCGGAGGCCTGGGACACTGCCGAAACAGGCGCCGGCGAACTGACCGTCGACCATCGTGCCCGGCTGCGGCTGGCAGCGGTCCATGCCACCGGCACGGCGGAGGCGGTGACCGGGCGGATGTACCGCCTGGCTGGCGGCAATGCCGTGTTCCGCAGCCATCCGCTGCAGCGCCGCCTGCGCGACGTGAACACCGCCACCCAGCATGTCATGGTCACCCAGCCGGTTCTGGAAACCGTCGGCCGGGTGCTGCTGGGGCAGGAGGTGGATGTCGCCGAACTCTAGCCCGCCGCCTGCCGCCATGCCGCCGCTCGGCGCGCCGCGGGGCACCGCGCTGCGCCTGGGTGCCTTCTACGGCGCCATCTTCGCCTTCATCGGCGTGCAGCTTCCGTTCTGGCCGGTCTGGCTGAAGGCGCAGGGGCTGGACCCGGCCGCGCTCAGCCTGGTCCTGTCGGCCCCGGTCTGGCTGCGCCTGGCGATGCCGGCGGTGGCGCCATGGGTGGACCGCAGCGGCCTGCGGCGCCAGGCGATCGTCGCCGGCATGTGGCTGTCGGTCGCCGCCCTGGCGGCCTTCGCCCTGGTCACCGGCTTCTGGCCGCTGCTGATCGTGTCGGTCTGGCTGGGCCTGGTCTTCGGCCCGCTGGTGCCGCTGGCTGACAACCTGACCATGCTGCATGTCTATGCCTGGAACCTGGACTATGGCCGGATCCGGCTCTGGGGATCGGTGACCTTCATCCTGGCCAATCTGGGCGCCGGTGCGCTGCTGGGCGACTTCCCGGTCGACGTGA
Organism: Marinibaculum pumilum; assembly: GCF_042646425.1. Classification (NCBI taxonomy): domain Bacteria; kingdom Pseudomonadati; phylum Pseudomonadota; class Alphaproteobacteria; order Rhodospirillales; family Rhodospirillaceae; genus Marinibaculum; species Marinibaculum pumilum. The sequence goes on from NZ_JBHRTR010000028.1 coordinate 719,729, forward strand.
TCCTGTACCTGCTGCTGGCGCTGGCGGTGATCGGCGGGCTGATCGCGCTGGCCCTGCCGGCCGCCCCGGATGCCGCCGCGCGACCGCAGGCCGCCGCTTCAGCGGCGGGGCCCGCGCCCCCCC
>NZ_JBHRTR010000028.1:719956-749158 GCF_042646425.1 Marinibaculum pumilum
GCTGTCCGGCGCGCTGGCCCAGTCCAGCCATGCGATGCTCTACGCCTTCGGCAGCCTGCACTGGCAGTCGATCGGCATCCCGGACCCGGTGATCGGCCTGCTCTGGGCCGTCGGCGTGGTGGCGGAGATCGCGCTGTTCGCGGTGTCCAACCGCGCGGTGCGGCTGTGCGGGCCGATCGGCCTGCTGCTGGCCGGCGCAGGCGCCGGCATGCTGCGCTGGACCGCGACAGCCTTCACCGCGGACCTGGCGATCCTGCTGGCGCTGCAGGTGATGCACGGGCTGACCTTCGGCGCGGCGCATCTGGGGGCCATGCATTTCATCGCCCGGGCCGTGGCGCGCCCCTGGTCGGCGACGGCGCAGGTGCTCTATTCCGCCGCCTCCGGCGGGGTCGGGCTGGGGCTGGGGCTGCTGGTCGCCGGACAGCTCTACGAGCGCTTCGGCTTCCTGTCGATGCTGGCGATGGCGCTGGTCTCCACCCTGGCGCTGGCGGGCTTCGCCTGGCTGGGGCTGCGCTGGCGGGGCCGGGTCATGGGCCCCACCTGAGCTTTCAGGCGCCTCAGTCCTTCGCGCGCTCCATATAGGTGCTGTCCGCGGTGTACACGACGATCCGGGTGCCGACGCCGATATGCGGCGGTACCATCACCCGGATGCCGTTTTCGCAGAGCGACGGCTTGTAGGAGGAGGAGGCGGTCTGCCCCTTCACCACCGGCTCCGTCTCCAGCACCTCCAGGGTGACGGTCTGCGGCATCTGCACCGCCACGGCCTTGCCCTCGTACAGGGACAGGCGGACCTGCATGCCCTCCTGCAGGAAGACCTTCGGCTCGCCGATGACCTCGCCGTCCACCGCGACCTGTTCGAAGGTCTCGGTGTCCATGAAGGTGAACATGTCGCCTTCCTGGAACAGGAACTGGAACTCCTGCTCGTCGATGAAGGCGCGCTCCACCGATTCCGTGGTGCGGAAGCGCTCGTTCGTCTTGACCCCGTCGACGACGCCGCGCATTTCCAGCTGCGTCACGGCGGCGCCCTTGCCGGGCTGCACGTTCTGCGCCTTCAGAACGACGAACAGCTTGTCGTTCATGATGATCACGTTGCCGGCGCGGATCTGGCTCGCATTCACCTTGGCCATGCGGATATGTCCTGTTCTCTTGGCGGATGGGCAGGGCCCGCCGGCGCTGATGGCGCGGCCGCCTGCCGCAGGGCGGGCGGTGCCGGTCGTCGATGGGGCGGGCCGTGCCGCCGCTGCCCCGGATCGGCCCGTGGCGCGGCGTGGATGAAAATCGCGGCGGAACCTAGCAACTCGGCCGGCGACCGGCAAGAAATGCGATGGAGGCATGAGTGGCAGAAGCGGACGGTCCGGCGATGAATGGCCCGGCCTGGTGGCAGCCGGCGCGCCACGCGGCGCGGCGCGGCCATCTGGCCTGCCGCGCCAGGGTGGTGAAGGGGCTGCGTGCCTGGTTCGACGCGGCCGGCTTCGTGGAGGTGGAAACCCCGGCCCTGCAGGTCAGCCCCGGCATGGAGCCGCACCTGCAGGCCTTCGCCACGGAACTGCGCCGGCCCGACGGGGCGGCGGCGATGCGCTACCTGCACACCTCGCCCGAATTCGCGATGAAGAAGCTGCTGGTGGCGGGCGAGCCGCGGATCTTCCAGATCGCCCATACCTTCCGCAACGCGGAGGGCTCCGACCTGCACCATCCGGAATTCACCATGCTGGAATGGTACCGGGCCGATGCGGACTATCGCGACATCATGGCCGACTGCGAGGCGCTGCTGGCCGCCGTTGCGGCCGCGGCAGGGATCGGGCAGTGGCGCCATGGCGGCCGCGCCTGCGCCGCGGATGCCGGCTGCGAGCGCCTGACAGTGGCGGACGCCTTCCGCCGCCATGCCGGCATCGATCTCGATCCGGTCTGGCCGGCGGCGGACGGCGGGCGGCCGCGGCCGGCTCCACTGCGGGCGCTGGCCGATGCCGCCGGGGTTCGCAGCGATGACGGCGACGATTGGGACGACCTGTTCTTCCGCATCTTCCTGGAGCGGGTGGAACCCTGCCTGGGCGTCGACCGGCCGACCATCCTGTACGACTATCCCGCCCACATGGCCGCCCTGTCGCGACTGAAGCCCGACCGGCCCGACATTGCGGAACGGTTCGAGCTCTATATCTGCGGGCTGGAGCTGGCGAATGCCTTCAGCGAGCTGACCGACGCGGCGGAGCAGGAAGCGCGCTTCCTGCACGACCAGGCGGAGAAGCGCCGCCTCTACGGCGACGAGGTGCCGATCGACCGCGACTTCCTGGCCGCCCTGGCGCATGGCATGCCGCGCGCCGCCGGCATCGCGCTGGGGGTCGACCGGCTGGCGATGCTGGCATCCGGTGCGGACCGCATCGACCAGGTGCTCTGGGTGCCGGTCGCCGCCCCCTGAGGCGTTCGGGCCGGGTCCTCAGAACAGCCCGGGCTGGGCGAACAGCCGGACGTCGTCGCGATCCTCCACCTCGATCACCCAAAGGTCCGGGTCGCGCTTCAGGGCGCGTTCGATGCGGGCGGCGCAGTCGGCCTCCTCCAGGGTCTCGCCGTCATGCGGCCGGATCCAGGTGAGGCGACCCTGGGGGTCGCGCGCCTGGGTCCAGAGGCAGATCCCGCGGCCCCGCCGGTCCTGCTTGATCATCAGCCCACCGGCATCCTCGTCGCCGCGATGCAGGATCGCGATCGGGATCGCCGCCCGGTCGTGCAGGCGCACCATGGCGTTGACCCAGAGGTGCGTCTTGAGTCTGTATTCCATCGCTTGGCGGCCGTTCCGATGCAGTACTGGCGGTGAAAACGGGCATGATGCGGGAAAATCTCCGCCCCCGGTCTAGGCGAAGATGCCGCCGAAGTGTTAGGGACTTCAACCATGTTCCAAAGCCAGCCGCAGGATCCGTCGCCGCAGAACCAGCGCCGACGCCAGATGTTTCTGCTGGCACTCTTTGCGCTCGGGGTGCTTGTCCTCGGCCGCATGGGGGTGCTGGACGATGGCGGCTTCCTTGGCGGCGGGCTCGGCAATACCGGCGCCGATGCGGTGCGCTTCCAGCCCTACAGGTCGGTGGCAGACCTTGAGCGCACCCTGCAACGGACCGGCTACGACCTGACCTCCGTCGCCGCGGCTTCGCCGGCGGAAGTGCCGCGGCTGTTCGTCGACCGCCTGCCGGAAGGGTGGTCTGCGCTGCCCGCGCCGCAGCGGGACCGGCTGTTCGTGGCGGTGCTGCTGCCGCTGGTCCTGTCGGTCAACGACCGGATGCAGGACCTGCGCGACCGCCTGGCGACGATCGCGGATGCCCCGGATGCCGGGGCGCTCGGCGATGCCGAACTTTCCCTCCTGGCGGAGGTTGCGGCCGCCCTTGCCGCGCCGGGCCTGACCGCCGCGCGCGCGGAGCAGGAGCCGCTGGCCGTAGCCGCCGCTCTGGCCGACCGGCTCGGCCCCCTGCCGGTCGCCCTGACCATCGCGCAGGCCGCCCAGGAGAGCGACTGGGGACAGGCGACCACCGACGGGGGCGGGCCGGCGAGCCTGTTCGCGACGGGGGGCGAGCCACTGCTGGCGACAGGCCCCTTCGCATCGCCGCTCCGGGTGCCCGGAAGCCCGCCGGAAGGGGTGGCGGACCTGTGGTCGGCGCTTGCGGTGCGGGCGATGAGCCTGGCCGCTGCGCCCCGCTTCGCCGGTTTCCGTGCCGAACGCGCCGCGCTGGAAGCCCGCCACGCGCCGCTGGACGGGGGGGCGCTGACCGAAACCCTCGCCCCCGGCGGCGATGCCGCCGAAATCGCGGCGTTGGTCGAAGCGCACGCGCTCGCGGCCTACGAGACGGCGCGGCTGGCACCCCCGCCGGCCCTGGTGCTCGTCGCCCGCCCGGGCGAGGCAGGCGATGCGAACGTGGGTGTGAGCGGCGGCGAACCGGCCGCGAACGGCGGACGCGGCGGATGACCCTGCCCGCACATGGACCCAAGCCGCTCGGCCTGCGGCGCAGCAAACGGCGCTGGGCGTTCAGCCTGACCCGGTTCGGCGCCGTCACCCTGTTCGCGCTGGTCCTTGTGCACCTGGCCTTCCTCTACGTGGTGGCCGACCAGTCGCCCGCCTGGGCGCATGGCATGCGCGCGGTGCAGGACCTGCTGCTGGCGGATGCCGGGGCGCGGGGCCTGGCCGGCTGGCTGTTCGTGATCCTGGCCCTGCTCTGTGCCGTGGCGCTCTGGTCCGCGGCCAGCCGGGCGGCAGCCCTGCTGTTCTTCGGCGTGTCCCTGTGGGACGCCTGGTGGCGGATCTGGGAATTGGAACAGCGCGCCCAGAGCGGCCTGGGCTATGAATTCCTGCCCTATTTCGGGGCCCTGGTCGCCTTCATCGCCCTGTTCGCGTCGGTCCTGGCGCTGATCGGCAGCCTGTTCGCCGACCGCTCCGGCGGCAGCCGGATCGACGGCAGCCTGATCGACTGAAGGGGTTGCAGGGGGCGGCGGCCGGGCGGACCGCCGGTTGTGTCGATCGGGGAACAATCGGCCCCCGGTCGTTGTTATCTTCGGCCCTCTGATCCCGCAGGGGAAACTGTCCTCGCCTTTGCCTTTCGCAGCCTGGACTTTCCCGCCCGGACCCTTACCGTTTCATGAAGGCAGCCCCGATTCGGGCGTCGGGGCCATGCAGGGCCCGGTGGCGAGGTCCGCCTACGACCGGGCCGGAATGGCAGTACAGCTTGCTCAACCGGCCGCGCGCATTGCCGCGGCGCCCAACTCCCGGAGGGTGCCAACCCCGGTGGGCGAAATGGGCCGAGCGTCAACAGGACAGGAGAGTAGATGGGCTGGGAACGGCTGAACAGGGACCGCCTGGCGAAGGTCCTGGCACTGACCGGATCCGACCGGGACGGCGAAGCCCTTGCCGCCCTCCGCAAAGCCAACGGCATGCTCAGCACCGTCGGCCTCAATTTCGGCGACCTGGCCCGGCGGCTCGACGAACCCTCCTCCTACAGCCCCCATGCCTCGGACGATCGGGCAGCGCCTGAACCCCCGCCCGAACGCCCGTCCGGCAAGGGCGAGGCGGGTGCGCGGGCGGAGATCCGCGTCCTTCTGCACCAGATCTCCGAACTGCATGGCCGCCTGGCCCGGGCGGAGGCCGAGAGTGCCTTCCAGCAGGCCGAGGCGCAGCACTGGCACGACCTCACGATCGAGGCGGCGCGCTATGTCTGCCTGCTGGAGGAGGAGCTCTTCGCCGTCCGCCGTGCGCTGGAAGCGGCGGACAGGACGGCGGAGGCGGAGCCCGCCCGTCCAGGGGCGGTCCTGGCGCCGGCCGGCCATCACGTGGCGGACCCTGCCGAGCGCGAGAAATCGGCGGCCAGCGCGGGCGGCGCGCTCGGCGAACGAATCGCCCAGTTCGTCGCCTGGCAGAAGACCCTCTCGCGCGCCTGAGCCGCCCTTGCCCGACCCTGCCCGCGGCCGCCGACCGGCCGCGGCAGGTGGCGTTTTGCCCCCGACTGTGAAAAGTTTACCCTTGCGATGCTGCAAGGGGCGGCCGGGGACCGTGCCGCAGCCATGTTCTGAACAATGGCGGCAAAGGGCGCGGGGCGCCGCCTGGCAAGTGAGGACGCCATGAAGAACTGGGGCACCGGAAGCGGCGGCAGTTCCGATACTGCGGAAAGCGATCTCTATTCTCCGCGGGATCTCGAGCGTGCCGAGGCGATCATGGAAGCGGTCGGCGACGACACCGCCGAACTCTTCGGCGTGCTGCGCAACGGCATGACCGGCCGGTCCGGGGCACGCGCCGGCGGCGGCGGCAAGGATGCCCGCGACCGCATCCTGCAGACCTTCGGCGAAATCCGTTCCGAGGCCTTCCAGGAGGCCGCGGATTCCGCGCGGCGCTTCGCCGCCATGTGCATGGGCGCGGCGGACCAGGTCAATGACGTCCACAACCGTCGCATCGCGCGCTGCGTGGCGGAACTGTTCGAGGAGTTCGCCCAGCGGGTCGACCGGGTCCACCCCGTCGCCCGCACGGCGCTGCGCGACGACCGCAACCGCGACGAGGGCGGGGATGAAGGCACGGCGCAGGCCCGCCGGGACGTCGCCCGCGGGCGCCGGGACGGCGATGGCGAGGAGGCCGGCATCGGCCTGATCGTCGACAACCAGCCGCGCCGCTGACGGAAATTTGCAACACCGCCCGCGGGGCCTGACCGCGACGCGGGGATTTTGCGTCGCACAAGCGACAGCCTTTCGCTAGACTGCGGGCACAGGTGATTTTCAGGTGCCGGCAGGTCCGGCACCGTGGGGAGGCGGTGTGCCGGCCGGTCGTGGCCAGGTGCCTGCCCCAGGGGTAACAGGCCAATGATCTGGCGCTTTGTCGTCGTGGCGGTCATTATCGCCGCGGCCTTCTACGGACTTCATACTTTCCAGGGCTTCAAGGAGAAGATGATCAGCCAGGCCGTCGCGCAGCAGCAGGCGGGCGGCTCGATCACGATTTCTGCCGAGGCGATCAAGGAAGCGACCTGGCAGAACCGGCTGGAATCGGTGGGCAGCCTGCAGGCGGTGCAGGGCGTGGACCTGGCGCCGGAAGTCTCCGGTGTCGTGACCCAGGTGAACTTCGACTCCGGACAGGACGTGAAGCAGGGCGACCTGCTCGTGCAGATCAACGACGATGTGGAGGAGGCGGCCCTGAAGGGCGAACGCGCCTCCGCCTCGCAGGCCCAGAAGCAGTTCGAGCGCTACAACACCCTGGCGAAGCGGGGCGACCAATCGCAGTCCAGCGTCGACGAGCAGCGCGCGCGCTGGCAGGAAGCCGAATCCTCGGTCGAGCAGACCGAGGCGCAGATCGCGCAGAAGAACATCCTGGCGCCGTTCGACGGCCGGCTTGGCATCCGCCAGGTCAATCTGGGCCAGTATGTCAGCGCTGGCACGGTGATGGTCACCCTGCAGGACCTGCACCAGATCTACGTCAATTTCTCGCTTCCCGCCCAGCATCTCGCCAAGCTGAAGGTGGGCCTGGACCTGGATGTCACGACGGACGCCTATCCGGGCGAGACCTTCAAGGCGAAGCTGACCTCGCTGGACGCCGTGGTCGACCAGAGCACCCGCAACATCACGGTCCAGGGCACCCTGCCCAATCCCGACCGCAAGCTGCTGCCGGGCCTGTTCGTCAATGTCCGGGTCCTGCTGCCGGCGTCGGAGCAGGTGCTCACGGTGCCGGAGACCGCGATCACCTACTCCCTGTTCGGCGATTCCGTCTACCTGGTCGAGGATTCCGGGGACCAGAAGGTGGTGAAGCAGGTCTTCGTCACGGTCGGCAACCGCCGCGGCGACGAGGTCGCGATCAGCGGCGACATCAAGGCAGGTGACACGGTCGTCACTTCCGGGCAGACGAAGCTGCGCAACGGCACCGCCGTCAAGATCAACAACACGGTCACCCTCGGGCCGCGCAAAGACTTGCCGCGCGGCTGACGGCCGGCGGCAACCGACAACAGGTCCAGGCGGCCCCCATGTCCTTTACCGAAATCTTCATTCGCCGGCCGGTGCTCGCCACCGTCGTCAGCCTGATGATCATGCTGATGGGCCTGCAGGCGATCTTCACCCTGCCGGTCCGGCAGTATCCGGCGATGGAGAACACCCAGATCACGGTGACCACCTCCTACCCGGGGGCCGGCGCCGAACTGGTGCAGGGCTTCATCACCACGCCGATCCAGCAGGCCGTGGCGAGCGCCAGCGGCATCGACTACATCACGTCCGTCTCGCAGCTGGGCCTGTCCACGATCACCCTGCAGATGAAGCTGGGCGTGCAGTCGGAAACGGCGCTGGCGGACGTGCTGGCGAAGGTGCAGCAGACCCTGAACGTGCTGCCGTCGGACGCGCAGCAGCCGGTGATCCAGAAGGCGGAAGGCGGCGGTTCCGCGCAGCTCTACCTGGGCTTCAGCTCCAAGGACATGACCGGGGAGCAGATCACCGACTATCTGACCCGCGTGATCCAGCCGGCGCTGCAGACCATCGACGGCGTCGCATCGGCCAACATCCTGGGCGGCCAGACCTATGCCATGCGGATCTGGCTGGACCCCAACCGGATGGCGTCCCTGGGCGTGACCCCCGCGGCGGTCGCCACTGCCGTGCGCAACAACAATCTGCTCTCCGCCCCCGGTCAGGTGAAGGGCAATTACATCCAGATCAATATCGAGGCGCAGACCGACCTGCGCTCGGTGGAAGGCTTCGAGGAACTGGTCGTCGCGGTCAAGGACGGCACCCTGATCCGCTTGAAGGACGTCGCCGATATCCAGCTCGATTCCCAGAGCAACGATTCCTCGGTGATCTTCAACGGCCTGCGCGCCACCTTCATCGGCATCCAGAACACGCCGGAGGCGAACCCGCTGGAGGTCATCGACCTGGTGCGCGCGGAGCTGCCGCGGCTCGAGGCGGACCTGCCGCCCTCGCTGAACATGAACATCGCCTATGACGCCACCACCTTCATCCGGGCGTCGATCGAGGAGGTGATCAAGACCATCCTCGAGGCTGCGGTGATCGTGATCATCGTGATGTTCCTGTTCCTGGGCTCGTTCCGCGCGGTGATCATACCGATCGTGACGATCCCGCTGTCCCTGGTCGGCGTCTGCTTCATGATGCTGGCGCTGGGCTACTCGCTGAACCTGCTGACCCTGCTCGCGATGGTGCTGGCGATCGGCCTTGTGGTCGACGATGCGATCGTGGTGGTGGAGAACATCTTCCGCCACCTTGAGGAAGGGCTGTCGCCGCTGAAGGCCGCGATCACCGGCGCGGCCGAGATCGCGGTGCCGGTGATCGTCATGACGATCACCCTGGCGGCGGTCTATGCGCCGATCGGCTTCGTCGGCGGCCTCACCGGGGCGCTGTTCCAGGAATTCGCCTTCACCCTTGCCGGGGCCGTCATCGTGTCGGGCGTCGTCGCGCTGACCCTCTCGCCGATGATGAGCTCGCTGATGCTCAACGAGAGCGTCGTGCATTCGCGGCTGGTGAACATCGTCAACAACGTTTTCGAAGGGCTGCGCCGCTTCTACGAGCGCCGCCTGACCGGGGTGCTGAAGTTCCGGCCGGTGATGCTGCTGCTCACCGCCGGCGTGCTGGCCATGCTGCCCTACCTGTTCCTGAACAGCCTGTCGGAACTGGCGCCGACGGAGGACCAGGGCATCGTCTTCATGCAGATGACCTCGCCGCAATCGGCGAACATCGACTATATGGAGGCCTATTCCGGCGAGATGGAGAAGATCTTCAAGTCCGTCCCGGAGGCCGACACCTACTTCCAGATCAACGGCAGCAACGGCGTCAATCAGGGCATCGCCGGCATGCTGCTGAAGCCCTGGAGCGAGCGCGAGCGGACGCAGACCCAGATCCGGCTGGCGATCCAGCCGGAGCTGTCGGAGATCGCCGGCCTGCAGATCTTCGCCTTCGACCTGCCGCCACTGCCGGGGTCCGGCAATTTCGGCATCCAGTTCGTGATCCAGACCACGTCGGACTACAACAGCCTGTACAAGGTGATGGATGACCTGAAGGCGGAGGCCTACAAGAGCGGCCTGTTCGTCTTCATCAGCAACGACCTGGAGATCAACAATCCCCAGGTGATCGTCAAGGTCGACCGCGCCAAGGCGGCGGATATCGGCCTCGACATGGTCGATATCGGCGGCGCCCTGTCGACTCTGCTGGGCGGCAACTACATCAACTATTTCTCGCTGGAAGCGCGCAGCTACCAGGTGATCCCCCAGGTGCCGCGGGTCGACCGCCTGACGCCGGAGGACCTGACGACCTACTACGTGCAGGCCGCGGACGGGTCGATGGTGCCACTTTCCACCGTGGTGTCGCTGGACTACGACGTGATCCCGAACGCCCGCACCCAGTTCCAGCAGCTCAACTCCGCCACCCTGTCCGGAATCATGATGCCGGGCCGTTCGATCGGCGAGGGGCTGGCCTTCCTGGAAGCGAAGGCGAAGGAGATCTTCCCGACCGGCTTCAGCTACAACTTCGCCGGCGAATCCCGCCAGTTCGTGCAGGAAGGCAGTTCGCTGACCATCGCCTTCGCCTTCGCCCTGGTGGTGATCTTCCTGGTGCTGGCGGCGAAGTTCGAAAGCTGGCGCGATCCGATCATCATCCTGGTGACCGTGCCGCTGTCGATGCTGGGCGCATTGCTGCCGCTGTTCATGGGCGCGGCGACGATCAACATCTACACCCAGGTCGGCATGGTCACCCTGGTCGGGCTGATCTCCAAGCACGGCATCCTGATGGTGGAGTTCGCCAACCAGCTGCAGGCCGAGGAGAAGCTGAGCAAGCATGACGCGGTGATCAAGGCCGCCGGCATCCGGCTGCGCCCGGTGCTGATGACCACGGCGGCGATGGTGGTCGGCGTGATCCCGCTGATCATCGCCTCCGGCGCCGGCGCCAAGTCGCGCCACGATATCGGCCTGGTGATCGCCTGCGGCATGACGATCGGCACCATGTTCACCCTGTTCGTCGTCCCGGTGATCTACACCTTCCTGGCCGGCGACCATCGTCATTCCCATGACGCGGAGGAGGACGAGGCGGGCGGACATGCGGGGAACCACGGCCAGGACGGCGGCAGCCACGGCAGGGGGCCGGACGGCGGCCATGACGGCAGCCCGTCGCCGGGACATGGCGGACATGCGCCGCAAGGGGCGGGCGCCTGACGCGCATCGCGCCGCCGCCCGGGAGGCGGCCAGCGGGAGGGGAGAGGCAATGAAGCTCGGCAGTCGATGGTCGGTTGGCGGCGCGGCACGGGCGGGCGGGCCCGCGCGGCGCCTGGCGAAGGCGGCCTGCGGCGCGCTGGTCGGCCTGCTCCTGGGCACCGCGATCCCCAATGGCCCCGCCCGGGCCGAGGACAAGCCGATTCTGCAGGTGACGCCGGCGCCGCCCCAGGTCGACACCGACATGCTGGTGGTGACCGGCGGCTTCTACGACTTCAACCTGAAGGACAATGAGTCGGTCGAGTTCGGCCTCGAATACCGCTCCGACTATCAGCTCTTCATCGTGAAGCCGTTCGTCGGCGCCTCGGTCAATACCGACGGATCGCTGTACGGCTATGCCGGCATCCTGTCCGACCTGGTGCTGTTCGACCGGCTGGTCCTGACCCCGTCCTTCGCCGCCGGCGCCTGGAAGCAGGGCAACAGCAGTGCGAAGGACCTGGGCTACTGGCTGGAGTTCCGCTCCCAGATCGAGCTGACCGCCCATCTGGGCGGCGGCATGCGTGCCGGCGCCTATTTCAACCATGTCTCCAATGCCGGGCTGGGCGACACCAATCCCGGGGTCGAGGTGATCGGCGCGACCTTCATCGTGCCCCTGCGCACCCTGTTCTGACCCCGCCCCGGGGGCGGCGGGGGCAGGCGGGTCAGCGGGTCTCCAGGATGCCGCCGGGCCGGTGCGGTGCGCCGGGCGGGTCGATCAGCACGCCCGGGTTCATCACCCCCTTCGGGTCCAGTGCGCCCTTCGCCCCCGCCAGGGCGGTGGCGAAGACCGGCGGCCGTTCGGCGTCATAGCCGCCGAAGCGATGGTCGCGGCCCACCGCATGGTGGTGGGTGACGGTGCCGCCATGCCGGACGACGGCGGCGTTGGCCGCCCGCTTGATCTGACTCCAGACCTCCAGCATCCGCGCCTTGCCGGGAAAGCAGGTGAAGCTGAAATAGGGCGCCGGCCCGTCCGGATAGACATGGGTGAAGCGGCAGGTCAGGGTGCCCTCCTGGCCGCTGGCATCCTTGATCGCGGCCTTCACCTCGCGGCTGACATCGGCGTGGAAGTCTTCGAAATCCGCCCAGGTGCAGGCGGTCTCGAAGGTGTCGAACAGGATGCCGTAGGAGACCTGGACCTCACGCCAGAACGGCATCCGGATGAAGGCGGTGCGCCAGGCCTCCGCCGCGCCGCTGCGCTGCGGCGCCTCGCCCTTCGGCCGGTCGGCGATGCCGCCCAGGTCGCGGGCGATCTCCAGCGCCCGCTCCAGTTTCGCATCCTGCGGGTGGTCGGCGTTCTCGAAGCCCAGCACCAGGATCGCGTGCTGCCCGTCGCCGGCGCCGTTGAAGAACGCCTCCTGCGCGTCCAGCAGGCGGCAGTTGGCAGGGTGCAGGCCGGACTGGACGATGGCGCGCACCGCGCCCGCGGCGCGGTAGAAGTCGGTGAAGCGCACGGTGGCGGCGGCGCGGAACTTCGGCACGTCCTGCAGCCGCATCCAGGCTTGGGTGACGATGCCCAGGATGCCCTCGGAACCGGAGACCCAGCGGTTCGGGTCCGGTCCGGCGCCGGCGCCGGGCAGGCGGCGGGTCTGCATCGTGCCGCCGGGGCTGACCAGGTCGACCGATTCCACGAACTCGTCGATATGGGTGTAGAGGGTGGCGAAATGCCCGCCGGAGCGGGTGACGATCATGCCGCCCAGGGTGGCCATCTGGTAGCTCTGCGGGAAGTGCCGCAGGGTCAGGCCGGACGTCTTCAGCTCCGCATCGAATTCCGGCCCCCGCGCCCCGGCCTGGATCAGGGCGGCACGGCTCGCCTTGTCGACCTCCAGCACCCGGTTCATGCGGGTCATGTCGACCGACATGGTGCCGGCATAGGCGGGCCCGACATCGGGCTCGACACCGCCGCAGACCGAGGAGCCGCCGCCGAAGGGAATCACGGCGACCCCGGCGCCGCCGGCCCAGTCCACCAGCTGGCGCACCTGGTCCGCCGTTTCCGGCCAGGCCACCAGGTCCGGCGGTTCCGGGAACTGGCGCAGGAAGGCGCGGGCGATGTCGGGGAAGCTCTGGCCATAGCTGTGGCGGATCCGGTCGGCATCGCTGTCGCTGACGATCGCGGCCAGGGCGGCCGGTGGCTTCACCCGCGGCCGCCGCAGGACGATCTCCTCCAGCCGCGGCACGGGGATCGGTTCCGGCAGGTCGCCGAAGCGCTCGTGCATCACGCCGAGCAGCCAGTCATGCTCCTCCGGCGACAGGGCCTCGCCTTCGAAGCCCCAGCCCCAGAACTTGCGCTGCCGTGCCGTCATCGCGTTTCCCCCTTGCCGTCGACCTGCGGTCGGTTCTGTCCTGCCGCCTCGTGGCGGGCGGCTCCGGTTCGTCCTGCCGTCCCGCCGGCGATACCCGCCTTGCGATCCGGGGTATCGTTCAGTCTTCCTAGCCTTCCTGGATGCGGCGGAAACGGACGGCCTGCTCGAAATGCGGACCGGGCGCCGTGGTCCCGGTTCGGACCAGGGTCTGGCACTGGCCGGTCGCTCCGCCGTCGCGGCGGAAGCTCTCCGACATGCCGTCGTCCCAGTCGATGCACAGCAGACCGTCGGCCAGGATGCGGTAGCGGCCGGCCGGCATCCGGTCGCTGGTGCCGCCATCGCCGTGCCGGCGGCGCAGGCTGGCGGTGGCGCCGCCGGCTGCGTCGAGGCGCAGATAGCCGGCCACCAGCATCCGCAGGTCCGGTGCGAACAGCACCTGGCCCTGGTCGGGATTGTCGAGGGCGAACAGACCGGCGGTCTGCCGGCGCAGCAGCGGCAGCAGGTCGACGGTCAGCCCCGCGGCCAGCAGGGCCAGGATCTCCGTCTTGCAGCCGGGCCCGATCACCGCCGCGCCGGTTTCCGGCTCATGGAACGTGGCGAAGGGACGGGCGGCTTCGCCCGCCCGGAAGGGTCCGATGCGCAGCCGCCAGGCCCAGCCCGGGTGCAGCTTCTGCAACAGCCCCGCCGCCGCGGCCAGGTCGCCGGACCAATAGGGCAGATCGTCGGTCGACAGCCAGGCCCCGTCGACCTGCCATTGCGGCCCGGCGCTGCCGGCGGCTGCCTCGTCCATATCGGCGCCGCCCGATTCGCCGGCCGGTGCCTCCCTCCGGGGGCAGAGGGCATCGGCGATCATCATGTCCAGCGCCTTGGCGGGCCCAGGGGCGTCGGCCAGCGCGGCGCTGAGTTTGGCGGCCGATTCCGGCCCATGGTAAGGCATCGTCATGGCACGGGATCGTAGTGAGCGCGGCTGGCGCCGGCAATCGCCTTGCAGATGCGCAGGGCGGGCCCGCGCTTGCCTCCGGCGCGGGCCGTCCGTCCCGTGACCAGGGTCGCCGCCGCGCGCGGACGCGGCCGGTCGCGCTCAAGGCGCAACGCGGTGACCGCGCGCCGGGCCGCCGGCATGGCCCGCCGTGCGATCCGCTGGCCGCTGCTGCTGCGCCGCCGCTCGGTGCGCTGGCTCCTGCTTCTGGGGGGCCTGGGCTTCGCTCTGCTGGAACTGCGCCAGACGCCGCTGTTCCAGCCGGTGGCGGAACCCTATGCCCGCCAGGCCTATGCCCATTGGCGCGATCTGGACGGCGATTGCCGGGATACCCGGAACGAGGTGCTGGCCCGAGACTCGCAGGTTCCGGTCGCCTGGGACGACAGCGGCTGCCGGGTGGTCTCCGGGTTGTGGCGCGATCCCTGGTCGGGGGAGGAGATCCGCGATCCGCGGGCCCTGGACATCGATCATATGGTGCCGCTGGCGGAGGCGCATCGTTCGGGTGCCGACCGCTGGGATGCCGCCCGCCGCGCCGACTATGCCAACGACACCGGCACCGCGCCGCGACTGCTCTGGGCGGTCTCCGCGCACAGCAACCGGAGCAAGGCCGACCGCGATCCGGTCGACTGGATGCCCTCAGACTGGCGCAGCTGGTGTGCCTATGGCCGTGACTGGCGCGCGGCGAAGCGGCACTGGGGCCTGACGGAGGACTGGCTGGAGCGGCAATGGCTGGACGGCCTCCACTGGCTCTGTGCTCGCTAGAACCGGCCCAAGTTGCCACGAAAGATTCGACCGCCTTTTGTCTCCGCCGGTGATAGACTGCATTGCCGCCCGATCGCGGTATGCGGCACTCAACCTAAATGTTCGCAGTGCCATTTCTTTGCCGTGCCATTTCTTTGCCGTTCCGGGCCGGGGACCTGCCCGGCGGCTCTGCCTGGGGGTGTCAGAATGACCTTTCGTTCCTGCCTGCGGCTGGCCGTCCTGCCGGCCGCCGCCTTTGCGATGCTGCTGCTGGCCATGCCGCAGG
Organism: Marinibaculum pumilum; assembly: GCF_042646425.1. Taxonomy (NCBI): domain Bacteria; kingdom Pseudomonadati; phylum Pseudomonadota; class Alphaproteobacteria; order Rhodospirillales; family Rhodospirillaceae; genus Marinibaculum; species Marinibaculum pumilum. Next base: position 734,939 of record NZ_JBHRTR010000028.1, read on the forward strand.
ATGCGGCCGCGGAGTCCGTGACCTTCGTCCTGCAGAACAGCCATCCGAATGCGGTCGAGATCGAGTTCTGTTCCCAGGACCGCGACCATTCCTGGCCCGGCGGCGGCGAGGCCTTTGTCATGGACGGTGCCGAGCCGGTCTCCTTCCCGCTCAGCTGCGAGGCGGGCGAGACAATCTGCTACGGCGCCTGGGTCAGCGGCGACCAGGAGACCTACTGGGGCGCCGGGCCCGATTGCGCGGAGCCCTGCGACAGCTGCTGCACGGTCTGCGACGGCGGCACGACCGAGGTCATGGAGCTGGGCGAGTAGGCGCGCCGATGGCGGGACGGATGCCCGAAGACAGGCGCGGCCTGCCGCGGACCGGCCGCCTGCTGCGCCTGCTTGCCCTTGTGCTGGCGTTGCTGCCAACGGCCGTCGCCGGCGGGGCATGGGGAGCGGATGACCCGGAGCTGACCGAAGAAGAGGCGGAGGACCTGGTCCTCTTCGTCAACGGCAATACCCTTTTCACCCTCTACCACGAACTGGGCCATGCCCTGGTGCACCGGCTGGAGATCCCGGTCCTGGGGCGGGAAGAGGATGCGGTCGACAGCCTGGCGGGCTGGCTGATGGTGCCGGAGGAGCCGGACGCGGAGGCAGAGGAGCTGCTGATGGCGGCCGGCGACGGGCATGCGCTGGCCGCCTATTACGGCGAGGATGACGAGCTCGCCTTCTGGGACGAGCACAGCATGGACCTGCAGCGTTTCGCCGCGATCTACTGCCTGCTCTACGGCAGCGACCCGGAGGGCTTTGCCGAGCTGGCGGACGATATCGAGATGCCCGACGGCGACCGGGAACGCTGTCCGGCAACCTATGCCCAGGTCGAGGCGAGCTGGCTGTCGGTGCTGGCCCCGCATCTGCGGGACGGCCCGGGCGACCGCCCCGGCGGTGGCCGGATCGTGGTGCGGTTCGAGGTGCCGGGGGCGGAGCTGGATCCCGCGCTGAAGGACCTGGTCGAGGTGCCGGGCCTGATGCAGGCGGCCGCGGACGACCTTTCCGCGCAGCTGGTCCTGCCGGGCGACATCCCGGTCCTGTTCAAGACCTGCGGCGAGGAGAACGCCTTCTACGATCCGGAGACCGGCCAGGTGGAGATGTGCTACGAGCTGATCGCCTGGTTCGTCGACCTCTACCTGCAGGATCTCGAAGAGATGCGGGCGGAGGCGGTGGATTGAGCAGCGGTCGCGGCGGGACCGCCTTGGCCAGTCTGCATTGGCCAGTCTGCATTGGCCGGCCTGCATTGGAATGGCGGCCGGGGATTGCTATCTAGGAACCGTGACCTCGTAGCTCAGCAGGATAGAGCATCAGATTCCTAATCTGAGGGTCGGGGGTTCGAATCCCTCCGGGGTCACCACTTTTCCCACTTTCCATCAGGTGCTTTTCCCACTTTTGGGCCGGGTCCGTTCCCGGCGGGCCTGCGCCGACACGCTCTGTCCGGCGGTCGGCAGGGTGTAGCGAGTGACCATCGACCGGGTCCGGTGGCCGGTCACGGACATCAGCTCGGCATCGGTCGCGCCGCTGGTCCCGAGTTCGGTACTGGTGGTCCGGCGCATGTCCCGCAGTTGGAGTGTCGGCGGCAGGCCGGCGGCGTCCCTGACCTCCCGGAATGCCTTGGTGAAGCTGTTCCGGGTGTAGGGCCGGCCGGTGCGTTCATCCACGATGATCTGCACCGCCTGGCGCTGGGTCCGGGCGAGCCAGAGGCGACCGTAGCGGGTCGCCTGCACCCGCAGCCGCGCGCCGGTCTTGCTCTGCTCCACCTCCATGCTGTCGCCATCCCATGCGCTCCACTGCATGCGCACGGTGTCGATCGGCCGCTGGCCGAATACCCACAGCAGGACGACGCCCAGCGCGACCGACCGGCGGTTCATCTGCATGGCGGTCTTGATGACCTTCCGCCGCTGCTCGCCCGTCCAGAGGACCGCGCGGGGCCGGGCGGAGTGCAGCCGCATATCCTTGGCCGGGCTCTTGGTGATCCATTCCTCGCGCACCGCGAAGGCCAGAAGGATGGCCCACATGCGCAGGACCGCGGCTGGCTTGTGACTGTGCCCCTGATCGATCAGGGCCTGATAGATGTCCCGCAGGTCGGCGCGGCGGATCTCTTTGACCGGGGTGTGTTCTTCCATCCGGCGGATCATCCGCAAATGGCTGTCGTATCCGACGCGGGTGGTGGCGGCGAGTTCCTGGTAGTCGGCGCTGCGCTGGTAGAGGTCGATCAGGGCGCCGATGGAGCCGGGCCGGGCGCCGCTCGCTTCGCCGGTCACCAGCCGGCGCTTCTCCGCCTCCACGTCCCTGTTGAGGGCCTCTGCGCGGCGCACGGCGACCGCCATGTCCTTCCCCAGCGGCTCGGGCCCGAATCCGAGCTTGCGGATGGCCGGGGTCGGCTGCCAGTAGTAGGCGCCGGCCTTGTACCGGAGCCGCTTCACGTCGATTCTGCCCATCGCCGCCGCCTGTCGCTGACCTGCCCTGTCGGCAAGGTAGCGGCATCGCGGCTGTCCAGCCATCGGTCGATCGCCTGGCGGTCCCAGCGGATGCGCTTGCCCGCCCACATGCCCGGCGGCCACAGCCCGCCCTTGACCTCCGCGTCGAACTGCGACGGGCTGATCCCCAGATAGGCCGCCGCGACCTCGCGGGTCATGCAGCGCGGCCAGTCCGGCAACCGCTCTATGGGCAAGCGCGCCGTCATGGCTGTCCTATGGTGGCGGGGCGGGGCATGGGGTTAGCCTTCGCGCTCCGGGGCCGGGCGCCAGGCGCTCAATAGTCGGTCGGCCGCGTCGGTCAGCCCTCGCTCATGCAGCACATCCAGTGCCCATTGCACGCCTTCCGCCATGCCGCGCCGATGGCCGGCGCGGTCCGCGTCAACCTCCCGCCTGCTCGCGACCAAGCGCGATTCTTCGATGCTTTCGCAGACGGTCACAGGGTAAGCGCCCGCGCCCGGCCCGCGCGCGGCGACAAATCGGAACTGCCCGGGCTCGCCGACCATGGGCACCGTCCGCCACCACGAATGATGCGACCGCTCCGCCCTGACGTGCCGCCTGTCATAGGTAGATGTGGCGCCGCTGTAGCGGTTGGCCGCCTGTGCGAAAGCGTGCCGGTCCACATGGCCTTTGCAGTAATAGCCCATGAGCCCGCCGCCATCCTCGCCGGCTTCGCGCAGTTCCTCGATATAGATCTCGCTCATCAGTCCTTGCCCTCCTGGTGGGTGGCGGCGCGGAGTTTCGCCGCTTCGTCCTGCAGGGCGCTTATCCAGCCCATGAATTCCTCGACGAACGGCCCCATTGCCTCCAGTGCCTTGTTGGGGTCGCCCTTCGCGATCACGTTCGACAGTCTGGCCGCTGAGCGCGCGGCCTGTGTTTGCAGCCTGCGAGATTCCATCACCGCCCCTCCTTCGCCAGCCGTTCGGCCAGGGCGCGGCCGGAGGGGGTGAGGGCTGCTGTCAACGGGAATCCGGTTCGCACTGTCAGCCAGCCGTGGCGGCTAAGCCATGAAACGGTATTGCTCTGCACCCAGCCGTTCTGCATATCGTCGCGCCACCAGAACCCGCCGGAACTGCGAGCGAGCTCCCGCCCCTCGTACAGCCCCATCAGGACAGCCCTGCGGGCACGGGTCAGTTTCACGTCGTCAGTCGGCATCGCGCACCATCCATCCCTCTGCGGTCAGCCGCAGCTCGCCGTCGCCGTTGAAGTCGGCAAGGCCCTGCTCGACCAGTCCGCGGTATCCGGTCGCTCGCACGCGCGGATGCGCGCCGCGGCCCAGCACCCAGACGTTCGACCGCTCGCCGCCTCTCCCTTCGTCTCGCACGATCCGGCCTTCCGCGATCCAGCGGATCAGCTTCCGTTGTGCGCTCGTCAGCTTTGGGGTACACACCGGGCAAGGTTCCCAGATCATTTGCCCTGCTCCCGTGCCTTGATGGCAGCGCGACGGCGGCGGCCGGCGGCGGTTGGGGTGATGTCCGAGATGGTGCCCATCTCGCGGCGCATTACAGTCAGCATCCCGGCAGAAATCAGGTTGTCGGCAACGCGCCCTATTCCCTGCCGCTTCGGCGAACCCAGGGCCGAACGGTAGCCCCAGCTGTACGACCAGAAGATGCGCATCACCCCGTCGCACACCTCCACCAGCAGCCTTTCCTGCGCCGGGGTCAGCTTCACGTCGTCACCCATGGTCCCGGTCTCCAGGTGGGGGAGGGAGGGGCGCCCATGCAGTGATAACGGCCCCATACTCGCCGCACACACCGCCGTGATCGTAGATCCAGTCCTGACCGCTCCAGTACAGATCGCCCCAGAAAACGACACGGGCGCGGCGGTTGTCGATCAATCCCACGATGCGCGTCCCGTCCTTCGGCGCCTCGCTTATCGGCCGCCACTCCATAGGGGCGTGGAGCATGCCGGCGTCGTAGAGCCGCCCCAGTCCATCGAACAGGGTGCCGTCCCGGAACATCTCCCACGCCTGGCGCAGGACCGCCTCTCTTGCCCGGTCAGTCATGGCCCGTGTCCTCGTGATGCTCCGCGATGTACTGCACGGCCATGTCCTCGATGGCATTGCGGATCGCCCCGGCCGGCATGATGTCGTAGGCGTTCAGCCGGTTGCCCGCCGCGCAGAGGGTCAGGACATTCCCGATCTCGATTTCCGGCGGCTCTGCCGGGTGGCCCGGATAGGTCGGGCTGCCGTAGTGCGCCGGACGGCCGGGCGTGATCTCGTACCGGACGCGGGCGACAATCTCGCGTTCCTCGCTGCCGATGCGGAGCAGGATCGGGATTTCCATGTCAGTCATGGTCGGCCCCTTTCGTGGTGTCTGCGGGTGGGCGCCAGCCGGCCACAGTCAGGGCCGTGATCGCCCACTCAGCGCCTTCCCGCATCTTGGGGTCGGCAAGGGCATCGACCATTGCAGTGCGGCGGGCTTGCTCGACCCGACGTTGCCGATCTTGCTGCGCCGCTTTGCGCTCGGACTCCGTCTTCATCCTTTCCCTCCGTGGTGTCTGCGGGTGGGCGCCAGCCGGCGGCCCAAAGCAACAAAACGCAGGCGTTCGCGTGCATCATGATGGCCGCACGCTGCATCGGGTCGGGTTCGACGCTATCCAACCTGGCCTCAATATCCGCAACCCCGCGCACCATCGCGGCATGGGCCGCCTTCACGCCTTCCAAGTTCGCATCCGTCATCTCTGGTGCATCTCCTCTGGCAGCGGCAGGGCGATTCCGAGTTCGGACGCGGCAAAGGCATGCACGCGGTCCATGTAATCGCTCATGTCGGCAGTGTTCAGGCGCTTGGTGGAAAAGACAGCCTGTTCCTCGCCGCCCATCCGAACTATGACGAACGGGCAGAACTTGTGCTTAAGCGCCTCATGAACGTCATCCGGATCATTTCCAGTCTCGTGCGCGATCGCCTGAATCCATTTCCAGTATAGCGCATTTTGTGGTAGAGTCCTATGTCTAACGTACTGTTTTACTTCGATCTGCCACGGCTTTTTCAGGTTGAGCTTGGACAGAAGGGCAATCGCGTTCTGCCGATCGCGCTCGGTATGCAAGACCAGGGGCTTAGCCATGCCTCTCCCTCCACCGCCTTCCCGCTTCCGTGTGATAGAGCCAGTGCGACCACGACGCGGCGGCGGCATCGCGCATCCGGGCGCCGGCCCGCCGGTCGAAAGCCTCATGCCCTTCCGCATGCTGCATCCGGTGGCACTCCGGGCAGAGCGGGACAGCCCAGCAATCGGCCGGCTTGAGCCCGATCCCGCCCCGGTCCTCCGCCGGCACGTCGCTGCCCCGGTAGTGGGCCGCCTCCATCCGCCCCGCGTTGGCCCCGCAGGCCCAGCACTGGCAGCCACGGAGCCATTTCAGGTACTCCGGGCACCGCATGGGGCCTGCCTGCTCTCGGGTGGCCAGGACGCCCTTGGAGGGCTTGCGGCGGGGGTGCATGGGTCAGTCCTGCAACGGCGGCTGGTGCTGCAGGTCTTCCAGCGCTTTGATTGCTGGATGCAGCTTCCGCGGGGCGTGCCATCGGGGGATGCCGTCGCGACCCACCGTCAACGTCCATCCGCGGTTCAGCCTTTCGGCCAGTTCCTGGTATCGCGCCATGCGTTCTTCAAATTCCGGGTCCATCGTCTCTACTCCGCCGCCTCCTGTGTCTGGCCGGTCATCCGTCGTCCCGCATGAAGCCCTGCAGGTCTTCCAGCAGCTCCGGGTGCGAGTTCTCCAGGCTGTCCAGCGCCTCGCCGTTCAGGTCCCAGGCTTGGCGCCGCTTGTCCGGGTCCATCGCCTCCAGCATCGTCCGCATGCGCTCGAAGAAGTCGCCCGGGCTGACCATCTCCGGCTTCGGGTTGGCGAGGGTGCGCAGTTCGATGACCGGTTCGGCCTCCGCGTCCTCCATCGGCTCCATAGCGGCCGGCGGCGGCGCAGGAGGCGCGGCAGGCGGTGCCGGCGGGGGAGAGGGCGGGGTCACGTCCCGCATGGGCTCCACGCCTTCCAGTTCTTCCTGCAGGTACATGCCGCCCAGCACGTCGGCGAAGGCGTCCCGGAGAGCGAAGCCGCGGGCGCGCATCTGGAGCATGCGCTTGGGGTGCGTGATCCAAGGGGTGTCCTGCCCCTTGTTCCCGCGCTTCTCCCACAGCTTGGCCCGCTTGGCGTCGCCGACGCTGAACGTCCCGATGACCGGCTCAGCCTCGCCGCGGCGCTTCACCTCGCAGAAGGCGGTGTAATCGTCGCCCTTGCCCTCGAAGCGCTCACGGACGTACTCGCAGAGGCCGGAGCCACGCACCAGTCCGATGGCGGCATCCCCCCAGATGGTCGGCCGGCCGTTGATGACCGCGATCCGCTGGACGGACTGCATCGGAGTCAGCCCGACTTCCATCCCCATCATGATGGCGACGAGGCACTTTTCCGGCGTGTCCATGCCATAGGGGGCAAGGCCGGCCTTCACGACCGCGCTCGCCACCCGATAGGCATCCTCCATCGTCTGCGGGACGATGGCGCGCACCGGGGCGCCGGCAGACAGTTCCCGCCGCACCGGCAGATTCGCAACCTCAGCCATCACGCAACCTCCCTGACTTCCTCGACGGACACGCCGCCGATCTCATGCCCGGCATCCACGCCGCGCTGCGCCAGCTTCGCGATCAGCGCGACCAGTTCCGGGTGCGTCTTGAGCGACTGGTACGCCGCGTCCTGGTCGGTGACGGTGACGCGCTTCTTCACCCGCACCGACGCGGCCCGGCCGTAGCCGCCCTTGATCGTGGTCTGCACCGGTGGCGGCGGTTCCGGTTCGGGGACGTGGACGGTCGAAACCTCCATGGCGTGACCGCTGTTCGGCTCCGCCGCCTTGGCCGCTTCCTCCTCGGCCTTCCGGCGGGCCTCGTCGGCCTTGCGCTGTGCCTCCGCGGCGGCCCGCGCCTTCGCCGTCTCGTAGGCGCCCAGCGCCTTGCGGATCGTCTCCGCGCCGGCCTTGCCCGCCTTGACGATGGGCTGCCACTTCGCATCCACCGCCTTGCTCGCGTCCAGGTGCGGGGCCTTCTCCGCAACCCGCTTCTTCTCCGCGTCGCCGGCCAGTTCGTTGAGCCTGGCGCGCAGGGATTGCGCAGCCGCCGCGTGTTCGTCGTCGGCGATCGTGGTATACTTCTCGACGCTGGCGGAGGCGGCTTCGATCTGCTCGCGGATCGTCTCCGCCTCGTCTTCCGGGGGCGCATTGTGGCCGGCCGGCGGGGGCCTGATCGCCTCGTCAACGTCGGGCCAGCGGCCGGTGTCGTAGGCGGTCCGATAGGCTTCCTCGGTGATCGGGTTCTGCGCGCAGAAGGTCCAGATGGCGGCGGCGTCTTCCTGCCGGGTGGCGCCGTCGAACCCGGCCATGCAGAACATGCCGAGTTCGCCATCGATCCAAATGGCGACCGGCTCGAAAGGGCCACCGCGGTGGGTGCGCCTCCGGTAAAAGCCCGGACTGGCGTCGCCGTCATGGATCGGCGGGTGTTCGCCAGCGAGCGCAGCCCGCCACCATGCATAAGGGTCGTTCGTCATTGCGATCTCCATCACAGCTTGTCCGTCACGGTCCACCAGACCAGCACCAGGAAGGCGGCGGCCAGGATGGTGGCCCCGAGGTAATCCACGGCCTTCATTCCCCTGGCTCCCTCAACCCCGCCTGCACCTGCGTCTCCCTCCACTGCCCCAGGCACAGCCTCAATTCTTCGGTGAACAGGGCTGCGAGGGCTGCATCGGGGTCGCCGGCAGCGATGGCGTCTTGGATGGGGCGCAGGGCCTTTTCCGCCTTGGCCCGGCACAGGTCGGACATGACCTTGCCCGTGGCCTCGCTGAGGGGCTTGCAGGTCATGGGCGGGGCTCCCGCAGTTCCCGCGCTACCTCGTCGGGCACCGTGAAGAATCCGAGCGCGCCGCGGCACGCTACCGGCTTGCAAGGTCGGCCGTTGGTCAGAACAAAGCCGTACGGACCATAGAACCAGCCGCTTGCGTGTTCAGTGACGCAGTCCGCTATGTCGACGGCGCCGACGATGCAGCCCAGAGCTTTCTGGTCCCGGTATTTGCTGGCAATCACATGCGGGTCGCGACCGGTCCGCTCAGCGATAAACCGCAGCACATCGAAGACGTCGTCGCGCTCTTCCTTCTTCCCGGCATGGACCAGGACCGGACCGCGGAACCGCGTCGGCCAGTCCCGGTTTTCGATATCCTTCCATCCGTTCACGATGGCGAAGGCGTAGGGCTGGCGGATTGACAGGGCGCGCATCACCGCCTCCCTGCTGCGGTGAGGGCGGCGCGGAATTTGGCGATCCTCTTGTCGATGGCGGCGAGCGCTTCGGCGTCTGCGGCGGCCATCGTTCCATACAGATAGATCCGGCCGCCATCGGCGCGCCGCATGAACATGCACGTCGTTTCGATCAGCGCCTTGCGCTCTTCCTCGGCATATTCGATGGCCGCCTCGCACGCCTCCGCCAGCCCCTCTACCTGCGCGCGGAGGGCGGCGTTCTCGGCTGCCAGATCCGAGGCCGCCTCCTGTGCGGGTGCGGGTGCGGGGGCGTCGGTGCGGAGGGTGGCGAGGAGGTCCGCGAGTTCATCGAACAGCGCGTCGGCGCCTTCTTGGGCGATGATCTTCTCCGCCCCCCATTCGCGCATTCCCGTCCAGCGATTTTCTGCGGTTATGAACCGCGCCAGCTTCTCCACCATCCCCGGCACCGCCTCCATCACCCGGTGGGCGTCGTAGCCGGAGGCGTGCAGGGCGGTGGCCGTCGTGAACACCGCGGCGATCAATTCGGCGTTGGCTTCCGGCTCTCCATCCCGAAAGCGACGCCGCGCCCAATAGGGCAATGCCGTGCGAGCCTCTGCGATCGGGACACCCAGCACGTCCGGCGATCCGTCATCGGCGAGAACCGCCTCGCCCCAAATCAGCGTGGTCCCCGCTTCGACGCGCGCCAGCCCCTTCGTGAACCCGCTCATGCCGCGTCCTCCGGCAGGGCGGCGCGTGTCCGGATGATGTTCCGCCGCCGTAGTTCGGCCCAGCAGCCCACCGCTGACAGGTAGCCAACCAGGTTGCCGAACTCGTCAAAGACGTTCCGCCCGATGCACACGCGGTCATTCGGCTTCGGGGCCGAGCTCCAGCCGATCAGCGCCAGCACTTCGTCCAGCGTGCGGATGCAGGGTGTGATGGGGTATGCGTCCATGCCGCCCTCCCTGTGCTGCCGGCCTCGCGGGCCGCTTCCTCGGCTTCGGCTTCCGCCGCGCTCTCCGCCGCCCACTTCTCCGCGAACCGGAGCGCCCATTTCAGGTCGTCCACGGCGAGCGACGGGTATCCGCCCTCGCCAAGCCGCCGCACCGCGTCCAGAGCGCGACTGTGGGCGTGCCACTGGTGTCCGTAGGGCTTCATTCCGCTGCCTCCGTGACCGGCAGACCCGCCGCTCGCAGGTCGTTGCCGAGTTCGTTGCCGTAGACCCGCCGCCAGTGATCCGGGGCGAGGTCATCCAGGGCGACCGCAAGCGACTGCTCGCTGTCGGACAGGTCGTCAGCGATTGCGTGATGGGCCGGCATGACCGCCTCGCCGCGCGCAGCGACGTAGAGGGTTGCGACCGCTTCCTTGGCCTGCCGGACGATCTCAGCGGCGCGCTCGATGCGGGCCAGCGGAGACAGGGCAGAGGCTTCGGCGTCGGTGATGAGCGTGTCAGGCATCACTCCGCCTCCCTGCGCTTCGGCCAGGACAGGCCCAGCGACAGCAGGCACTCCCGCGCCATCTGCCGGGCCGTCTCGCCGCTGTAGGGGTTGCCGTTGGGGTGCGGCTTGCCGCGGGCAATCTGCTGCAGCGTCGCGACCGGGTCAGGGGCCGGCTGGCGCTGCTCTGCATGGGCGGTGAAGGGCATCTGGTCAGCCCTCCGCCTCGACCAATTCGCCATCCGCGGTCAGGCGATAGGCGGTGTCCGCCTTGATCGTCTCGCCATCGACCTGGACCGACTTGACGCAGATCAGGTCGAAGTCATCGTCATAGGCGGCCAGGACCAGCCAATTGCCCTTGGCGGCACGGGCGGTGCCGACGATTCCGAGACTGGCGGCAATAGCATTCTCGCCGGTCGCCGCCGCGTGGCCTCTGTAGCCGGTCGCCGCCGCGTGGCCTCTGTAGCCGGTCGCCGCCGCGTGGCCGCTGTCAGCTAGCCGGCCGGCGGCGGTCTTGCACAGCGCCGTGACGGTCTCGACCTGCGCCTTAGTCCAGTCGGACAGGTCAAGCCGCGCCTCGATAGTGATCCGTGCGCCGCAGACCTTGCTGTCGCCCTGGCGCTCATCCGTCACGCTGGCCAGCGTGACCCGCGCCAGGGCGGTCGACCGCTCGTAATAGGACCAGCAGTCGAACGGGACGGTGCAGGCGTGGAAACCGGTCGCGCACATCTCGACCGGTCCGGGATGTTCGTAGGTCTTGCCGACCTCGTATTGATAACCGCGGCAGGTCCAGTCGGCGTTGAACGCCTTGTAGGCGGTGATCGTGTCCGGCGGTGCGGTCTTGGCCTTGCGGGGCATCGGGTGTCTCCCTGTTCGATAGGGAGAAGATAGGGACAAACTGTCCCCTTTGTCAAGGACAAAATGTCCCCTTATACTGCCCGCCGACGCGGCCGGATGGCCGGCGCGAAGCCAGGAGGTGTGAGATGTCAGAGGACGGAGGAATGCTGTTCGCGACGCCAGACGGTGTGCAGTGCTGGCGCGACGGGGAATGGCGGGGCGCCCAGCCCGACAGCCCGGCTGTCGTCGTCCGGGTGAACGACCCAGCGACCGGCGCCGAATGGGCCGTCTACGAGGACGGCAGCGTGTCAGGCTTCCCCGAGGGTAGCTTCGTCATGCATGGGTGGCGCGATATCGTCGCGCGATCGCGAGGCGGGGAGGGCGGCGCCTCCTGACCGCCAATCAGCGACGGCTGGCGATGTGCTGGATGCTGTAATCCATCGTCTGCAGTTTGCGGTCCATTTGCCGAAGCTGATCTTCGACGTTCACCGCTGGCATGGCGCCGACGACGGCGCCACAGCTGGCGCATTGGACAAGCGCAATCCGGAAATGCGCGCCGGCCGGACGGCCCTCCACGACCTCAAAGCCTTCGCCGCCGCAGCGGCCGCAACAACTGGCTGGCATTCATCCCTCCCCATCGTCAGCCAGGCGCGGGGAGGCGCCGGGCTCAGCCTGCTTTAACCTTTCGGCCGCGGGCCGCGCGCGGTTCCTATAAGCCGAAGGTCGCCCGCCTGCACCAGCTGGTGTGTCTCGCGAAGGCGATTGGCGAGCGCGAGGCTCAACCCGGAGGCGTCCCCGCAGTAAAGCCAATCCAGCGTGATGCCGAACCGAAACCGCAGATAGATCGCAGTGTCGATGCCGGGCCGGCTGCTCCCAACTGCCCAATTCGAGAACTGCGTGCTGCCGACGCGGCCATCGGTGTCAGCTACGACATCAACAATCGTGCGATAGCCGAGCGCGGTGAATAGCACCCGGACCCGCTCCGAAATTGCCGTGAACGCCAGCGGTTGATCTTGCTCCCACAGGCGCATTCCGCCGGCCGAGCCTAGTGCGCTTGTGTTGGGCCGCCGTCGCTGCCCGTGGGCTGCTGCGGAGATCGCCGACTACGCCGCGGCTTAGTCTGCGACGGCAGTCGCGGCTCAATAACGTCAGGGCGCTCCCGGCGTCCAGTGAGCACCCAGTACGGATCCTCTTGGACGGCCAGCGCAAAGATTTCGAACAAATCGGCAGGCAGCGAGCCCCGCTGCTCGTGCTTCTTGTAGGACTGTTCTCCGATCCCCATCAGGTCGCCAATCTGCTCCTGGGTCAGCCCACGCCGCACCCGGGCATCATACATCCGGGCGGCAAGCTTTTTTCGAAATAGGGACCGCGAGGGTTTCTGCGCCATACCAAAGCATCGCAGGGCCGCCTTGTCCCGCAAGGTAAGACCTGACCTTGACGAAGGGGACAAACTGTCCCTAATATCGGGGATGGACATCTTCACCCCCTCTCGCTGGCCGGACATTGCCGCGGCGGCGCAATCGGTCGGCGCATCTGAATGGCAAACGAAGAAATGGCGGACCCGCCGGGCGGTGCCGGGCTCGTGGCAGTTGCGCCTCTTGTCGGCCTGCGAGGAGCGCGGCGTTTCGCTGACAGCGGACGAACTATTGTCAACCGCAAGTCGAAGCGCCGGCCGAGACGCGGCGTAATGGTCTCCTTTCCGAGACATACCGTTTCCTCCCTGTGTACACCCCCCGTGCCACAGGAAGAGAATGGAACATTTGTTACGGTTCTGGCAACCGCGGGTAATTTGAACCGCCATTTCTTCAATTCCCAAATATTCATGTCCGCCCCCACAGTTGCCACCCGCAAATACATGAGCGCCGCGACCGGCGGTTGCACGTCGAATCATCCGGGAGGTTTTCGGCAGTGACAAAGATCCGCCCCTGCGGGAGCCGCTTCGAGGCCATCGACCGCGCCGCCGCCGCGCTTGGCGGGTACGACGCTGCCGCCGCCGTGATCGGCAAGAGCCATGGGTATCTGCGCGATGCCGGAGACCAGGACAGGGACACGGTGGAGTTGAAGGTGTGGGAGATGGTCGATCTGGAGGCCGCCGCCGTCGCTGCCGGCCAGCCGGGGCACTTCCTGGCCATGATGCAGGCGGTGCATGCCAGCGCCCGCGCCAGCGCAGAGCCGGCGGGCACCGTCGATGCCTTCGTCGCGGCTTCCGGCACATGGGGGCGGATCTGCGACGAGCTTGACCGCGCGCTGCACCCGGACGGCGAGGCGGGGCCGGAGATATCCGCAGGCGAGGCGGCCCGGCTGCTGGCCCTGCTGACGGATCACGACAGCGTTGCCGCACGGCTGCGGCAGACGCTGGTGAGCAAGATCAACAAGGGGAGGCGGTGATGGCGGACGGACGGGCGAACAACGGCGGGCAGAACAGGATGTCGCTGCAGACGCGGCAAGCCATCCTGTCTTTGCGCCGCGAGGGCTGGACGTACAGCAAGATTGCAAAGGCGGTCGGTGTCGCGACGCAGTCGGTGGCGAACATCGTCACGATGGCGCGGGATGGCAAGCTGGACACGCTGGGTAGGACGATTGGCGTCACGGGAGGCCCGGCGACGGGCATGAACGCTTTCGCCGGGCATCCGGAGCCGGAGAAAGCCTTCGGCGTGCTGATGTTCTGCCGGCGGCACACCGATGCCGTTCCACCGTCCAAGCGCCACCCCACCTACGTCCCCCACCGCAGCCCCGCCATGCAGTCCAGCAGCGGCGTATCGGACATCTACGGCGCCGACGCGCGCCCGCTCGATTTCGGGGCGCACCAATGACCTTCACGATCTGGTGCGACTGCGCCCAGGCCACAGTGCCGGAGGACCAGTGCCGGCGCTGCCCCAACCCCCAGCCGGCGCGCGATCGTGAGGCGCAACCCCGTCGCGCGGGTCCGTCCAGCATCCCCCTTGTCTCCCTGGACGGCCGGGCCGGCCCCCATTCGCGCGAGAGCGCGTCCGAAGCCCCGATGGTGGGGCAGGCCCTTCTTGGGCGTTTCCTCCCTAACCTAGCCCGGCTGCCTTCCCGGCGGCCGGGCACCTTTTCGGGGAGGTAGCGGGATGGAGATTACCTTCACCCTGCCCCGGCCGCCGAGCGCGAACAACCTGTTCGCCAACGTGCCGAAGCGCGGGCGCGTCCGCACCGAGCGTTACCGGACATGGCTGCAGGCCGCCGATGCCGCGATGTACCAGCAG
>NZ_JBHRTR010000028.1:749286-913861 GCF_042646425.1 Marinibaculum pumilum
TCGAACATGGTCAAGGCCACGGAGGATTGGCTGGTCAGTCGCGGCTACCTGACCGACGACAGCGCCGTGGATGCCATGCACGTCTACCGGGTCCGGCATGCCGAGTTCGACGGGGTGCGGGTGACTGTCCGCTCTCTGGCCATCTCTCAGGCAAGGGAGGCGGCAGAGTAGATGGCTGGCCGTCCGCGCATCCACGGCATTTTTCCCGCGAACCCGGGGTGCTTGCACGCAGGCCGCGTCGATCTGTGGAATATGGGTGTCCACCTTCAACGGAGGCGGACACATGGCATTCGCTGAGAGCCTGTCACCACAGAAAGAGCCCCCGCACAACATCGAGGCGGAGCAGGAGGTGTTGGGCGCCGTCCTGGTGGACAACGATCTCGCCCAAGACTTCCGGGCCTTCCTGACCGCTGAGGACTTCTACCACCCCGCCCACGGTCGCATCTGGGATGCGGCCATCCGGGAGATCGACAGGGGCGGCTTGGCGGACCCGGTGACGCTCAGGGGCGCGGCGGACCTTGTCGAGGGTCTTGAGGCAGTCGGGGGCGGTCAGTACCTCGGGCAACTGGTTGACGCGCTGTCGTCGCGCCGGACGGCCCCGGCCTACGCCCGGACGGTGCATGCGCTCGCCGTCCGCCGCCGCCTCATCGCATGGGGCGAGGATATCGCATCGGCGGCGGCGACGGAACTGGACGGGGACGCGGCCGACCTGATCTCGGAAGCCGAACGGGCGCTGGCGGAGATCGCAGCGACCGGGGCGGAACTGCCCGTCTATGACTTCGACGCCGTCATTGCCAGCACGCTGGAGACGATCTCCGCCCGGATGTCCGGGGAAACGCCGGGGGCGCTGCCCACGGGGCTTACCGACTTCGACCGGCAGACCGGGGGGCTGCACCTCTGCGACCTGCATGTGATCGCGGGGCGGCCCAGCATGGGCAAGTCCGCACTGTCCGGGACCATCGCATTCAACGTGGCGCGGGCCGGGCATGGGGTCCTGTTCAACAGCCTGGAAATGGCGCGGGACCAGCTCGGCGTGCGGCTCCTGAGCATGGACAGCCGCGTCACCTATTCCGACGCATGGCAGGGCCGCATCGGCAGGGAAGACTATCAGCGGATGTATGCGGCCGGCGAACGGCTTCGGTCTTTGCCGATCCACATTGCCGATCGGGGGCGAATGTCCATGGCCGACGTGCGCCAGGCGCTGCGGACGGCCAAGCGGCGGAATCCGATCAAGCTGGTGATCGTGGATTACATCCAGATTGCCCAGATGGACGACCGGTACCGCGGCAACAGGGTCGCGGAGATCTCCGAGATCACGGCGGCGCTCAAGGCCCTGGCGAAGAACGAAGGCGTGGCGGTGGTGGCACTGTCGCAGCTCTCCCGCGAAAGCGAGAAGCGGCCGGACCCGACCCCGATCCTGTCGGACCTGCGGGAGTCCGGCTCAATCGAGCAGGACGCCGACGCGGTGACCTTCGTCCACCGGCCTGAAGTCTACTTGCAACGCAAGGTGGACAACGCGGACCCGGAACAGGCGAGCAAGTACGCGGCGGCGCTGGCCCGGTCCCGGAACATCGCCGAACTGATCGTGGCCAAGCAGCGCATGGGGCCGCTGGGCAAGGTCGAGACCTATTTCGACGGGCGCACCAGCCGGTTCGCTGATCTGTCTGCAAGGGGTGAATGATGGACTGGTTCCGCTCGCATCACGGTGCGCCGACCGATCCGAAGTGGATCACGATCGCACGCCGGGCAGGTGTTCGCCCCGGTGACGTTGCCGCGATCTGGTGGGCGCTCCTGGACCATGCAAGCCAGCATGAGGACCGTGGCAGTCTTGAGGGCTTCGACGCGGAGTTTCTTGCTGGGGCCTTCGGGTACGAGGAAGGCGATATTGCCAGGGTCATCGAAGCGCTGACCGAAAAGCGGATCGTCGTGGATGGCCGGATAGCCAACTGGAGCAAGCGGCAGCCCAAGCGCGAAGACGACAGCCGCGAACGGGTGCGGGCGTCACGGGAGCGGAAACGTGCGGATGAAACGCCGGGTAACGCGGGTGTAACGCAACGTAACGCGCGCGCCGAATCTGTAACGCACGGTAACTCTAGAACAGAGCAGAACAGAGAAGAACAGAACAGAGA
This sequence comes from Marinibaculum pumilum, assembly GCF_042646425.1. Lineage (NCBI taxonomy): Bacteria > Pseudomonadati > Pseudomonadota > Alphaproteobacteria > Rhodospirillales > Rhodospirillaceae > Marinibaculum > Marinibaculum pumilum. The sequence goes on from NZ_JBHRTR010000028.1 coordinate 751,416, forward strand.
AGATACCCCCCCTACCCCCCCGAGGGGCGACGACGATTCCGGCTATGCGTTCGAGGGCGAAGTCATCCGCTTGAAGACCAAGGACCTGAAAGCCTGGCGAGAGGCATACCACGGAATCAGCGACCTTCTGAGCGAGCTTCGGGCCATTGACGATTGGCTCCGGGACAAGCCGGACAAGCGGAAGCGATGGTTCCCGGCCGTGTCGGGGATGCTGCGGACGAAGCATCAGGAGGCGTTGGCGGCGAAGGCGCGGGCCAGCCCGGAGAACGACCCGCTACTGCGGCGCTGGGGCGCGGAAGCCCCGGCGGTGACCCGCTGACGGAGGGCGGAGGCATGAGCGAGGCGAGCAAGCTGGACATGTTCGAGATGGGCGTGAATGCAGGCCGGGATTTGGCTTGGGCCGATGCGGTCGCATGGATTCTGGCGACTGGTGTTGTCGCCTTCCTCGCCGGCTTCCTCCTGGCATGGGGGACGATGTGATGCGGTTGCACTTGCTCGGGCAAGACGACGGGTTTGCCCTGATCGGCAACGCCGCGGCGATTGCGCTTTCGATGCTGTTCGTGGGCGGCGCGCTTCTGGCGCTGGTGCGGGTTGCGATCCTAGTCGCGCAGTCGGCGCAGGGGTGCGGCTGATGGCGCGTAAGAATGTGACCGACCAAGAGATCCGAGCAAAGGCGCCGCCGGCTGTTGTCGTGACAGTGAAGGTGTTGCGTGAGAAGGCGAGGACCATGCAGGAGCGTGGGGAAGCATCGACTTACTCGTATTGGTCTGGCGTTCTGCACTCGGCTGACGTGATCCGGTCGGCAATGATTGAGGCCGGCACATGGCCCGAAGGGGAGGGGGAAGGCTGATGCTCACTCCGCCGGCATCACAGGCGGGAACCGCCACTGCTGGGTCAATGCGACGTACCCGGCGGCAAGCTGGACAGCGGTGGGGATATCGGCGCGGCCGTTTTCCCAGCTGTTCCACTGCCGGAGCCCGTATCCCATGCGCTCAGCGGCCTCGGCCTGTGTCAGACCGAGGCGCTTGCGCCAGTCGCGAAGGGAGGCGGGGGTCATGCCCGCTCAATCCAGATGCCGAACAGGTCGCTGTCCTCATGGCCCACGACGCTCAGGCAGACATCCTTGCCGATGCTGGTGATCGCCCTGGCTTCGGCCTCGACCGCACCGGCGCCGATGGCGGCCTCGACAGCCTCCGGGATCGTGTCGAACTCCCCGATCTCGCGGGCTTCGTGGTGGGCTTGGGAATAGGTCACTGCGTACATCGTCTTGTTCCTCTGTCCTGCGGGCCCATCCCGTCTGATACAGTACATATAAGCACTCACTGCGCATAAGAAAGGGGCTAGGACGCAGAAAATGCAAAAAATCGCACCCGACCACGGCACAGACGGGCAGGCGGCGATGGCTCGTCAGCGGGAGGTCGTGACAGTCCCGGGGGTGGGCAAGCACGTCCGGTACAACGATGCCTGCCTGCTGGATGCACTCAGGGCGCAGAAGCAGATCACCGACCCGATGTACGAGGCTGGCATCTGGTTCCGGGAGCGCTGGTTCGACGCTGGCTTGGTCCGTCGCTGCACCATGTCCGGTGGGGGCGGTGGGGGTGCGGAGCCGAGTCAGGCGCAGGAGTGGAACGCCAAGTGCTACGACGACACGCTGCGCGCCCTGCCGGGATATTCCATGACGCTGATCGCTGTGTGCTGCGAGGACAGCCCGCGGCATCTGGTGGTGACGCGCCGGGCGCTGGCTGCGCTGGCTGAGCATCGGGGGATCAGGTGATGGGGGTGTTCCCGACGGGGCTAAGCATGGAGCCATGGCCAACCACTGAGGAATGGGCGGAGTACGAAGCCTTGGGGAGCGAGGCGAAAAAGGCGGAATGGATCCAGCGGTGGCACATGGAGAACGTCTGGCTGCCGCGCTGGAAGGCGGAGCGCGAGGCTGAGGAGAAAGCTATCGCGGAGCGGTGGCCGGGATGAAGTTGTTGACAGACCTTCCAGCTTCTGAAACACTGGCTTTCGAGGGTGGGCGAAGTGCGCCCAAAACGCATGCCCGCGCGCTGGGCCGCATCGTCCACCGAGAGCCCGTCACGGAGAGATCCGCGGCGGGCTTTTTCGTGGCTGATTGGTAATCAAGGAAATTCAAATGCCGGCCGGTGGGAAGAGACCAGGAGCCGGAAGGCCGAAGGGGTCACGGACCAAGGTCGGCCAAGAGCTTCGCGACGCAGCCCAGAAGTACACCAAGGACGCCCTGCAAACGCTGGTGGCCATCGCCAAGAAGGGTGAGAGCGAGGCCGCCCGAGTGTCGGCGGCGTGTGCGATACTGGATAGGGCACACGGAAAGCCGGTGCAGGCGCATGAGCACGGCGGCGAGGATGGCAAGGCCATTCGCATCATCCTGACGAGCGAGGCTGATGGCTGAGTCTGTCGAGATCGTGGACCTCTCCGACCAGCTGCGCCCGCAGCAACGAGAGATCGCCGCGCGGATGCGCCGGTTCTCGGTCCTGGTCTGCCATCGGCGTTTCGGCAAGACGGTGCTGATGCTGCTGGTCCTGCTGTCCAGGGCGCTGGACAACCGCAAGACGGCGCCGCGGTATGCCTACATCGCTCCGTATCGGGTGCAGGCCAAGGAAGTGGCGTGGGACTACCTGAAGCGCTTCGCCGGGGCGATACCTGGTGCGGAGTTCAACGAGGGGGAGCTGCGCTGCGACCTGCCCGGCGGGGCGCGTATCCAGCTGTACGGCGCAGACAACCCGGACCGGATGCGTGGCCTGTATCTGGACGGGGCTGTCTTCGACGAGTATGCGCAGATCAACCCGAGCACCTGGACGGAGATCGTCCGGCCGATGCTGACCGATCGGAAGGGGTGGGCTGCGTTCATTGGCACTGTGGCGGGCAGGGACGCATTCTTCCGCCTGTACGAGCATGCCAAGGGGCAGATGGCGGATGGCAACCCGGACTGGTTCGCTGCCCTGTACCGGGCGAGCCGGACGGGGATCGTGGACGAGGCGGAGCTTCGGGACGCTGCAGCGCTGATGACCTCGGACGAGTACGACCGGGAGTTTGAGTGCGACTTCGACGCTGCCGTGCCGGGCACGTTCTACGCTCAGGCACTGAGAGAGGCGGAGGATTCCGGCCGGGTCGGTGTTGTCCCGTGGGAGCCGGATCGCCCGGTGCATACGGCATGGGATATCGGGTTCTCGGACGATACGGCCATCTGGTTCTACCAGCAGGTTGGTAGGGCGCTGCATGTGATCGACTTCTACGCCAGCAACGGCGAGGGGATCGGCCACTACGTCAACGAGCTTCAGCGGCGGCCGTACACCTACGGCAAGCACTTTGGCCCGCACGACCTGCGGCCTAAGACGATGGCGAGCAACGGGCGGTCCCTGTGGGAGCAGGCCAAGAGCCTGGGGTGCACCTTCCACATCGTGCCCGAGCTGGGCGTGAACGACGGCATCAACGCGGTTCGCCGGATCATGCCTCGGCTGTGGATCGACGCGGAGAAGTGCGCGGCCGGGCTGGACGCCCTGCGGCTGTACCGGCGCGAGTGGGACGACGACAAAAAGGCGTTCAAGGACAAGCCGCTGCACGACTGGACTTCGCATGCGGCGGACGCGATGCGGTATCTGGCTGTTGGGTATACGGAGCAGCGGCCGGATGAGTTCCCCGGCCCGCCCCGCTCTGTGCCGACGTGGAACGAGGCGGCGGCGATGATCGACCGGGGGTCGCGGCAGAGGGAGTGGGCGTGATGGCTGATCTATCGAGCGTCGAGATCATCATCCCGCCGTTGCGCTTGCGTCCTGCGGCAAAGGTGACGGCGCGTCAGCGGCGGGAGAATGATGACGCGCGAGCTTTCGCCATCTCGGGAAAGCATAGGCTGCCATCCAAGGAGGAGGACGCGGCGTTCAGGCGGAAGGGCGCTAAGTGGTCAGCAGTTGCAGGGCTAGCTTCGCTGGTGCTTGTTATGCTGTGGCGGGCCGGTGTGGTTTCTGGCGATGTGGCTATGTCTGCGCTGGTGGGGTTTGTCGCTCTCGGTATGACGAGTGCCGCTGCCTTAGCCGTGATTGCGGCCGCTCAGGCCATTCGGCGCAAGAGGAAGCGCTATGGCTGAAGCCTACGAGACAGAGCGCGATGACACAGCCCCGGCGCCCGATGGTCCGGGGCTTTTTCGTCACTGGAAGCGCTGCATCGAAACCGCCGGGCGAAAAGAGGAAGAGTGGCGCAAGGCCGGCATGTCCGTCGTGGAGAAGTACCGTGACGAGAAGCGCCAGAAGCAGGCGGGCAAGCGGCAGCACAAGTTCAACATGCTGTGGTCGAACACCGAGGTTCAGGCGTCGGCCATCTTCCAGGGCAATGTGCAGCCTGACATCCGGCGCCGGTATCGGACCCCCGACCCAACGGGCAAGGAGGGCGCAACGATCATCGAGCGCTCGCTCGCCTACATGGCGGACGAATGCGACTACGACGACGTGATCCGCAGGATTGTGCAGGACATGCTCTTGCCCGGCCGTGGCGTGGCCAGGGTGCGCTACGACTATCAGCCCGGCCCCGATGGGGTGCCGGTGGGCGAGAAGGTGCCTGTCGAGTACGTGGATTGGCGCTGGTTCCGCCGCGATCCTGATGCGGATCGTTGGGAAGATGTGACCTGGATCGCCTTTGGCGGGCAGATGACCCGCCGGCAGCTTGTGGAGGCGTTCGGCAGGAAGGGGCGTGAGGTCAACCTCTCTGCGACCGACGATCCCGAGCAGGACAAGGAAGAGAGCGAGGATAGCGAGGTATATCGCGCCGCGCGGGTGTGGGAGATCTGGGACAAGACGGATAGGACGGTCAAATACTGGTGCCAGGGGTATCAGGACGGTCTGTTGGCGGAGACGGACCCGCCCTATGACCTTCGGGGCTTTTTCCCGTGCCCTCGCCCCATCTACGCCGTGCAGACCAACGATACGCTGATCCCTGTGCCTGAGTACGAGCAGTGGCGGGACCAGGCGGCGGAACTGAACAAGGTCACGGATCGCATCGACAAGGTGGTGGATGCGATCCGGGTTCGGGGCGTTTATCCGGCGTCGGACGGCGCCGAAATCGCCCGGCTGATGCAGGGCGACGACAACGACCTGATTCCCGTGGAAAACTGGCCGGCCCTGATGGAGAAGGGCGGCCTGAAAGACGTTCTCCAGTGGATGCCGATCGACATCCTGAAGGACGTGCTGGAGAGCCTGTACATTCAGCGGGACAGCATCAAGCAGACGATCTACGAGATCACGGGAATCAGCGACATTCTCCGCGGCGCGACGGATGCTCGGGAGACGGCGACGGCGCAGGAGATCAAGTCCAAGTTCGGCTCCTTGCGCATCGAGCGCAAGCGGGGCGAGGTCAACCGGCTCTGTCGGGACCTGATGGAGATGCAGGCGGAGATCGTCGCGGAGCATTTCCAGCCGCAGACCCTGTCCATGATGACGGGTGTGCAGGTGACGCCCGAGGTCATGCAGATGCTGCGCGATGACCGGATGCGGTCGTACCGGATCGACGTGGAGACCGAAGACAGCATCCAGGCCCAGAGCGAGGAAGAGAAGCGGGCGGCGCTGGAATTGCTGAACGCCATCGGCGGCATGGCGGAGGGCGTCGGGGCTGTCATTCAGTCGGGGCTGATCTCGCAGCAGGCGGCGCGGGCCGTGGTAATGGCCGTCGTGCGGCAGTTCCGGTTCGGCAAAGACGTTGAGAACGCGATGGAGGAAGGCGAGGCGGAGATGGCGCAGCAGCCGCCCAAGCCTGACCCCGAGGCGGAGGCAGCGCAGGCCAAGGCCCAAGCCGAGCAGATGAAGGCTCAAGCGCAGGTGCAGAAGACGCAGGGAGACATGCAGTTGGCCCAGGCCAAGGGGCAGGTCGAGATGCAGACCTTGCAGGCCCGGTCGCAGGCTGAGGCGCAGAAGGTGGCGCTAGAGATTCAGGTGCAGCAGCAGGAGCATGCGCTGAAGATGGCGGAGATGCAGGCGGAGCTACAGAAGCTTGCCGCTGAGGTCGAGATGGCGCGGGAGAAGGGTGAGATCGACCGGGAGAACGTGGAGGCTAAGGCCAAGGCGCAGCGTGCGCAGGCCCGGCGGAAGCAGAGGGCGGACGCATAGTGGGGCAGTGGCGACCGCGCATGACGACCGTCGAGCAGGTCGAGGATGAGATCCGGCGGCGGATGCAAGCATCCAACGACTGGGCGGCCGAGCAGGGGACGCAGGAGGCTAACAATCAAGCCGTGAAAGAAATCGCTGATCTGGGCGACTTGCTGCGGTTCATCAATGGCCAGCGCCCGCACGGATGGCCGGAGGATGCGCCATGACCACCTACGTCCTGCGAGCCGGCAAGCTCGTCGAGAAGGCCAAGGCCAGCCCCCGCACTGAAAAGGCGGGGGCTTTTTCGTACATGCCCGACATCGAGCCGTTCCGCGCCCCGTCGCGCCGCGGCGAGATCCTGTCGAGCCGGAAGCACGTCCGCGACTTCGAGCGTGCGTATGAGTGCCGGCAGGTGGGCAACGACATGGACCCGACGAAACCGAGGTACTGATGACCGAAGTCAACGAGGACGCGGGCACTCCGACACCGGAGCCAGCCCCGGCCGAAGACGACGATTTCGCTTCCGCTCTCGCGGAGGCACTGGAAGGCGCCGAAGCCCTGGACGCCCCCGACGACGGGGCAGAGGGCGCCGGCCGCACCCGAGATGAGCGCGGGCGCTTCACGAAGGCGGAAGCCGACGATGAGGGCGACAGCGACGGGGCGGACGATGGCGCTGACGAAGACGACGAGGATTCACCGGACCAGGACCAGACGGAGAAAGGCGAAGAGCCTGCCGTCACCCCGGCGCCGGCACACTGGTCCGCAGAGGACAAGGCGTGGTTCGAGACGCTGAACGCACAGCAGCGGGATGGCGTTCTCGGCCGCATCAAGTCCATCGAGGCGGGCTTCACGCCCAAGCTACAGGAGGCCGCGGCAGCCAACGAGTTCAAGCGTGCGTTCGATAATGTGGTCAATCCCTTCCTGCCGATGATCGAGGCGGAGGGCGGCAATCCCATCGCGGCGGTTGCCAGCCTGCTCCAGACGGCGGCAGTACTCAGGCAGGGCACGCCACAGCAGAAAGCGCAGTTGCTTGGCCAGGTGGCCCAGCAGTTCGGCATCTCCATCGACGACATCGACGAGGCCCCGCCCGTGCAGCGGCCGGACCCCGTCGTCGCGCAACTTCAGCAGCAGGTACAGCAGCTACGTTCCGGCCTTTCCGGCTTCGTCCAATCCCAGCAGCAGCGGGAGCGGGAGAGCATCGGCAAGGCATGGGCCGACTTCGCCGCGAGCAACGACTTCGCCGCCGACCTGGAGGCCGACATGGCACGGCTCATCCAGTCCGGCGCGGCGACCGGCTCCACCCACGCAGAGACGCTGAGCAACGCCTACCGGATGGCCCTGGCGACCCGCGACGACCTGCAGCAGCAGGTCAACGCGAAGCGCGAGGCTGAGCGCAGGAAGGCCGAGGAAGCGAAGGCGCGGGAGGCGGCGGAGAAGGCCCGCAAGGCCAAGGGCGTCCCCCTGAAGACCGGGGGCAAGCCCGACCGTCCGAAGTCCGACCGATCCTTGGAAGAGGAATTGGCCGAGCAACTGGCCAACGCCGCCGGCTACAGCTGACCACCTGCTGCGATGCCTGAAGGAAACAGGAGATGGCATCGCCGAACCCGACCTATACCGAGATCGTCACCACGACGATCGAGAACCGGCAGCGCAAGCTTGCCGACAACGTCACCGAGCACAACGCGCTTCTGCGTCACCTGAAGTCGAAGGGGCAGATCAAGACGACCTCCGGCGGTCGCGTGATCGTGGAGGAGCTGGAATACGCCGAGAACAGCACGTTCCAGCGCTACAGCGGCTACGAGGTCCTGGACATCTCGCCGTCCGACATCATGACGGCGGCAGAGTTCAACTGGAAGCAGTACGCCGTCAATGTCACCTACTCCGGCCTGGAGGCGGTGATTCAGAACGCCGGCAAGGAGAAGTTCATCGACCTGGTCGCCTCGCGCATCCGCAATGCGGAGAAGACGATGGCGAACAACCTGGCGGTGGACATCTACTCGGACGGGACGGCCACGTCCGGCAAGCAGATCGGCGGCCTGGAACTGCTGGTGGCGGATTCCCCGACCTCGGGGACCGTAGGCGGCATCGACCGCGGCACGTATTCGTGGTGGCAGAACAACATCGTCAACACGTCCACGATCACGGCGTCGAACATCCAGACCTATATGAACCAGCTCTGGATCGAGACGGTGCGGGGCGCGGACACGCCGGACCTCATGGTGTTCGACGACGCGTTCTTCCGCCTCTACTGGGAGTCCCTGCAGGCCAACCAGCGGTTCACCTCGGATCGCCGGGCGGCGGCCGGCTTCACCAACATCCTGTTCATGGACCAGCCAGTGTTCTTCGAGAAGTCGGGTGACGGCGGGATTGCCGCCAACCATGGCTACTTCCTGAACACCGACTATATCCGGCTGCGCGTCCATCCCCAGCGGAACATGACCCCGCTGCGGGAGAAGACGAGCGTGAACCAGGACGCGACGGTCATCCCGATCCTCTGGGCCGGCAACATGACCATCAGCAACAGCGCCCGCCAGGGCGTGCTGAAGAACCCGTAAGGAGGGCTTCGGAATGACTCAGTTCGCAATTTCGGGGCAGATCGGCGTCGGCCTGACGACGGTCACCTCCGCGACGGGTTCGTCCAACAACGAGGGCGGCCTGTTCGCTCTGGGCACGATGGTGCACTCGAACGGCAACAAGTACGTGTACGTGCTGTCGTCGGGTGCGATCTTCCAGTACGCCACCGTGGCCATCGACACCGACAACAAGGCGCGTCCGGTGACGAAGGCGCGGGCGGACGGCGGCGAGCGTATCGCCTTTGCGCAGACCGCCATCCCGGCAACCTCGTTCGGGTGGGTCTGCTACGAGGGCAACGACATCTCCGTGACCGTCAAGGCGTCGTGCGCGGCCGATGCGCCGCTCTACACCACGTCTTCGGCGGGCGTGCTGGACGACACCGTCACCTCGCAGACCCTGATCCGGGGCGTGGTCATCAACACCGTGGCCTCGGGTTCCAAGGTCGCGCGCGCCGGTCAGGCATACGCCGTGCAGGCGGATGTGTCCTGATGACGGAAGGCAAGGGGGAGGGGGCAACCTCTCCCCCCACCTTCACCTATGACATGAGCATGGCGCCGGCCTCGTTCGATTTCGTGACCTGGCTTGGGGTATGTTCGACCGCCGCTCAGGGGCCGTGGGATTTGCAGGTCCTGCCTGGCCCCAACCAAGGGTTCCGCCAAGACGACCTGCCCCCGCAGGATATCGAGATGCGGCGGCAGTTCTTCGACAACGTCATGCTTCCTGCCATCCGGATGTTCCCGGTGCGGCATCTGTCGGTATATCCGGCCGATCCCCTTCCGCGGACGATGCCGAACTACATGGTATCGGATCTTCAGCAGGCGAAGCCGATCGTTGGTCTGACGGTTCCTGAATGGGCGCTGCGGACGGTGCGGACAGTCTATTCCGAGCCGTTCGTGACGATCACGACCAGGGAGGCGTCGCACTGGTCTATCCGCAATTCCAACATGGAAGAATGGCGCAAGGTCGCGAAGGCGATGGAGGCGAAGGGCTTCCGCGTCGTCTGGCTCAGGGACGCGGAGAAGGAGATCGGCCCCGGCTTCTCGGTCATCATGCGCGCGGCCCTGTACGAGTGCGCGCACATGAACTTCGGGGTCAGCAATGGCCCGATGATGCTGGCCTACCTCAATCCCAAGGCCCGGTACATCGTCAGCAAGATCATTGCCGATACCCCGGTCACGTCCCAGCAATGGATGAGCCGGCTTGGGCTGGCCTATGGGGACGATTGGCCTTGGTCGCTGCCGGGGCAAAAGCTGTTGTGGACGGAGGATCGGGCGGATTCGGTCCTGAAGACCTATGACGAGGTCCGGGGCGATTATCCCAAAGGCGCGTTCCCGGCGTGGATGCCGGACGCGCTGTTCCGGTCCAGGGTCAATGTGGGCAAGGATGGGTTGCGGGAGCGGGTGGCGGCCAATTTGGAGCGGACAGATGTGTCCTGGATCGGCCCTGAGTTCCGGTTGCCGGAGACGGTCCTGATCGTCGGCGGCGCTCCGTCCGTCGCTGACAACCTGCGTGACATCCGGGCGCGACAGAAGCGCGGCGCGGCGGTCATAGCCCTGTCGGGCGCCCATGACTGGCTGATCTCTAAGCGGATCGTGCCCGACTACATGATGATGCTGGACGCGCGGCCGGGGAATGCCGACTTCGTCCAGAAGCCCCATGCGAGAGTGCGGTATCTGATCGCCTCGCAGTGCGACGACCAGGTGTTCAAGACCCTTGCGGAAAAGGGTGTGCCGCCGGATCGAATAGTCATGTGGCATGTCTACGACCCGGACATCGTGGACATATACGAAGGCAAGGTCGGCGAGAGCCGGCCTTTTTTGTTGATTGGGGGCGGGAACACCGTGGGACTGCGGGCGATGTACTTCGCCCCTCAGTTCGGCGCTCGGACCCTGCACATCTATGGCATGGACAGTTCCTATCGGGAGAAGGCCAACCACGCCTTTGCCCAGCCGTTGAACGACGGCGAGGAGCAGATGGAGTTCATCGCCGGCAAGAAGGCTTTCATCTGCGCGCCGTGGATGGCGAAGCAGGCGGAGGACTACCAGCACCAGCTGGTCGGCCTGTGGCAAACGGGCGTGTCCGTCCATGTCCACGGCGACGGGCTGATCCCGCACATCCACCGCGAGATGTGCCGGAAGCGCAAGTCAATCGACGAGGAGAAAGCACGTGCAGCATAGCTCGCAGCATGTCGAGTTCTACCGGCGGACGGTCCAGGACAACAACCGCACTTCCATTGAGGGGCGGCCAGTGTTCGACGACAAGGTCTATTGCCGGATCTTCATCCCCGGCGACATGAAGAACGTCTGGGACCAGCCGGTGCGGGAGAAGGACAAGCAGCGGTTTCCCCAGCAGTGGGCCGCGTTCATCAACGACGACGACCGGCCCTCGGGCACGCCCCTGCACACCCTGACGATCATCTATCCGAGCGAGTTCCGGCCTGCGGACGCGGAGACGCTGAAGGCGCAGAAGGTGTTCACGGTCGAGCAGCTTTCGGCGCTGCCGGATTCCGCGATCAAGGTGCTGGGCCCGGCCTCCCGTCAGTGGGTGAAGCTGGCGCAGGACCATCTGGCGAAGTCCGACACGTCCGGGCTGAAGGAGGAAAACGAGGCCCTGCGGTCGGAGATGGAGGAACTGAAGGCGCAGATGGCGGAGTTGATGCAGCGGCGCAAGGGCGGCCGGCCCCCGAAGGTGAAGACCGATGAGCCTGCTGACGATCGTTCAGAACACGTGTGACGCGCTGGGGCTGTCCCGCCCTACCGCGATCATCTCGTCAACGGATGCTCAGGTCCGGCAGATGCTGTCCCTGTCCAACCGGGGGGCGAAGCTGCTTGCGCGTCAGCACGATTGGGCGGTGCTGACGAAGGAGCACACGTTCACCACCGCCAATGCGGATGCGGACTATGCATTCCCGTCCGACTACGACCGGATCGCCATGCATACGGCATGGGACCGGTCGAACTATTGGGAGATCCGCGAGGCCATTCCGGGGTTCATCTGGCAGGCCCTGAAGTCGGGGATCGTGGTCCCGCCGGGCTTGCGGAAGTCCTACCGGATCAAGGCTGTTTCCAACGCCCGACAGTTGTTCATCGACCCCACGCCAACGGCGACGGAAACGCTCGTCTACGAGTATTTCTCGAACGGCTGGAACCAGACCTCTGGGGGGACGGCCCAAGCGGCTTGGGCGAACGATACTGATACCGCGCTGCTGGATGAGGAGCTGCTGACCTTCGATCTGGTCTGGCGTTTCCGCCAGGCGCAGGGGCTGGGGGGCTGGGAGGAAGACTACCAGATGTGTCGCAACTACCTGGAACTGCTGAAGGCGCAGGACAAGGGCGCGGCGGTTCTCTCCGCCAACGGCATGGACTGGCACCTGGGGCAGGCGAATATCCAGGACGGCAGCTACCCGAGTTCGTAGATGCGCGGCCGCAGACCTTCCCGCTCCCGCTTCGGCTTGATCCCTGCCCCAACTGGAGGCTGGGACACGTTCTCTCCCCTTGAAGGGATGCCGCCGAACAATGCGGTCCGGCTGGACAATTTCTTCCCCGAAACGCTGCGGGTGAAGATCCGCGGGGGGCATACGTCTTACGCAACCGGGGTGGCGAGTTCGACGGCGTCGGTGGAGACGCTGATGGAGTATTCCGGGCTGTCCGGCAAGAAGCTGTTCGCCATCGCTTCCACCGCTGTTTACGACGTGTCGAGTTCTGGGACGGCTTCGTCGTCGCTCACGGGTCTTTCCAATGCCCGGTGGCAGCATACGGTGTTCACGCCGAACGGGGGGACGCCGACGCTGATGATGTGCAACGGGGTGGACACTCCGCGACAGTATGCGGGGTCTGCGTGGTCCACGGTGTCGATCACGGTTTCGGCCGGGTCGGCGGGGGAACTGATCCACGTCGCAAGCCATGCCAACCGGCTTTGGTGGACGCGCAAGAACAGCATGTCTGTCTTCTACTCCGCCCAGGCCGGGGCCTTGTCGGGGGCGATGAAGCAGCTGAACTTGGGGCCGATCTTTGACGAGGGCAGCTACCTCATCGGGACGGCGTCATGGTCGCGGGATTCCGGCGAGGGCCCGGACGACCTGGCGGTGTTCCTGACCGCCAACGGCGAAGCAGCGGTCTATTCCGGCACCGATCCCGGCAGCGCCAACACGTGGGCGCACGTGCAGACATACCATCTTCCCAGGCCCATCGGACAGCGCCCGTTCATGAAGTTCCGGGGGGATCTTCTCGTGCTGACAGAGGCCGGGGTTATCCCGTTCTCTCAGGTGCTTTCTACGGGCTTCGTGAACCCTGCGGAGCAGGGGCTGAGCGCGCGGATCGCGAAAGCGTTCAACGACGCTATCCGGGCCGGTGGAAGCATTTTCGGCTGGGGTGCCTGCTACTACAAGCGGGGGACACAGATCCTGTTCAACGTGCCGGTGAAGGACGGGGAGACCTATCACCAGTACGTCATGAACACTCAGAATTACGCATGGTGCCGGTACATCGGCATGAACGCGGTTTCTTGGGCGACCTATAACGACGACCTGTACTTCGGCGGCACGGACGGGACCGTCTACAAGGCGGACACCGGGACTTCGGACAACGGCGCGGCGATCCGGGGGGACATTCGGACAGCGTTTTCCAGGTTCCGGGAGCCGAGGAAGAAGCACTTCCACATGATCCGGCCGCAGATCACCTCCGATGGAAGCCCGATGATCGCGGTAGGGCTGAACATCGACTTTGCGGACAAGTCGCCTTCGTCGATCCCGACGACTGCAAGCGGCGACGGGGCGACGTGGGACGTGTCGGAGTGGGATCAGGCCGATTGGGCCGGCGGTGAACAGGTGGTCACTCCCTGGCTGAATGTGCAGGGGATCGGGCAGTCCGCGTCCTTCGCGCTGCGGGTGGATGTGTCGGACATCGAGGTCGGGTTGAACGCGGTGGATGTGCTGTTCGAGCCGGGGGAGTACCTGTGATGGACTTCGTCTTCGTGGAGCAGCCGGACCACAAGGCCATGTTGGTTGCATGGCTGATGGAGCGCATCCCGACCTTCCCTCCTCCGCCGAACGAGGCATCGTTTCAGGGTGCGGTGATGCTGTCCGGTGATCGGATCGTCGCCGGCTGCGCCTATCACCGGTATGCGGACAGGTTCAAGGGGATCGAGGTGACGTTCGCGGCTGATAACCCGATGTGGTGCCGGCCGGGGAACGTGGAGAAATGGTTTGCGTATCCGTTCGACCAGCTGGGTTGCGAGCGGATCACGATGACGATCGCGCGGCGGAACAAGCGTGCGCGGGTCATGGCGAAGAAGATGGGCTTCCGCGAGGAAGGCATTGCAAGGAAGGGGTTCTATCCCGACGACGCAGTCATCTACGGGCTGCTGAGGACGGACCAGGCCGCCGGAAAGTATATCGGAGGCTGACATGTCACTTGGTGGCGGTGGTTCCGCGCCGACCCCGAACGCCTCTCAGGTGTCGGGGGAGCAGGCGGCGGCGAATGCAGATACTGCGCGGCTACAGGCTCAGCTGAACCGGGTCAATCAGCAGACCCCGTGGGGGTCGGTCACCTACTCGCAGGAGCTGACCCCGGCGCAGCAGCAGGCGCAGGAGCAGTATCAACAGCAGCTCCAGCAGTACAACAACGTCACCCTTCCGCAGTGGCAGCAGGCGCAGAGCGGCCGGCGCCAGGTCGGTATCGGCAATGACGGACAGCCCGTCTATGAAGGCGCCGATCCGGGGCCGATGCCGCAGGCCCCGACCGCCCCCGAGATCGCCAACGACCAGTGGACGCAGACGGTCACGCTGTCGCCCGAACAGCAGGCGATGCTGGAGCAGCAGAACCAGCTGTCTTCGTCCCTCCTGGGGCTGGCGCAGGGGCAGTTGGGCCGGATCGGCAATTCCGTCTCCCAGCCGTTCAGCCTTGGCGGGTTCCCGGCGCAGGTCTCGAACGTGGGGCAGACCATCGGCGGGCAGGGTGGCAAAGGGTTGCCACAGCAGCAGTCCACGATGCCCGACCGAATCACGCCGGAGATGATGAACTCCGGCACTCCGAACTCCCCTGTGGGCAGGCAATTCTGGGAACTGTCCGGAAACAGCACTCCGCCCGCGAACATGGGGACCGGAGTTGGGGGCATTCTGGGCGCGCAGACAGCGGCCCCCGCGGCATACTCCCAAGGCTCCGCGGTCCAAGCCCTCGACGCCCTATCCCCGCAGCTGCAGAACAATCCCAACGCAGCGCAGGTACAGGCGAAATTCTTCGCCGACCAGGACCCGCGCGGATTGGCAGATATCCTGTCGTCCAGCACCCCCCTCGGCGGGATGGCGCTGGGGAACATCGGCAACGCTCTGCAGACCAAGTACGGCACCGGGTCCGGGAATGCCGTGTCCGGCCTTCAGGAACTCTCCGCGCGGCTCCAGAACGCCCCTGCGGGGACGGACGTTGCCGGCGAGCAGCGAGCCTTCATCAACTCTCTCTCCGGCGGGGATCTGGCGGACATTCTGCGCTCCCCGCAGGCCGGGCAGTTTGGGCAGGGCATCCGCAGCATCATCGGGACACGGATCAACGACCTTGCCGCGGCGGCGGATCGGCCGGACCAGGGCGCGGGGCAGATCCAGCGACAGATTCCCACCCAATCGCTGCCGCAGATGCCCAGCATTGCCCCCATGCTTCAGTCCCTCGCAGGTGGTACGGGAGGGGTGACGCAGGAGCAAGATCCCTACCAGACTGCCCTGCAGAGGCAGAGGGTGGAAGATGCGCTGTACGAGCGCGCGTCGGCCCGGCTTGATCCGCAGTTTGAGCAGGCCCAGAGCAGCCTGCACAACAGCCTCGTGAACCAGGGCATTTTCCCCGGCCAACCCGCATATTCCAAGGCCATGGAGGACTTCGGGCGGACGAAGAACGACGCCTATTCCTCCGCGGTCAATGACGCCATCCTGGCCGGCGGTGGAGAGCAGTCCCGCCTGTTCGGGCTGGGATTGGCCGGAAGGCAGCAGGGCTTTGACGAGGCGTTGGCCTCGGGGAATTTCGCCAACCAGGCGCAACAGCAGGCATACGGGCAGGCGAGCAACACCCGGTCCCAGCTGTTCAACGAGCAGATGCAGTCCGGCCAGATCGGTTTCAACCAGGCGCTGGCGAATGCGAACCTGCAGAACCAGGCCAGGGCGACGGCCATTCAGGAAGCCCTGTTGCAGCGGTCCCTGCCCCTGAACGAACTCGCGGCCTTCATGGGGTCCAGCCAAGGCGTTACCGCGCCTCAGTACGCCGCTCCGGCTCAGGTGGGCGTGTCGCCTGTGGATGTGAGCGGGAACTACTGGAACAGCTACACGGCGCAGCAGAACGCCCAGAACGCCAGGAATGCTCAGTCGGGGCAGATGATGAGCAGCCTGTTCGGCCTTGGCGGCCAGATCGGTGCAGCGGCCATCATGTCGGACAGGGAGATCAAGCGCGACATTCGACCGATCGACCCGGTGAAGGTGCTTCATGACGTGGTGTCCCTGGATGTCCCGGCCTGGAAGTACAAGACCGTGTTCGACCAGAGCGCACGCGAGCATATCGGGCCGATGGCGCAGGACTTCGCGGAACGGTGGGGCGGGAACCCGCAGATGATCCAGAGCCATGATGCCATCGGTGTGCTGTTCGCCGCGGTGAAGGGCCTTGCGATCCAGCAGCAGGAAATCCTCTCCGAACTGAGGGAGCTTCGGCATGGCCGGGATTAACTACGTCAACCTGTTCGGCGCACCTGCCCAGCAGGCCCCCCTTGCCCCTGTGATCCCCGTACAGAGGATCGCGGCCCAAGCGCCTATGACACCCGCCGCAGGCGCCCTGCAGGGCCTCAGCAGCGCCGCAGGGTCCATCATCGCGGCATTGTCCGGCCAGAAGAAGGAACAGGCCAACCAGGCCGTGGTGGACGCCCTGATGCAAGCGCAGAAGGGATGGACGGCGCCGGATGACATCTACGCCGGGTCGCACCGCTCGCCGGAGCAGATCGCGGCTGATCCGAACACGCAGGCCATGCTGGGCGGTGTGGACGCGGAGCTTGCACGTGTGGCGGGGCGGATGGGGCAGCAGGCCCCGCAGCAGATCACGGCCGATCCTGGACAGCAGGGGGCGATGGCGCAGGGACAGCCCGGTGTGCCGCAGGCCGCGCCCATTCAGCCGGTGCAAGTTCAGCCTCTGACCGGCACCAGCGGGGGCGACACGCTTGTGCCGTCCCCGAACGATCTGGCCGAAGATCCGCAGGGCACGATGGGCGATTTCCGCCGGAACATGGCCGCGTATGAGACGCGCGACATTGGCAAGCTGAACCCGCTACAGGAGACGCGGCCGGGACAGATGATCGCGCAGGCATTCTCCGATCAGGCCCCCGCGGCACGGACCTCCTATCTCTCCCCGCCCATGCGCGACCAGGGGGCGAAGGTGGCGTCCGCGGGCGAGACGGCGCCGGGCACGACCGGCGTTCCCGCAGCCCTTGCCAGCCTCCAGCACAAGGCACAGGAGAACCCGGAACTGGCCTCCTATCTGCAAGGCCCGATGCAGAACATGCAACTGCTGCAGTTGCAGCAGCAGGAGGATGCGCGGTTGCGGAAGCAGGAGTTGCAGGACCGCTGGACCGCGCCCACCAGTGCGGAGCGGGAGGCGCAGCGGATGGGTCTGCAACCCGGCACGCAGGCTTGGAAGGACTACCTCGCCGGGAGTAAGCCGCAGACGAACGTCAACATCAATACCGGGGCGAGCGCGAAGGAGTTCAACGAGGCGGAGGGCAAGCGCCTGTCCGAGCAGTTCGGCAAGATCCAGGAAGGCGCTGGGGTCGCTGGCGACCAGCTGGGCAAAATCCAGCTGTTGCAGTCGATCAATGACAGGGCGGCGGCCGGGGCCACGGCCGATATCGAGGTGGCGTTCAAGAACGGCCTGTCGTCGATCTTCGGCAAGGATTACCTGTCGTCTCTCGGCATCGACACGGATACCTCGCTGGAAGGCATGTTCAAGAGCCTGTCCGTCGATTTGGCGATGGGGCAGCGGGTAGCCGGGACCGGCGCCATGTCGGACAACGATTTCCGGCAGTTCCAGAACGTGGTCGGCGGCGGCCTGACGAACTCCCGAGAGGGCCGCGCCGCGGCTCTGGCATGGCTGGAGGCGGCGCAGGAGCGCAAGCTTCAGATGGCCGAAACCGCTTACGAGTACCTTGGCGATAACGGCGTCTTTGACGAGCGCGGCTTCTTGAAGGAATGGCGCGGCTATATCCGGGACAACCCGCTGCTGACCGACGAGCAGTTGCAGGAGCTGCGGGGGCTGGCGAAAACGCGGCCGGCGGGGGCGGCAACGACAGAAACTGACCCAGCTGCCCTGCAGCGGCAACGGCAGGGCCAGACCGCCGCGGATATCCCGCCAATCGTCTTCAACCGTCCCGATGCAGCGGCGTCTTGGTTGAGCCAGCAAGACCCGGCGTGGTTGGAGACGCTGGACCCGCAGACGATGCAGCGCATTCTGGACCAGGTGGACCGCGCCAATGGCAACCGTTGAAGACTTGCGCGCCGCGCTTGAACGAAAGCGCCAGCAGCCTCAACCGGCCCCGCAATCCGTTGGCGGCGCCATCATGTCGGCCGCAGAAGGCGTCGGGGACGCCATCGGCGGCGCCGCAGATGCCACATGGGACTTCCTGACCGGCCAATCCGAGAAGGAATTCCAGGACGTGCCCGACGTGACGGACACGCTGTGGAAGATGCGCCTCCGGCAGATGAACGAGAATGCCCGGAATTATCTCGCGGAACCCGCCAGGCCGGAAGAGAAAGGCGTCGCCAATGCCCTGTTGGGCACGACCTTTTCCCTGGAGCAGCCGGAGCGCGAGCAGGTCATCCGGCAGAACATGCCCGGCGCTGTGTTCGGCACGGACAGGCCATATGGCAACCCGATGGTGGCCTTCCCTGACCAACCGGGAGAACCTATCGCCTACCTCAACCAGCCCGGCCTGTCGAACGCCGACGCGGCCAATCTCGGCGCGGGGGCATTGCTGGGCAATCCGATCGCTAAGGGGCTTGCCCCTGCGGTGAAGATGCTTGGCGGGGGATGGGTGCCCCGCATCCTCGGCGGCGGCGTTCTCGGCGGCGGCACTGAGGCTGGTATGACCGCGGCGGCAAACCAGCAAGGGGCGGAGACCGGATTCGACCCGGCACGCACTGGCACGGCGGCGGCGTTCGGCGCTGTTGGGGAGCCGGCCATGTCCGCTCTTACCGCCATGGGGCGGAAGCTGTATCGGATGATCCGCGGAAATCCGCAGATCGTGCAGAACGGCCAGTTGACCCCGGAAGGCGTCAGGGCGGCAATCGCTGCCGGCGTCCCTGAGGGGCAGGTCGATGCGGAGTTCGCGAAAGCATATGCCCGCCTGCGTGGAAAGCTGGAGACGCCGGAGCAGCGGGGCGTCTATGCGGAGGCGCAATCCTTGCCTGAGCCGGTTGATCTGACCCGCGGGCAGGTGACGCAGCGTGCCGCAGATCAGCGATATGAGAGTTCGCTGCGCAAGGGGGATTTCGGGCCGGAAGCTGCGGACGAAGCGGTTCAGTTTGCCGGCCGGCAGTCCGGGCAGCTTCAGCGCAATGTGGATCTGATCCGCAATCGGCTGTACGGCGCCGATGCGCCTGTGGACGGCAACGATTTGTCCACGGTCGGCGGGCGGGTGCAGTCTCGGCTTGACGAGATCAACGCAACCCTGAAGGAGCGCGAGAACGAACTGTTCGACGTGGCGCGCGCGGCCAAGGCGTTCGTGCCGCAGGAGGACACGGCGCGGCTGTTCATGGGCGCCAGGGACGATCTGGTACAGGACTTCAACCTGCGGAACGTGCCCCAGGTTGGCAATCATCTCCGCGACCTCGGGGAGATCGTCACCAAGGCCGGGCGGGTGACGGGCGAAGAGCCTGCCGTGTTCTTCCGCGACCTTGAAGCATGGCGTCGACAGGTCACGACAACGGCGCGGACCAGTTCTGACCCGTCCATTCGCGCGGCCGCCTCGCGCCTGCGGGAGAGCTACGACAAATGGGCCGATCAGATGGTGGACGAAGCCAAGCTGATTGGCGACCAGGACGCCGTCATGGCTTGGAAAGCGGCGCGCAATGCGACCCGTGAGCGGAAGGAGCTGTTCGAGGCCAAGGATCTTGTCCAGCAACTGAGCGACGGCACCTTGGACCCCGCCGCGGTCACACGGAAGTTGTTCGCGGCCTCGGCAACTTCCCTTGGTGGTCGCCGCCCGCGCATCGCTTCCGAGATGCGCAAGGTCCGTCGCCTACTCGGCCGCGACAGTGAGGAATGGCGGGCGGTGAAGGATGAAGCCTTCCTGCGGTTTGTCCGCGCCGGCACCAACACATCCGACAACCGGACCTATGAATTCTCGGGCGTGAAGTTCGGGAAGGCGTGGAATCAAGCCCTGCAGGACAATCCGGAGATGATGGGAGTTCTGTTCACGCCGGACGAGAAAATGCTGATCGCCAAGTTCGGGCGGGTGATGGATCGGGTGACACGGACGGTGGAAGGCGGGGCAAACTACTCCAATACGGGTCACACCAACCTCGACACTCTGACCCGGGCACTGGCCGCGCTTGGCATAGGGGAGAACATGGTGGGGCGCATCCTCGGCGCCTTCCGGCCGACTGCGCAACTTCTTGCCCGACCGGGGGCGAGGGGGCGGCTACAAGCGATCCCTGCGACCCCGACGCCGTTTGGCCCTGGCGGGATCTATGGAGGCGTCGGTGGGCCGCCCCTCCTGGATTCCGTCATCTCTGACTAGCCAGAAGCGATCCGGGTTGTCGATCATATGCATGATGTCCACGCCGTAGTGGAGCCGAAGAAAGCCCCAGAACAGGCCCATTCCAAAGATCCCGCCAACGGCGAACCCGACGCCCCAATAGTAGAAACCGAAGATCATGAAGCCGGCACCGCCGATGACGACGGCTCCTGCAACGAGGGCGGCTAGGATCTTCCTGAACATCGCTTAAAGGTGGCATCCGCCATCACGCAACGCAAGCCGCATCCGTGCGGCTTTTTTCGTTGGAGAACAGCCCATGCCCCGTGACGGCTCCGGCAACTACAGTCTCCCATACGATTGGGAGGCCGACCGGGACAACAACATCAAGATCCGGGCTGACCGGATGATGGCACAGCAGGAGGATATCGGGACGGCCCTTACCGGCTCGATGCCTCGCGATGGTCAGGCGGCGGCGACTGGCGTCCAGAACATGGGCGGGTTCCGGGTTTCCAACGTCGGCTCAGCTACGTCGGCGACCGACGCGCTGAACCGGCAGACAGCGGATGGGCGCTACAGCCAGCGGCCGGGCAGCACCACGGACAACCAGCTTGTGCGGTTCGACGGCACCTCCGGCACGCTGCAGGGGACCGGGATCACGGTCAACGACAGCGACCAGGTGAGCGGCGCGAAGTCGGGTGGCGCTGACTATACCGGCACGTCGAACAGCATGGTCGCCGCCGATATCGGCTGTGCGGTGACGGTCAGCAATGGCAGCGCGAATACGTTCTCGCTGCTGGCCGCTGCCACCGCCGGCCGGTGTACGGTGCTTGTCGTCCAGACGGGGGCCGGACAGACCACCGTCGATGTGTCCGGCGGCGGCACCCTGAACGCCCCAAATGGCGCGAAAATCAGCCAGCAGCACGGCATGGCCACCTGCTTCTGCAACGGAACGGCGTGGTGGATCGGCGGGGATGTGACCTCATGACCGCATTGCCGATGGGCCTGTTGCTGGAAGCCGCCCGGCGGCTGGCGGCGCCCGCCCACGCCAAGCCGGGGCACAACGGCGGCCCCGCGCTGGACGATGACGCTCCGTGCAAATATCGCCTGACGCCGGAGGAACTGCGCGCAACTTTCCCCGAGCTGGACATGCTCGGGCTCATGGCGATGGTGACGCCGGGGTCGGCGTTCACGCCTGTCTCTGATGTCTACACTACACCAGGGGCAGGCAGCGACAGCATCCCATCGGGTGCGACCCAATATGCCGCGATGGCGATTGGCGGCGGTGGCGGCGGTGGCGGCAACGGCGGGTCTGGCGGCGGCGGCGGCGAGGCGCGGTTGCAATCCACGGCTGCCATCGGGTCATCGATCTCATCCACCTTCAATTACACTGTGGGGGCCGGCGGCGCCGGTCGGGCCGGTGGTGTCGGCGGCAACGGCGCGACCGGCGGCAGCACGACTGTATTCACCGGAGATTCGGCCCAGATCGTAGCCATTGGCGGGTCCGGCGGCCCCGGCGATGGCGGCGGCGGCGCAGGCGGGGCAGGCGGCACTGGCGGGTCCGGCGGCGACACGGCCAGGACCGGCGGCCAGGGCGGCACATGTGCATCCGCGGAGGCTGCCGGCGGCGGGGGCAGTGCAGGGGCCGGCGGCAACGGATCGGCGGGCGGCAATGCCTCCGCCAATGCATCCGGCATGTATGCCTCGGGCGGTGGCGGTGGTGGCGCGGGTGCTGATACTGCCCTGTCCGGCACCGGCGGCGGCGGTGGCGGCGCGGCCTCGTCGTCTACGCCCGGCACCGGAGGGGCTGCTGGGTCCAATGGCGGCTCGGCGGGCGCTGCTGGAACATCCGGCGGCGGCGCGACGGGCGGCGCAGGTGGCAACTACGGTGGCGGTGGTGGCGGTGGCGCGGCGAGCCTCGGTGATGGTGGCGCCGGGGCCGGCGGCTGCATCGTGATATCCTGGACTTGACCAATGCCCCGCCAGCGCCTCGCCATCCGCCAGATCCAGGACGACACCTTGGAGGCCGGGCAGGAGATCGTCAGCTTGGCCAGCCTGGCCGCGCAGCAGGCGGTCTTGCTCACCCAACAGGCGGCCCTGGTGGCGCAGATCGACGCAGCGTGGGACATCCTGACCGACTGGCGCGCGTCCGCGATCATGGTCCTGGACGGACACGATACCCGGCTGGACAGCCTCGAATCCTCCGCGCTCGCCTTCGACGGGCGGGTGGATGCGCTGGAGGCGGACTTGGCAACGCTGACGCAGCAGGCAACAGCAGCGCTGACATCGCAGGCCGGCCGCATCTCGGCACTGGAGACATGGCGCACGCAAGCGACTGCGGCCGTGCAGGCGCTGGCCGCGCGCGTGACGGCGCTTGAAAATCAGTAATCCGCAGCCGGCCCCGAGGCTCGCACACCTCGGGACCGACCTAACCACCAACCCCACACGGAGGGGCCAATGGCTGATACCAGCGTAACCGGAGGCGGACGGGCTGTCCTGCCGAATCTGCGCCCGGCATTTCGGGGACCCCAATGACTGAGGATCATGAGGCGAGGCAGATGGCGTCAGCAGCACGACAGCAGATCCAATCCCATGAGGAGCGGTGCGCGGAGCGCTGGACCGAAGCGCGGGACCAGCTCAAGACGCTCAACGGCCGGTGGTGGTGGCTGCTGACCTCGATCATTGCTGCCGGCTCCACGATCGCCGGGGGCTTTTTCGTGCTGTGGCAGGATCTGCAGCAAACCCTTGCCACAATCCAGGTGACGCTTGCCCTGCTGCAGCGGGCGACGGGGGGGTGATGATGATCCTGCGCTCAGAGTATGCGCGCCCGCATTTCCGCTGGGACGAACTGCGCTGCCGGGGCTGCAACGGGTCTTGCAGCTACTCCGTGGACGGGAAGCCGCTCGCCAACCCGACCGAGCGGTCGCTGGACAAGCTGGAAGCCCTCCGCGTGGCTCTGGGTGTGCCCCTGCACCTCAACTCCGCCAGCCGGTGCCCGCTCCACAATGCCCGCGTCGGGGGTGCGCCCCTGAGCCAGCACCGGGCTACCAGCACCCTGCAGTCAACGGCCTTCGACATCATGCTGACCAAGGGTATCGACAAGTGGGAACTGATCCGGGCGGCCGAGGAAGTCGGCTTCGGCGGGATCGGGGTCAACTACCGCAGCTTCGTCCATGTGGATGATCGCGGGCACAAGGCGAGGTGGTGACATGCTCGAAATGCTATTCTCTGCCCTGTTCGGCGGCGCTACCGGACTGATCGGGACCGTCATCGGCAAGGTCTTCGGCTGGCTGGAATTGCGCGAGAAGCGCAAGAACATGGTCATCGAGCAGGCCCATGAACTGGCGCTGTTCGACCGGCAGGCGAGCTTGCGTCGCTCCGAGATGGAGAACGAGGCCGCGATTGCCGACACTGCCGCCTGGCAGGCCGGGAGGGTGGAGAGCTACCGGCACGACATGGCGGCCGGGGAAACGTACAAGTGGGTGGCGTCCATCATCCGGCTTACCCGCCCGGTGCTGACCCTGCTGCTGATCGGCCTGACCGCCTACGTCTTCATCCGGGTCGGGGATCTCGGCATACAGGCGGACATCACCGCGCAGATCGTCTATCTGGCCTCTATGGCTGTCGCGTGGTGGTTCGGGGACCGGGCGCCACAGCAGAGGCGCTAGGCTCCATCAGGTGGTCAAGATTCGGGTAGTCGTCGGGGATGGCGAAGTTCTCCAGCGCGGTGCGGGCGCTGGCCGGCAATTCGGTGACCAGCAGCCGTTTCCGCAGATCTGGTCCCTTGGGTCCGTCGAATTCCATCACCCTATCCTCTGAGGTAGACCGCTGGTCAGACCGGCCGCAGCGGCAAGTCATCCAGGCACAGGAAGCCGACGCAGTGGGCCGCGACTCCGCCGTCAGTGTGCTCGGGGAACTCCCAATGCGGGAAGAACGTCACATCCCGGACGGCCTCTCCCTTCGGCGTGATCCGGTAGGCCATGCGGGATGCATCGTATTCGAGCAGGCCGAGTTCGTGCGCCTGACGAAAGGCGTAGCGCATGTGCCAAGGAGCGTCGAGATCCAGCGTGTACATCCGTTGCCTCTCTGAGGTAGACCGCCCCGGCACCGTTGCCAGTACCGGGGTGGTCCGTGTCGCCGGGATTGCACATCGTATCCGACGATGCCCCGGACAGGATTGATGCAGGCGGGCCGGGCGTTACTCCGGCTACGTTCCATGCGAGAGGCAATACATTTCTGCAAGCCCGCACTCCGCGACGGCTAGGCCACATGAAACATCCCGCCGACTGGCGCTTCCACTTTCAGCGCCGCCGCCTGCCCTCACAATATACCAAGCCCTTGACTCCAAAGCAAGAATCGGGGATGATGATCGTCCGTGGGTCTCCCAGCACCCCTGACATGGAGACATCTGGCCCGGCACTACGGCTGATGAGCCGAAAGGCGAAACCGCTTTGCGGTCCCGTGGAGTGGCCCCAGCCGGGGAATAACTGGCCACCTAGGGGGTGCATCTTCCCCGCGACGCTCCGGTGTCGCGGCCCTTGCTACTCCCCGAGGGCGCCGTTGAGCGTGTTGATGATGCCGCGGCCCCGGTGCGTACCTTCGTTGGCCATGGCGATGTAGTGCTTGGCGACCATGCCGGCATAGCGCATCTTTTCCAGCTCTGCCCGCAGCCTCTCGCACTCCGCCTCCAGCTTCTCCAGCCTGTCAGCGGCGTCATGCAGGTCATCGGCAATTGGCGGGTCGCTGTCCCGGTGCTCGGCCTCCCTCCGTCGCAGGTAGGCCACCAGCTCTGCCGTGGTGGGGTCAGTCATCGTCCCAGCCTCTCGGGTCATCAATGGGGCAGTGGCGCCCGCTCTTGTAGGGCTCGCCGTCCAGATGCTGCGGACATAGCGGGTGGGCGCACTCCCCGTCGCTCCTGGCGGCCTGACACACGGTCGGCGGCACGGCGGCCCATGCTTCGCGCGCGGCGCGCTTCTCGGCCTCTGCGGCGGTTCTCTGCCCCTCCAGCCACTCCCTATAGGCGGAGATGGCGGCGAAGGTCGCGCTCAGAACGCGCGCCCGCAAATGAGCATATCGAGGCCGCATCATTGCATGCTCAAATGGCACGTCCGCGTAGTCTGTGCCGACGATCAGATGCGGATACAGCATGGGCGCCACCGCCTCTATGGCGACCTCATCCTCTGGTGTCGTCATCGGTCGCCTCCTTGGGGTGGTGTTCGCCGCACCATAGGCCGCCGTCCGTGAGCGGCCATCGCTGTTCGACGTGGAGCACATTGCGTCCCGCGTCTCGATAGGCGAGAACCGGCGGCGGAAATCGGCGGCATTGGCCAGCGTTCCTTTGTTCCGTCTCTTTCCACCACCTGCACGTCTCGCACGTCGGCCTATCCACGGCTGCGCTCCAGTGCGGCAAGGAGGGCGTCGGCGTGCAGCAGGGCATCATGGGCGATCCCCGGCGCCTCGCAGTCGTGCGGCCCGCTCGCAAGCAACCCCTGCATCGCCAGCCCGGCGTAGTATTCCCGCAGGGTCATGCCGGCCTGCCCGCCGTGGGTCCGGTCGCCTGTCGGGAATGCTTCCTGGTCGCCGCGCGGTCGATGGTCGCGCCACGGCTTCTGTTCCTCGCTCACCTTCGCCTCCTTCTTCAGCAGGCAGCCCGGCGCCGCACACGGCGCGTCCGAGAAGCCGTTGCACATCCGGCACCACATCACCTCTTCTCCCCCTCTGCGCGGGCGATGGCGGCCTCTGCCTGCTCCACCGCATCGCCGATCGTGATGCTGGACGGAATGCCGATAGCCGCGACCAGGCGCTTGCACGCCGCCAGCAGGTCGGGCGCGGCGGCGATCAGGCGGGCATTGGCCTTGCTTTCCTTGTTGAAAGCGGCATCGCCATCCACCTTGCGGTCAACGGGCTGCCTGTAGGCAATGCAGTTGACATTGCAGATCAACCGGCCTTCTGGCGATGCGACCACCGGAAGGCCGGCGACCGAAGAAATCTGAGCAGCGGCGATCCACGGCCCCTCAGTATGTCCTGCCATCGTCATCCCTCCTGGGTGGGCTCGTAGGGGTCACCGCCGAACCGCAGCCCGCATGCCGGGCATCTGGCCCTGTCGTTGTCCATCCGCTCCGAGATGTCGTAGGCGTCGTCTTCGCCAACCTTGTCGCCGCACAACGGGCAAGATTCCGTGTCCATCGTATCTCTCCTGGGTTATCCGCTGCGGTCAGGCGGCGGCCTTTATGGCGGCACGAAGCTGGACGACCAGTTGACTCTCCGAGCCTTCCCCGCCAATGAACGGAATGCCGAGTTCTGCGTTGAAGGCCGCGATATGCAAAAGGTCTGGCATTCCAGCCAACTCCTCCATGTCTGCAAGAAAGGCGGCAGCAGCAGTGCGCAACTCATCGCGTTGCTGGATGCTCTTTTCCAGGCTCTTGCGCAGGGCCTCATTCTGGCGCTCGGCTGCCGCCGCGAAGTCAGTCTTCTTGAAGGTTTCCGCGAACGGCTCTGGAACAGGGTCGGGGTTGGCCCATGCATCGTCGCAAAGACCGTCCGGCGTGTGATAGCCGAGCATGCCGACCACGAAGTTCTGCACCATCGCGTCCGGGTCAATATCTTCGGCTTTACCGTTCATCGTGGCACCGCGGATTGCGTAGCGGGCCGCCGCACAGATCATGTCGGCAAGATCGTGATGCCGCGGATTGTCGGTCCCGCAGCGGAACGGCATGGGCGGCGGCGAATAGCCTTCGTTGGCGTAGAGCCAGTGGTCTTTCGGCAGGGGCGTCGATAGTGTTGCCGCAGCACTCCCGTCCGGCAGGATCAAGACTTCGGGTTGACACTTTTCCTCAGACATCGCAGTTCTCCGTGGTCGGGTTGACAAATTCCGTGGTGCCAAGCCCAAGTAATCATTGGCTCAGCGGCTATCTCTTAATCAGCGGGGCGGGAGCTGCGCCATCACTTCAGGCGGCACACTGAAAAACCCCAGCGCACCCCTGCACGGGACCGGCCGGCACGGCCTGGCGTTGGTCAGCACGAAGCCGTAGGGGCCGTAAAACCAAGGGCTGGGATGCCCCTGCACACAGTCGGTGATGACTGCCCGGCCGACGATGCAGCCGAGGGCCTTTTCCGACTGATAGCGCGCGAGCAGTGGATCACCGGCACCCGGTCTGTTGTCGCCGCCTTGATGGAGAATGTCGCTCAGCACGCCGAGTACATCGTCGCGTTCTTCCCGCTTGCCGGCGTGGATCCAGACCGGACCACGGAACGGCGTCCACCAGGATCGGTTCTCGACCGGCTTCCACCCGTTCACGATGGCGAAGGCATAGGGCTGCCGGATGGAGAGACACTTCTCCACCGGACGCCCCGGAATCCCGTCGCCCGCGGATTGTCTCTCTGCACCCTCGGAACCGCAGGAATCCGCGGAAATGGGATTCCGCCCCTGGGCACGATCGGGGGCGGTCATGCCGGCGCCTCGTCGCGCGAATCCCAGCCACAATCCGGGCAGGTCAGGAAGGCGTTCTCACAAGCGGCACAGGGCGGCCGAATATGGCAGCAGCAATCGCCGTCCGGCTGGATGACGATGCGCCCGCAGCAGCCGTCGCGGCGGCAGAGCGCGCCTTCATCGGTGCCGACCTGGCTTTCCCACCCATCCGCCAACCCCTTGATATCGCTTGGGCTGGTTTCGGCCGGAATGTGGGAAAGCTGGCGGTTTTCCGCGCCTTCCCCTACATTCCTAATCTGAGGGTCGGGGGTTCGAATCCCTCCGGGGTCACCATTCTTCGCGTTTGTCCAGTCCGGACACATAGGTGACAGATCGTACCTGAGACATGGGTGACGGCGGCGCCGTTGTGCAGCCGGCCTGCGCCCCTTTCCCGAAGGCCAGCGAGGCGGAAATGACGGAACCGGCCGGCGAGACGCCGATCTTCGAGCGGATCGGCGGGGCCGCGACGGTGGACCGGCTGGTCGACCGCTTCTACGACCGCATGGACAGCCTGCCCGAGGCATCCGGCATCCGGGCCATGCACGCGCCGGACCTGGGGCCGGTGAGAGAGGTCCTGAAGCGCTATCTGGGAGAATGGCTGGGCGGCCCGCCGCTCTATTCGGCGGAGCGCGGCCATCCGCGGCTGCGGCAGCGGCATCTGCACATCCCGATCGGCGCGGCCGAGCGCGACGCCTGGCTCCTGTGCATGCAGGGCGCGCTGGAGGAGACGGTGGCGGATCCCCAGCTGCGCGCCGGCATCTATGACGCCATGGCGCGCCTTGCCGACTGGATGCGCAACATTCCCGAAGACGGCAGGGATCAGGCAGCGCCCTGACGGGTTCTGTCCTGCGACCCCTGCAAGGAAGAGGCGCAGCGATGCCATTGATTCCCCGCTCCGCGGCCGGTGCCTTCGTGACGCTGGCCCTCGCAATCCTTTGCGCCCCCCTGGCGGCAGAGGAGATCGGCAGCGTCGACACCGCCTGGAAGCTGATCGGCCCGAACCACAAGATCGTCATCGAGGCGTTCGACGATCCGGACATTCCCGGCGTCGCCTGCCATGTCAGCCGCTCCCGCAAGGGCGGCACGACCGGCTGGCTGGGCCTGGCTGAGGAGACGTCGGATGCATCCATCGCCTGCCGGCAGGTCGGCCCGATCACCCTGCCGACGCGCGAGAAGGATGGCCGCCAGGTGCCGGACCTCCGGCGGCTGCACGACCGGGAGGTCTTCTCCGAGGGGCGCTCGCTGATCTTCAAGTCGCTGCAGGTGCGGCGCTTCTGGGACCCGGCGCGGCGCACCCTGGTCTACCTGGTCTATTCCGACAAGCTGATCGACGGTTCGCCGAAGAATGCGCTCTCCACGGTGCCGGTGATGCCCTGGGGCGGTGGCAGGGAGTAAGCCGGTCCGGCCGGCATAGCCCTGGTCTCGTGCGCTGCCGGATGGACAGCCCGTTCGCGGCGCCACTAGGATGCCGGCATGAAGACGCTCACCGAGGGCCAGCTGATCGAGCTGGTGGAACGCGACTATTTCGGCAATGTCGACGCGAAGGACCTGGAAGGGGTCCTGAGCGTCCTGGCGCCGGATGCGCGGCTGACGGTGAAGACTGCCGCCGTCATCCATGAGGGTCGGGATACCGGCATCCGGCGGATGCTGACGGATTTCCTCGCCGCCTTCCGCGAAGGCTGGCACGGCGATTTTGCCCATGTCGTGGATGTGCCGAACCAGCGCATCGCCAGCCGCTTCGACGTGCGGCTGGTCGACCATGGCGGCGCGGTCAGCACGGCCAGCAATGCCAATTTCTTCCAGATCCGCGACGGGCTGATCGCCGAGATCTTCGTCTACATGAGCATCGAGAACGTCCTGAAATAGGAGGCGAGGCCCGACGCAACCCGACGGCAGGGAGGAAGCCGCTATGCCGATGGCGCAGAGCGACGGCGCCCGCATCCACTACGACAGCTTCGGCGAGGGCGAACCGGTCCTGTTCATGCACGAATTCGCCGGCGACCATCGCAGCTGGCTCGACCAGGCCCGCTGGTTCGCCCGGGGCCGTCGGGCGATCTGCCCGGCCGCCCGCGGCTATCCCCCTTCGGACGTGCCGGAGGCCGCGGAGGCCTATGGCCAGCGCCTGGCCAATGCCGATGCGCTGGCCGTGCTGGATGCCCTGGAACTGGAGCGGGCGCATGTGGTGGGCCTGAGCATGGGCGCCTACACCGCCCTGCAGCTGGCGATCTACCATCCGGCACGGGTGCGCAGCGTGGTGGCCGCCGCAGGCGGCTCAGGTGCCTACAAGCCCACCCGCGATGCGTTCATCGCGCAGACCCTGGCCATGGCCGATGCGATTGCCACCGCCGGCAAGCTGCCGGTGGAGGAGATGGGCACCACCGCCACCCGCATCCAGCTGCTGCGCAAGGATCCGCTGGGCTGGGCGCAGTTCTGCGCCAACCTGTCGGAGCATCCCGCCACGGGGGCGGCCAATACCCTGCGCGGGGTGCAGGCGGCGCGCCCCTCGCTGTACGACCTGGAGCGGGAGCTGGCGCAGGTCGATGCGCCGGTCCTGCTTCTGGTCGGCGACGAGGACGAGCCATGCCTGGACGTGAACCTCTGGCTGAAGCGGATCATGCCGACCGCCCGCCTGCAGGTGATGCCCGGTGCCGGCCATGCCCTGAACCTGGAGGAGCCGGCTGCCTTCAATGCGGCTGTGGCGACCTTCCTGGACCTGGTGGAAACGGGGCGCTGGCGGCCGCGCGATCCGATCGCGCAGCCCGGCGCCGACATGTACCGCGGACGCTAAGATACCGCCGGGCCGGTTTCGCCGGGCGTGCTGCCGGTGCGGTCCAGCAGATGCGCCGCCAGGCGTGCGGCCGGTGCGGTCTCCGGCAGGTCCTGCGGCAGCACCAGGCGGGTCTTCTTGGCCAGCGGCGGCCCATCCAGGGCGACCGCAGCCAGACTGCCGGCGGCAAGTTCGTCGGCGACCGTCGCCGCCAGCACCAGCGAGGCGCCGCGACCGGCGCGCACCGCACGCTTGACAGCCTCCGTGCTGCCGAAGCCGCCGACCGTCCGCAAACCGTCGGCCAGGTCGCCCAGCCGTTCGCGCAGCAGCCGGCCGGTGCCCGTGCCAGCTTCGCCGCCCAGCAGCGGCATCGTTGGCAGTTCCGCCGGGGCGATCCGTCCGCGCACCGCCCAGGGGTGACCGGGCGCCACGATCAGGACCAGCGGCTCCACCCGCCAGGCCTGCGCGGTGAAGCCTGGCCGGTCGTCCCACCATTCCATCAGGGCAAGGTCGGCCGCGCCGCGCTCCAGCCGGTCGGCGACCGCGGGGTTGGCACCGATCCACAGGTCGACCTCGCGGCCGTCCCGGTCCCGGAATCCGGCGAGGGGCGCCTGCAGCATGTAGGTGCCGATATTGCTGGCGGCGGCCAGCTGCAGCGCGGCGCCGGCAAGCTGCGCCCGGGCGCGGGCCTCGGTGGCCAGCAGCGCCTGCGCCAGCGGGCGGAAGGCGGCCCCCTGCACGGTGGGCAGCACCGGCCGGCGGCCGCGGGCCAGCAGCGGCGCGGCCAGTTCCGCCTCCAGCTGGCGGACATGCTCCAGGACGGTGGAAGGCGAGAGGTCCAGCAACCGCGCGGCGGCGCGCAGGCCGCCCTGCTCCAGGACGGTCAGGAAGGTCCGGACATGGGTGAGGTTCAGCATCGGCTGCGCGGCGGCAATCGTCGGCGTCTCATCGGGGGTCGTTGACGGCGCAGCGTGGCACCCGGCCGGCCAGCGCGTCCAGGATGCTTTCCGCCGCCGCCAGCTCGATGCTGCGCCGGGCGGCGGTCGTGGCGGAGCCGACATGCGGCGTCAGTACGGTGGGGGCGCCGGGGGCGGTCAGCCGCGGGTCGATGCCGCGTGGCCGGTCGGCCTGCGCCCAGTCCTCGCAGGCGAACACGTCGGCGGCGTAGCCGGCCAGGCGGCCGCGCTCCAGCGCGTCGGCGACCGCTTCCTCGTCGACCAGGGAGCCGCGCGCCGGATTGACCAGCCGGGCACCGGGCTTCATCTGCGCCAGGGCCCCGGCATCGATGACATGGCGGGTCCGGTCGGTCAGCGGCAAAGCCAGCACCACATAGTCCGACACGGCCAGGAGTTCCGGCAGGGCGCGGAAGCTCACCGGTTCTCCCGGCAGACCGGCGGGCCGGCCGGCCGGCGCCTGCAGGTCGTGCGCCAGCAGGTGGCAGCCGAAGCCATGCAGGCGGCTGGCGATGGCACGGCCGACCAGGCCATAGCCGACCAGGCCGACTGTCATGTCCTGCAGTCCGCAGCCATACAGGCGCGGCCGCCAGCCGGCGAAGCCGTGCGCGCGGATGCCGCGATCGCCCTCCAGGATGTGGCGGCCCAGCGCCAGCATCAGGCCGATCGCCAGTTCCGCGGTCGGCGCGGTCAGCAGGTCGGGCACGATCGCCACCCAGACGCCGGCCCGGGTGGCGGCCTCCAGATCGATATTGTCATGCCCCTTCAGCGCCGCGCCGATCACCTTCAGCCGCGGCGCGGCGGCGAGCAGCTCCGCATCGATCCGGTCGGTCATGAAGGCCATCAGGCCGGTGGCCTCCGCCAGCGCGGCCCGCAGCTGCGGTTCCGGCCAGGGTGTCTCGCCGTCATTGGCCGCCACGCGGACCGCCTGCATCAGCCGGTCGCGCGTCTCGGGGAAGATGCGGTTGGTCACCGCGACAAGCTCGTCCTGCGCCATGGCGGCCCCGCTATTTCAGCGCCCGGCGCAGCATGGCGCCGATGCCGTCGACCATGGTCACGCAGACCAGGATGCAGATCAGGATCGCGGAGACCTGGGCGTAGTCCAGCACCCGCAGCGAGGCGATCAGCTCGAAGCCGATGCCGCCGGCGCCGACCGCGCCCAGCACGGTGGAGGCGCGGAAATTATATTCCCAGCGGTAGATCGTGGTGTCGGCCAGCTGCGGCATCACCTGCGGCAGCACCGCGTGCCAGATCACCTGGAAGGGCGTGGCGCCGGCCGCGCGTGCCGCCTCGATCGGCTTCGGGTCGACATGCTCGATGCTCTCGGCGAAGAACTTGCCCACCATGCCGATGGAATGCAGTCCCAGCGCCAGGACGCCGGGCATCGCGCCGAAGCCGACCATGGCGACGAAGATGATCCCCATGATCAGTTCCGGCACCGAGCGCAGCAGGTTCAGCAGCAGCCGCGCCGCGTGATAGACGCCGCCGTTCGGCGTCGTGTTGCCGGCCGACAGCAGCGCGACCGGCAGCGACAGCGCCACCGCCAGCGCGGTGCCGGCCACCGACATCGCCAGGGTGTCCGCCAGCGGCCGCAGCCACTGGCCGAAGCGTGCGAAATCCGGCGGGAACATCTCCGACGAGAGCTGCACCACCGCCGGCCAGGCATCGGCATAGCGGTCGAGATCCAGCATGCCGGTCAGCCAGAAGGCCAGCAGGACGGCGCCGCCGATGGCGCCGAGGACGGCGCCGCGCTTCGCACGCGCGGCACCGTCCCTGGCCAGGATCTCCAGATGGCTGTCTTCGGCGAACGGCCTGTCGAGGCTCATCCGGTCGTCCTTTCGCGTCCGTCCGTCCCGGCCTGGGGGCTCAGTTCATCTTCGCCAGGTCGAGGTTCAGGATCTGCGCGGTCTCGCGCAGCACGTCATAGGCCTGGTCGTCGGTGGCCGCGAAGCCCTCGGCGCGGAAGGACTTCAGGATCGCGGGGTCCTTCATCTCCAGGAAGGCGGCGCGGATCTGCGCCTTCAGCTCCGGCGACAGCTCGCCCTGCATCACGATCGGATAGTTCGGGATCGGCTTGCTCTCTTCCAGCACGACGACCTTTGCGGGATCGATGGTGCCGCGCTCTACCAGCTTCTTGTAGATCTCCTCGCTCATCCCGCCGGCCTGGACCTGGCCGGCCTGGACCGCGCGGGCGACGGCGTCATGGGTGCCCAGATGGGCGAACGCGTAGTCGGTGCCGGCGGTGAGCCCCTTGCCCGCCAGCAGGGCCCGCGGGATCAGGTGGCTGGAGGTCGAGGCGGGATCGCCGAAGCCGAAGGTCTGCCCCCTGATGTCGGCGATCGCCTTCACCGGGCCGGCCGGATTGGCGATGACGACGCTCTGGTAGGTCGGCGAGCCGCCCTTCACGCCGACGGCGAACGGCTCGATCGCCGCCGCCTTCGACTTCGCCAGCACGTAGGAGAGCGGGCCGAAATAGGCCACATCGATACGGTTGAAGCGCATCGCCTCGATCATCGAGGAATAGTCGGTGGTGACGATCAGCTCGACATCCCTGCCCAGCGCCTGTTCCAGATAGTCCTTCAGGGGCTGCGCGTTCTGGATGATTGTGGAGGCGTTCTCGTCCGGCAGAAGCGCGACCTTCAGGGTCTCCGGATCCTCGGCCCGGCCCGGCATGGCGCCGGCGCCGGCCGCAATGACGGCCGCCGCCGCGGCGGCCAGGAATGTCCTACGCTGCATCTTCCACTCCCTCGGTTGGCCCGCATGTCTTGCGGGCGGGTGACGGGATCGGCCGGCAGCTATTCGGCCGCTGCGGCCAGCCGTTCGGCCCCACCGGCCGGTGCCGGTCCGGCATAGATCTCCTGCAGGATGCTGTCGGTCAGCCCGTCGGGCGCGCCATCGAAGGCCAGCCGGCCGTCGGTCAGGCCCAGGATCCGGTCGGCGAAGCGGCGGGCCAGGGCGACCTGGTGCAGGCTGACGATGGCGGTGATGCCGTCCTCGCGGCAGATCCGGAACAGGTCGCCCAGCACCCGCTCCGCGGTGGCGGGGTCGAGGCTGGCGACCGGCTCGTCCGCCAGCACGATGCGCGGTTCCTGCGCCATGGCACGGGCGATGCCCACCCGTTGCTGCTGGCCGCCGGACAGCCGGTCCACCCGTTCCAGCGCGCGGTCGGCCAGGCCGACCCGGTCCAGCGCCTGCAGCGCCAGCAGGCGGTCGTGGCGGGGCAGGGGCAGCACGGTGCGCAGGCCGGGATGCGCTGCCAGGCGGCCGGTCAGGACGTTGCGGAGCGCGGTCAGGCGGCCGATCAGGTGGTGCTGCTGGAAGATCATGCCGGTGTCCCGGCGATGGCGGCGCAGCGCGGCGGCGGAGGCGAAGATCGGCCCCACCCCCTCGGCCTCGACGGTGCCGCGGCTCGGCCGGACCAGGCCGTTCAGGCAGCGCAGCAGGGTGGATTTGCCGGCGCCCGACGGCCCCAGCAACACCACCAGCCGGCCGCGCGGGATCTCCGCGCTGACCGGCTGCAGGGCCTGCACGCCGTTGGGGTAGGTGACCGCCACCTGGTGGAGGTTCAGCATCGCCGCCTCGTTCGGAAAATCAGAACGAACAACCGATATGTTCTGATTTCGACGCTAGCAGCGGCCCGTGACAGTCGGATGACGCGCCGTATGAAATCTTGATGACAGTTTGCGGGAGCCGCCGGCCGGCGGCTCCCGGGATCGCCTCAGGCCGCCCTGGCCGCGGTCGCTTCCGGCGCCAGGGCCGCCAGTTCCAGCCGGCCGATCTGGTTGCGGTGCACCTCGTCCGGGCCGTCCGCAAGTCGGATCGAGCGGGCCTGGATGTAGTAGCGGGCGAGGTCGAAATCCTCCGTTACGCCGCCGCCGCCATGCATCTGGATCGCCCAGTCGATCACGCGGCAGGCCATGTTCGGCGCCACCACCTTGATCATCGCGATCTCCTTGCGGGCGGCCTTGTTGCCGTAGCGGTCCATCTTCCAGGCGGCATGCAGGGTCAGCAGGCGGGCCTGGTCGATGGCGCAGCGCGCCTCGGCGATGCGCTCCAGGGTCACGCTCTGCGCCGCCAGCGGCTGGCCGAAGGCGGTGCGCGACCGCGCCCGGCGGGCCATCTTCTCCAGCGCCCGCTCGGCCAGGCCGATCAGGCGCATGCAGTGGTGGATGCGGCCCGGTCCCAGCCGGCCCTGCGCGATCTCGAAGCCGCGGCCCTCGCCCAGCAGCATGTTGGCGGCCGGCACGCGGACATCCTCGAACAGCACCTCGCCATGGCCGTGCGGGGCGTCGTCGAAGCCGAACACGGGCAGCATGCGCAGCACCTTCACCCCGGGCGCGTCGCGCGGCACCAGGATCATCGACTGCTGGCGGTAGCGGTCGGGATTACCGGCATCGGTCTTGCCCATGAAGACCATCACCCGGCAGCGCGGGTCGCCAATGCCGGAGGTCCACCATTTGCGGCCGTTGATGACATAATCGTCGCCGTCGCGGCGGATCTCGGCGGCGATG
Organism: Marinibaculum pumilum; assembly: GCF_042646425.1. Classification (NCBI taxonomy): domain Bacteria; kingdom Pseudomonadati; phylum Pseudomonadota; class Alphaproteobacteria; order Rhodospirillales; family Rhodospirillaceae; genus Marinibaculum; species Marinibaculum pumilum. The sequence continues at coordinate 787,490 of NZ_JBHRTR010000028.1, forward strand.
TTGGTGGCGTCGGAGGAGGCGACCGCCGGCTCCGTCATCGCGAAGGCCGACCGGATCCGGCCGTCGAGCAGCGGCTCCAGCCATGCATTCTTCTGTTCCGGCGTGCCGTAGCGCTCCAGCACCTCCATGTTGCCGGTGTCGGGGGCGGAGCAGTTGAACACCTCCGCCGACCAGGGCACCCGGCCCATGATCTCGCACAGCGGCGCATAGTCGAAGTTGCTCAGGCCGGCACCCAGGCTGGAGTCCGGCAGGAACAGGTTCCACAGGCCGGCGGCCTTCGCCTTCTCCTTCAGCTCCTCGATCAGCGGCACCGGCTGCCAGCGGTCGCCCTCGGCGACCTCGGCATCGAAGCGCGCCTCGTTGGGGTAGACATGCGCTTCCATGAAGACGGTCAGCGCCTGCTGCAGGTCCCTGACCCGGTCGGTGAATTCGAAGTCCATGATCCGCTCCCGCGTTGTCCGTTGTCCGGTTGCGGAGAGACTGGGCCTGCAGCTAATATCAATCAAATGAATGATTATGATGAGATCATATTAATATGATGCATTTATCGCGCATCGACCTGAACCTCTTCGTGGTGTTCGACGCCATCTATGCCGAAGGCGGGGTCACCCGCGCGGCAGAGCGCCTGAACCTGACCCAGCCGGCTGTCAGCCACGCCTTGGCCCGCCTGCGGGAGACCTTCGGCGACCCGCTGTTCGAGCGGCAGGGGCGGGTGCTGGTGCCGTCGCCGCTGGCGCGCAACATCGCGGGCCGGGTGCGCCAGACCCTGCAGGCGATGGAGGGGCTGGTGAACGAGGGGCGCGCCTTCGATCCGGTCGCGGCGCCGCGGCGCTTCGTGATCGGCATGCGCGACATGCTGGAATCGGTCCTGCTGCCGCCGCTCGCCGCCCAGGTGGCGCAGGAGGCGCCGGCCGTGGAACTGACCTCCGCCCTGGTGCTGCGCCGGCGGATGGAGGCGGAACTGGCGGCGGGCACCATCGACGCCGCGCTGGATGTCTTCGTGCCGCAGGCCGGCGCCGCGCGCCGCCAGCTGATCGCCCGCGACGAGATCGTCGTCGCCGCCCGCCGCGATCATCCCGACCTGCGCGGCGGGCTGGACCTGGCCACCTATCTGCGCCTGCCGCATGTGCTGGTCACCTCGCGCCGGCATGGCATGGGGATGGAGGATATCGAGCTGCGCCGCGCCAACCAGAAGCGGCGGATCCGGGTGCGCAGCCAGCATTACTTCGCCGCCTGCCGTATCGTCGAGCGCAGCGACATGCTGCTGACCCTGACCGCCCGCAGCGCGCGGCTGCTGGCCCGCCAGGCGGGGATCCAGCTGCATCCCTTCCCCGGCGGCATGCCGCCGTTCGAGCTCTACCTGTACTGGGATCCGCGCCTGGAGGAGGACCCGGCCGGCCGCTGGCTGCGCGATCAGATCCTGCGGGCGCTGGCGGCGTGAGGCTCAGGCCGCGGCCATCGCATCCTCCACCTGCCCCAGCCGGTCCTTGCCGAAGAACATCTCCCCGTCCACGAAGAAGGTCGGGATGCCGAATACGCCGCGTTCCACCGCCGCCTCGGTATTGGCCAGCAGGGTCTGCTTCACCTCCGCATCCTGGGTGCGCGCCAGAAGCTCTTCCGCGTTCAGGCCGGCGGCGGACAGCACCCGGGCGACCGTCTCCGGGTCGTCCATCTTCTCCCCCTGCTCCCACATCGCGGCCAGCACTGCCTCGGTATAGGGCGCATCGCAGCCGGCGGCCTGGGCGGCGACCAGGCCGCGCATGACCAGCAGGGTGTTGACCGGGAAATGCGGGTTCATGCGGTACGAAGTCAGGCCGTGGCGGGCGATGAAGCGCTGCATCTCCAGCCGCTCATATTCCAGCTTCCCCTTCACCGGGCCGAACGCCTCCATCGGCGAGCGGTTGTTGGTCAGCTTGAAGATGCCGCCCAGCAGGCAGGGCCGGATCGCGACCGTCGCGCCGTGACCCTGCGCCATCGGCGCCAGGACCTTGTGCGCCAGATAGGCGTTCGGGCTGCCGAAATCGAAGATGAACTCAACCGTGCCGGCCATTGGCTTGCCGCCCCCTCTGTCTGACGTCATGGACGCGGATACTGCCCGGAACCGGGGGCGGGAGGAAGGGAAGCCGCCCCGCGTTCAGCGCGCCGGGGTGACGGTGCCGGGCACCGCGTCGCGGATGCAGGCGGCGATCTCTTCCAGCAGCGATGCCCGCGGGAAGCCGGCGCGGTAGACCAGCCTGACCAGACGGCTGGCGGAGGCATCGTCCAGCGGCCGGCAGATCACCCCGGGGTCCTTTTCCCAGGATGGGCGTGCCGACAGCGCCGGGACCAGGGTCACGCCATGCCCGGCGCCGACCAGGTTGACCAGTGTCTCCAGGCTGGTGGCGCTGGTGTCGATCTGCTGCGGCGGTACGGCGGCGGCGCAGACCTCGAGGGCCTGGTCGCGCAGGCAATGGCCGTCGGTCAGCAGCAGCAGATGGACGTCCTCCAGCGCCGACATCTTCACCTGCGCCGCCTTCCCCAGCGGATGGTTGCGGGGCATCGCGACCAGGAACGGCTCGCTGTACAGCGGCAGTTCCCGCAGGCCGGCGTCCGGCGGTGCCGTGGCCAGGACAGCGGCGTCCAGCACGCCGTCGTCCAGGCGGCGCAGCAGAGTATCGGTCAGATCCTCGACAAAGCCGGGCTTCAGTCGCGGGAAACGCTGCCGCAGCGCGGAGAGGCAAAGCGGCAGGAGCGCAGGGGCAACGGTCGCGATCATGCCGAGACGCAGGGCCCCAGCCTCCGGGTCGCGACCGGCCTCCGCCAGTCGCTCGATCTCTGCCGCCTGCTGGAGCAGGACGCGGGCGCGGGCGGCGATCTCCGCCCCCATGGGTGTGGGGCGCACCGTCCGGTTGGACCGTTCGAACAGGTCGACCCCGAGATAGGCTTCCAGCTTCCGGATCTGACCGCTGAGGGTCGGCTGGCTGACATGGCAGGCTTCGGCCGCCCGGCCGAAATGGCGGTGATCGGCGACCGCACAGACGTAGCGGAGGTCACGCAGGTTCATTCGACTTCTCGGGATCCGGTGCGGGAAGACGTTTGATCGGTCTAAACGATCAAATAGATATAAACAATCGATTTTGCCAATGAATGGAACGATTCCATTTTTGCGGCGTTTCCGGGCCGTCATGTGGCACGTCCGGACAGGCATTGCCGGCCGGCTGCGCCGGCTCGCATTGCAGGCAAGCTGCGCACAGGGCGGGCCCCGCAAGAACATATCTCGGATCGGAGACACCCAGATGAGCAATGGCGATCGCAAGCACACCACCACGGATGCGGGCATTCCCGTCGCCAGCGACGAGTTCTCCCTGACGGTCGGCCCGAACGGTCCGCTGCTGCTGCACGACCATTACCTGATCGAGCAGATGGCGAACTTCAACCGGGAGCGGATCCCGGAGCGGCAGCCGCATGCGAAGGGCGGCGGTGCCTTCGGCCAGTTCGAGGTGACCCACGACGTCAGCAGGTACACCAAGGCGGCCGTCTTCCAGCCCGGCACGAAGACCGACACCCTGGCGCGCTTCTCCACCGTGGCGGGAGAGCGGGGCAGCCCCGATACCTGGCGCGACCCGCGCGGCTTCTCGGTGAAGTTCTATACCAGCGAAGGCAATTACGACATGGTCGGCAACAACACGCCGGTCTTCTTCATCCGCGACCCGATGAAGTTCCAGCACTTCATCCGCTCGCAGAAGCGCCGCGCCGACACCAACCTGCGCGACCATGACATGCAGTGGGACTTCTGGACCCTGTCGCCGGAATCCGCGCACCAGGTGACCTGGCTGATGGGCGACCGCGGCATTCCGAAGAGCTGGCGCCACATGAACGGCTATACCAGCCACACCTACATGTGGGTGAATGCGGATGGCGAGAAGTTCTGGGTGAAGTACCACTTCAAGACCGACCAGGGCATCGACTTCCTGACCCAGGAGGAGGCCGACCGCCTGGCCGGCGTCGATGGCGACTATCACACCCGCGACCTGTTCGACGCGATCGCCCGCGGCGACCACCCGAGCTGGACCCTGAAGGTGCAGATCATGCCCTTCAAGGAGGCGGAGACCTATCGCTTCAATCCCTTCGACCTGACCAAGGTCTGGCCGCATGACGATTATCCGCTGCATGAGGTCGGCAAGCTGACCCTGACCCGCAACCCGACCGACTATCACACCGAGATCGAGCAGGCGGCGTTCGAGCCGAACAACCTGGTGCCGGGAATCGGTGTCAGTCCGGACAAGATGCTGCTGGCGCGTGTTTTCTCCTATGCCGATGCGCATCGCGCCCGGCTCGGTGTCAATTACAAGCAGATCCCTGTCAATTCGCCGAAGGTGCCGGTGCACAGCTATTCCAAGGATGGCGCGATGCGGGTGCAGAATGTCTCCGACCCGGTCTATGCGCCGAACTCCAAGGGCGGCCCGCAGGCCGATGGCGAACGCTGGCCCACGGTGGAGACCTGGGAGGCCGCCGGCGAGTTCGTCCGCGCGCCCTACACGAAGCGCAAGGACGACGACGATTTCGGCCAGCCCAATACCCTGGTGAACAAGGTGATGGACGATGCCGCGCGGGACCGCCTGGTCGACAATGTCGTCGGGCATCTGAAGGACGGCGTGACCGAGCCGGTCCTGAAGCGGGCCTTCGATTACTGGCGCAACATCGACAAGACCATCGGCGACCGCATCGAGAAGGGTGTCCGGGGCGGCTGACCGGAACCCGGTCCCGGCAGGAAACCCGCTCCGGCACTGCCGCGGCGGGTTTTCTTTTGCCGGCGCACGGGCGAAGCTGCCGGCCTGTCCCGCCCCGCCCGCCAGCCGTCGGAGAGCATGCCGTGCATCTGGAACTGACCGATGAGGAACGCGCCTTCCGCGACCAGGTGCGGGCCTTCATCGCCGCCAACCTGACACCGGAGCTGCAGGCGGCCGGCCGGGGCGCCACCAGCATCTTCGTGGATCCGGCCTACAGCCTGCCCTGGCAGCGCATCCTGCATGGCCGCGGCTGGGCGGCCCCTGCCTGGCCGCGGGCCCATGGCGGGCCCGGCTGGAGCGAGATGCAGCGCCATATCTTTGCCGCCGAATGCGCCCGCGCCGGGGCGCCGCCGCTGGCGCCGATGGGCCTGCGGATGATCGGGCCGATCCTCATGCACTACGGCAGCGACGAGCAGAAGGCGCACTACCTGCCGCGAATCCTGTCGGGGGAGGACTACTGGTGCCAGGGCTTCTCCGAGCCGGGTGCCGGATCGGACCTTGCCGGTCTGTCCCTGCGGGCGGAGAGCGACGGCGACGATTATGTCCTGAACGGCTCGAAGATCTGGACGACGCATGCCCATTTCGCGAACCGGATGTTCTGCCTTGTGCGGACCTCGCGGGAGGGCAAGCCGCAGGCCGGCATCACGTTCCTGCTGCTGGACATGAAGAGTCCCGGCATTGCCGTGGACCCGATCATCAGCCTGGCGGGGGAGCATGAGCTGAACCAGGTCTTTTTCACCGACGTGCGGGTGCCGAAGGCGAACCGGCTGGGCGCGGAGAACGATGGCTGGTCGGTGGCCAAGTCGCTGCTTGCCTTCGAACGCGGCGGCGGCGCCGGGCCGGGCCTGCAGGCCTATCTGGCCCGGCTGCGGGAAATTGCCGCCCGCCCGCCGGGCGCCGATTGGACCCTGGCGCAACGGCTGGCCCGCGCGGAAATCATGGTGGAGGCAGTGAACATGAGCGAGCACCGCCTGCTCTCGGCGCTGGCCGAGGGGCGCAGCCCGGGACCGGCCTCCTCCCTGCTGAAGACCCGGTCGACGGAAACGATGCAGCATCTCGACGAACTGGCGGTCGATCTCGTCGGCGCCGCCGCCTGCCGCTGGCCCGCGGAACCCGACGGTGCCAACGCTCCGGAACCGCAGCGGGACGAGGCGCAATGGCTGACCGCGCGCTACCTCAACAACCGGGCCGCCTCGATCTACGGCGGCAGCAATGAGGTCCAGCGCAACATCATCGCCCGCATGATGCTGGGCCTCTGAGGCGATGTTCCGCCACATCCGAACCGTGGAGGCCGCAGCCATGCCCGTTCCGATCCTCGTCCTGGTCGCCCTGCTCGCGCTGCCGCTGCAGGCCGCCGCCGCCGATGACTGCGCTGCGCCGCAGACCAATATGCAGATGCAGGACTGCGCCGGCCGCGACTACAAGGCCGCCGATGCGGAGCTGAATGCGGCCTATGGCGAGGTGATGGCGAAGCTCAAGGCGATGGATGCCGAGCTTGCGAAGCAGCAGGCCGGCGGTGGCCTGGCCGCTGCCCTGCGCGAGGCGCAGCGCGCCTGGATCCAGTTCCGGGATGGTCAATGCGGGTGGGAAGCCGCGTTTTTCAAGGGCGGGTCCATGCAGCCGCTGATCCGGACCACCTGCCTGACCGAACTGACCCGCGCGCGGACGGCGCAGCTGCGGCAGACCTGGAAGAGCTACGGCGCCGGGCAATAGCCCGACCTGGAGACGCGGCGACCCGCTATTCCGGCTGCCCGCTGGGCGCGGACGGCAGGCCGGCCAGTACGCCGAACAGCATGTCCACGGTCCGCCCGTCGCTGGACAGGGGGCAAAGCAGGCGCCGGTAGCGCAGCGGCCGGCCGTCTCTGCGCAGATATTCCTCGCTGTCCAGGCTCGGCTCGCCTGCGTCCACGGTAGCGGCGTAGGCGGCGAGGATGGCCTGCTGCCGGCTGCCGAGGTCGAGCTCGTCCAGGAAGCGGCCGGTCAGGTCGGTGCCGAACCGGTTGTTCACCTCGGTGCCGGCGAGGCGGATGCGGAAACGCGGCGGGTGGCGCAGGACGTCGACCAGGAAGACATGGGGCAGCAGGGCCTTGATGTCTTTCGGTTGGATGTCCCGGCGCGAGGGCATGCGGCGATCGCCCCGAATCCGATCCCAATAGTCGAAGGCTCGGACCAGGCGCGGATCGCTGACCCCGCTCAGGTCCAGCGGCACGGAGCAACACCGCGCCCGGCACCGTCGCCGGTGCCAGGATCGCGCGGGACCTCGATCGGGCTGGCCGGGGATACCGCGACGGACCGGGGCCGCTCGGCGGCCCATGCGGAGATCGGGGGCACGGGAGAGACACGATTCATACTGCTGTGCCCAAATTGTTCACGTTCTCGCTACAGATATGGCAATCCTCTGCGATTCCTTTGTGAATGTCAGCAACAATGTCGGCCGTGCAGGCAAGTGAGAGATGCGTCTCAAGCGCAGCGGTCAGGCGTCTGGCGCATAGCGTGGGAGCGGGCCCGCAGTATCGCCACGTCATGACGTTGGATGCGGGATCCGCCGCGCCGCCGGCAGCCGGCCGGGCTTCGTGCGGCACCCGCCGGGGATGCAGGGGACGGTATCTCGCGATGGCCTGTGCTTCCGTATTGTGTTCCCTTGTATCGAATGCCAGCCGATCGGAGAGTAAAGGATGAGCCCTTGTTTGAAGTGGCGCCGCCGGACCATGCTGGCCGCCCTCGTCCTGGCCGTCATCGCGTTGACTGTTGCGCGACCCGCTCTCGCCGCCGACCCGGCGGAAGAGAAGCCGATCCTGCATCTTGAGAATGCCGATGGCAGCAAGGTGGTCGAATTGTCCCTTGCGGACCTGCAGGCGTTGGGACGGGTGACATTCGACAGCTCAACGCCCTGGACCGATGGCGCGGTGCGGTTCGAAGGCGTCCCACTATCCGCGGTGCTGGACACTGTCCGCGGCACCGAGAGCCGGTTGCAGGCGGCGGCCCTGAACGACTATGCGATCGAGATGCCGATCGAGGAGATACTCCCATTCGAACCGGTCCTGGCCTGGGCCCGGGATGGCCGCCTGATGAGCGTCCGCAACCGGGGGCCGCTTTGGCTGGTGTTCGATTTCGACCGATTTCCGGAGACCAGGAACGAGACGTTCCTGGCGCGGTCGATCTGGCAGCTCAAGTCATTGCGCTTGCAGCAGTAGCCGGGCGCGTCAGTCGAAGCCGTCCAGGATCGAAGCGAACAGCTCCGCGACCTGGGCTTCTTCCATGTCCCGGGCGATGATCACCAGCCGGGTCCGTCGGTCGCCGCCGGGCCAGGCCGCCAGGTGGGTCAGCGGGTGGAAGACATGCTGCGCCCCCTGCACCACGGCCGGCCGGCCCGGTGTCTCTGCAATATCCACCAGGCCCTTCACGCGCAGGAGATCGGGACCGCGGAATGCGGTGAGGGTCTCCAGGAAGAGTGCCAGGGCCTCCGCGGCGACGGGGCGCTCGGCCGTCAGGCACCAGGCCCGCACTCGCGCGTCGTGCCGGTTCGGGTCGTGACGATGGTGATCGTTGTGATGCCCGTTGGCGGGAACGTTGGCCTGCCGGACGTCGGCACGGGCGAGCCACGGCGCGAGGTCGTCCGCCGCGCCGGCCGGATCGGCTCCCGGCAGCAGGAAGGCAGGGTCCAGGCGGCCTTCCGTCGCCCGTCCCAGCGGCGCCGCCGGATTGATGCGGCGCAGGGCGCGCACCGCGGCCTCGGGGTCCGCAGCCAGGTCGGCCTTGGTCAGCACCAGCCGGTCGGCGACCGCCACCTGTTTCACCGCTTCCGGGTGGCGGCCCAGCGTATCGGGCCCGTTCACCGCATCGAAGAGGGTGGCGACCAGGTCCAGCCGGACATGCCTGGACAGCGCCTCTTCCGCCAGTAGGGTCTGCAGGATCGGCACCGGGTCGGCCAGCCCGGTCGTCTCCAGCACCACCCGGCGGAACGGCGGGACGGTGCCGGCGTCGCGGCGGGCGAACAGCGCGCCGACCGCGTCCGCCAGGTCGCCGCGCACCGCGCAGCAGAGGCAGCCGCCCTTCAGCTCGATGACGGTTTCGTCGGCCGCCTCCACCAGGTCATGGTCCAGGCTGATCTCGCCGAACTCGTTGACGATCACCGCCGTGTCGGCGAACGCCTGGCTGTGAAGCAGGCGGCCGAGCAGGGTGGTCTTGCCGGCCCCCAGGAAGCCGGTCAGCACCGTCAACGGCAGCGGTGCCGCGATGTCGGAGGAAGCCCGCGCCGGTGCCGCCGGATCGTCATGCGCCGTCTGTCCGAATTGTGCCATGCTGCCGTTCCTGTGTCTGAATCGATGTCCCTGAAGCGGCCGCGCATGCGGCGTGCCGGGGCGCAACAGCGGAGGATGCCATGCGCCAGGCCGGCAACGAACCCTATGACTGCTTCTGCTGCGGCCCGCTGGTCGCGGAGCTGGGCCGGCTCGGCCTGCTGGGCCGGATGCCGGCCGGGCTTCACGACCGGGCGCCGGGCCCGGCGCCGACGGCATCGGGCGGCCGGTGGCGCAGCATGCAGGCCCGTCGCCGCTTCCTGCAGGCGGCGGCACTGCTGGGCGGCGGGGCGGCCAGCGCGGTGCTGGCCGGCGACGCCTTCCCCGCCGGCGACGGCGGGCTGGCACTGGCCGCGGCCGCGGCGGGGGCCGCCGCGGCGCATGCCGGGCCGGAGACGATCATCTTCAGCGGCGGCACCGTGCTGCCGGTGGACCCCGCCTTCTCGGAGGCGGAGGCCCTGGCGATCCGCGGCGACCGCATCCTGGGGGCCGGTCGCCTGGACGATGTGCGGCGCCTTGCCGGGGCGGGCGCGCAGGAGGTCGACCTCGACGGGCGCACCCTGCTGCCGGGCTTCATCGAGCCGCACATGCATTTCGCGCTGCTGGCCGGCTTCGGCCACTGGCCCGATATCGGCGCGCGCAACCATGCCACCGTCGACGGCGCCCTGGCGGCGCTGAAGGCCCATGCCGCGAAGGCGCGCCCTGGCGAATGGATCATGGCGCGGCAGTTCGACCCCTCCCTGCAGGCCGGTCCGGACGCCCTGACCGTGGTGGAGCTGGACCGGATCTCCGACAGCAGCCCGGTCTTCGTGCTGAACGCCTCGGTGCACCTGGCCTATGTCAATTCGCGCGCGCTGGAGGCGGCGGGGATCACGGCGGACACGCCGGACCCGGTCGGCGGCGAATATGTCCGCGGGCCCGACGGGCGGCCGAACGGCACCATCAAGGGCGGTGCCGCCCACCTGCCGGTCCTGGCCTGCAACCCGGCGCTGAAGGACCGCGACCTGATGGAGGTCGGGCTGCGGGTCTGCGGCGATGCCAATGCCGTCGGCGTCACCACCTTCTGCGACCAGGCCACCGGTGGGCTCGGCGCCCGCGACGAACTGGCGCTGTACCGGCGGATGGCGGAGAGCGGCCGCCTGACCGCCCGCATGCGGCCATCCCTGTTCAACGATGCCGGTCCTGCCTGGGATGAACTCGGCGTGGCCTGCGGCGACGGCGATTCCCTGGTCCGGCTGACCGGCTGGAAGATCGTCGCCGACGGCTCCAACCAGGGCTATACCGGGCTGCAGCGCGAGCCCTATTTCCGCACCGGGCGGAACGGCATGGCCTATATCCCGCAGGACCGGCTGGTGCAGGCGGTGTCGCAGCGCGCCGCTCAGGGCTGGCAGGTGGTGATCCACGGCAATGGCGACCGGGCGATCGACAATATCCTGGATGCGGTGGACGCCGCGGCGGCGGCGGGTGTCGACGTGCCGGCGCGGCGGATCCGGATCGAGCATTGCTCGATCCTGCACGACGACCAGATCGCGCGGATCCGCCGCCACGGCATCTCCCCCAGCTTCCTGATCGGCCATGTCTACTATTGGGGCCAGGCGTTCCGCGACGACATCTTCGGGCCGGAGAAGGCACGGCTGCTGGACCGCACCGGCGCCTGCTCCGCGGCCGGCATCACCTGGACGGTGCATTCCGATGCCACTGTGACGGAGCTGAACCCGCTGCGCTGCATCCACAACACGGTGACCCGGCAGATGTGGCGGGAGCCGGAAAGCGTGCTGGCGCCGGAGGAATGCGTCAGCGTGGAGCGCGCCATCCGGGCGGTGACCCGGGACGCCGCCTGGCAATGCCATTCGGAGCATGAGATCGGCAGCCTGGAGCCCGGCAAGTTCGCCGACCTGGCGATCCTGGAGGAGGACCCGCGCAAGGTCGATCCGGCGCGGATCAAGGATATCCGGGTGTCAGAGACCTGGATGAACGGCCGGCAGGTCTGGCAGGGCTGAGTCGCGACAGCGGCGAACGATGGGGCGCGGCGGCGTCTCAGCGGCGCTTGAGGGAACTCGGCGCGCGTCCGAAGGCCTGGCGGAACGCCCGGCTGAAATGCGACAGGTCGCTGAAGCCGGCGCCGAACGCCGCCTCGGTGACCTGCCGCGCGCGGCCCTCCGACAGGGCGCGGTAGCTGGCCGACAGCCGCTGCTGCCACAGCCAGCGCATCGGCGTCGTGCCCTCGGCCACGAACAGGCGGTTGAGGGTGCGCCGCGACATGCCCAGCGCGGCGGCCACATCTTCCACATGCAGGTCGGGATCGTGCAGGTTCTCGCGCATGTACCGTTTGGCGCGCGCCAGGATGTCGTCCTCGCCGGCATCACGCTGCCGGTCGCCCTCGATCGCCGCCACCAGGATGTCCACGGCAGAGGTGCCGATCCGGTCGAGGGCGGCGGAGCCGCCCGCCGGTGCGGCCGCCAGCAGCTCCCGCAGGACGGCGGCCGCCAGGCGCACATAGGGCGTGCCGCCGGACAGGCGGCAGGCAGTCAGGCGGTCGGCGCCCGGCAGGCGCTCGTAGACGGCCGGCCAGGGGACGCTGACCAGCAGGGAGCGGGTGTCGCCGTGCGCGGCCAGGTCGAACGGGCGACCCTGGTGGTAGTACATCAGGTCGCCCGGCTGCAGGGCCGCCGCCCGGTCTTCCTGGGCGATCGTGACCCGGCCGTGCAGCACCAGCAGGAACTGGTAATGGTCGCGCGGGTCGCAGCGGATCTCGTCGGGCCGGCGGGTCCACCGCATCGCACCATGGCCGGAGAGCTCGACCTCGCCCAGCGCCAGCGGCCCGCAGCGCCAGTTCGAGGCGCGGGACTCGAAGCTTTCGTCGTTCAGCCGCCGGCAATCGGTCACCGAGTAGTGGCGGCAGATCCAGTCATGCCAGTAGTCGAAGCGGTCGGTATCCCGGACCGAGATCGCCCCGTCTGCGTGGAGTCCGTCTGCGTGGAGTCCGTCTGCCTGGATTCCGCTGTCCGCGTGCGCGTCCAATTCCGTCTTCCGTGCCTCCGCCGATGCGCTGGCCTGCGCATCTGTCTTTTGCGCCAAGTCTTGGCGATTTCGCCGGGCAATACCAGCACGCAGCGCATCCCTGTCCCGCAGCGGCCAATCGCTGTCCCGCAGAGGCGAGCGGCCTGGCGGCCGTGGTGGTATCGCTGGTGCCGATCCTCGGGAACAGCCGCCCGAGGACCAGCCGCCCGAAGACCAGTCGCTGCCAGGAGCATGAGGATGACCGTCAGCCTGCCCACGCCCGACCAGCTCCGCGCCGTTGCCGCGCAATGCGGCCTGCATCTGACCGACGATGCCGTGACGTCCTATCTCGGCCTGATGCAGGGCATGACGGAGGCCTATAACGCCGTCGGTGCGATGCCGGACGAGCTGCCTGCGGTCACCTATCCGCGCACGCCGGGCTATCGTCCCGACGGCGCGGAGAATTCCCGCAATGCCTGGTACCGCAAGGCCCGCGTGCAGGGTGCCGCATCGGGCAAGCTGAAGGGCCGGACCGTCGCGCTGAAGGACAACATCATGCTGGCCGGCGTGCCGATGATGAACGGCGCCTCCACCCTGGAGGGCTACGTCCCGGAGTTCGACGCGACCATTGTCACCCGCATGCTGGATGCGGGGGCGGAGATCGCGGGCAAGGTTCATTGCGAGTATTTCTGCCTGTCAGGCGGCAGCCACACGAATGCCACCGGGCCGGTCCACAATCCGCACCGGATGGGCTATTCGGCCGGCGGCTCCTCCTCCGGCTCCGGCGTGGTGGTCGCGCTGGGCGAGGTGGACATGGCGATCGGCGGCGACCAGGGCGGCTCGATCCGCATGCCGTCGTCGTTCTGCGGCACCTACGGCATGAAGCCGACCTGGGGGCTGGTCCCCTATACCGGGATCATGCCGATCGAGGTGTTCATCGACCATGCCGGGCCGATCACCGCGAATGTGGCGGACAATGCCCTGCTGCTGGAGGTGATCGCCGGCGACGACGGCTATGACCCGCGGATCAAGGCGCCGCAGGTGCCGGCCTATACCGAGGCCCTGGGCCAGGGTGTCGCCGGCATGCGGATCGGGGTCCTGAAGGAGGGCTTCGAGCAGGAGGGCGCCGAGGCGGCGGTGAACGAGAGCGTGCGGGAGGCGGCGAAGCGCTTCGCCTCGCTGGGCGCCACGGTGGAGGAGGTCTCCGTCCCCATGCACCTGCTGGCGCCGGCGATCTGGATGCCGATCGGCGTGCAGGGCCTGACCCAGACCATGATGTTCGGCGACGGCTATGGCACCAGCCGCTCCGACCTCTACGCGACCTCGCTGATGGACCGCCATCGCGGCTGGCGGGGCCAGGCCGATTCCCTGTCGGAGACGACGAAGGTGCTGATGATGTTCGGCACCCATGTGAACAACCATTTCGGGCCGCGGCACTACGGCAAGGCGGTCAACGTCTCCCGCCGCCTGAAGGCCGCCTATGACCGGGTGCTGGCGGAGTTCGACCTGCTGCTGATGCCGACCACGCCGATGAAGGCGACGCCATTGCCGGCGGCCGGCGCCGGTGCGGAGGAGATCTTCGCCCGGGCGCTGGAGCCGACCACCAACACCCTGCCGTTCGACATCACCCATCATCCGGCGATGTCGCTGCCCTGCGGCATGGCCGATGGCCTGCCGATCGGCCTGATGCTGGTCGGCCGGCATTTCGAGGAGACGGTGATCTACCGCGCCGCCCATGCCTTCGAACAGGCGGGCGACTGGAAGCGGATGTAGGGAGGCAGCAGCGTCATGGCGGCGTCGGAAGCCGGATCGCAGCAGGAAAATATTTTCACCTGTATTGCGTCCCGGCCCGATTTCGGTCGTAATGCGGCTTCACTGCACTGCACCATGACCCCGAGGCGATGCACCGGCGGGGCGCCAGCCGGGGCGGAGCAGTCCTGGGGAGGAAGCCCGCCGGTGATATTCCTGGGGGGAAAGCCGGAGGGCGCAGGCAGGCACGGATCGCCGCGGCGATCCGGCTGCGCGGCGGTGGCAGCGTATTTGATGGGGGGTGCGACCGCATGGAGGTCGTGAAGCTCGTATTCGACATCCTGGCGTTCACCTCCATCATGGTGCTGGTGGTCCTCGGGCTTGGCGTCATTGCCAGCATGATGGGGATCTTCAACTTCGCGCATGGCGAGTTCGTGCTGCTGGGCGCCTATACCGTCTACCTGTTCTCCACCGCCGGGCTGCCGGTCTGGCTGGGCATGATCGTGGCGCCCGTGGTGGTGGGCGCGATCGGCCTGGCGCTGGAGCGCGGCATCGTGCACCGCTTCTATGCCCTGCCGGTGGCGGCGATGCTGGGCACCTGGGCGCTGGGCCTGATCATCCGCGAGATCGTGCGCGGCCTGCTGGGCGGGCTCTACTACAACGTGCCGGAACCGGTGCCGGGATCCTTCTCGCTGTTCGGGGTCGAGGTTTCGGCCTGGCGCGCGATCGTCATCGTCGTGACGGTGCTGATCGTGCTGGCCTGCTATGCCTTCATGACCCGCACCAGCTATGGCCTGCGGATCCGCGCGGCGCTGGAGAATCCCTCCCTGGCGCGCTCCTGCGGGATCTCCACGACCCAGCTCTATGCTTTCACCTTCGCCTTCGGCGCCGCGCTGGCGGGCCTGGCCGGCGCACTGATGGTGCCGCTGTTCCAGATCTTCGCCGACCTGGGCGTGCGCTTCCTGGTGCAGGGCTTCCTGTCGGTGATGCTGGGCGGCATCGGCACCTTCGAGGGGCCGGTGCTGGGCGGCGCGCTGATCGGCGCCATGGTGCCCGGCTTCCAGTGGCTGCGGGAGATTCCCGGTGTCAGCGACCTGGTCAACCCGGTGTTCGCCGAGGTGCTCGTCTTCGTCGTGGCGATCGTGATCGTCAAGCTCCGGCCGCAAGGCTTCGTGAAACAGGGGAGGATCTGACATGTCAGACGATACATTCGACCGGGACCGCCGCCAGGGCCCGTCCCGGCGCCGCTTCCTGCAGGGCAGTGCCACCGCTGCCGGCGCCATCGCCATCGGTGCCGGCAACTGGGTGCTGCCGGCCAAGTGGGCGCATGCGCAGGGGCCGATCAAGATCGGCATCGCCACCGACATCACCGGCCCGATCGGCTATGCCGGCAATGCCGACTGGAACACTGCCCAGCTGGTGGTGAAGCAGATCAACGATGCCGGCGGCATCGCCGGCCGCCCGGTGGAGCTGTACCTGGAGGACACCGCCTCCAACGAGACGGTCGCCGTCGGCAATGTCCGCAAGCTGATCCAGCAGAACCAGGTGGATGTCGTTCTGGGCGGCATCACCTCCTCGATGCGGCAGGCGATCAAGGACCCGATCGTGCGCCGCGGCCGCACCCTCTACATCTATCCGCAGCTGTACGAGGGGCAGGAATGCACCCAGTACCTGTTCAACACCGGGCCGACCCCGGCGCAGCAGTGCGACCGGCTGATCCCCTGGCTGATCGAGAAGGGCAACAAGCGCTTCGCCATGCCGTCGGCCAACTATGTCTGGCCGAACCTGCTGAACAAGTATGCCCGCAAGGTGATCGAGGCCAATGGCGGCGAGGTGGTGTTCGAGGAATACTACCCGCTGGACCAGATCGAATATTCTGCGACCGTCTCCAAGATCATCAACGAGAAGGTCGACTGCGTCTTCAACACCGTCATCCCGCCCGGGGTCGGGCCGTTCTTCAAGCAGCTCTACGAGGCCGGCTTCCAGAAGAACGGCGGTCGCCTGTGCTGCGTCTACTATGACGAGAACCTGCTGAACGTGAACAAGGCGGAGGAGATGGAGGGGCTGGCGTCCTGTCTCGACTTCTTCCAGGACATCGAGGATCCGTTCAGCCAGCAGATTCTGGCGGACTACAAGGCGATGTTCCCGGACACGCCCTACCAGTTCACCGCCGGCAGCGCCGCGACCGGCACCTGGCGCGGCCTGAAGCTGTACGAGCAGGCGGTGATCGCCACCAATGGCGACGTCTCCCGCGATGCGGTGAACGAGGCGATGCAGACCGCGAAGATCGAACAGGGCCCCGGCGGCGGCGCCGAGATGGTGCCGGGCAAGTGGCACTGCAAGATGAATATGTACATCGCCGTCGCCCATAACGGGCAGTACGACGTGGTCGAGAAGTACGACATGGTCGATCCGAAGGAATGCTGATCCGCTGCATTCCCCATAGGTCCGACCTGCCGGCCTGACCGGCATCCGACAGGCCGCCCGGCCCCGCAGCACCTGCGGGGCCGGGCGGTCCCCATCTTCAAGCGTTCCAGCCCCGAGGCGCCGACGACATGGCCGAACAGGCAGAACCTGCAGCGACAGACCGGGCGCCGGATCCCGTGCGAGCGACCGCGCCGGTGGCGCGACGGCTGCCGGTGATCGAGGTCGTCGTGCTGGTGGCCTTCCTGCTGCTTCCGGCGGTGCTGGAGCTGACACTCGACAACACCTATTACCTGACCGGCCTGGCGACCCGCATGCTGCTGCTGGCGATCTTCGCCATCAGCTTCGACCTGTGCTGGGGCTATTCCGGCATCATGGCGTTCGGCCAGGGCCTGTTCTTCGGCGCCGCCGGCTATGTCGTCGGCCTTCTGGGCCGCGACGCGGAACTGGCGCAGCTGGTCGTCACGGTACCGATCGCGATCCTGGTTTCCCTGGTCTTCGCCGGGCTGATCGCCTGGTTCCTGCTGCTGGGGCGCCGCACGCCGACGATCATCTTCGTCGCCATGGGCACCCTGACCGCCTCCTACGCCGCCGAGCGGCTGGCCGGCGGCTGGAACTATATCGGTGCCGCGAACGGCCTCTCCTCCATCGAGATCATGATGCTCGGCGGCCTCGAGTTCTTCGATGGCGAATACCACTTCTACTACCTGGCCCTGGCCTTCCTGGTAGCGGTCTATGCGCTGTGCCGGATGATCGTGAAGTCGCAGTTCGGCCTGGTCCTGGCCGGCATCCGCGAGAACGAGGAGCGGCTGGCCTTCTTCGGCTATCGGGTGCAGGTGTTCAAGGCGGTGATCTTCACCTTCGCTGGCGCGGTGGCGGGCCTGTCCGGTGCGCTTTACAGCTATCACGAGGGCTATGCCGGCATCGACATGCTGGGCATCCAGACCTCCACCATGGCCGTGCTCTATGCCTTCGTCGGCGGCACCGGCACCCTGATCGGTCCGGTGATCGGCGTGGTGGGGGTGGAGGTGGCGACCAACTGGCTCGCCGACCTGGAGGGGATCCGCAACTACTGGCAGTCGATCCTGGGCCTGCTGCTGCTGATCGTGATCGCCTACCGGCCGACCGGCCTGCTCGGCTTCATCGTCAGCCATCGCGAGCGGGTGGGCTCCTACGGGCGGCCGCCGAAGAGCGGCAGGAAGCGCTGAGATGGCGCTGCTCGAAGTCCGCGGTGTCGGCAAGACCTTCGGCGGCCTGAAGGCGCTGGAGGGGGTCGATGTCGATGTCCAGTCCAACACCTTCCACGGCCTGATCGGGCCGAACGGGTCGGGCAAGAGCACCCTGCTGAAGGCGATCGCTGGGGCGCATTTCGCCTCGACCGGGACGATCACCTTCGACGGCGGCGACATCACCCGCGCCACCCCCTACGAGCGTGCCCGCGCCGGCCTGTCGCTGAAGTTCCAGATCACTGCGGTGCTGCCGTCGCTGTCGGTCTACGACAATGTCCTGATCGTGCTGCAGACGCGGGAGACGGTGTGGAGCCTGGTCCGTTCGCGCACCCGCGGCGCCCTGCACGACCAGGTGATGGAGGCGCTGGAGCGGTTCCGCCTGGCCGACCATGCCGACACCCTGGCGGGGGAGCTCTCCCACGGCCAGCAGCAATGGCTGGAGATCGCGATGGCGCTGGCGCCGCGGCCCAAGCTCCTGCTGCTGGACGAGCCGACCGGCGGCATGAGCCCGGAGGAACGGCGGGTCACCGGCGAGCTGCTGGAGCCGATCCGGCAATGGTGCGCGCTGGTGATCGTCGAGCACGACCTCGATTTCATCAAGGATATCTGCGACCACCTGACCGTCCTGCAGCAGGGCCAGGTGCTGCAGAGCGGCACGGTCGAGGAGATCGAGCGGTCGGACAAGGTGCAGGAGGTCTATACCACCCGTGTCTGAGGCAAGCCCCATCCTGGACGTGCAGCAGCTCTCCTCCGGCTATGGCCGCAGCCGGGTGCTGTTCGACGTGTCGCTGAAGGCGGGCCGCTCGGGCGGGGTGGCGGTGCTGGGGCGCAACGGCGCCGGCAAGACCACCCTGCTGAAGACCCTGGCCGGCGAGCTGAAGCCGATGGGCGGCAGCATCACCTTCGACGGCCGCGACGCCACCAACGAGGCCACCGAATCGCGGATGCGCCGCGGCATCGGCTATGTCCCGCAGGAGCATGCGGTGTTCGGCAAGCTGACGGTGCGGGAAAATCTGCGCATCGGCGCCCTGTCGAAGCGCAACGAGGGCGCGATCGACACCGTCCTCGACTTCTTTCCGAAGCTGGCCGAGCGGCTGGGCCAGCAGGCCGGCACCCTGTCGGGCGGCGAGCGCAAGATGCTGGCGATCAGCCGCGCCCTGCTGGGCAAGCCGACCCTGCTGATGCTGGACGAGCCGACGGAAGGCGTCTGGGTCGGCGTGATCGAGGAGATCGCCGACCGGCTGGGCAAGCTGCGCAGCGAGATCGGCATCATCATCGTCGAGCAGCATGTCGAGCTGGCGCTGAAGATCGCCGACTATGCCTATGTCATGGACCGCGGCGAGATCGCGCTGGAAGGCCCGGCCGACCAGATCCGCGACGACCCGCGGTTGCTGCGCTACCTCGCTCCCTGATCAGCGGGCACCCTGATCTCCCTCGGCCCGCTCCCCTTCGGCCCGATCTACCGCGACCTGGGTCTGCTGCAGGGTGCCGCGCAGGTCCGAGACCTCTTCCCGCAGCGCCCGCAGTTCGGACAGCAGTTCCGCGCGCTCGGTATGGGCCTTCGCCTCGATCTCGGCGCGGGCGGCCTGCGTCTCCTCGTCATGGGCGGACTGCATCGCGTTGACGATCAGGGCGATGAACAGGTTCAGGACCGCGAAGCTGGTGATCACGATGAACGGCACGAAGAACAGCCAGGCCAGCGGATGCACCTCCATCACCGGCCGGACGATGCCCATCGACCAGCTTTCCAGGGTCATGATCTGGAACAGCGAGTACATGGAATTGCCGATGGAGCCGAACCATTCCGGGAAGCTGGCGCCGTACAGCTTGGTGGCGATCACCGCGGCCACGTAGTAGGCGATCGCCAGCACCGCGATCACCGACCCCATGCCGGGCAGGGCCGACAGCAGCGCGCCGACCACGGCCCGCATCTGCGGCACCACGGAGATCAGCCGCAGCACCCGCAGCACCCGCAGTGCCCGCAGCACCGAGAACTCGCCCGCCGCCGGCAGCAGCGCGATGCCGACGACGATGAAGTCGAACAGGTTCCAGCCCTGGCGGAAGAAATGCAGGCGCTGGGCATAGATCTTCAGCAGCAGTTCGACCACGAAGACCGCCAGCGCCGCCATGTCCAGCACGGTCAGCAGGGGACCGGCGGCCGCCATCGCGGCACCCGAGGTTTCCAGACCCAGGGTGATGGCGTTGACCACGATCACGACGGTGACGAACAGGTTGAAGACGCGGCTCTCGGTCAGCCGCTGGACGCGGCCGCGAAGGTCGGCGGTCATGGAACTCCGGATCCTGCAAGATGGTGTCGACGCGCCGTGGCGCATCTCCGGCCCGGTGGCCGCGCCGGCGGTCGCACTATAGCGCGCGACGCTCCGGACCGTCAGGGGGTGGCTTCGCGGCCGCTATCCGATCAGGCGCAGGACCAGGCTGGGGCGCAGCCGGTCCCAGACATCGGCCTGGCGGAAACTCGGCCGGCCATGCACCCGGTCCCAGTAGGCGGCGACGGCCGGCCGCGCGCCGATGCGGCGCCCCTGCCGGCAGAAGCGCAGCCGCGCCAGGAAGACGGTCGCCAGGACGTCCGTCGCATTGAAATCCGCACCGCCGAACAGCGGGCCGGCCTGTGCCAGCTGCGCGTCCATCTCCGCCAGCAGGGCGTCGGCCTCGGCCGACAGGGCGGCCCAGCGCGGGCCCGGCGGTTGCGAGAAGGCGGCGACCCGCTGGTCGAACACCGCCGCCCGCCTGCGATAAGCATCGCCGAGGTCCGGGTTCTGCTCCGCCAGCTGCAGCATGTCGCCGCGGATCTCCGCCAGCTTGCGCGGAAACAGGAAGCGCACGACCGGGTTCCAGCGCATCAGCCAGGCGAAAGTGAACTGGTCGACGGGGAAGCGGTAGAGCCGAGACAGCAGTTCGGCCTGCGCGCCGGCCGCCGGCTGCGGCCGGGCCGCATCCAGGATCAGGTGGCTGTCCGGCAGCACCCGGTCGCCGTCGACGAGGACCGGCACGGTCATCTCCGGGTTCAGCCGCACGAACCAGGGCTGCTGGTTTTCCCGCCCTCTGTGGATGTCGACCGGTCGGGAGGTGTAGGACATCCCGGCTTCCGCCAGGGCCAGCCGGGCGATCATCGAATAGTAGGATGAATCCGTGTTGTAGAGGGTGGGCAGCTGCGTGTCAGGCATGGGAGGCCGCGACCGGTGCAGGTTGATCCTGCCGCAGAGTAGGGGATTGCCTGCATCCGTGGAACTGGAAAGCCGATCCGCACAGGCCGCGTCGCGCTACGGCGCCGGCGTTACAGTAGCGGAGCCGCGCCAGAGCGCTCCATCGCGAAAGCCTTCGGCAAGCGGCGCGAGCACCTCGAAGGCTTCGCTGAGGGAGGACGCCGTTCCGATGTCGAGAAACCGGCAGCGTTGCGGCCATGCCCAGATCGTTCCTGGCGGAAGCCGCATCATGACGTCACGTTCGAAGGAGCCCTCTGCCATGCCGCGGAGGCGTGCCATGACCGGTTCGGACAGCAGGTAGATCCCGCCATTGATCCAGCCTCCGCCGGCCGGACGTGCATGCGGCTTCTCCAGGAACCGGGCCACCCGGTTCTGCGCGTCGAGCGACAGGAGCCCGAAGCGCGCCGCGTCGGGGACCTTTACGGCGACCAGGCCGAGTTCTGCCTGGTGCGGGAAGGCGGCGCAGAAGTCCGGCAGGTGGATGTCGACCAGGGTGTCGCCATTGATGACCAGGCCTGGCCCGGACGGGCGGTCGTGCAGCGCCAGGGCGATTGCTCCCGCTGTGCCTCGCGGCGCGGTTTCGACGGTCCAGTCGATGGCGAATGGCAGGCAGCCGGTACGCTGCTGCAGTGCGGGGATGATCCGATCGGCACCATAACCAAGAGCGAAGGTCACCCGCGTCGCGCCCTGGCGCCGCAGCCACGACAGAAGGTAGTCCAGGAACGGACGACCATGTATCGGGACAAGCAGCTTCGGCAGGCCCGGCTCTACGACATCGCGCAGTCTTGTGCCGAGCCCGCCTGCCAGAACCACGATGTCCGGGACCGGCGGGCTCACGGGGACCGTCCGAAGCGCAGGCCCTTTTCCGCCCGGCCCGGCGGGCGGGAGCTGCTGGGTTGGAGAGTGGCAGACTGCCGTTCTGGCATGGCGTGGCAAGACCCTGGTGCGGTTGCTGGCGGCGGGATCCTGTCCGCGACCGCGCCCCTCCGCTTCCAGACAACTTTCGGAGGAAACGGCGCTCCTGTAGGTTCGGCCCGGCCAGGGAGACAGGATTGTTCAGACGGTGAAGGGGAACAGATGTATCTCATTCCGCTCGAGGAAATCAGGGCGCTCGTTGCGGGAAAGCGTGTGGCAATTCTTCTCCAGGGTCCGTCCGTCCGGGACGCGCGGCTGGACGAACTGCTGCGTCTGGACGGGGAGTGGATCATCGCCAGCCTGAACAAGGCTCGGGCGGTGGAGGACCTGCTGCCGCCGGGCCGGGGTTTCGACATCGTATACTGCACGGCGAAGCAGCGGATCGAAGAGGATCTCGACTGGTACTCAGCATATCAGGGCTTCCTGGCACTGTCTTTCGAAGGCTGGAAGCTTCTCGGCAAGGGCATGATCTACCAGGAGGAAGCTCCCTTCCTTTTCAATTCGATCACCGGCCTGCTTTACCTGCTGGCGCGTGGCGGCGCGGCTGACATCTTTATTTTTGGTGCCGACGGCCATGGCGACGGCTATCACAACGAGCAATTGTTCGACGGTCCTGCTTCCTGGATCAGCCGTGACACCGCGGTGATGAACAAGTTCTTCTGGCCAGTGGCGGAAACCTACGGCATATCGCTTCCCCGGGTCACCAATGTCACGCCCGGCTCGGCGATCTCCTGTTTCCCGATTCTGGACCAGGAGGCTGTCGTCGCGCGCGAACGACACGACCGGCTCAACCGCGCGGCCGCACTGGAAGGGCGGTCGACGGGCCTGGTCTGGGCTCCGACTGTCCTGTCCAAGCTCGGCATCCGTGCACGTTCTTCGCTATGGGACCTGGGTTGCGGCAATGGCGAGGCTCGGGACTGGTTCCGAGCCCGCCGCGTGGATGCTGCAGGCATCGACTTCTCGGGGCGGCCCGACGTCGAGGCCTGTCTATGGCTGCTGCCCGCTCTGTATCGCCGCGACTTCATCTATTGCGTGAACGTCCTGGAACATATACCGGAAGCACATATCGACACTGTTCTGCGCAGCGCTGCGGCGCTGATGGGCGCAACCGGGTTCTTCTACATCCGCACGGCCGCGCGCGAGGATGCGCCGCCTGCGGAGACATTGCGCCCCGCGGCCTGGTGGGTCGCCCGGATCGAGGCGCATTTCGCGATAATGCATCTGCTGCAGGACGACGGATTCGAGGCGTTCTTCCAAGGCGACTGGTATGTGATGCAGATGGACAGGCATGTCGGCACGGCCAGGGCGCCACGCGACCCCGACTGCATTGGGATCTTCGTCACCGGCAAGTGACCGGCTGCACCGCGATCACGCGTCCCAGTCGATGAGCATCCGGGTGAGGTAGCGCAGCGTTTCATCATCGCCGATCCGTGAACGGAGCCAGCTTGCAGGGACGCGCTCCGGCGTCACTCTGGCACTGTAGGCATTCGGCCCATAGCCGTAGCGCGCCCAGAACAGCAGGCGGGGCCCCTTCGGCGGCACGCCGCGATGCAAGCCGAAATTGTCCTCCGCGAAGGTCGTGCCTGCCGAGCCGGCAATGCGGAGGATCCGGTCGCCAAAGATGGCATGAATCAGCGGGTCGATATAGGGGTTCGGCGCGAACAGGATCCGGGGGTCACGGTACTGCTGCTTCAGTTCCGCCTCCTCGCCGCTGCGGGCATGCTCCCCATGCCAATTCGCGAAACGCTCCAGATTGATGTCGCGGCGGTGGCTGCCCTGCACGAACTCGTGGGAGCCGGCCGCGTCGCTGACATCGTTCAGCAGAATGAAGAGGGTGACGAAGCGGAGATCGTCGAAGTCGCGATGGAAGTGCTGCACCCCGCGGACGAGATCGTGGCCGGGAAAAGACCAGTACATGTTGCAGCCGTACATGGTCGGCATGCAGCCCAGATAGGCGGCAGCCAGGTCGCGGATCGCCGGCGACAGGGCGGCCTCCAGAAGGTGAGGCACCTGCAGGATGTGATCGACGCGGTAGCTGGCGACAGGAACCGTGTTGCGGACCTGTTCGAACAGCAAGGGCGTGCGGCTGCTGCCGCTATAGGACTGGTTGTCGTAGACGGGCAGTTGCGAGATGTGTCGCAGAACCTCGATGCATTGCTGCCGGGTCAGGAACGGCTCGAAGAAATGCACGCCAGTCTCGGCCATGTCCGCTACGGCCTGACGGCTCTCCGCCGGGGCTTGCGAAGCCGGCACCGGATGGCGTGCGGCAACGAAGTCGCGCACCCTGACCGCCGCCGCCTCGCGTACCTGCTTGTCGGAGAAGTGCTCGATCATCTGGCCATAGGCAAAGCGCAGTAGAGCATCGTCAGTATGGTTTTCGCGCATCGACCTGCCTGTCGCTTCAGTTCGGCCGGCCCGGTGCCTGAAAGCAGGCCGGCATATGCCCGTCAAATCTACTGCCTGCGGATGGTTCAGTCATTGCCGGGATCATGCCTGCGGCGCGATGCCCGTGCCGGCCTTGCCAGCGCGGTTCGCGATCGCCGCCGGGCCATTCCCGTCAGGCGGGCGGCGCCTGCGCCAGCAGGTCCTGCAGGGTCAGGCGGAGCCCGTCGACCAGGGCGGTGGTGGGACGCCAGCCCAGGCCGAAGCTGGTCCGGCTATCCAGGACCTTCCGCGGCATGCCGTCCGGCTTGCTCCCGTCGAAGCGCAGGGCGCCGCGAAAGCCGGTGACCTCGGCGATGGTCCCGGCCAGCGTGGCGATGTCAGTGCCGCTGCCCGAGCCGATGTTGAGGTGGCCAGGGCCGGCGAAGCGCTCGTAGGCCAGCAGGATCGCTTCGGCGGCATCGTCGACATAGAGGAAATCCCTGACCGCCTTGCCTGTCCCCCAGATCTCCACCTCCGCGGCGCCGGCCTGCCGTGCCGCCAGCATGCGCCCCATCAGGGCAGGGATCACATGGGCCCGGTCCGGATCGGCGTGGGCGCGGTCGCCCCGCCCGTAAAGGTTGGCCGGGACGAGGCTGACATAGCGGCGTCCGAACTCCTGCCGCAGGAAGGCACAGAGCCGCATGCCCGCAATCTTCGCGAGGGCGTAGCCTTCGTTCGTCGGCTCCAGCGGACCGGTCAGCAGGCTTTCCTCGGCGATCGGCTGTGCCGCGTCGCGCGGATAGACGCAGGAGGCGCCGAGATAGGCCAGCCGCGCGACATCGGCCTGATGCGCACCCCAGATCACGCTGTGCGCGATCATGAGGTTCTCCTGCATCATGCTGGCCGGATGGGCCGCATTGCCGGCGATGCCGGCAACCCGTCCGGCAGCAACGATGATGCCGTCAGGGCGCTCCCGTCGCAGCCAGGCCGCCACCTCCACCGCCTGTGTGAGGTCGAGATCGGCCCGGTCGACGGTCAGCGGCCAGGCACCTGCCGCCCGCAGGGCTCGACAGACCGCGGATCCCACCATGCCGCGATGCCCTGCCACCCAGATCCGCTGTCCGGCGACGGGGAATGCGGACGCCTCTGCCATCGCTCAGACGTTCCTGTAGCGGTGTACGTTCAGGGTGCGGTAGCCCTTGATCAGTTCGACTATGCCGTCGTCCAGGCTGTGCGCCGGCCGGAATCCCGTTGCCTCGATCCGGGCATTGGAAACGATATAGTCGCGCTGGTCAGGGTCCTTTCCGACCGGTGCTTCCAAGAAGGTGAAGCCGGGGACGTGGCGGGCGATGGTCTCGCACAGTTCCCATTTCGACAGGTTGGCGTCCGACAGCCCGACGTTGAACGCGCGGCCGCGCATCTCGTCAAAATGATCCAGTCCGTGCTGGAAGGCGCGGGCGACATCGCGCACATGAATATAGTTGCGCTTGAAATGGGCCTCAAAAAGCACCAGGGCCCGGTCACTGACAGCCCGGTAGACAAAGTCGTTGACCAACAGGTCCATGCGCATCCGGGGCGACATGCCGAACACGGTCGCCAGGCGGAAGCTCACCGTGTTCTCACGCGCCAGGGCGATCTCCTCCGCCTCGACCTTGGTGCGGCCATAGAGCGAGACCGGGCGGAGCGGTGACTCTTCGGTGCAGAACTTGCCTGGCTCGCCGACCCCGTAGCCGCTGTTGCTGATCGGGATCAGAAGGCGCTGCGCCGGCGACATCAGGTCGACCATGGTCGCGATGGCATCCCGGTTTATTGTGACCGCGCCGATCTGGTCGCGATCGCAGAGCGGCGCGCCGACCAGCGCAGCCAGCGGAATGACCGCATCGGCCTGTACCAGCAGCGGGCGCAGCACGTCCGTCTGGCGGGCATCGCCTCGCACCGCTTCGAAACCCGGATCGGCGCAGGCCGCGGCTAGACTGTTCTCGCCGAACTGGAAGCTGTCCAGCACCGTCACCTTGTGGCCCTGTGCCAGCAGGGCAGGCACCATGGTGGAGCCCAGATAGCCGGCGCCGCCGGTGATGAGAATGTGCATGCCGGAACTCATGGCTGGTCGTTCACTGCCCCCTGTGGCTCATCCTGCTGCGGCCCGGATCGTCTCGTCCAGACGGTCGATCTGCGCAGTCAGGTCGCGCGGCAGGTTGCCGACGAAGAAGCCGCGGTCATGCACCTCGTTGGCATGCGGCAGGTCACCGACCACGGAATGATCGAAGAAGCGGATCGCCGGATGGCGGATGAAGCAGCCGCCGGTGACGATGCGGTAGGCGATATCCGCCTCCTTCAGTGCGGCCATCACCGCCCCCCGGTCGGTCGAGGGGTCGCGCAGGACCAAGGGAAATGAGAAGGCGGAGCTCTCGCCGTGTTCCCGCTGCATGCGGACCACCGGATGGTTGCCGAAGCGGGCCTGAAAATGCGCGAGGTTTCTGCGGCGCTGCGTGGTATGGGCGGGCAGCTTGCGCAACTGCTCCATGCCGACGGCGGCATGCAGTTCGCCCGGCCGTAGGTTGTAGCCGGGTAGCACGAACTTGTAGGCCTCGAAGAAATCGTCCCGGCCGCGCGCATAGACCGGGCTGTCCGGAGCCAAGTCGCGTGTCCAGCCATGCGCCCGCAGGCAGCGAGCAAGGTCCGCCGTCTCCCGGTCGTCGGTCAGCATCATGCCCCCTTCCATCGTGGAGATGTGGTGGGAGAAGAAGAAGCTGGCCGTGGAAATATCGCCGAACGTCCCCGTCTTGCGTCCGCCCAGCCCGGCATCGAGGGATTCGCAATTGTCCTCAAACAGCAGCAGGCCGTGCTGCCGGCAGAAGCTCTGCAGGGCCTTGAAGTCGCAGGGATTGCCCAGGATGCTGACCGCCATGACCATCCGGGTGCGCGGGGTCAGTGCCGCTTCCAGCGCGGCCGGATCGATGTTCAGCGTCTGCGGGTCGATATCGACGAAGCGCAGGTGCAGCCCGTACTGCTGCAGCGGATGGAAGGTCGTGCTCCAGGACAGTGCCGGCACGATGACCTCGTCGCCGCGCTGCAGGCGGGGGGTGTCGGTGAAGAACTGGCTGGCGATCCCGACCAGGTTGGCCGACGAGCCCGAATTCACCATCACCGCATGCGCCCGGCCGTGATACGCGGCGAAGGCCGCCTCGAAGGTGCGTACCCGCTCCCCCATGGTGAACATGTCGCTGGCGATGACCTCCGCCAGGGCGTCGAGTTCCGCCTGGTCCCATTGCGAGGCTGCGAGAGGATAGAACGGCTCCTGAGGGGGCATCTTGATCATCCTGGGTCGGCCGGATGGCGGGCCGGGGGCGGGTCTGAGAAGCGGAAAGCTGTATCGTCACACGCCCCGGATTGCAAAGGGTGACGCATCGAACGTTCCGGCATGGGACTGGCATGCAGCTGCCGGCATTTGAGCGCCCGGAATCGTTGTGGCACCTTCCCGGCTTCTCCCTTCCGCGGGCCCCGAAGAGGGGCCGCCCCGTCGAGAACCGCAGAAAGCATGTTGCGCCGCAGCCATCCATCATCGCGCGCCGACGAATTGCGTCGCCTGCTTGAACTCTATGGATCCGCGGAAGAGGCTCTTGCCGCCGGAAACTACTATGTTGCCGCCCGGCGGGCGGATGCCGCGCCGGAGGTGCGTGCCGCCGCAATCACCCTGGCAGGGTTTCACGAAGGTGGCCACCGGCTGTTCCAGGACCTTGAGCCCAGCGGGCACCACACCCTTTTCGCGAAGGCGATCGCCTGCCTGTTTGTGGAGGGCCGGGATGCCGCGCTGGCCTGCCTCGACCGCTATGCGCTGACGGCGGGTCCTGCCTTCGCGCTCCGCGATGTGTTGCGGCGTGGCGCCGTACGGCTCTATTTCGTCACCGCCTGGCAGGCTTGGCAGGAGCGGATCGCGAAGGCTGCCGAGAACTTCGACGGACATGGGCTGGACGTGCAGGTGCGGACCGTCTCGGTCCATGACGGTGCGGATATCAGGGTCGACTTCAACAGACCCTCTTTCCTTCAGGCGATCGAACAATCGGCTGCCGATGCCGCCTACGCCGCCAGCATCTACTTCGACGACCTCGACATGCTGCCTATGGGCTTCGATCGGTCGGCGGTTCCCAGCATCAAGCTGATGATCGATTTCCACCACAACCTGCCGCGCATGGCGGAGCAGCTTGGCCGTTTCGACCACCTGGTCGCCTACGGCCCGGAACTGCACGAACGGCTTCATCGAATGTACGGCCGGCGCACGCCGATGTTCATGCGCCTCTCCGACATGAAACCCGTGAACGCGCTGGCGGGTGAGGATGCCAGTATCGACATCTTTCTCAGCGGCGCTCTGGTGAAGGATTATTCCCCGCGCCGCGAGGCCCTGGTCCACCGCTGCGTCGAGGAAATCGCAACAGATCGCGTGGTCCTGGCGGACGGGTTGCTTCCGTTCGAGACCTATCAGGGCCTGGTTGCGCGGGCGCGCATGATTCCGGCCATGCTCGAGGAGGGCAATGCGCTTCCCTCGCCGCGCTTCTTCGAAGCGTTGAACGGCGGGATGACTGTGGTAACCGACGATCCGCTGTTCTTCGCATGGGCCTATCCGGATCATGCCGACCTGTTCGTGGACGTGGAAACAGCATTCAGAGTGGCTACGGCGCCGAGGGAGGCACAACCGGTGCAGCGGCGCCCGCGGCCGCGGCCCCGCACCGAACTGGCGGCGATCGATCAGATGCTGCACCTGGCCCTTGTCGGACCGTTGCTGGCGCCGGAGAACCATGTCCGTCAGGGCAGGGCGGACGCGGCCAGTCCAGCCTCATTATCCGGATGGAGCCGGGCGGCGCAGGAATTCCCGCGGCTTAGCTTGAACAGCAACATTGTGCGGCAGTTCGCCGCTGCGTCCGGGTCCTTCAGCGATGTGCTGACGCGGGCGCTCCACCTTGCGCGGCATTCCGCCGAGCCGCTTGCAGTGCTGGATTCGAGTCGCTTTTTCGCAGAGCTGGCGCTGGCATTCAGCCATTTCCATCAGCACAGCTACCACCTGCAGCTGGAGCCCGGCCTGAAGGCCGAGCTGGCAGTCCTAGCCGGCCCGGCCGCGCCGGATGGCGGCGCGCCGGTTCCCGTGCGACGCAACGCGGCGACGCCTCAAGCGGTCCTCATGGCGGCCGCCGCATTGAACCTGATCGCCGAAGGCCAAGCGCGTTGTCCGGACTCGCTGATTCTGACCTATGAGCGCCTGCTTCAATGGAAGCGATTCTGCGGCGAGGATACGATGCTGGCAGACATGGTGCAGGCGGCGCAGGCGCGCCGGGCGGACCTGCGGTACGACCCATCGGTCTCCGATGCCGGCGCAGTCGGCGCCGTCCTGCCGGATATGCTGGCACGGGAGATCCTGGCCGGGCGGATCGAAACCCGGGCCGACCTCGCCATCCGGGCAGAAGCGAATATCTGGTATCTGATAGATCTGCTGGGTGCGGGCTGCGCGGCCGCGGCCGGTGACACGGAGACCGCAGCCGCTGTCGTGCGGCACATCCTGGCGGAATCGCCAGGTTACATCCCGGCGGCAGACAAGCTCGTCGAGATCTGGGAGGTCGCGCCGCAGGCGGCCTATGGCAAGGCCGGAAGCGCCTCGTTTCTCCGCCAGGCGCTGAGCGAAGTGCTCCTGGAGGCGCCTTCACGCATCGAAGGCTATGGCCCGGCCCTGGTTGCGGCGGCATTGGAGGAGGGCGACGAGGCGGGCGCCCGGGCCCACCATGCCGCGTGGGAGCGCTGGGCCTACAAACTCATCATGTCCCCGTATCGCTACGAGAAGCGCACGGAGAGTGCCCGGCGGATTTCCGAAGCGATGGCCGCGGCTGGCCTGGTGCCGGGCTAACCCGGCCCGGGGAAACTTCCGGGGGGTGCGCGGCATTGCTGGCTATAATAGCATGCCGGCTGTCGCTCCGCCGAGGCTTCGCACCGGCTGCCGCCTGCGATCCGGCGACCATCTATCCTGCCGTGGCTCGCCCGCCGCCCCTGTCCGGCGCCGGGGAGTTGGCGGCAGCCCTGCGTCCTGGGACCGCCGTGTGATCATCTCGCGTACGCCTTTCCGGATCTCCTTCTTCGGCGGTGGCACCGACTACCCCGACTGGTATCGCGACAATGGCGGGCAGGTCGTCGGAACCACGATCGACAAGTACTGCTACATCGCGCTGCGCCGCCTGCCGCCGTTCTTCACCCATCGCCATCGCTTCGTGTACAGCCGCATCGAGATGGTGTCGCAGATCCACGAGATCGAGCATCCGGCGATCCGCGCGGTCCTGCAGGAATATCCGCCGGCCCACGGGCTGGAGGTCCACCACGACGGCGATGTGCCGGCGCGCTCGGGAATCGGGTCCTCCTCAGCCTTCACAGTCGGGCTGCTGAACGCGCTGCGCACCCTGAACGGTATCAGCCTGGCGGCGCCCGAACTGGCGGCGGAGGCGATCCGCATCGAACAGACGGTGGCGCGGGAGGCGGTCGGCTCGCAGGACCAGGTCTGGGCTGCACATGGCGGCCTGAACCTGGTTCGCTTTGGTGCCGCCGGGGATATCGACGTGGAGCCGCTGGGTCTGCCGCCGGAGCGGCTGGCAGCCCTGAACGATCGCCTGCTTCTCTATTTCACCGGCCTGACCCGGACTGCCTCGCAGATCGCGGCCCAGCAGATCGGCAACATCCCGCGGCGCGGTGCGGAACTGAAGGAGATCATGGGACAGGTCGACAGCGCCGTGGCGATCCTGCGCGACGAAAGCTGCGACCTGGGGGATTTCGGCCGGCTGCTGCACGAGACATGGCTGGTGAAACGCCGCCTGGCGGAGGCGATCACCACGGACTTCGTCGACAGCCTGTACGACCGGGCCCGCGCGGCCGGTGCGCTGGGTGGCAAGCTCCTGGGCGCCGGCGGCGGCGGTTTCATGCTGCTCTATGTCGAGCCCGAGCATGGAGAGGCCGTGCGGCGGGCCATGCAGGGCATCCTGGAGATTCCGATCCGGATCAACTCGCCCGGCAGCACGATCGTGCTGAACCAGCCGGACGGCCTGGGCGAAGCACCGGCCCGGACCTGAAGACAGCGCCGGCTCAGCCGGCGGGCCGGTCGACCTCGTGCTCGGCCTGTAGTTCGGCATGGATCTCCGTCAGGCATTCAAGAATGCCCTGCCCGAAATCGATGCTTGGATTGTTCACAAGTTTCTCGCCGGGTGAGGGCAGGAAACTGTAGGGGGTCAGCTTGTAGTGGCCTCGATAGTCCTGGTTGTTGAAGACGATCTCGACCTCGTCATTCAGGATCTCGCGGATCATCTCCAGCAAAGTCCGGTATTTCAGCCGCTCGATGCCGGTCAGGACCACATGCCGGTTCCGGTAGTGCGGTTCAAGGATGTCGACCGACAGCTTTGCTGCGTCGCGCACATGGATATATTCCCGCTCTTCCTCCCCGTCGCCGGGGAAGTCGATCCGGCCAGCGCGCAAGGCCTGCCGCAGGATGCGATACACCCGGTTGCTCGCATCCGCCCGCGGCCCGTACACCGAGCCGTAGCGGATGATGGTGAAGGGCAGGTCGTAGTAGGTGGCATATTCCTGGATCAGCAGTTCGTTCGCCTTCTTAGTGGCGCCGTACACTGCTCCCTTCTGGGACAGGACATAGACCGTGCTGGCATAGACGAAGCGCTCGATACCCTGGCCGCGGCAGCCTTCCAGGATGTTTGTATTGCCCAGCACATTGAGGCGGACCGCCTCGTAGGGCTCCTCGATCGAGCGGTTCAGGTCGGCCAGACCGGCGAAGTTGTAGGCCAGGGTGCAGCCTTCCATGGCCGTCCGGACGGCCTGCGGGTCGCAGATATCGCCCTCGATCTGCTGCAGCCGCCGGTCCTCGTGATGTGACGATCGGCGGCGATCGAAGAGCACCACTTCATGGCCGCGGACCAGCAGCATGTCGACGACGTGGGAGCCGAGAAAGCCTGCGCCGCCGAAGACGATCGTGCGGGGCATCAGCTGCGTGCCTCTGCGGCCTGTCGCCGCGGGTCCGAGGCCTTCGCATCCTGGCTGAGCAGCTCGTCCAGTGCGTCCAGGGCGGCGCGCCCCATGGCGAGCACGGCCTCGTTCGAGTTGCCTGCGATATGCGGGGTCGCCACGATGCCGGGATGGGCCAGCAGCTCTGGCCGGTGTGGCGGCTCCACGTCGAAGACGTCCAGTGCGGCACCGGCGATCCGGCCCGACTGCAGCGCGGCGAGAAGCGCATCCAGGTCGACGACGTCGCCGCGCGCGGTGTTGATCAGGACCGCATCAGCGCGCATGCGCGCCAGGAAGGCGGCATCGACCATGAAGCGGGTGCGCTCGGTCAGGGGAACGTGGAGCGAGACGATCTGCGCCTCCTGCAGCAGCGCCGCCGGCGTCACCGCCGCAACTCCGTGGGCGGCGCACCAGTCGTCGATATCCACGATGTCGGTTGCCAGGACCCGGGCCCCGGCGGCACGCAGCAGGCGGGTGAAGGCGCGGCCGACATGGCCCAGGCCGATGATGCCCACGCAGGTCTCCGACAGGCCGAACCCGCCATCCTTGTGCCAGATCCCGCCGGCCATGTTGCGGGCCTCCCGGAACAGGTTGCGACGGAAGCCGATCGCCAGCGCAAGGGCCAGTTCGGCAACCGCTCCGGCATTCACGCCGGCGCGGTAGCCCACCCTGACCTGGCGACGGGCACAGGCATCGAAGTCTATATTGTCCAGGCCGACGCCGTACTTGGCGACGTAGCGCAGACCCGGGCAGGCCGCCAGCAGCGTCTCGTCGATCCGTTCCAGTCCGACGATCAGCGCGGTGGCGTCGCCGACGAAGGCAGCGAGGCCGCTCTCCGAGAGACGGTCCCCGGCCAGGTTCAGCCGCGCGGCGGGATATCGCCGACAGGTTTCCGGGCCCAGAACCGGATGCCGGGAGAAGCTTGGGGAGGTGACGGCGAGGGACGGGCTCATCGTCGCAGCAAACCGGGCGCCCTCAGGCGCTGGCCGGCGCCATCTCCCGGACCGCTTGGGCGATGGCCTGGGCGTCGATGCCGAAGTTACGCCACAACCGATCGCGGTGGCCGTTCTCGACCACGAAGCCGTCGCGCAGGCCCAGCCTACGCATCGGCAGCATCGCGCCAGCGTCCAGAAGAGTCTCCGCCACGGCGCTGCCAAAGCCGCCGTCGAGCAGCTGCTCTTCCACCGTGACGATGGCCCGGCAGCCTTGCAGCGCCTCCAGGAGCGCCGGCGCCGAGAGCGGCTTGATGCGGTAGAGGTCGATCACCTTTGGCGGCTGGCCTTCCCCGCCCAACTGTGCGGCCGCCTCCAGCGCGGCATGGCAGAGTGCGCCGCAGGTCAGCACGGCAATCCCGCCGCCATCGGAAATCTGGCGCAGGCCGGGCGCCAGATCCGCCGCCTTTTCGAGCGGTGGGGCGAGCGCCGTCAGGCCCTGCCGGTCCAGCCGCACATAGCGAAGCGCCGGGCTGGCGAGGCAGAGATCCGCCATCGCCACTGCGGAGGGCGCGTCGGCGGCGGTCAGCACCTCCATACCGTTCATCGCGCGCAGGCAAGCCAGGTCCTCGATCGCGAAATGGGTCAGGGTGGCATGGTCGTAGCCCAGCCCCACACCGACGCCCAGAAGGCTGACCGGCAGGCGCATCGCCGCCAGGGTGGCCTTGATCTGCTCAAGGCAGCGCAGGGTCAGGAACGGCGCCATGGCATAGAGGAAGACCCGCTTGCCCGACAGCGCGAGACCGGCGGCGAGGTCCACCATGTTCTGCTCGCTGATCCCGGCATGCAGGAACTGCCCGGCCCGGTCCTGCCGGAAACGGTCCAGCGCCTTTGCGCCGAAATCGGCCGATATGAACAGGATGTCGTCGTGCTGCCCCGCCGCCTCGGTGAGCCTGTCGATGAAGGCGTCCCGCATCAGCGGAGGCGGCGCCGCGGCCGTCTGCGTCTCAGTCATGACCGGACGCTCCCGCGAGGCCGAGTTCCTGTCGTGCCTGCGCCTCCTGCTCTGGCGAGGGCATGCGGTTGTGCCACTCCGCGCGGCCCTCCATGAACGATACCCCCTTGCCCTTCACGGTGTTGGCGACGATGGCCAGGGGAAGGCCGTCGGTGCTCCCGATCCGGTCCATGGCAGCGCGCAGCGCCGCAAGATCGTGCCCGTCCACTTCCTCGACTGCCCAGCCGAAGCTGCGCCACTTGTCCGCCAGGGAGCCGAGGCGGACCAGATCTTCGGTCCGGCCGAGGATGCAGAGCGCATTCCGGTCGACGATCGCAACGAGATTGTCCAGGCCGTGATGGGCCGCGAACATCGCGCTTTCCCAGACCGAACCCTCATAGCATTCGCCGTCGCCCAGCACGACGAAGGTGCGGAAGTCGCGCCCCTCCATGCGGGCCGAGAGGGCAAAGCCCGCCCCCATCCCCAGGCCATGGCCCAGTGACCCGGAGATCCCTTCGATGCCCGGCACCCGGTTATCTGCATACATTCCCAGGAAGCTGCCCGGCTGGGTGAAGCGCTCGAGTTCAGCGGAGTCGAAATAGTCCAGGTCGGCCAGGATGGGATAGAGCGCATGGGCCGCATGACCCTTGCTGACCAGGATCCGGTCGCGGTCCGGCCAATCCGGCGCGCCCCGGCGCAGGCGCGCCACGCCGCCGTAATAGAGCAGTGTCAGGATCTCGGCCATCGAGAAGCTGGAAGGGACATGGCCTTCCCTGTGCTGCATGACCATCTCGAAGACGCGCCGTCGCAGCCACGCCGCCCGTTCCTTGAGGTCGTTGATCGGCAGGGATGATTCAGCGCTCATTGCATACCTGTCTTGTGGCGTCCGCAGCGCAGGGCCGGCTTCCGTGGTTCGGCAAGGGGTAGCAGATAAGGGGCCCAATGTCTGCGCTTCCAGGCGGCATTCCGGAACCGTCAACGGTGGACGCTTCAGTCCCGGCCACCGCCATGTCGCCTGAACCTGAAAAATGCGCGTGCCGGGGTGCTGGAGGATGATGGCCCGCAGACATCGGTCATCCAGGAGGCCCGGCCCTTCGGGTCCCGTGAGGTCACCTTCCGGCCCACCGGGGCATGCCAGTGGCCGCCCACGGCACAGCGCTGATCCCGCGGGATGACGTGCAGCCAGGCATTCAGCCGGCGGAAACCTGCGCTTCGACAGCGACGGCGGTATTGCCATGCGCGGGCGACAGGGCGACTTCGGATTCGTCCTCGCGGTCGATGCGGACCAGCATGGTGCCGCTCTTGCGGCCCCAGAGCAGGACCTCCCGTGCGAAGCGCAGCCGGTCCCCGTCGAACTGCCTTGGCATGATCGTCAGGGACTGCGCTTCCTCCCGGACCGGGATCGGCGACAGGCCGTAGCGGCGTTCGAAATAGTCCGGGATGTTGAAGCGGAAATGATGCTCGCTCGGCGGGCCGTCGTTCTCGGACGCCATGCGCAGCCGCTGATACCGCATCACCTCGTCCAGCTCCGCCTCGACGACGTCACGGCCATGGGCTGCCAGGAAGGCGCGGGTCACGGCGTCCAGTTCGGCGAAGAAGGTGTCGTATTCCGCAGAGATGCGCAGGAAGCAGGCTTCCTCGATGTCCCAGTAGATCGGACCGTATTCCGGCAGTTCGACACCGCGGCCGCCGCCGGCCAGCAGGTTGTCGGTATAGGCGTCGATCTGGCCGAGTTCGCGCCGCAGGATCGGCGCCTCCACCGGGAACTGGCCTTCGGCGATGTATTCGACGAAGTCCATATAGTCGACGCCGTATCGGTCGGCGACATAGGACATCAGGAAGAAGCCCAGCTTCATGCTGTGCAGCAGCATGGTCACCGTGGACAGCCGCGTCATTCGCCGCCAGTCCGCCAGCGGCATGGAGCCGGTCTCCACGATGATGTCCTGGTATTCCTTCACCCATTCGGTGCTGCGGATCGAGCCGTGGATCTCGCGCAGCTCGATCTGGCGGGTGCGGATGCCGTGCTTCTCCTGATAGTCGGGGTCGTGCATCTCGGTGTTGGGATAGACCTCGCACTGGTAGACGAAGATCTGGTTCTTCAGCGACGCCTGCAGCAGCTGTTCCAGCCCCGTCTTCCAGGTCTCGTAGGTCTCCCCCGGCATGCCCAGGATCATCTCGGTATAGACCGGGATCTTCATGTCGTTGAGCTGGTGCTGGAGGTTCTCGTAGGTCTCCAGCTTGATGTTGCCGCGCTTGATGTTGGCCAGCGCCTTCTTGGTGTTGGTCTGCCGCGCCAGGGTGACACCTTTTTCCATGTCATGGGCATGCAGCAGAGAGGCGATCTCCAGGATCGCCTGGTCGGTGTTCTTGCCCCAGCAGGTGCGGAACTTCTCCGGGAAGCCGTACTTCTTCTTGGTCTCGACCAGGAATTCCGCGATCTCGCGGTCGCGGCGATGCATGCCGAAATTGGAATCCGCGTTGAACATGTAGCGGATGCCGTTCCGGCCCGCCCAGTCGATCTCCGCGAACACCCGGTCCAGGTCGTGATAGCGGTAGCGGCGCGTGGTGCCGCCGCGGCCCCAGTAGCAGAACGTGCACAGGAACGGGCAGCCGCGGTTGGTTTCGATGATCGCCTGGAACTCGATGTCCGGGTAGGCGCTCATCATGTAGTCGTACTTGTTCTCCAGGTAGGGCGAGGGATACTCGTCCAGGGAGCGTACGAACTCGATCGTCTCCGGGTTGCGCAGGATCTCGCCGTCCTTGCGGAACGATACGTTGGGGATGTCGCGGAAATCGCGGCTCTCCAGCAGCCGCTCCAGGGTCTGGGCGAAGGCATCCTCGCCCTCGGCCCGGATCGCCACGTCGATGAACGGATACCGGTTCATGTAGTCGGCGGGGTGGTGCGGCACCTGCGGCCCGCCGAACACGATCAGCACGTCCGGCCAGCGCGCCTTCAGCTCCGCCGCGACCTGGAGGCTCAGCTGCTCGTTCCACATGGAGACGGAGAACGCGGCCACGTTGGGCTTGCGGTCGTACTGGCCCAGCACCTGCGGCAGGCTGTCCATGTAGAACACGTAGGGAGCGAAGTCGAAATTCCCGGCCACGACCGGCTTCGTCTCCGCGAAGGCGTGCAGGATGCCCGAGACGAACGGGAAATAGGTCGTATGGCCCATCCGCACGTTGAATTCGTTCAGGTAGACGAGCTTCTTGCCTGTCATTGCTGTTCCTCGAGGCGGTGCCGCGGCCTGCAGCCGGGGATCGGTCCCGGACCCGCTTTGCGCCGGCGCCCTTCCGCCTGGCTGGTCGCCCTACTCGGCTGCGGCCGAGGGGGCCTGATGGTGCCGCCGCTTGAGCTTGTGGGCCAGCATCCGCTGGATCTGGTCGACCGGTTCCTGGCCGAAGGTCTTTCGGACCAGTGCCTGGTAGTCAGGGTCCGAGAAATATTCGTCGAACGCCCGGTCGCGGAACGCCAGCACCTCGGTGCCGGAGAGGGTGTCGGTCGGCAGCGGCATGGTGTCGAAGGCGTGCTGCGAATAGCCGATCCAGCCCGGCCCACCGGGATGGTCGGGCAGCGGCCAGCCGCGGCGCACTGCCTCGGCATAGAGCGGCGATCCCGGATAGGCCATGGCGCTGTAGAAGTTGGCCCACTCCGTGTGCAGGTTCTTGGCCATGTCCAGGGTGGTGCGCATCGAGGCCAGGGTGTCGTCGGGCAGCCCGAAGATGTAGTTGCCCATGATGTGGATGCCGTGGCTCTGGATCCGACGCACGATGTCGAAGATATCGTCCTCGGTGAAGGCGCCCTTGGCGACCCCGTCGCGGACATACTGGCTGGCGGATTCGATGCCCAGAACCAGCCAGTTGATGCCGGCGCGCTTCAGCTTCTCCATGAACTGGTCCTGCACGGTGTCGATCCGCGCATAGGCCCAGATGTTGACCTTGTAGTCGCGCTCGATCAGACCGTCGCAGATCCCCAGCACATGGCGCTTGTTCAGCACGAACATCTCGTCGGGGAACTTGATATTGGTGACCCCGTAAGTCTCCACCAGATGGTCGATCTGCTTCAGGATCGTCTCCGGCTCCCAGTAGCGGATGCCGTTGCGGCCGAACGGCGCGTTGATGCAGCAGAACTCGCACTTGTAGGGGCAGCCCAGGCTGGTCTGCACCGAGGCGTAGCGGTTGCGGCTGGAGAGGTCGTGGAAGCTGTGCCAGTTGTGCGCCCGGTACTTCGACATGTCGAGCAGGTCCCAGGCCTGGGTCGGCAGTTCCTCGTCCAGGTTCTTGATGTTTTGCGCCGGCTTGGTGGCGCGGGCCACGCCGTCGGCGTCCTGGTACCAGAGGCCGGGCACTTTCTCGAAGTCCCGGCTGCCGTCCTTCAGCACGTCGACAAGGCCCTGCACCGTATAGGGCCCTTCGCCCTGGCAGACGAAGGTGAACGGCTCCTCCAGCAGGGTCCGCTTCGGCAGGGCGGAGGCATGGGTGCCCAGCACCAGGGTGGGCAGGTCCGGCTCCAGGTCGGCAAGGGCGCGGGCGGTCTTGGCGCCGCCGGGCATGCACTGCGTGCTGGCCGATGGCTGCAGGCCATAGACGGTGAAGACCGCCAGGCGCGGCGACTGTTCGGCAATCTGGCGGGCCGCCTGCTCGTGGGTCAGGCCGGCCGCCTCGGCATCCAGCATACCGACCGAATAGCCCTTGCGACGCATGAATTCGGCGATCAGGCCGGCCCAGACCGGAGGCTCGATCGCTGCGAACTCGTTCGACAGGGACTGGTAGATTTCAAGCCTGCTGGGCGGATTGACGAGCAGGACGTCGAGTTGACCCATGTGACACTGGCCCTTGTTCGAATTCTGGCTCAACCGGAAGCAGGTTTCGTGCCGTTCCCCGGCGCCGGACCGGCTTAGTGCGGAATGGCCTGCGATTCGCGCACTCTATTGGCTCCGTTGGCCCGGCACTACGCTCCGGTAGGTGCAATTGCAAGCCTGCGAACATGGCCGAGGCCGTGCGTCTCAAGGCAGGCAGGTTTCGCCGAGCGGTGCCGTATCGGCAAGAACGGCAGGGCGGTCCGGCAAAATCTTCAGCACTGGCCGCAACTCAAGACCGATCAGGTTTGGTGCCGACCTCCAGCTATCGAATGGCCCATATCCTATCAATCCGCAACCCGCGGGTCGAACCCTGGCCTCCGTTGCCGCATCCGGGACCCGAGGAAGGGCGACGCCCTCGCCGAACCCGCAAGCAGACCCGCCTGCTTGTGACAGGGCCTGGGGTCCTTGGACCGACGGCCAGGAAAGGTGTCACGGCCTCGGTTTGTAGTCCCGGCCGCGCGAGAGGTAGTAGTCAAGATGGTCGAGCCAGATGCCTGCCGCGACCGGTGTCGTCGGCAGGACGATGCTGACCAGTCCGGGGATATGCTCGAACAAGTTCGGCCGCACCTGGAAGAAGGCCTTGGTCAGGGCATGGGTCGGCGGGCCCTCCGGCGCCAGCAGCGCGCGAATCACGCTGCGGCTGGTGGCTGCGTTGCGTGCCGGTTCGTTCATTGAGCGGAACGCGAAGCGGTCCCCGTCGACGGAATACTCGCTGAGGACGCGCGGCACGAAGCTGGCGCCATAATTGAGCATCACCCGGATGCCGGCCAGCCAGTCGGCCAGATAGCCATGTTCCGGCTTCGCCTCGGTCGCCGCGCGGAAGGCGTCGGTGCGATAGAGGGCACTGTTGCCGTTGATCCAGATCAGCCGCTTGTCCAGCAAGTCGAAGATTCTCGACGGCGACACATAGCCCTCGATCTCCCGGAAGTCCGCCCAGGGATTGAGGCGCCAGGACTCGTCGGCGACCTTCAGGACCCGCTGCTGGACCTTGAAATGGGAAAAGATTGCGCCGGATGCGGGCCATCTGTCACCCGCGGCCGCCAGATGCTCCAGGAAGCCCGGCATGATGAAGTCGTCGGCCGCAGCGAGATGCAGGAAGTCGGTGGTGACCAGATTCAGGCCCATGTCGTAGGCCTGCACCACACCGACATTGCGTTCCAGGCGATGCAGCCGCAATTGCGGCAGCCGGTCGGCGAAGGACGCGATCACAGCCAGGCTGTCGTCCGTCGAGCCGTCATCGACCACCACGATCTCGTCGAAGGGACGAGTCTGCGCGGCGATGGCTGACAGTGAGCGCGGCAGGTGCGCGGCATCATTGTAGTTGCAGAGCAGCAGGCCGTAGGTCGGCCGGCCGCTGCGTACCGTGTCCCCGACGGTCGCATCCGCGTCTGTCAGCGCCCGCCGGAAGTCGGCGGGGTCCGGTCGCTCCGGCTCGTAGGCCATCAGGTCGGCTGCGGTCAGCAGGCCTTCCAGGTTCAGGCCGGCAAGCACGTCGCGCCGCGCCTGCTCCAGGCCATATTTCTCGAGCATTCCCTTCAAGGGCGCCACAAAGATCGGAAAGTAGGACCGCGGGTCGAGACCGGCGGCGATGCTGCGATAATACGGTGGCAGCGCCTGCACCCACATCCGCCGATTGTTGAAAAAGTCGCCGACGATCCGGTTCGCGACGGCGTGGTCGCGGAACAGGTGACAAAGATGGTTCAGCAGGGCGCTGTGGTTCTCGTTGTCTTTGTTGTACAGCTCCAGCATGCGCATCAGCGCGTCGTCGGCGCCCTTCGCCTCCGCCAGCAAGCGCCGCAGTAACAGGTACTCTTTCTCGGACAGGTGCACGGGCGGTCACTCCGGGGCGGCAGGCAAATTCATCCGGCCATGGGCAGGCCGGCTCCCACGGGGGCCAGCCGCACCCTTTTGCGAAGCCCCGTGAATCGTGTCAACGGGGAATGCCGGAGGGCGCTGTTCCGGGCATTGGGGTCTGCAGTGTTGGGGTTCGACCCGCCGCTGCGATCGGCTATCGTGTCGGCCGCCGTTTCGCCGGGGCCGACGTTCTGCCAGGCACCGGCCCCACAGACCGACCATTCGGGAGAGACCGAGATGAAGACCCGTGCCGCCATCGCCACCGCCGCCGGCAAGCCGCTGGAAATTCACGAGGTCGAGCTGGAGGGCCCGCGCGAGGGCGAGGTCCTGGTGGAGATCAAGGCGACCGGCATCTGCCACACCGACGCCTTCACCCTGTCCGGCGACGATCCGGAGGGGCTGTTCCCCGCCATCCTGGGGCACGAGGGCGCCGGCGTGGTGGTCGATGTCGGGCCCGGTGTCACCACCCTGGCGCCCGGCGACCATGTGATCCCGCTCTACACCCCGGAATGCCGGCAGTGCGAGTTCTGCACCTCCGGCAAGACCAATCTCTGCGGCGCGATCCGCGCCACCCAGGGCAAGGGCGTGATGCCCGACGGCACCAGCCGCTTCTCCATCGGCAGGGACAAGCTGTTCCACTACATGGGCACCTCGACCTTCGCCAACCACACCGTGCTGCCGGAGATCGCGCTGGCGAAGATCCGCAAGGACGCGCCGTTCGACAAGGTCTGCTACATCGGCTGCGGGGTCACCACCGGCATCGGCGCGGTGATCTGGACGGCGAAGGTGGAGCCCGGCGCAACCGTCGCCGTGTTCGGCCTGGGCGGCATCGGCCTGAACGTGATCCAGGGCGCGCGGATGGCCGGCGCCACGCGGATCATCGGCATCGACCTGAACCCCGCCCGCAAGCCGCTGGCGGAGAAGTTCGGCATGACCGACTTCATCGATGCGTCGAAGACCGACGACGTCGTCGGCACGATCGTGGAGATGACCCGCGGCGGCGTCGACTACAGCTTCGAATGCATCGGCAACGTCAAGGTGATGCGGCAGGCCCTGGAATGCTGCCACAAGGGCTGGGGCGAGAGCATCATCATCGGCGTCGCCGGCGCCGGGCAGGAGATCGCCACCCGGCCGTTCCAGCTGGTCACCGGCCGGGTCTGGCGCGGCACCGCCTTCGGCGGCGCGCGGGGCCGCACCGACGTGCCGAAGATCGTCGACTGGTACATGGACGGCCGCATCAACATCGACGACCTGATCACCCACACGATGCCGCTGGAGGAGATCAACACCGCCTTCGACCTGATGCATGAGGGCAAGTCGATCCGCTCCGTCGTCACCTATTGAGCGGCGGGCTGCGCATGTCGTTCGAAATCACCGGGCGCCACAAGGCGTTCGAAGGCGAGACCGCCTATTGCCGGCACGCTTCCACGGAGACAGGGACGCAGATGGCCTTCGCCGTCTACACCCCGCCGCAGGCAGCCGAGGGCGAGGTGCCAGTCGTCACCTACCTGGCCGGGCTGACCTGCACCGAAGAGACCTTCATGATCAAGGCGGGCGCCCAGCGCATCGCCGCCGAACTCGGCGTGATGCTGGTGGCGCCCGACACCAGCCCCCGCGGCCTGGGCCTGCCGGGGGAGGATGACGACTGGGACTTCGGCACCGGCGCCGGCTTCTACGTGGATGCCACGCAGGCGCCCTGGGACGGCCACTACCGCATGGCCAGCTATGTGGTGGAGGAACTGCCGCAGGTGGTGGCGGCCAACTTCCCGGCCGACCTGGGACGGGCCTCGATCATGGGCCATTCCATGGGCGGGCACGGCGCCCTGGTGCTGGGGCTGCGCAATGCCGGCCGCTACCGGTCGATCTCCGCCTTCGCGCCGATCGCCAACCCGATGGACTGCCCCTGGGGCCACAAGGCGTTCGGCAATTACCTGGGGCCGGACCGCGCCGACTGGGCGGCATGGGACGCCACCGACCTGGTCCGCTCCGGCCGCGCGGCGTGGCGGGGCCCGCCGCTGCTGGTCGACCAGGGCCGCGCCGACGGCTTCCTGGACGAGCAGCTGAAGCCGAAGGCGCTGCAGGCCGCCTGCGCTGCCACCGGCACGCCGTTCGAGCTGCACTGGCGGGACGGCTACGACCATGGCTATTTCTTCATCTCCACCTTCATGGAGGCGCATCTGCGCCACCACGCCCGGGCGCTCGGCCTGACGGCCTGAGCCGCCTGCGCGCCGACAAGAAACCCGAATAAGCAAACTGGGGGAAACGCATGAACGCCGCGACGCAGTCGGGGACCGAGACGGGTGTGGCGGAAGCGGACTGGATGCTGCCGGTCCCCTTCCTGGGGATCAGCGAACATGTCGCCGCCCATGCCCGGCATCGCGGCGGCGAGCCGGCCCTGATTCAGGACGGGCAGGCCACCAGCTGGGCGTCCTTCGACGCGGCGGTCAACCGGGTCGCCAATGCGCTGCGGGCCGGCGGCCTGGCGAAAGGGCAGCGGGTCGCGCTGCTGGCCGGCAATACCGGCTGGACCTATACCGCGCTTCTCGGCGTGCTGCGCGCCGGCGGCGTGGTGGCGCCGCTTTCGCCGTTGCTGACGCCGGAGATCATCCGCCGCCTGGCCGACGATTGCGACGCGCAGGTCCTGTTCGCCGGCCAGGGTTACGAGGCGATGGCCGCCGCCGTGATGCGCACCGAGGGCTGGCCGCCCGCCCGCCGGGTGGTGGCGGAGGCCGGCGGCGCGGACGGCATGGTCCCGTTCGACCGCTTCATCGCCGATGCCCCGGACACCGCGCCGGACGTCGTGCTGACGGCGCGCGACTGGTGCAACATCGTCTATTCCTCCGGCACGACGGGGGTGCCGAAGGGCATCGTGCACAGCCACCAGGCGCGGATCTGGCAGGCCGGTTCGCTGGCCTGCGCGCTGCGCTTCGAACCCGGCGGCATCGCCATGCAGACGGTGCCGCCGCACAGCAACTATTCCTGGGCCAGCATGCTGGCCTGCATCGGCTCCGCCACCGCGATGCTGGTGATGCCGAAGTTCGATCCGGCCGCCTTCCTGCGCATCGTGGCGCAGGTGCGGCCGAGCCAGGCGCTGCTGGTGCCGACCCAGTTCCAGGCCCTGCTGGACAGCCCGCTGGCGGCGGAGACCGACCTGTCCTGCTTCCGCTCCGTGCTGTCCGCGGGCGCGCCGCTGGGCGAGGGGCTTCAGAAGCGGGTGCTGGCGGCTTTCCCCGACAGCTTCTTCGAACTCTGGGGCCTGACCGAAGGGGTTGCCACCATGATCGGCCCGGCGGAGAAGCGGCAGCGGCCGGAAAGCGTCGGTCGGGCAATGATCGGCACGGTGCTGAAGATCGTCGGCGAGGAGGGCGAGGAACTGCCCGCCGGCCAGGCGGGAGAGATCGTCGGCACCTCCATGGGCCTGCTGCGCGGCTACCACAACCGCCCGGAGCAGACGGCGGAGTTGGTCTGGCGCGACGCGGCCGGCCGGCTCTACATCCGCACCGGCGATGTGGGCGAGTTCGATGCCGACGGCTACCTCACCCTGCGCGGCCGCAAGAAGGACATGATCATCTCCGGCGGCTTCAACATCTTCCCGGTCGATATCGAGGAGGTGCTGCGCGCCCATGAGGCGGTGCTGGACGCCGCCGTGATCGGC
Source organism: Marinibaculum pumilum (assembly GCF_042646425.1). Classification (NCBI taxonomy): domain Bacteria; kingdom Pseudomonadati; phylum Pseudomonadota; class Alphaproteobacteria; order Rhodospirillales; family Rhodospirillaceae; genus Marinibaculum; species Marinibaculum pumilum. The sequence continues at coordinate 831,793 of NZ_JBHRTR010000028.1, forward strand.
GTGCCCCACGAGAAATGGGGCGAGACCCCGGTCGGCCTGGTCACCCTGCGCCCCGGCACGACGGTCGAGGCGGCGGCCCTGAAGGACTGGGCGAACGGACGGCTGGCGAAGCACCAGCGGCTCGCCGACCTGGCGGTCGCGGGCGAGGACTTTCCCCGCAACACCATGGGGAAGGTGCTGAAGGGCGAATTGCGGGACGCCTGGCTGGCGCGGGGATGAAGGCGCCCGGGGTGCCCGGCCCGCTGGCGATGCAGGTCCGGCGCCTGGCGGAGAACAATGCCTGGTCGAACCTGCGGCTGCATGCCGCCTGCGCGCGGCTGGATGACGACGAATTCGCAGCGGCACGGACCGGCTTCTTCCCCTCGCTGCAGAAGACCCTGAACCACATCCTGCTGGTCGACCTCTACTACCTCGCCTTCCTGCTGCGGCGACCCGGTCCCGACCTTTCCGACGAGGTTCCGCATTCCCGGCTTGCCGACCTGACGGCCGCACAGATGGCTGCCGACCGGGAGATCGTCGCCCTCTGCGCCGGCCTCGACGATGCCGGGCTGCAGGTGCGCGTGACGGTGGCGCGCGACGACAGCAGCGATGCCGAACGGGTCGGGGACCTGCTGATGCACCTGTTCCTGCACCAGGTGCATCATCGCGGCCAGGCCCATGCCATGCTGTCGGGCAGTGCGGTTCCGCCGCCGCAGCTCGACGAGTTCCTGCTCGACTACGACCTTGCCCGCCGCCGGTCCGACCAGCCGGCCCTGGACCGCTGGCTGGGCCGGCATCCCGCCGATGCGGAGATCACGGGCGGGCGCTAGGCAGTGCGCGGCGGCCGGTTTAGGCTCGCCTTGCCCCGGGATAGAGCAGGGGGGCGGACAGTACGGGGGCGCCATGACCGAAGGCTTGCGCGAATTCACCCTTCGGGGTTTCGTCCTGGGGGCGGTGCTGACCCTGATCTTCTCCGCCTCCAACGCCTATCTCGGGCTGAAGGTCGGCATGACTTTCGCCACCTCGATCCCTGCCGCCGTGATGTCGATGGCGCTGCTGCGCAGCCTGGGCAATAACGGCATCCTGGAAAATAACATCGTCCAGACCATCGCCTCCGCCGGCGCTGCGGTGGTGTCGGTGATCTTCACCCTGCCGGCGCTGGTGATGGTCGGCTTCTGGCAGGGCTTTCCGTTCTGGCTGGTCTTCATCATCACGGCGGCGACCGGCATCCTGGGGGTCATCTTCACCGTGCCGCTGCGCCGGGCGATGGTGGTGGAGAGCCCGCTGAAATATCCGGAAGGTGTCGCCGCCGCCGAGGTGCTGCGCGCCGGCCAGGCGGAAGCGGGCGAGGCAGACAGCGCAGGCAGTCAGTGCGGCAAGGCCGGTCCAGGGGGAGCCAAGGCAGGCGGCGCATTGGGCGGCCTCCGAGACATCTCCTTCGGTGCCGCCATTGCCGCCATCGTGGCGCTGGTCACCGACGGCTTCCGGCTGGCCGCCGATGCCGGCAATCTGTGGTGGCGGATCGGCGAGGCGCGCTTCGGCATCGGCATTGAATATTCGCTGGCCCTGGTCGGCGCCGGCTACCTGATCGGGCTGCGCGCCGCCTTCGGCCTGTTGGTCGGCGTGATCCTGGCCTGGTTCGTCGCCGTGCCGATCCTTTCGGGTACCATGACCTGGCCCGCCGACATGTCGGCGGAGGCGGTGGCCAGCAAGGTCTGGTCCGACGATGTCCGCTTCATCGGCGTCGGCGCCATCGGCTTCGGGGCGATCTGGACCCTGCTGGTCCTGCTGCGGCCCTTGTGGGAGGGGATGAAGGCCTCCGTCCGCGCCTATGCCCATATGCGCGCCGGCGGCGGCGCCGCGGTACCGCGGGAGGAACGCGACATGCCGCCGCCGATCATGGCGGTGCTGGTGCTGGCGATGCTGGTGCCGGTGGCGGGGCTGATGCTGGTCTTCATGGCCGACGGCCCGGCGGAGATCGCGGGCGGCACCTACTGGGCGCTGGTGGTCTTCGCCACCCTCTACGTCCTTGTCGCGGGCTTCCTGACCGCGTCGGCGGCCGGCTACATGGCGGGACTGCTGGGCTCCTCCTCCAGCCCGATCTCCGGTATCGCGGTGCTGGCCCTGCTGGGCGGGGCGGTGGTGCTGTCGCTCTGGTTCGGGCCGCAGGACGGCAGCGACGACCTGCTGCAGGTGTTCCTGGTCGCCGCCGCCGTGTTCATGGCGACCGGCGTGCTGGGGGTCGCATCGATCGCCAACGACAACCTGCAGGACCTGAAGACCGGGCAGCTGGTCGGCGCCACGCCCTGGAAGCAGCAGGCCAGCCTGATCTTCGGCGTCGCCGTCGGCGCCCTGGTGGTGCCGCCGATCCTGCAGCTGCTGTACGAAGCCTATGGCATGGGCGGCTCGATGCCGCGCGCCGGGATGAATCCGAACAACGTGCTGCAGGCGCCGCAGGCGATGATGATCCAGACCCTGGGCCGCGGCATCGTCGCGGAGACCCTGAACTGGACCTATATCGGCATCGGCGTCGCGGGCGGCATCGTGCTGGTGGTCTGGAACGGTATCGCCGACCGCTTCGGCTGGCAGCTGCAGGCCTCGCCGCTGGCGGTCGGCATCGCGATGTACCTGCCCTCGATGATCTCGGTCACGATCCTGGCCGGCGCCCTGCTGAACCACCTGATCGAGCGTGGCCGCCGCCACGCCTCCGCCACCGACGCGGAGGAGGCGGCCGGCGGCACCGGCACCCTGGTCTCCGCCGGGATGATCGTCGGCGCCTCGCTGTTCGGCGTGCTGATGGCGGTGCTGATCGTGGTTTCCGGCAGCGGCGACCCGCTGCAGCTCTCCCACCTGGCGGACGGCGCGGCCGGGCCGTGGATCGGACTGGCGGTCTTCCTGGCCGCGGTCGCCGCCGGCGGCGCCTATATCCGCCGTCATCTCCACTGACTTCCCGACAGGACGCCATCATGCCCGACAAAGCCGACCTCGTGATCCGCAGCGCCACCATCGTCGATGGCGGCGGCGGCCCCGCCATGCGCGGCGACCTGGCGGTGGCGGAGGGGCGGATCCAGGCGATCGGCGCGCTGGGCGACGTGACCGGCGAGCGGGAGATCGATGGCACCGGCCAGGTGCTCTGCCCGGGCTTCATCGACGTCCATACCCATGACGACCGCGAGCTTCTGTCGGCACCGGCGATGACGCCGAAGGTCAGCCAGGGGGTGACCACCGTCGTGGCCGGCAATTGCGGCGTCTCCCTGGCGCCGCTGGTCACCGACGAACGTCCGGTGCCGCCGCTGGACCTGCTCGGCGTCGAATGGTTCCGCTTCGCGGAGTTCGGCCGCTACCTGGAGGCGGTCGATGCCGCCCGCCCGGTGACCAACGCCGTCTTCCTGGTCGGCCACCAGACCCTGCGCTACGGCGCCATGGGCCGCGACCTGGACTGCGCCGCGAGCGCGGGCGAGACGGCGGCGATGGCGGCGCAGGTCGAGGCGGCGATGCGCGCCGGCGCGATCGGGCTGTCCACCGGCCTGTTCTATCCGCCCGCCCAGGCCGCGCCGACCGAAGAGATCGTCGCCCTGGCGAAGGTGGCGGGTGCCGCCGGCGGGCTCTACGCCACCCACCTGCGCGACGAAGGCGACGCGCTGGAGGAATCGGTGGCGGAGGCGCTGACCATCGGCCGCGAGGGCGCGCTGCCGGTGGTCTTCTCCCACCACAAGGCCACGGGCCGGAAGAACTTCGGCAAGGTGAGGCGGTCCCTGGCGCAGATCGACGCGGCGGCAGCGGGGCAGAAGGTGGCGCTGGACGTCTATCCCTATGCCGCCGGCTCCACCGTGCTGCTGCCGCAGCGCATCGACATGGCGGAGAAGGTGATGATCACCTGGTCGGAGGCGATGCCCGATGCCGGCGGCCGCTACCTGCACGACCTGGCGGCGGAGCATGGCCTGTCGGACCAGGAGATGGCGGTGCGGCTGCAGCCGGCCGGCGCGATCTACTTCATGATGAACGAGGCCGACGTGCAGACCGTCCTGCGCCACCCGATGGCAATGATCGGCTCTGACGGCATCCCGACCGACCCGCGACCGCATCCGCGGCTCTGGGGCACCTTCCCACGGGTGCTGGGCCATTACGTGCGGGAGCTGAACCTGATGCCGCTGGAGGAAGCGGTGCGCCGCATGACCGGCCTGCCGGCGGAAACCTTCGGCCTGCGCGACCGCGGCCGGCTGGTGCCCGGCGCCTGGGCCGACCTGGTGCTGTTCGACCCGGCGACTGTGATCGACCGCGCCAGCTTCGACAATCCGATCCAGACCTCGGCCGGCATCGGCATGGTGGCGGTGAACGGTGAGGTGGTCTGGGCCGACGGCGCCGCCACCGACGCGCGCCCCGGCCGCGCGCTGCGCCGCGCCGCCTGACCGGCTGCGGCAGGGGCACGGCGCCTACAGCGCATCGGCGGCGGCCTGCAACCTGCGCCGCAGCCAGCGATGGCCCGGATCGTGGGTGTGGCGCGGGTGCCAGAACATGTCTTCGTGGATGTCGGGCAGCGCGACCGGCGGTTCCAATGTCCGCACCGGGGCATGGTCCGACAATGCCCTGACGGCGCGTTCCAGCATGACGCTCACCATGCCGGTGCCGTGCAGGAAGAACGGCACCAGCAGGAAGCTCTCGAGGGTGACTTCGATCCTGCGCTTCAGTCCGAGCCCGGCGAGATGCTGGTCGGCCAGGCTGGGCTGCCGGTCGAGCCCGATGCCGTAGGTGATGTGCGGCAGGCGCAGGTACTGCGACAGGGAAAGCCGGTCGCCATCGACCAGCGGATTGCCCGGATCGACCGCACAGAGCCAGCGGTCGCTGTAGAGCGGCCGTGACGGGAAGCGCGACGTTCCGATCAGTTCGCGCGGCTCGATGACGATATCGGCGCGGTCGCTCGTCAGCAGCTCGTTGACGTCGCGGAAGCGCGGCAGCAGGTCGACCGTGATGCCCGGCGCTTCCGCCGCCAGGGCGCGGACGAAAGGCGCGAGCAGCACCAGGGTCGCATAGTCCGAGGCGCTGATCGTGAAGCTCCGGTCCGCCGTGCCGGGATCGAACTCGGGCCGTTCCACGATCAGCCGTTCGACCTGGCCGAGCGTCTCCCGCAACGGAATGACAAGGTCGTCCGCCACCCGCGTGCGCACCAGCCCGCGGCCGGCACGGACCAGTAGGGGATCGCCGAAGATCTGTCGCAGGCGGCCCAGCGCGGCGCTGGTCGCCGGCTGGCTCAACCCGATGCGGCGTCCGGCCCGGCTGACATTGCACTCCGCCAGAAGCGCGTCGAGCACCACAAGCAGGTTCAGGTCGACCGATCGGAGGTTCATCGTCCACCCCATATATCCACCACATGAATATATAGATTACTGAATATCGATTAGACGGCTAGTTCGAGCAGTCCTAGCCTCGTTCCCGACCTGCAATCGGGGGCACGGGTGCCGCGGCAATCGGTGCGGTGCACGCGCCCGGCACGTGCCGGGAGAACGGGAATGGAGGGCGGCATGGACGGGCAATGGCCGGAGAGCGGCGGCGACGTGACGTCGGATTGGGACGTGGATGGCGCGGCTGAAACGGAGGATTTCCGTTCGGTGATGCGCCGCGCGGTCGGCGGGCTGGCGGTGGTGACGACCCTGCACGAGGGGCGTGCCTGGGGCATGACCGTCAGCGCCTTCAGCGTGGTGAGCGTATCGCCGCCGACCCTTCTGGTCTGCGTCGGCAACGGCACGGTGACCGCGGAGGACGCCATCCGCGACGGCAGGTTCGCGGTGAACCTGCTCAGCGATGCGCAGGTGGAGCTGTCCCGCCTCTGTGCCCGGCCCGGGGTCGCCAAGTACCTGGACGACCATGTGCTGCCGGCAGCTGCCCTGCCGCGCCCTGTCGCCATGCCGGTCCTGCCTGCCTCGCTCGCGACGTTCGACTGCCGCCTGCAGGAGGCGAAGCCGGTGGCATCCCACTTCGTGATGATCGGTTCGGTGCTGTCGATTCTGGCGCCGCCGCCGCGGCCGGCGCTTCTGTACGGCGAGGGGCAGTACCAGCGCGGGATCCAGATCGATGCCGCTGCCGCAGCGCCCGCCGCATCGCCGGCAGGCCAGGTCGCGTTCCGCAAATAAGCCCGCATCAACGGATTTGACGTTCAGCCAAGGACCAGCCAGCAGGAAAGGGAGGCATGGCAATGAGGACAGGCGAGGAGTATCTGCAATCGCTGCGTGACGGCCGCAAGGTCTATGTGGGCGGCGAACTGATCGAGGATCTGACGACCCATCCCGCGACGCGCGGCTATGCCCGGGCGATCGCGGACTATTACGACCTGCATCTCGACCCGGCGAACCGCGACGTTGCGACCTTTGTCGACCGGTACGGCGACCGGCAGTCGATGCACTGGTTCCTGCCCCGGTCGAAGGAGGACGTCGCGCGGCGCCGGAAATACACCGACTTCCTGGCCCGGCATTTCAAGGGCGGCATCTTCACCCGGCCGCCGGCCGGCATGAACGTGGTGATGTTCACCCAGGTCGACGACCCGACGCCCTGGTACGAGAACTCCCGCTTCCGCAACGGCCATCGCGACCTGTCCGGGAATATCGAGCGTCAGTGGGATGAGGTGACGAGCAAGGACCTGGCGATCTCGCCGATGTTCCTGGACGTGCAGTACGACCGCGGTCGCGACGACGCGATGGCGGACACGCCGATGCTGAAGATCCTGGAGGAAACGGACGAGGGCATCCTGGTGCGCGGCTGGAAAGCGATCGGCACTTCGGTCCCGTTCGTCAACCACCTGCTGATCGGCAATCTGTGGCGGCCCGGCCAGACGCCGGAGCAGACGATCTATGCGCTGGTGCCGATCGCCACCAAGGGGATCAGCGTGGTCGCGCGCAAGTCGAACGCGGCACCGGATGCCGATCCCTACGACCGGCCTCTGGCGGTGATCGGCGATGAACTGGACGCGATGGTCTATTTCGACGATGTCCTGATCCCCTGGTCGCAGGTCCAGCACATCGGCAATCCCGACCATGCCAAATGGTATCCGCAGCGCCAGTTCGACTGGGTCCACCTGGAAACCCAGATCCGGCACTGCGTGCATGCCGAGCTGATGGTGGGGCTGGCCCTGCTGCTGACCCACTCGCTGGGCACAAGCGGCAACCCGATGGTGCAGGCGCAGATCGCCGAACTCATCCGCTTCCGCGAGACCTGCCGCGCCTTCATGATCGCGGCGGAGGAAACCGGCTTCACCACCCCGGGCGGCCTGTACAAGCCGAACAACATCTATGTGGATTTCGGCCGCGCCCATTACCTGGAAAACCAGCACCGGATGGTGAACCTGCTGATCGACTTCTGCGGGCGCGGCGTGGTGATCCAGCCGACCCGTGCGGAGATGGACGATCCCTATATCGGCCCGAAGCTGGCCGATGCCCTGCGCGGCGCCGAGATCAGCGCCCGGGACCGGATCAAGATCTTCCGTCAGATCAGCGAGCGCTTCCTGACGGAATGGGGCAGCCGCCACGAGATGTTCGAGAAGTTCAACGGCACGCCGCTCTACCTGATCAACCTGCTGACCATGCAGCGGACCGAGTACCAGGTGGACGGCCCGCTGACCGAGCTGGCGCGCGAGGTGCTGGGCTTTGGCGACACGGCCGAGCTCGGTCGCCGCGCGCAGGAGGCGGAGCAGGCGTCCCACTACGCCAATGTCCGCTACCAGCCCGACTATGCCCGCGGGCAGGATGTCCAGAAGGGCTATATGAAGGGCGCCGCGGAGTAGCCGGGCCCCGGGGCGGGGGCGCCCCGCGCGGGGCGCCCCTACCGCTGCGGCCAGGCCGGGTGGTGCAGGTCCACCACGAAGGCATGGGCATGACGCCCTGCCGCATGCCGGTGCGGATGGCTGTGCGGCTCCGGCCCCTCCCAGCCCTCATGCGCGTGCCGGTGGTGCTGGTCGTCGTGGACATGGAGGTGGGCATGGTCCTGCGCTTCGTGGCTGTGGGCCAGGACCTGCGGGTCCGGCGATGGCCAGAGCCGCAGGGCGGTGGCGGTCGCGGCCAGGCAGAGCGCCGCAAGGATCGCGAAGGCGGCCTCCAGCCCCAGCACCTTGCCGGCCCAGCCGGCAAGCGGGTAGGTGGCCAGCCAGCACAGATGCGACAGGGCGAACTGCGCCGCGAACAAAGCCGGGCGATCGCCCTCCGTCGATGAGCGGCGCAGCAGGCGCCCGGCCGGGGTCTGCACCAGGGCACTGCCGGCGCCCAGCAGCAGCCAGATCGCCAGCAGGCCGGAAAGGCCGGGCTGCAGCAGCCCCGCCAGCAGGCCGAGGCCCATCGCCGCGCCGCCGGCCAGCATCACCGGCCGCTCCGGCAGCCGGCGCAGCAGGCGCGGCAGGGCCAGAGCGGCGGCCATCGCGCCGGCACCCGCGGCGGCGAAGGCGATGGCGGTGTCGCTGTCGCTGCCGCCCAGACGGTCGCGGACGATCACCACCGTGTTGACGATGGTCATGGCGCCGCCGGCGGCGACCGCGACGGCCAGCGCCAGCAGGGCGCGCAGCCGCGGCGTGCGCAGATAGATCCGCATCCCGAACAGCAGGTTCTCCGCGATGCCGCCGGCCCGCTCCGGCGGCCGCGCGGCGGGCAGGCGGGTGGTGGCGACCAGCAGGGCGGAGGCGGCGAAGGCGGCGGCATTGGCCAGGAAGAGGCCGTCATAGCTGATCGCCAGCAGCGCCAGCGCCGCGGCGGCCGGGCTCAGCAGGTTCTCCAGCTCGTAGGCCAGGCGGGAGAGGGAGAGCGCCTGCGTGTAGCGCTCCTCGTCCTGCAGCACGTCGGGGATGCTGGCCTGGAACACCGGCGTGAAGGCGGCGGAGCAGGCATTCACCAGGAAGATCAGCAGGTAGACCTGCCAGACCGCGGTGACGAAGGGCAGGGCCAGCACGATGCCGGCCCGCGCCAGGTCCAGCGCCACCAGTAGCCGCCGCCTATCCAGGCGGTGGGCGACGGCGCCGGCGACCGGCGCGATCGTCACATAGGCGATCATCTTCAGCGCCAGGGCGGTGCCCAGCACGGCGCCGGCATCGCCGCCGGCCAGATCGAAGGCCAGCAGGCTGAGCGCGACCGTGGTCAGCCCGGTGCCGAACAGCGCGATCGTCTGCGCGGCGAACAGGTGGCGGAAGCGGCGGTCGGCGAGCGGGGCGAACATCGGCACAGGCTGCACCGGCCGGCCGTGCCTGTCGACGGGGGAACCCGGCGGTCAGGCAGGCATTATCCGGGCGGGGGCGGAAAGGCCAGACGGATGACGGCGAAGCTGAACCACACCATCGTCGCCGCGCGCGACAAGGAAAAGTCGGCCCTCTTCATGTCAGAGATCCTGGGTCTGCCGCCGCCGGTCGCGTTCGGTCATTTCGTCCTGGTCACCGTCGGTGACGAGCTGACCCTGGACTTCCGCGACAAGGCGGGAGAGATCGTCCCCCAGCACTACGCCTTTCTGGTCAGCGAGACGGGGTTCGACGAGATCTTCGCGCGCATCGTCGCCCGCGGCCTCGACCACTGGGCCGATCCCGGCCGCCAGCGGGCGGGAGAGGTCAACCGCTGGGACGATGGCCGCGGCGTCTACTTTCCCGATCCTGACGGCCATCTGCTGGAAATCCTGACCCGACCCTATGGCAGCCTGGGCATGTCGGCCGAACATCCGCACCCACTCGTCGCGCGGACCCTGCAGACGGGGGGTGGCGGCGCGGACTGATTCTCCCAACAGCGCCATCCAGGTCCTGCCGGCCGTCAAAGATGGACAGACGTCATGCCGACGTCCTACTGTCGTAGTATCGTGGCGGGCGCCCGGTGAGAGCGAAGATCCGCCGTGTTCGCCGCGGGCGACCGGTTCGGGAGAGGGCCAGATGTCGGTATACAAGATCACCCCTGCCGACAGGCAGCTGGTCGAAGAGTTCCGCAGCAATCCCGTCGGCCATCACAGCCCGGAACTGCAGCGGGTGCTGACCCGCCTGCGCGGGCAGGAACCTGCCGGCAAGTACGTCCTGGTCTGCACCCGCCCGCATGAGGAGTTCGTCCTGGCGGAACTGCCGGCACAACGCGGCCAGCCCCTGAAGATCCACCACAACCGCGTCTTCCATTCGCAGGAGGAGGCGGAGTGGGAAGTTTTCAAGATGCGCTGGGAGCAGGCGACGGGCGAAAAGCTGGACGACTGACCGGGGCCGGGACAGCATCATCGGAGGCGGGGCGGCAGATGAAGAAGATCCTGGGATACAGCGACAAGATCAGTGTGCGCCCCGGCGAGGAGATCGCCTTCAAGGTATCCAGCCTGGAAGGCCGGGCCTATGACGCCTCGATCGTCCGCATCATCCATGGCGACAACAACCCGGCCGGCCCCGGCTGCCGCTTCGAGCCGGTGGCAACCGCGATCGACGGCCGCTATGACGGCCGCCCGCAGGAGGCGCTGGCCGGGTCATATGTCACCGTGCCGGACCATCCGCTGTTCGCCGGGCTGCGCAGCTTCACCCTGCAGGCGATGATCTGGCCGACCCTGCCGGGGCAGGGCGCGCAAAGCGTGATCTCGCGCTGGGACGAGGGCCGCAAGGCCGGCTTCATCCTGGGACTCGACGCAGCCGGCTGCGTCGCACTGACCATTGGGGATGGCAGCGGCAAGGTCGCGACGTTCGGCAGCGGCAAGCCGGTGCTGGCACGCGAATGGTACCTGGCGGCGGCCAGCTTTGACGCCGCCACCGGCACGGTGACCGTGCACCAGGTGCCGCAGGCCGTCTATGGCCATATCGACGATGCATCCACCGTCACGGATCGGCCGGGCTTCGCGCCGGGCGACGCCGGCGGTCCGCTGCTGATCGCCGCGCATCCCGTCGGTACCGTTGGAACCCGCCTGCGCACCGCGGGGCATTTCAACGGCAAGATCGACAGCCCGGCGGTTTCCGCCGTTCTGCTCGACCCGATGGGGCTGGAACAGGTGCTGACCGGCCGCCTGCCCGACGCGGCGGCGCCGGCGCTGGTCGCCCGCTGGGATTTCGGTCAGGGGATCAGCGGCGAGACGGTCTTCGACATCTCGCCCAACCGCCTGCATGGGCAGACCGTGAACATGCCGGTGCGGGCGATGAAGGGCTACAACTGGACCGGCCGCGAGATGAACTGGAGCCGCGCGCCGCAGGAATATGGCGCGATCCATTTCCACGACGACGACCTGTACGATTGCGGCTGGCAGACCGACTTCACCCTGACCGTGGCCGACGGCCTGAAGAGCGGCATCTACGCCGCCCGGGTGCGCCTTGACGAAACCTCGCCGGGCGGCGTCGGGGAGGATTACATGCCCTTCGTGGTGCGGGGGCCCAAGACATCTGCCTCAGGCGGACGGCCCCGCGCCCGCGCGGCCTTCCTGGTGCCGACCGCGAGCTACATGGCCTATGCCAACGAGCATATGGCGTTCGACGGGGCGACGACCGAGGTGCTGGCCGGGCGCATCCCGGTGCTCTATCCGAACGACGTGTTCCTGGCGGAGAACCGGAATTTCGGCGGCTCCTGCTACGACACCCATGCTGACGGCAGCGGCATCTGCTTCAGCTCGCGCCTGCGGCCGATCCTGAACATGCGGCCCGACTACCAGTCCTGGGTCGGCGGCATCGGCTCCTCGCTGTGGCAGTTCAACGCCGACACCCACATCACCGACTGGCTGGAGGCGCAGGGCTTCGACTTCGACTGCCTGACCGACGAGGACCTGCACTACGAAGGCGTGGGCGCGCTGGACGGCTACGACGTCGTGATGACGGGCACCCACCCGGAATACCATTCGACGGCGATGTGGGACGCCATGGACGCGTTCAAGAAGCGCGGCGGGCGGCTGATGTATCTGGGCGCGAACGGCTGGTACTGGCGCATCGCCTACCACCCGACGAAGCCCGGCGTGATGGAGGTGCGCCGCAACGAGGACGGAATCCGCGCCTGGGCGGCGGAGCCAGGCGAGTACTACCACGCCTTCACCGGCGAATATGGCGGGCTGTGGCGGCGCAACGGCCGGCCGCCGCAGGTGATGGCCGGCACCGGATTCACCGCCCAGGGCTTCGACATCTGCTCCTACTACCGGCGGCAGAAGGATGCCGACGACCCCCGCGTCGCCTTCATCTTCGACGGCGTGCCGGACGAGATCATCGGCGATTTCGGTCTGATCGGCGGCGGTGCCGCGGGGCTGGAACTGGACCGCGCCGACCGCCTGCTGGGCACGCCGCCGAACGCGCTGCTGCTGGCCTCGTCGGAGAACCATACCGACATCTACCTGGTCGTCAGCGAGGAGATCCTGATCAACTATCCCGGCCAGGGCGGCCATGAGAGCCCGCTGGTGCGCGCCGACATGCTGTTCTACGAGACCGCCGCCGGCGGCGCCGTCTTCTCCACCAGCTCGATCGCCTGGGCGGGCAGCCTGTCGCACAACGGCTACGACAACAACGTCTCCCGCATCACCGGGAACGTGCTGCGCCGCTTCCTGGACCCGACGCCGTTCTGAGGGGACGGAAGCGCCAGCCACGCTTGGAGCGCTGCCGCCAAAGGGGATGCAGCAAAAAGCAGTGAGATCCGTCGTCCCCGCCCTTGAGGCGGGGATCCATTCCGCAAGCCGCGATGCAGCTTCAGGGGTGGCGGAATGGGCTCTCGGGTCAAGCCCGAAAGCGACAGGTAGCTGTCATGGCCGCAATCGCTCTTACTTGCCCGCCGGCCTTACCATGTCGTCCTCGGCAAAGGCGCGGACCACGGCTTCCATCGACTCGTCGGCGGTGAAGCCCAGGGTGCGCGCCTTGTCCCAGCCGAAGCCGGCGGGCCAGCCGGCGACGATCTTCTGGATCGCCGGGTCCGGCTCCCAGCGGATGCGGGCGACGGCCTCTTCGCCCCCCACGGCGCGCAGGGCCTCGACCATCTGCGCCACGCTCACCGTGATGCCGGGGAAGTTCAGCGACCGCCAGGGCCCCAGCGCACCGTCCGGCAGTTCGTGCAGGGCGACCAGGCCCGCCACCGCCTTGCGCGGGGAGAGCACGACCATCTGCGCATCCTCGGTCACCGGGCAGACCGTTTCTTCGCCCTGCAGCGGCTCGCGGATGATCGAGGAGACCCAGGTCGAGGCCGCCCGGTTCGGCCGGCCGGGCCGGATCGCGATGGTCGGCAGGCGCACGGAGCGGGCATCGACGAAGCCCTTGCGCGAATAGTCGTTGGCCAGCAGTTCGCCAATCGCCTTCTGCGTGCCGTAGGAGGTCTGCGGCGTCTGCGGCGTGTCGTCGTCGACCGCCTCGCTCCAGGCGCCGCCGAAGGTGGCCAGCGAAGAGGTGAAGACGATGCGGCTGCGATGGTCGGTCGCCCGCGCCGCCTCCAGCACCGCCAGCATGCCGTCCAGGTTGGTGCGGTAGCCCAGGTCGAAATCCTCCTCCGCGCCGGCGGAGACGACGGAGGCCAGATGGAACAGGCTCTGGGTGTCGGGACCGACCAGGTCGGCCACCAGGCCGCGGTCGGCAATGTCGCCCTTGTGCAGGCTGACCCGGTTGTCGCCGGGCCGCGGCGAGACCGGCTCGACATGGTCGAAGAGCACCAGCTGGTCGACTTCCTGCTCGCTGCCGTCGGCACCGGTCAGCCGGCCGCGGTCCAGGATCGCCCCGGCCAGCTTGCGTCCCAGAAAGCCGGCGGCGCCGGTGATCACGACCTTCATCTTTCTCGTCTCCTCCTGCGCGCCGGGTTGTAGGGTATCCCGGCTTCGGCCCCGCCGTCCCGATAGGGGTACCATGGACGACCAACTGCGATACGACTATGCGGGCGACAGCCGCGTTCTGGAAGGCGCCGACTGGATCGGCTGCCGTCCCGCCGGGCTGCGGCTGCACTACCATGCCGAGACCCAGCTCTCGGTCGTCTGGAACGGCTGCCGGGACTATTGCATCGGCGCCCACCGGCTGCGCCTCGCGCCCGGCCATATCCTGGCCATCGGCGGACTGGTGGCGCATCGCGCGCTGCCCACGCAAGGGCGGCAGGTGATCTCTGCCGAATTCTACCTGCCGCCCGATTCGCTGCCCGACGGGCTGGCGGACCGTCTGGCGCGCTCCGCCTACCTGCTGGCGGCGGCACCGGCCCTGCTGGATATCGCGCCAGGGGCGGTCGGCGATCTCGTCGCCGGCGGGCTGTCGCGGCATGCGCCGCGCTGGACCGGCCCCGCGCGTCCGGTCGCACGGGCGCCCGGCGGCACCGGCGGAGGCGCCGCTGCCGCGCGCCTGTCCGGGTTGAGCCGGGAGGGCTTCATCCGTGCCTTCGCCCGGCAGTTCGGCATGACGCCCCATGCCTACGACCTGAATGCCCGCCTCAATGCCGGCCGCCAGATGCTGCGCGACGGTGCCCGCATCAGCGAGGCGGCCTATGCCGCCGGCTTCTGTGACCAGAGCCATTTCGGGCGCATGTTCCTGGCCTTCTTCGGGGCCACGCCGGGCCGCTTCCGCGCCGCCCACCACCCGGACTGACGGTCACTTTCATTCTATATCGCGGGCCCCCGCCATGCTTTCTGCCGGGCGGGAGGAACGGGACATGAACTTCGAGGCGGTCGCACTGCTGGGCCTTGCCGGCTTTGCCGCGGGGATCCTGAACGCCATCGCGGGCGGCGGGACGATCTTCACCTTTTCCGCCCTGCTGGCGCTCGGCATGCCGCCGGTGGCGGCGAACGCCACCAGCGCCGCGGCTGTGGTGCTGGGTTCCGTCGCCTCTGCCCTGGCCTATCGCAGGGAGATCGTGGCGGCGTTCCGGCGCCTGCTGCCGCTGGTCGCGGTGTCGCTGGTCTGCGGTGCCCTGGGGGCATGGCTGGTGCTGCTGTCCGGCGACGGCCTGTTCGGCACCCTGGTGCCCTGGCTGCTGCTGCTGGCGACCGCGATGTTCGCCTTCAGCCGCGGCATCGCCCGCCTGGGAGCGCGGCTGGCCGGCCCGGCAACGGGACCCCGGCCGGTCTGGCCCGCCGTGCTGCTGCAGGGCGCGGTTGCCGTTTATGGCGGCTATTTCGGCGCCGGCATGGGGGTGATGATGCTGGCGACCCTGGCGCTCACCGAGAATGCCGGTTTCCACGCGGTGAATGCCGCCAAGAACCTGCTGTCTATCGTCCTGCAGGCGATGGCGGTCGCCGTCTTCCTGGCAGCCGGCGCCGTCGATCCCGCTGCCAGCCTGGTCATCGCGGTCGCCGGCATCGCCGGTGGCTGGTCCGGCGTCCATCTGGCCAGGATGCTGCCGCTGCCGGTGGTGCGGGCCTTCGTCATCGTCAGCGGCCTCGCTCTGTCGGCCTGGTACTTCCTTGCCTGACCAGGCCGGCTACCGGTTGAGGCGCAGGCCTTCGCGGCCCTCAGGGATCGGGTCGCCGGAATCCCGTTCCTTCACCGCCTGCTGGAAGCCGACCTCTTCCGCCCGCTGCTTGAACCACATGCCCTCCGGGCTGTGGCGGGTGATGCCGTCGAACAGGGTGGCGATCATCTGGGTGTTTGCCATGCCCATATTGTCGAAGGCCTGGTTGATCATCAGCTTCTGCATCATCAGCTGGTTCTTCGGCACACCGGCCATGCGGTCCAGGAAGGCCCGCACCCGGTCGGCCAGGGCATCCTCGGGCACCGCCTCCAGCGCCAGGCCCAGTTCGGCAGCCTCCCGCCCGTCGATCAGGTCGCCGGTGAACAGCATGCGCTTCGCCACCTGCGCGCCGACCCGGTAGACCCACATCGCCGTGGTCGGGCAGCCCCAGACCCGCGCCGGCGGATAGCCGATGCGCGCATCCTCCGCCATGAAGAGGATGTCGCAGGACAGGGCGATGTCGCTGCCGCCGGCCACCGCATGGCCATGCACCTGCGCCACCGTCGGCTTGTAGCTGCGCCACAGGCTCTGATAATCGTCGGTGAAGCCCTTCATGATCTTGTAGTCGATCATCGGGTCCCAGGGCATCGGCTGCACGCCCGCATTGGGCCCTTCGCTTTCGGCGTACATCTTCAGGTCGTAGCCGGAGCAGAAGGCCCGGCCGGCGCCCTTCAGCAGGATGACATGGACGGCATCGTCGTCATTGGCCTGCTGCACGGCCCGGCGGATCTCGCCCGGCATCCGGTCGTCGATCGCGTTCAGCCGCTCGGGCCGGTTCAGGGTGATCACCGCCACCCTGTCCTCGACCGCATAGGTCAGGCTGCTGAAGTCCAAGGCCGGCTCCCTTCTGGCCGTCAGGCCCAGACGATCCGGTAAGGCTGCAGGGTGAAGGCGCCCAGCCGCTCGTTGACCGCGGCTTCCACCGCCGCCTTGTCGTCGGCCGTGCCGCTCAGGCTCACGGTGGCGACGATGCCGGTGCCCGGCACGTCGCCGACCTCGACCTTCGCGGCGACGCCATGCTCGTCGGCCAGGCCCTTCAGCCGGCTCTCGAAGACCTGCCTGGTGATGTCCCAGCGCAGCGCCGGCTTGAAGATCTTGCCGACCGCGGTCAGCGGCATCTCGCCGATGACATGGATCTGCTTCGGCAAGGCCGGGCGTTCGGAGATCCGCTCCGCCAGCCAGTCGTGCAGTTCGGATTCCGTGGCTGTGGCGCCTTCCTTCAGGGTGACGTAGATCGCCGGCAGCTCGCCGGCATATTCGTCGGGCATGCCGATCGCGGCGCTGTTCAGCACGGCGGGATGCTCGTCCATCGCCGCCTCGATGATCGCCGGGTCGATGTTATGGCCGGAGCGGATGATCAGGTCCTTCGCCCGCCCGGTGATCCACAGCCGGCCGTTCTCGTCGAAGCGGCCCAGATCGCCGCTGACCAGCCAGCCGTCGTCCAGCACCACGCCTTCGTTGCGGCGCGGATCGGTATAGCCCGGCGTCACCGTGGGCCCGCGGAACATCACCACCCCAGTCTCGCCCTGAGCGCAGTCGACCGACGGCGTGCCGTCGGCGCCGAACTTCGCCACCTTGACCTCGACATAGGGCGCGCGCAGGCCGGCGCAGCCGACCACCCGCTCGCCGAAGCGCGGGTTCACGGTGCCGTTGCCGGCGGTTTCGGTCATGCCATAGATCTCGTGGATCCTGATGCCGAAGCGGCCCTCGAACTGCTTCGCCGGCTCCACCGGCATCGGCGAGCCGCCCGTCAGCGCCATCTTCACGCACGAGATGTCGGCATCGCCGACCGGCACCTGGCCCATCGCCACGATCGAGGTCGGCACGCCGCCCACCGTGTCCAGCCTGAACTTGTCGGCGATGCGCCAGACATTCTGCACCACCTGCGGGTTGCGCAGGCCGGCCGGGGTCGCGAGCAGGAAATGGGCGCCGGAGGCGAGCGGCGCCAGGCCGGCATCCAGCGCGCCGCCGACATGGAAGATCGGCAGACCGTTCAGCACGCCCTTGTTGGGCTGGAAGCCCCACATCCTGCCGACGGCGAAGGCCATCGCGACATGGTTGCGGTTGGTGTGCTGCGCCAGCTTCGGCGCGCCGGTGGTGCCGCCGGTGTGGAAATAGGCGGCGACATCGTCCAGGCCGAAGCCGCGCCCGCTGACCAGGCGATCCGCCGGCTGCGCGCCGACCGCCGCGTCGAAGGCATGGACATTGTTCAGCTCCGGCGCCACCTCGCCGGTGACCTGTACGATCGCCTTCAGGGTCGG
Source organism: Marinibaculum pumilum (assembly GCF_042646425.1). NCBI lineage: Bacteria > Pseudomonadati > Pseudomonadota > Alphaproteobacteria > Rhodospirillales > Rhodospirillaceae > Marinibaculum > Marinibaculum pumilum. The sequence goes on from NZ_JBHRTR010000028.1 coordinate 849,380, forward strand.
CACCTTGTCCTTGATCTGCAGCACCTTGTCCCAGATGTCGACGGCCGGGTTCGGGCCCAGCGCCACCAGCACCGTCACCTTGGCGGCGTTCATGAGGTCGGCCAGCTGGTCGGGGCGCAGCAGGAAGTTCAGCGGCATGGCGACACCGGCCGCGGCACCGCCCCACAGGGTCATGTGCGCATGCGGCATGGCGGGGAGCATCTCCGCCACCACCGGCGGCTCGCCCTCGCTCAGCTCGTGGAACAGGTTGGCCGCCTGGGTGACCCGGCCGAACAGCTGCCGGAAGGTCAGGGTCATGGCCGGGTCGTCCGGATCCGGCGTGGTCATGAAGATGATCGCCGGCCAGTCCGGATGCTCCGCCGCCTGGATGCCCAGGATCTCGTAGGCGCTTTTAGCGTTGCTCACCTGGTCGAAGGGCGTCTTCTCGATGGCGGCGATGTCGGCAGCGTCGCGGATGACAATGTCGCTGACGGCGGGGTTCCAGACGGGCATCGTTTCCTCCATGCGGGCCGCGATCTCGATTGCGGCAGAGCATGGTCAAAACGCCTGCCGGCCGCAATACGCTGTCACCGGCAAGAAACGATGTCGGGAACCGCCGGCGCCCGGCCGGTCAGGATGAGGCCGCGGCAGGCCGTCACGCCGGGCCGGCGGCGGGCAGGGTGACCGTCACCGTCGTGCCCAGGCCGGGATGGCTGTCCATGTGCAGGCTGCCGCCGTTGATGGCGACCAATGCCCGGGTGATGGCGAGCCCCAGGCCGGTCCCCTTGTGGGCCCGGGTCGCCGCCTGCGCCACCTGGTAGAAGGGCTCCATCACTCTCTCCTGCTCCTCCGGCGCGATGCCGATGCCGGTATCGCTCACCGACAGGGCGATCAGGCCCTCTTCCGACCGGCCGGCCCGCAGGGTGACCGTGCCGTCCTGCGGGCTGAACTTCGCAGCATTGGAGAGCAGGTTCAGAAGCACCTGCAGCAGGTGGTCGGAATCGCAGCGGACCTGCGGCAGGCCGGCCTCCAGCTGCAGGTCCAGCGACAGCCCGGCCTCGTCCATCTGCGGCGCCATGAACATCCGGCAGCGGCGGAACAGGTCGGCGATGTCGATGGCGGACGGCCGCGCCACCACCGTCCCGGCCTCCACCCGGGAGATGTCCAGGATGTCGGAGATCAGCCTGTTCAGGAGGCTGCCGGAGGCGTGGATATGCTCCAGATAGTCGCGGTAGCGGGGATTCTCTATCGGGCCCAGCACACCTTCCTTCATCGCCTCCGAATAGCCGATGATGGAATTCAGCGGGGTGCGCAGCTCGTGGCTCATGTTGGCGAGGAAGTGGCTCTTGGCATTGCTCGAATCCTCTGCCGCGTCGCGCGCGATCCGCAGTTCCGCCTCGACCTCCTCCTGCCGTCGCCGCATGACGTTATAGGCCTGGATCACGCGGGCGATCTCGTCCCGGCCGGTGACGGGCACCGGCCTGTGGCTGCCGCCCGTTTCCGCATCCCGGATCGCAGCCAGGAGTCGTTCCAGTGGGCGGCCGACGACCTGCCGGTGTGCGAGTTGCACCAGCGCCAGGACGATCGCCAGCAGGATCACGGCGGTCAGTGCATGGTTGTAGAAGTCGCGCCGGCTCTCCGTCAGGATCCGGCCGTCGGAGGCGGCGAGCCTGAGTTCGCCGACGGTGCGGAACCCCGTCGCCGTGACCCGGTTGATGCTGTGCCGGCGGACTAGCGGCCCATTGCCGTCATAGCCACTGCCGAAGGCATCCAGCACCGCGCCGTCTGCGCCGGTCACGGCAATCCCGACGATGTCGGGATCGGCGACGATCATCGCGACCAGCAGCCTGACGGCAGAGCTGTCGTCCTGTCCGATCGCCTCGCTCAGCAGGATCGACTGGCTGGCGGAGATCCGGTCCAGGCGCTGCATCAGCCCGTCATGGGCTTCCCGGTATTGCAGATGTTCCTGCAACGCCACCACGGCGATATAGCAGACGGCCGTCAGCGGCAGGATCCGCGCAAGCATCCGCGCATTGGCGGAACGGGCCAGGCGCGCGCGCAAGCGCGCGATGAAGCCATGCGCCGGGACGCCGGCGCCTTGGGCCGCAGTGTCTGCCATGTCCCGGGCCGGTCAATTGCCCAGCTGGGCCGCGGGGACCTGTTCGATCTCCGGCCAGATGCGGTCCGCGATGGCGATGTTCCGCGGCACCTCGCGCAGCCACACGGCGCGGATGCCCTGGTCCAGCTCCAGGTAGAGGCGGCCGTCGACGATCTTCCACGCGATGGGTTTCGTGTCGAACTTCCTGCCCATCGCGACGCCATAGGCGCAGAAGCCGCCATAGGCGGGCAGGTGGCGCGCCGGCTCGGCGGCGAAGGCCGCCGCGTTGGCGGCGCTGGCGAAGCGGTAGAGGATTCCGTCATGCGTGACCTGGTGGGCGCGGCGGCCCTCGACAGGTGCGTCCTCGCTCAAATAGGCGACCAGGTCGTAGCCATGTGCGCCGACCCCGTCGGCGTCGACATTGACGTCCGGGCGCGCGAGCGCGAGCGAGGTGCCCGCCAGCAGCAGGGCGGCCACAAGGGCGATGATCTTCATCGTGAAACCCGTCTGGTGTGTCGACTGCAATGCGGCGTCTCGCTGTCCCGGACTGTCTTGGCCGGGTCGCGCGGCAACGTATCCCGTGGCCGGCGGCGATGCCGGACCTGCCGGCGCGTGGACGCTATCCGGTGAGGTTGGCGGTCAAAGCTTAAGGAAGGCTGAGCGGATGATGCTCAGCCGTCCTCGTCGACCGCGTCCGGCTGGAACCGCGGACCGATCCGGACATCGGCGCCATAGGCCGCCTGCCAGGCGGCGACCAGGTCGGCGCTGTCCTCGCTGCGCTCCGCCGGCAGGCCGTCATGCACCGCCAGGCTGGCCTGGCGGCCCTCTATGCCGTAGTGGCGGACGGGCCGCACCCGGCCGGGCGCATCCAGGCAACCGACGCTGACATCGATGCTGTCCTGCGCATGCAGGCGGAAGGTGAGCGGCGAACCGCAATCGGGGCAGAAGCCGCGCTCGGCAATGCGGGAGGAGGCGAAGACCTGCGGCGGCGCCGTCAGCCAGGCGAAATCCGCCAGCGGTACCGTCAGGAACAGCCAGGCCGGGTTGCCGGTGGCCTTGCGGCACATGCTGCAATGGCACCACTTCGCCGCCAGGTCGGGGCTGCGCAGCCGGAAGCGGCAGCGGCCGCAGAGGCAGCCTCCGGTCAGGATGATCCCGCTGTCGATTCCCATCGCCTTGTCAGCCATTGCCTGCATCCTCCTGGCCGTGGACGGCTTTCCCGCCTATATAGTTGCGCCAGTAACTTTCATCCGTGCGTCCCGAGGGAGGGAGACCATGGCCAAGGCCTTCGCATCCGCCGCCGATCTGGAAGAAAAGACCGTCACCTTTGCCGAGCTCGGTTCCGGCGTCTACGCCTATACCGCAGAGGGCGATCCGAACACCGGCGTGGTGGTCGGCGATGACGGTGTCCTGGTGGCCGACACCCAGGCCACGCCGGTGATGGCGCAGGACGTCATCCGCCGGGTGCGCGAGGTGACGGACAAGCCGTTCCACCACGTGCTGCTGACCCACTACCACGCGGTCCGGGTGTTGGGCGCCAGCGCCTATGGCGCCCCCAACGTGATCGCCAGCCGCAACACCATGGAGATGGTGGCCGAGCGCGGCCAGCAGGACTACGACTCGGAAGTCGGCCGCTTCCCGCGCCTGTTCCAGTCGGTGGAGAGCATTCCCGGCCTGACCTGGCCGACCCTGGGCTTCGACGAGCGGCTGACCCTGTATATGGGGCGCGACCGGGTCGTGGAGATCATGCATGTCGGCAAGGGCCATACCCAGGGCGACACCATCGCCTGGCTGCCGAAGGAGAAGATCCTGTTCTCCGGCGACCTGGTGGAGTACGGCGCCACCCCCTATTGCGGCGATTCCCACCTGACCGACTGGCCGCAGACCCTGGAGAAGCTGAAGGAACTGGGGCCGGAGAAGCTGGTCCCCGGCCGCGGCGATGCGCTGATGACGAAGGCCGACTGCCTGGACGCGATCGAGGGCACGAAGGCCTATGTCACCGCCCTGTTCCAGACCGTGAAGGGCTGCGTCGACAAGGGCATGTCCCTGAAGGAGACCTGGGACCACACCTACCCGGAACTCGAGAAGAAGTACCACAACTGGGTGATCTTCGAGCATTGCATGCCGTTCAACGTCTCCCGCGCCTATGACGAGGCGAAGGGCCATGTCCGCCCGCAGATCTGGACGGCGGAGCGCGACAAGGAGATGTGGGCGAACCTGAACGACTGACCCCGAGGGCGGGGCCGCCGCGCCGCGCGGGTCAGGCGGCCGGCGGCGGTCGGACCGACCGCTCCGGTGGAAACCAGGTCGTGACCGTGGTGCCCTGGCCGGGCGTGCTGTCGAGCGTGAAGGTGCCGCCGTGCAGCTCGACCAGGCCCCGGGTCAGGGGCAGGCCGAGGCCGGTGCCGGCATGCCGCCTGCCCAGCGGGCTGTCGATCTGGCCGAACTGTTCCAACGCCTTGGCCATCTCGCCCGGCTTCATGCCGATCCCGGTATCCGCCACCTGGATCACGATGCCGCCGTCCCGCAGCTGCGCCGACAGCCGCACCCGCCCGCCCTCCGGCGTGAACTTCGCGGCATTCGACAGGATGTTGAGCAGGATCTGCCGCAGCCGCTGCGGATCGGCGCGCAGGCGGGGCAGGTCTGGCTCTGCCTCGACCTCGAGGGCGACCCCGCCCTTCTCTGCCAGCGGGGCGATGATCCGGGCGCATTCCGATGCCACCTCGGACAGCTCCAGCACCTCGTCCTGCAGCGGCAGCTGGCCGGCATCCAGCCGGGACAGGTCGAGAATGTCGTTGATCAGGCCCAGCAGGTGCCGGCCGCTGTCGGCGATGGTGCCGGCATAGTCGCGGTAGCGCGGCGAACCGAGCGGCCCCAGCATCTCCTGTTCCAGCATCTCCGCATAGCCGATGACGGCATTGAGCGGGGTGCGCAGCTCATGGCTCAGCCCGGTGAAGAAGCGGGACTTCGCCTGGCTTGCCGCGGCTGCCGCATCCAGCGCCTCGGTCAGCTGCGCATTACTGGCAGCGAGGTCCTGCAGCGCCCGGTCGAGATGACGGGTGCGCAGTTCGACCTGCAGCTCGAGGGTGTCCAGACGCTCCCGGGCCTCGCGGCGAAGCTGCCACTTCCGTGCCAATGCGGCTGCGAGCTGCTGGACCTCGATCATCTCGAACGGCTTGCGCAGAAGCAGGAACCGGTCGGTATGGCCCAGCCGCGCGGTGATCTCCTGCAGGCCGAAATCGCTGTAGGCGGTGCAGATTACAACCTCGATCTCCGGATCGATGCGCCACAGTTCCTCGATCGTGGTCAGGCCGTCCCAGCCGCCGGGCATCCGCATGTCCACGAAGGCCACGGCATAGCGCCGGTCCTGCTGCAGCGCGGAGCCGGCGCGCCTGCAGGCCAGTTCGCCGTCCCGCACGGTATCGATATCGAAACGTGGCGGCGGCTCCGGTTCCGGACGTTCGGCTTCGGCATTGGCGTCGGTCTGGAACAGCATCGCTTCCAGCGCGTCGAGATCGCCGCGCGAACCCGGCCTTTCGGCAAGAATCTGGCGGAAGTTCTCCAGGATACCGGCATTGTCGTCGACGGCCAGGATGCGGGCGCGGGCCTCGTCGAGATTGCCGGTGGGGGCCGGGACGGTCAGCATCCTGCGGCTCCTGCCAGGGGGGGAGGTGGAGCGGACGGTCCGCTGCTTCCATCATCCCCCAGATCCGCGACGCTGGTCGCGTCCGGCAGTTCCAGGGTGAAGCTGGCGCCCATGCCCGCCCCCGCGCTGCGGCAGGTCAGGCGGCCCCCCAGTTCGCGCGCGAAGTTGGCGCTGGAATGCAGGCCCAGGCCATGGCCGCTCGACTTGGTGGTGAAGCCCTGGTTGAAGATCTGCGGCAGCCGGTCCGGCTCGATGCCTACGCCGTTGTCCCGCACCTCCAGCCACACCTTTTCGTCTGCGGCCCAGCAGCGCACGCGCATCACCCTTTCCTCTTCGGGCAGGTCGTGCATCGCGTGGCAGGCGTTCTGCATCAGGTTCAGCAGGATCTGCAGGATCTTGTGGACGTCGGAGAAGATCGCGGGCGAAGCGACATAGTCCCGTTCCACCGACACGCCATGCTCGTCGATCATCCTCTGGCTCAGCCGCAGGGCGGTGTCCATCAACTCGTCCGCGGGCACGACCTCCTGCGTCATGACCCGCTTGGTCAGGGCCTGCTGTGTCGTCAGAATGCCGACCGCATGCACGATGCGCTCGTTCAGGACGGCGAACTCCGCGGTCAGGGTGCCATGCTCCCGCCGCAGCTCGGCATGAAGCGCGGCGAGGTAGGCGGGCAGCACGCGGCCTCGCTCGTCCTCGGTCAGGAAGCTCTGCAGGTCCGCGGCATTCCCCTTCAGCAGGTCCGCCACCCTGCCGAGCTTCGGCAGGGCGGAGCTGCGGAGCGTCTCCTCGATCAGCGAGGCGGCGATGGTGACGCCGTTCAGCAGATTGCCGAGATTGTGCAGGATGCCGATCGCGACCGCCGACATGCCGGCCTGCCGGGAGCGCTGCCGCAGCTCTGCCTGTGCCTGGGCCATGCGCAGCGCCGCCCGCACGCGCGCCCTCAGCTCCGCCGGCACGAACGGCTTGGCGATATAGTCGTCCGCCCCCTGCTCCAGTCCCGAAGCGCTCGCCTCGCTGCCGCCGCGGGCGGTCAGCAGGATCACCGGTATATGCGCCAGGTTCGGCGCCGCGCGGATCCGGCCGGCAAGCGCCAGCCCGTCCAGCCGCGGCATCATGATGTCCGAAAGCACAACGTCCACCGGCTGCCGCTGCAGCAGCTCCCAGGCTGCGAGTCCGTCGACCGCGGTCAGCACCGTGCAGCTGTCGCGCAGCAGATCCGCGACATAGGCGCGGAGGTCGGCATTGTCCTCGGCGACCAGTACCCGTGGCCGCCCCGGGATCGCCTGCCCCATCGTTCCCCCGGCCGGGTGTTGCGGCTCCGCCTGGGGCGGCTCGTGAACCGGCATCGGGCCGGAGCGGATATCCGCGGCCAGACCTGCAATCAGGCTCTCGCGCTGCTGCAGCGCCTCGCCGCCCGTCGCCGGCGCACCGGTCTGTCCGGCGGGCCTTTCGCCGCCGGCCGGGTTGCGCCGCGGCAGATGCACCGAGAACCGCGCCCCGGAGCCGGCGATGCTTTCGACGCCGACGCTGCCCCCCATCAGCTCGGCGAACTGCTTGACCAGCGCCAGGCCGATGCCGGTGCCGCCGTACTGGCGGGTCGGGGATGGATCGAGCTGCTGGAAGCGCTGAAACAGCAGCTGCACCTTGTCCGGCGGGATGCCTGGACCGGTGTCGCTGACGGCGATCTCGAAGCTCTCCTCGCCGAGCGGCGAGGCCTCCACCCGGACCGTACCGCCCGAGGGGGTGAATTTCAGCGCATTGCTGATCAGGTTCAGGAGGATCTTCTCCAGATGCCGGCGGTCCAGTGACAGCGAATGCAGTGCCGGATCGATCCTGCAGGACAGGTCGATATCCTTGCCGCGTGCCACGGCGGCTGCATCGTCGCAGAGGGCGGGAACGAGCGCGGTCAGGTCCACCTCCTCCCAGCGGATCTCGGTCTTGCCGGCCTCCGCCTTGGAGAAGTCGAGGGTGTCGTTGACCCGGTTGAGCAGCAGTGCCGCGTTGCGCTTCATCCGCTCCATCTGCGGGCGCCAGTCGGCGGGCGGCCGGTCCTGGCCGAGCAGCTGCTCCAGCGGTGCCAGGATCAGGGTCAGCGGCGTGCGCAGCTCATGGCTGACATTGGCCAGGAAGGCGCTCTTGGCTTCGCTGGCCCGCTCTGCCTCCAGCCGCGCCGCCTGTGCCTCGGCATTCGCGGCGCGCAGCTGCGACTGCAGCTTCTCGCGCCGGCGCAGGCCGCCGGCCAGAAGCGCCGCGGCGACGGCCAGGGCCGCGAGGATGCCGCCGGTCACCACTGCCTGCAGCGCGAAGCCGCGGCGAAAGCCGGCCAATGCCTGCGCCCGCGGCATGCCGACACTGACCAGCAGCCCGTCGCCGAAGCCGTCGACCGTGGCATAGCCCGCGATCCGCGCGCTGCCGTCGAACGGGTCAGGCGCGTGGAAGGTGCCGGCCGGGGATTGCGACAGTCGGCTCACGAACGGCTCGGCCCCGGCGGTGCTGCGGCCCAGCCGGTCGGCTGCATCTGGGGCGTGGGCCAGCACCACGCCATCGCCGGAGAGCAGGGTCGCGGTCACGCCGGGGCCGAGATCGAGCGCCCGGTAGACCCTGGCGAAAGCCTCGGGGTCGAGCATCCCGACGGCGACGCCGGCAAAGCTGCCATCCAGGTCTTCCAGCCGCCAGGAAACGCCGATCTGCCAGGCGTCCGGGCCTGCGCCGGCGGCGGGAACACGCTGCGGTGCGCTGATATAGAGCGCTTCGGGAGAGGTGGATCGCGGGACCTGGAAAAGGTCTTCGCGGGCGATGCTGTCATGTTGCGGGTCGATATCCGCCGAGGATGCGACCCGCTCGCCATGCAGGTCGAACCAGCCGATTTCGCGCAGGATCGGCGCCCCGCTCTGCAGGGTCTTGAGATGGATATAGATCGAGGCCTGGCTGCGGTAGATCCCGCGGGCCACATCCTGGCGCAGGCGGCCCACCGCCTGTAGGGTCACCTCGATGCCGTCGAAGGTGCGCGCCGCATGCTCGGCCAGAAGGAAGGCCGCATTGCGGGTGTCGCGTTCGGCGCGGGCGATCGCCCGGTCATAGCTCTGCCATTGCGAGTAGACGAACAGGGCCAGGATCGCCGCGCCGACCGCCACCGCAGCACCGGCGACCTGGCGGCTCGGCGTGCCGGCAAGGCCGGCCCGGACCGGGCGCCCGGCGGACGGAAGGCGGGGGGCGGCCGTACCGGTTTCGTCCCCGTGTCCTGCCGGGATCCTGGTCATTTCAGATAGGCGTGGTCATGCCAGATGGCATAGTCCCGCCGGAACGCCATGTAGGAATCGTAGACCCGGCGGAAGGTCGGGTTGCGGCGGGCCTCCTCCTCCGCCACCTCGTTCCAGGCGCTCTCCATCGCGGCGATGATCTCCGGCGGCCAGCGGCGGATCTGCACCCCGGCGGCCTGCATCTCGCGCATCGCCCGCCACTGCGCGGCCTCGCCGGCGGCGATGGTGTGCCGGATCATGTCGCCGCAGGCGAGTTCGACGATCGCCTTCTGCGGGTCCGGCAGCGCCGCCCAGACGGCGGAATTGATGTAGAGGTCGAAGAAAGTCGCCTGCTGGTGCCAGCCCGGGAAATAGTAGTACCGGGCGGTGCCCTGGAAGCCGAGATCCTGGTCCATCTGCGGCAGCGAGAACTCGGCGGCGTCGATCTCGTCGCGCTGCAGGGCGGCCAGCACGTCGCCGGGCGGCAGCTGCAATGTGGTCACGCCCAGCCGCTCCATCACCTTCGCACCCAGGCCGAAGAACCGCATGCGCAGGCCGCGCAGGTCCTGGATCGTCGCGATCTCCTTGCGGAACCAGCCGGAGGCCTCGGGCGGGATCACGGCGCAGGGAATGTTGTGGATGTTGTGCCGGGCGAACATCTCCCGCGCCATGTCCAGCCCGCCGCCGTGGTACATCCAGGCCAGGTACTCGCCCATGCCCGGCCCGAAGGGCATGGCGGAGAACATGTTGAAGGCGCTGTCGACGGTGTTGAACCAGCCGGCGCCGCCCCAGCCGGCGTCGATCGCGCCGCTGGACACCGCCTCCAGCGTTTCGGCCGCCGGCACCAGGCTGCCCGGCTCGTGGAATTCCAGCAGCAGCTGCCCGGCGGTGGCGCGGGAGATCCTGTCCGCCAGTTCCTGCGCGCCCGTCCCGATCAGCTTCATGTCGCCCGGAAAGGTACTGGCGAATGTCAGGCGGGTCGGCGGCGGCTCGGCCAGCGCCGGCCGGATCGTCCAGGCGAAGCCAAGCAGCAGGATCGCCGCAACGCATGCAGGGACGGGCGAGCGGCCGCGGCGGGCCGCGGTAGCGGTCTTGCGCGACGGGGACGCCGCAGGTTTCTCGATCATTGCAGAACCCCCGGATTGCTGGGCGGCCAGTGGCGCCGGGCATGCTCCTCCTGATAATCCCCTGCGATTGACAAATAGTTACGCAAGTCTTTGACCCGTGCCGGTGGGGTGCAAGGCCGCAACCGGCTTCCAGACAGGTTCGCCGAAAGTCCGACAACCGCGCCTTGTCCTCGCCGGATGCGGAGTGGAGAAGCGCTGCATAGACGGGGAAATGCAGGCCGCGCTCGACGACTGCCCCCGGCCGGACCGCCGGCCGACCTACGGCTGCCGGTCCGGGGGGCGCTTTCAGAAGGCGTAGCGCAGGCCCAGGGTCACCGTATGGTCCCGCTCCCGCGCGGCGGCCTGCAGTTCGTAGTCGGCGAACAGCTGCAGGCCGCTGGCGGCGCCGGCCAGGCCCTGGCCGGTCAGGTTGATCCCCAGCACCGCCGCGTCGCGCCCGGGTTCCGCGGCGGTCACGGTGAAGGGCGCGCCCGGTGCGCCGGCCAGGGTGGCGCTGACCTGCGGATCCTCGCCGACCAGGTCGTGGGTCCAGGCGCCGCGCAGTTCCGGCCGCAGCGCGAATGACCCATCCAGGTCGAAACGGGTGGCGGCGCGCGCGCCCAGCCAGGACTTCACCACATTGCCGCTGCTGGACTGCACCTCCAGGTTGGCCGCGCCGGCACCGCTCTCGGTGAAGCCGGAGCGGTCCAGCCGGTACCAGTCCAGGCCGGCCTGCGGGGTCAGGGTGAAGCGGCCGGCCGACAGGTCGCGGCCGACCCTTGCTGTCACCGCGATGTCGTTGCTGGTGGGGCCGGCGGTGGCGGTCCGGCTCAGGCCGCCGAAGCTGAGGCTGCGGCTGGTGCGCCAGTCGGTGCGGGCATAGGCGGCGGTCAGGTCCAGGTCGACCGGCCCCAGATCCGCGGCGCCATAGATGCCAACCTGATAGGTATCGCCGTCCGTGTCCGCGGTCACCTGCTTGGCGGAAAGGTCGCTGCGCAGATAGGCGAGCGACAGTCCGACCACGAAGCGGCCGTCGATCACCCGGTCGATACCGATCTGCAGGCCGCCCAGGTCCGTGTCATAGCCTGTGCCGTTGCCGTCGGAAGAGACATGGCCGCGATGGCCGATGGCCCGCGCCCAGGCCGAGCTTGCGCGCGCGGCGGCCGGGCCGGGCGCATCCCCTGCGGCCAGGCCCGTCCCGCTCTGGGCGGCCAGCGCGGCACCGGTCCCGGTCAGCCCTGCCTCGTCGCTGTCGCCGAGCGACAGGGCGGTCACCGCGCCGGCGGCCTGCGCGTTGCCCGAGCGCAGCCGGGCGAGCCGCCCCTGCATGCCGCGGGCGAGCAGGCCCGACATGTTGGCCGAGGCCGTCGTCATGTCGCCCAGCGACTGGCCGGACAGCTGGGTCAGGGCGTTCTGCGCCGGCGCACCGCCGGCGGTCTGGTCCAGCGCGGTGAAGACCTGGTCCAGGTCGCCCTGGGCGGTCAGGGCATAGCTGCTGTTCAGGGCGGTGCCCACCGACACCTGGTTGGCGTTCGCTGCCGGGGCGGCGAAGTTGCGCACGAAGCTCGTCTGCAGGCTGGTCCCGGTATTGACGAAATCGGCCTCCAGGAAGGGCGACAGGCCGATCACCTCATCGAAGGCGCCGGTCACCCGTGTGGCGGTGATCAGGCTGAAGCTCTGGCCGCCCAGCTTCGTCCCGTCGGGCACGTCGAGTTCCAGGCTGCCGTCCAGGCTGGCCGTGCCGTTGACGATCAGCTGGTCGGCCGAACTCTGGTCGATCTCCATCGACAGCAGGCTGTTGTCGGTCATCAGGAAATCGCCGTTGACGGTCAGGGTGCCGATCGAGGCGCCGGGCGCCACGGTGCCGGCATTGCTGACCGTGCCCGTGATGCTGCCAGTGCCGCCCAGGGTGGCCCCGGCGCCGACCGCGACATTGCCGGTCAGGCTGCCGTCGACCTGAAGCAGGCCGGCGGCAATCGTGGCGCCGCCGCTATTGGCCGCATTGCCCGTCAGGCGCAGGGTCGAGGCACCGGTCTTGGTGAAGGTGCCGGCACCGGACAGGGTGCCGCTGAGGGTCGTCAGGCCCAGGGTGTTGATGGTGCCGCCGCCGGCATTGACGGTGATCGCACGCGCCGAGGCGAAGGGGGCGGTCGTCAGGAGGGTGCCGCCGTTGAACACCAGACCGCCGGAAGAGGCGCCCAGGGCCGCGTCGTCGCTGACGCTGATCGTGCCGCCGTCCAGGTAGGTGCCGCCGGAATAGCTGGCGGCGCCGCTGAGGGTGAGGGTGCCGGAGCCCGATTTGCGCAGCAGCCGGGCGGCGCCGGTCGAGCCGTCGGTGAGGATCGACGCCGAGGGCGCGGAGTCGTTGTCCGCCATGCCGAAGCGGAGTTCCGCGACCTGGGTCGGGAACAGGGTCGTGCTGGCGTCATAGAGGGCGAAGGCACCGCGGCCCAGGGTGCCGATCAGCAGGACGTCGTCGGCGTCGGCATATTCCAGGCTCCAGATCGGCGCGTTCGGCAGTGTGCCGTTGATCGCCGACCAGGCGGTGCTGGCCCAGGTGCCGGTGCTGTCGTCCAGCACGGCATAGAGGTTGGAACCGCCGTCGACCGGCGCGGCTGCGCTGAAGCCGCCGGCCAGCAGGGCGCGGACGCCGTTGGCATCGACCACTTCCAGGGATCGCGGATCGCGAAAACTGTCCGGCAGTCCGTCGGCCATGTCCGACGGCGAGCAGCTCGCCCCGCCGACCGGGCAGTTCGCCGCGGTGAAGCGGTAGATCGAATTGTCGCTGGCGGCGAAGAACTGGTTGTCGACGCCGGGGTCGAGCTCCACCGCCTTCACCGCCTCGATCGACTGGGTCAGCGGCAGGCGGATCAGCCGGTCGTCGGGATCGGTGGCATCGGCGATGTAGTAGAGGCCGCCGGAGGAATCCGGGTCGATGCGGTCGCCATAGGTGCCGATCAGCAGGGTGTTGGTGCCGGCGGCCGTCGTCGTGCCGAAGTCCATCGCCGCCGCGACGCCGGAAAAGGTGACGCCGCTCTCCGAGGTCAGGGTGCGGTAGTCGTCGCTCTCCAGGACGCCGACATAGGCGTCCAGCTGAGGCACATATTCGCCCGGATCGTTCGGATCGTCGGTGAAGACGTAGACACCGGTCGTGCCGACAGCGATCCGCGTGGGATCGCTCCGGTTGAGGGTGATCGGCGAGTCGAAGGGAATCGACCGGCTGTTGTCGATCGTGATCCCGTCCAGGTCGATCAGGGTGGTGACACCCACCTGCGCATTGCCGCTGTCGAAGATCTGCCGGCGGATGTCGGTGTCGAGATTGCCGCTGCCCAGCGACTGCGTGGTGGAATAGACGATCGCCTGCCCGGCGGCGGCCTTGGTCAGGCCGTTGACGGCGACATTGACGCCGTCGCCCAGGTCGTTGATGCCGCTCCAGACCGCATTGCCCGGGCTGTCCTGCAGGAAGACGCCATTGTCCTGGGCGGCGCCGGCCGCCGTATGGCTGATCGGGTTCCAGGCGACCCGGTAGAATTCCGCGGTGCCGAACCCCCGGTCCAGGGAATACCAGGCGGCGGTCTCGGTCGGGCTGTCGGTGGCGTAGACGCCGCCATCGGTGCCGACGATCATCCGGCCCGCCGCATCGAAGACGATGCTGCGATAGTCCACATGCGGCTGCCCCAGCTGGGCGGAGATTCCGGAGACCCAGGTGATTTCGCCCGTCGCCGGGTCGCGGGTGCCGCGCCAGAAGCTGTCCGGGTCGCCGGCGGCATAGAGGATGTCCGGATCGTCGGGATTGACCGCGATCGCCATGTGCGGGTCGGCCTGGTTGGTGCTGGCGAACTGCTCCGGGATGTCGATTTCCGTCCAGGTGCCGGTGGCCGGGTCCCGGCGCAGGCCCAGCGAGATCCGCTCGCCGCGGCCGCCCGGGATCGCGATCAGGGCATAGGCTGCGCCGTCCGGCCCGACGGTCACCCGGGTATTGGCGGCCTGGTGGACGATGCCGGACAGGGTGCTTTCGGGCAGAGTGTCGGTCTCGCGGGTCCAGGTCGCGCCGGCGTCGGTGGAGCGGTAGATGCCGTTCAGCGTGCCGCCGTTGTTCACGCCGGCATAGACGGTGCTGCTGGTCACCGGGTCGACCGCCAGGGAGGAGACGGGCGCCACCCGGGCCAGGGGCTTGGACGGGTCGGTGCGTGCCGTTTCCAGGTCGACGCCGACCGGGGCGAAGCTGCCGCCCTCGGTCCGCCGGAAAAGCCCGCCGGTCGCCGAATAGGCGGTACCGTCGGTGGTCTGGTAGACGCCGCCGGCCAGCACGGTGGAGCCGGAGAAGACGACCGACGAGATGCCGGTCTCCTGGGCGGCGGACAGCCCCAGCTCCTGCAGCGGGATGCCGCTCCAGCTGGCGCCGCCGTCGCGCGTTTCCAGCAGGCCGGTCAGCGCGCCGCCCTGGCCGCCCGCGGTGCTGAAGCGGCCGATGCCGGCGACCAGGTGATCGGGGTCCGAGCCATTCATGGCAAGGCCGCCGATGGACAGCGATGACTGGCGGTCGGTGAGCGGGGTCCAGCTGTTGCCGCCGGTATCGGAGCGCCAGATGCCGCCATTGGCGGCGCCGGCATAGAGGATCGTGGAATCGGTGGGATGCGGCACGACGATCCGTGCCGCGCCTGCGGATTCCGTCCAGCCTTGCGACGCCCGGGTCTCAGCGCTGGTGGAGAAGGGGGCCGGCCCCAGCTCCTGGAAACTCTGGGCCCGCGCGGTCCCGGTCCCGGCGGCGCCCTGGCCCAGGCCGGCCAGCATGAAGGCGGCACAAGCCGCCGCCGATGCCCGCCGGACGGGCCGAATCCGAAATGTCATCCTGTTGCCCCCCTGGCGCACGGTCGAGAAAGATGCCGGCGGGGGGCCGTTCAGCGTTCGGCCACCGCGCGCCGCCTGTCGGGCATCACAGCGCAATGGCGCACCGGCAGGCAAGAACGGGCGCCGGACTGCGGCGCGGTTCTGGATGCCCGGCGGGAAAACCTGGACATCAGGTCAGGCGATTGCGTGGCCTCGGGAGGTCACGCCGCCTCCGGCATCCAGGCGTCGCGGGCGAGGCCGTCATACATGTCGAGCAGACGGTCACGCCAGGCGCGGACCGGGTCGTCCTCGTCCGGCAGCACCTCGACGGGGGCGGAGGTGCGTGCCCATTGCAGGCTGCCGAAGACGATGTAGTCGGCGTAGTTCGGTGCCGCGCCGGCGATATAGGGCTGGATCTTCAGGGTGTTGCGCAGCGGCACCAGGGCGCGGTCCAGCGCCTCGATCTGCGCCGGGCGGTCGGCGCAGAGCGCCTCCAGCGCCATGCCGAAGCGCTTTTCCCGGCTCTCCTTGAAATAGGCCTTGTCCTTGTCGTGGATCATGCCGAACAGGTCGACCAGGATGATCCGGCCGATCACCGGGTTCACCTGGGTTTCCACCCACTGCTTCACCAGCATGCCCTGGCCGCGCGCCTGCGCGCTGTCGAACAGCGGCTTCTGGGGATAGGTCTCGTCCAGATATTCGGCGATGTCCCAGCTGTCGTGCACGCTCTTCTCGCCATCGACCAGGACCGGCACCTTGTCCTGGCCGGAAAAGGCGATCGCCTCTTTCTCGGTAAAGCGCCAGGGCAGGGTCTCGACCTCCAGCGACTTATGGGCGAGTGCCATCCGCACCCGCCAGCAATAGGGGCTGAAGCGGTGGTCGTCCTTCGCGCCTGCCAGGTCGTAGAGCTTCATCGCCATATCCGGCCTCCCCCTCGGAGATTCATCTGGTTCTGGGGCTAGTGCTGGCGCACAGCCTGCAGCAGGCCGTTCGCGATGTCAGCCAGGACCGCCCGGTCCGGGCGGGTCTTTGCGACCAGCCGCAGGCCCTGCAGGCCGGCCATCAGGAGGCGCGCCAGGGCCACGGGGTCGCGCTCCGCGGGGATCTCGCCGCGGTCCTGCGCGGCGCGGATCTGCTGGGCAAAGGCGTCGGCGATGCGGGTGAAGGTGCGGTCCAGCCGGGCGGCGGCCTCTTCGTCGACAGCCGCCAGCTCCGCCGCGCAATTGCCCAGATAGCAGCCGCGTCCCTGCATGCCGTCCGGGCCGGATGAGGGCGCCCCCGCATCGGCGACGGCCATGTCGAGGAAGGCGGCCAGCGAGTCCCGGAAGCTGCGGCCGGCGGCAAAGGTCGCCCACATCCGCTCCATGGTCTCGTCGCCATAGCGGTCCAGGGTCGCCAGCAGCAGGTCGTGCTTGTTGCCGAAGCACTGGTAGAAACTGGAGCGGCTGATCCCCATTGCCCCACAGAGGTCGTCCAGCGAACTGGCCTCGTAGCCGCGCGTCCAGAAACAATCCATCGCCCGCTGCAGGACGTCGGCCTCGTCGAATGACCGGGGACGGCCCATCGGGACCTCCTCCTGGCTGGGCCCGGGCCGGCAGCCGGCGCAAGGGGCCGGGAGCCGCAGGCTGGGCGGCGCAATCGAATGCAACCGCGATCGGTGCACCAGGATATGGGGATTGCGGACCGGCTAGTCCAGAAGCTCTGTGATCGCCGCCCCACGCCGGCGGAGGGGGCCGGCCGGATGTCATGGGCCGGATGTCATGGGTTATGGCGCGCCGCGCCGGGCCGGTATAGTGAGAGGTTGGGACGGTGGGGTATCGCGTAGGATCATCTGTCATGCCTTTCCGCAAGTTCCTGACCCCTTGCCGCATGCGGCTGCTGCCGGCGGCGCTTCTCGCCGCCGGGCTCGCCCTGCTGGCCGCCTGCACGACGGCCACGCCCTACCAGCCGGCGGCGGGGACCGGCTACGGCTTTTCCGACCGGCGGCTGGAGGACAACCGCTTCCTGGTGGCGTTCGACGGCAATTCGCTGACCCCGAAGGAGGATGTCGAACTCTACCTGCTGTACCGCTCCGCCCAGATCACCCTGCAGACCGGCAACGACTTCTTCGTCCTGGTGCAGCGCGACACCGAGGCCAATACCCGCTACGTCGACAACACCACTTTCTACGGCCCACCGTACGGCAATTGTTGGGGCGGCTGGGGCTGGGGTCCGCGCTGGGGCTGGGGCCCGGCCTGGCGCGGCTGGGGCTATGGCTGCGGCGGCCCGACCTTCGCCACCACGAGCACCTATCCGGTCACCCGCTACAGCGCCCAGGCGGAGATCCTGGTCTATCCCGGCCGCACGCCGGGCGGCGATCCGAACGCCTACGATGCGCGGGAGATCGTCGCCAATGTCGGCCCCTACCTGAAGCTGCCGCCGGCCTGATCCCGCCCCGCCGGTCCGGGCCGTACCGGAACAATCCGGTCGTCCCATCCGTTTCCCTGATGCGCCGTCCCGGGCTGCCGGTCCGCGGACCGGCGCGACGGTTAGACGTGGGAGTAACGAAGATGGCAGACAGGAATGCCGTCGTCGGCAATGACGACACCCGCTTCGGCGGACAGCGCGACGAGCCCCGGATCGTGGAAAGCAAGACGGAGGCCCGTGCCGGAGACCGTCACCGGGAGAACCTCTACGCCCTGGTGTTCGGTACCATCGTGGCCGCGGCCGTCCTGCTCCTCCTCTATGCCTTCCAGGTGATCTGACCGGTCGCCGCAGGCCGGGCCCGGAAGCTTCCCGCCGGCCGGATTCCTCCCGCCGGTCCGCCCCGTTGTCGCATGGCCCTGCCGGCCATGTTGACGGGCGGGCCGGTTGCCAGCACCGTACATGCAACTTTCCTGACGCCGGCCGGGCGCACCACGCCCGGCCGCGCCATTTCCGCATGCAGAAGCGGTCGAGAACGAGGAGGAAGCCATGTCCGATGCCGTGACCCTTGAGCGCGACGGCACTGTCGGTGTCATCACGGTGCGCAACCCGCCGGTCAACGCGCTGAGCCAGGCGGTCCGGCAGGGCCTGAAGGACTGCGTTTCCGCAGCCGCGGCCGACGATGCGATCGAGGCGATGGTGATCCTGGGCGACGGCCGCACCTTCATTGCCGGCGCCGATATCCGCGAATTCGGCAAGCCGATGGCGGAGCCGGGCCTCCTGGAGGTCCTCGACATGATCGAGGGCAGTGCCAAGCCGGTGGTGGCCGCGATCCACGGCACCGCGCTGGGCGGCGGGCTGGAAGTGGCCCTGTCCTGCCACTACCGGGTGGCGGTGGACTCCGGCCAGGTCGGCCTGCCGGAGGTGAAGCTCGGCCTTCTGCCCGGTGCCGGCGGCACGCAGCGGCTGCCGCGGGTGGTGGGGCCGCAGATGGCGCTGGAGATGATCGTCTCCGGCAACCCGATCCGTGCCCGGAAGGCGGTGGAGGTCGGCGTGGTCGACGCCATCGTCGACGAACTGCAGGCCGGCGCCGTGGCCTTCGCCGCGGCGAAGGCGAAGGCCGGGGGGCCGCATCCGGTGATCAGCGCCGACGACAGCAAGGTGAAGGGCACCGACCCGAAGCTGTTTGCGGAGTTCCGCAAGTCGATCGAGAAGCGCGCCCGCGGCTTTTTCGCCCCCTGGCGCTGCATCGACTGCATCGAGGCGGCCTGCACCCTGCCCTTCGCCGAGGGCATGAAGCGCGAGCGCGAGCTGTTCGAGCAGTGCATGAACTCGCCGCAGCGCAAGGGCCAGATCCATGCCTTCTTCGCCGAGCGCGAGGTGGCGAAGATCCCCGACGTGCCGAAGGACACGCCGGTGCAGCCGATCGCGTCGGCCGGCGTGATCGGCGCCGGCACGATGGGCGGCGGCATCGCGATGAACTTCGCCAATGCCGGCATCCCGGTGACGATCCTCGATTCCAGCCAGGAGGCGCTGGAGCGCGGCCTGTCGATCATCGAGAAGAACTACGCCAATTCCGTGAAGCGCGGCGGCATGTCTCAGGCGCAGGCCGACAAGGCGCTGGGCCTGATCGGCCGCAGCCAGTCGATGGACGACCTGGGCAAGGCCGATGTCGTGGTCGAGGCGGTGTTCGAGGAGATGGAGCTGAAGAAGAAGGTGTTCGGCGAGCTGGACCGGGTGGCGAAGCCCGGCGCCATCCTGGCCACCAACACCTCGACCCTGGACATCGACGAGATCGCCTCGGCCACGAAGCGGCCGGAGGCGGTGATCGGCACCCACTTCTTCAGCCCCGCCAACGTGATGCGGCTCCTGGAGGTGGTGCGCGGCGCGAAAAGCTCGAAGGAGACGATCGCCACCGCGATGGACCTGGGCAAGAAGCTGCGCAAGGTCAGCGTGCTGGTCGGCAATTGCGACGGCTTCGTCGGCAACCGGATGCTGAATCCCTATACCCGGGAGGCCGCCTTCCTGGTGGAGGAAGGCGCGACCCCGTCCCAGGTGGACAAGGCGATCTACGAGTTCGGTTTTGCGATGGGACCCTTTGCGATGGGCGACCTGGCCGGGCTCGACGTCGGCTACCGGGTGCGCAAGGCGCGCGAGGGGAAGCGCGACAAGGCGATGCGCTACTCCCCCGTCGCCGACAGGATCGTCGAGATGGGCCGCCACGGCCAGAAGACCGGCGCCGGCTACTACAGGTACGAGGAAGGCAGCCGCACCCCGGTCCCGGACCCGGAGATCGAGAAGCTGATCCGCGACACCGCGAAGGAACTGGGCATCGAGCAGCGCCAGGTCAGCGACGAGGAAATCGTCGAGCGCCTGGTCTATGCCCTGGTGAACGAAGGCGCCCGCTGCCTGGAGGAGGGCATGGCGCTGCGCGCCAGCGATATCGACGTGATCTACTGCAACGGCTACGGCTTCCCGGTCTATCGCGGCGGGCCGATGTTCTATGCGCAGGAAGTCGGCCTGGACAAGGTGCTGGCCCGGATCCAGGAGTTCCAGGCCGTCCATGGCGACCTGACCTGGAAGCCCGCCGACCTGCTGGTGGAGAAGGCCAAGGGCAGCGGCCGCTGGGACAGCTGAGGCACGGCGCCACTGCTCCAGTGTCATTCTCGCCCTTGAGGCGAGAATCCATTCCGTAGGCCGAGCGGCGCCCCGTTGCCGGCGGAATGGGTTCCCGGGTCAGGCCCGGGAACGACGGTCGGGGCGGCGCTTCGCAAGCCGGCCGGTTGGGTGCTATAGCCTCTGCCGGAGATTGAGGGAGGAGAACATCATGCTCGTTGTCGAGACGCCGCAGGACCTGAAGGCGCATAAGGGCGAGGAGCTGGTCGGCGACTGGCTGGAGATCACCCAGGAGCGGATCAACCAGTTCGCGGAAGCCACCGGCGACCACCAGTGGATCCATGTCGACGTGGAGAAGGCGGCGAAGGAGATGCCGGGCGGCAAGACTATCGCCCACGGCTTCCTGACCCTGTCCTTGCTGCCGATGCTGGGCCAGCAGCTGTGGAAGGTGAACAAGACCAGCCGCGGCATCAACTACGGCTCCAACAAGGTGCGCTTCACCAACACGGTGCCGTCCGGCAGCCGGGTGCGGCTGATGCTGACCTTCCAGGACTTCGAGGACATGGAGGGCGATGGCGTGAAGATCACCGGCCGCAACATCATCGCGATCGCCGGCCAGGACCGCCCGGCGCTTGTCGCTGAGACGATCAGCATACTTTACGCTTGAGGCCATGATCTGCGGGGCGCCGGCCGCCCCGCACGGACGAGGGAAGGGACAGGCCATGGATCTGGCGTTCACCGAGAAGGACATCGCCTTCCGCGACGAGGTCCGCGCCTTCATCGACGAGGCGTTCGACAAGGAGATGCGGGAGCATTCCCGCCGCAGCCGCCACGGCTATCTGCCGAAGGACGACCATGTCCGCTGGCAGAAGCGGCTCTATGACAAGGGCTGGATGGTGCCGAACTGGCCGGAGGAGCATGGCGGCCCCGGCTGGGACCCCACCCAGCGCTTCATCTACGAGACCGAGATGGCCGCCGCCGGCGCGCCGCACGTGATCCCCTTCGGGCCGCGGATGGTCGCGCCGGTGATCATGAAGTTCGGCTCCGAGGAGCAGAAGAAGCAGTTCCTGCCGGCGATCCTGAAGAGCGAGATCATCTTCTGCCAGGGCTATTCCGAGCCCGGTTCCGGCTCCGACCTGGCCTCCCTGCAGATGCGGGCAGAGGACAAGGGCGACCATTATCTCTGCAACGGCTCGAAAATCTGGACCTCGGTCGCGCAATACGCGGACTGGATCTTCTGCCTGGTGCGGACCTCGAAGGAGGCGAAGCGCCAGGACGGCATCTCCTTCCTGCTGATCGACATGAAGACCCCCGGCATCCAGGTGGAGCCGATCATCACCGTCGACCTGCCGGAAAAGGGCTTCCAGGAGGTCAACCAGGTCTTCTTCACCGACGTGAAGGTGCCGAAGGAGAACCGCATCGGCGAGGAAGGCAAGGGCTGGACCTATGCCAAGTACCTGCTGGAGTTCGAGCGCGGCAACCCTTACGCCGGCGGCCTGAAGCGGGGCCTGCGCAAGATCAAGGCGATCGCCGCGGCCGAGCGCGCCGACGGTTCCGGCGCGCTGATCGAGGACGAGACCTTCCGCCGCCGCATCTCGCAGCTGGAGATCCAGATCGAGGCGCTGGAGATGACCGAGCTGCGGATCCTGTCGAAGCTCGCCGGCGGCCAGAACATGGGCCCGGAAAGCTCGCAGATGAAGCTGCGCGGCTCGGAGCTGCAGCAGGCGGTGACGGAGCTGATGCTGGACGCGGTCGGCCTGCAGGCCAACCCCTTCCCGCCGATGCATTTCGGCTCCAACGAGGAGCCGATCGGCCCCGACTATGCCGACGGGGTCGCCGCGCGCTACGCCAATATGCGCAAGACCTCGATCTATGCCGGCTCCAACGAGGTCCAGCACAACATCCTGGCGAAGCTGGTGCTGGGGCTCTGAGCCGCCGGATCGCTGTCATGTGCCGTCGTCCCCGGGCCTGACCCTACGGGGTTCACATATCTTGTTGCTTTGACGCGCCTCCCTGTTGCCGTCGCCCTCGGGCTTGACCCGAGGGGCACGACGGGACAGGGACGCCGCGCAACTTCACCGCCTTGCCGCGATCCTCGGCCAATGGCTCGGAACTCTGGGTCCGAGGACGACGGCGAAATTGGTTGGACTGTGAGGCTGCTTCCGGTCCGGCGGAATGGATCCCATGCTCAAGGCATGGGATGACGCGGCGGGACTGTCCGATACCGCTCACGGCAGCAGCGCGCCGGCGCCCCAGCCGGCCATCATCGCGCCGGTGACGGCGAGGCCGAGATAGAGCAGGAAGACCGGCAGACGGACCAGGGCGAAGACCGGAACGGCCGCCCAGGCGCTGGTGATGCCGCCGGCGACCAGCAGGGCCATGGCGGCGCCGGCCGGCAGCCCGGCATCCATCATTCCGCGCACCAGCGGCAGGGCGGCATGGCCTTCCAGGTAGAGCGGCGCGCCGAACAGGGCGGCCGCCGGCACCGCCAGGATGTCTGTGTCGCTCAGCAGCCCGCTCACCCAGCCTTCAGGCAGGAAGTGGCGCATCAGGTATTCCGCCAGGAAGGCCAGGCTCAGCCATTTCAGCATCAGCAGCGCTGTGTCGCGGAAGGTGCGCGCGAACTGTGCCCGCCGCGCCGGCTCTCGCCAGAACCGCCAGGCCAGCCGCCCGGCCGTGCCGCAGCGATCCGCTGCCGGGCAGCCGCCGCCGGCCGCCCGCTGCCAGTCGTCGCGCAGCGGCACCTGCAGCCGGCCGCGGCCAACCACGACCGCTGTCACGCCCCCGCCGTAGAGGCCGACCGCGAAGGCGGCCGCCGTCTTGCCCACGGCGAAATCGAATCCCAGGGTCGCGGCGGTGACGGCGAACATGCCGGGATCGGTGACCGGGGAGGACAGCCAGAACGCCATGACGGCGGCCAGCGGCACGCCGGCCGCCAGCATCGCTGCGACCAGGGGCAGCACGCTGATGCCGCAGACCGGCACCAGCGCCCCGGCCAGGGCGGCCAGCACCACCGCCCGCACCGGCCGGCCCCGGAAGGCCGGCGCGATGACTGCGCTGACGCCGCTGGCGGTCGCTGCAGCGCTGAGCAGCAGGCCGGCGACGATGGCCGGCGCGATGGACCAGAGGCTGTCCAGGGCGAATCCGGCGGCGGCGAAAGCCGTGTCGGGCGCGGCGGCTGCCCCTGCCGCCAGGCAGGCCAGGCCGGCAAGGCGCAGCGCCGTGCGCGGGCGCGGCAGGGACAGTGCGGGCAGGCCGCGGGGCCTGGTGAATGCGATGAGGTTCATGCCGCCAATCTGCCGGTATCTTCCATCACCACAAATGAATTGTTACGATCCAGGCATGCAGAAAATCGAACGCTATGCCGTGTCGCCGGATCTGTTGCGCGCATTCGTGGCGGTGGCGCAGCACCGCAACCTGACCCGGGCCGCGGAAGGGCTGGGCCGCACCCAGTCGGCGGTCAGCGTGCAGCTGCGGCGCCTGGAGGGCCGGCTCGGCGCGCGGCTGTTCCGGCGCGAGGCACGGGGCATGACCCTCACGGCGGACGGGCTGCGCCTGCTGCCGGCGGCGGAGCGCGTGCTGCGCGACCTGGAGCGGATCGGCGCCATGTTCCGGACCACACTGGCCGGACCGATCCGGGTCGGCATCCCGGACGATTACGGCACCGCGATGCTGCAGCGCATCCTGCGCCGCTTCGCCGACCGCCATCCGGAGGTGGAGGTGACCGTCCGCTGCGGCTTCAGCCCCACCTTCCCGCGCGCCGTCCGGGACGGCGACCTGGACCTGGCCGTCCATGCCTGCGCCCCCGACGAAGCCGCCGAGCCGGTGTTCGAGGAGGCGATGGTCTGGGCGGCGGCGGCCGACTGGCCGAAGGCGCCGGCACCGCCGGTGCCGCTGGCCCTGTTCGACCGCGACTGCTGGTGGCGCGACCTGGCGCTCGCCGCGCTGACCGATGCCGGGCTGGCGCACAATGTCGTGCTGACCAGCGAAAGCGCCTGGGGGGTGAAGGCGGCGATCTCGTCGGGCATGGCGGTCGGCATCCTGGGCCTCTCCACCCTGGAGCCCGGCATGCAGGCGCTCGGCCCGGCCGACGGCTGGCCGGCCTTGCCGGCCTCGCGGCTTGCCGTGCTGCGTAGCCCGCAGGCCGATGGCCGGATCGCCGCGGCGATGGAAGCGGCGATCCGCGACGGCTTCGGCGCCGCGCCCGCATGATCGACAATCCCCTGTTCTATGTCCTGGCGGTGCTGGCGGTGATGATCGCCGGCATCTCCAAGGGCGGCTTCGGCGGCGGGCTTGGCACCCTGGCGGTGCCGCTGATGGCGCTGGTGATCGCGCCGCAGCAGGCCGCGGCGATCATGCTGCCGATCCTCTGCGTCATGGACCTGATGGCGGTCTGGGCCTATCGCCGCACCTGGGACCGGCGGAACATGTGGATCATGCTGCCCGGCGCGCTCGCCGGCATCGCCGCCGGCGGCCTGACCTTTGCCTATCTGGATGCCGACATGGTGCGGGTCCTGGTCGGCACCCTGGCGGTCGGCTTCTTCGCCTTCGAGGTGGCGCGCCGCTGGATCTTCGACCCCGACCGCCCGCCGGCCCGCCCGGCGGCCTTGCGCGGCGGCTTCTGGAGCGCGGTGGCCGGCTTCACCAGCTTCATCGCCCATGCCGGCGGCCCGCCGGTGAACATCTACCTGCTGCCGCAGCGGATGCCGAAGACCCTGTACCAGGGCACCACGGTCATCTTCTATTTCATCATCAACTACGTGAAGCTGATCCCCTATGCCCTGCTGGGGCAGCTGTCGTTCGGCAACCTGACGACCTCCGCCGTGCTGCTGCCGATCGCGCCGCTGGCGATGCTGTCCGGCATCTGGCTGCACAAGCGGGTCAGCGACCGCATGTTCTACGTGATCTGCTACGGCCTGCTGCTGGTGACCGGGCTCAAGCTGCTCTACGACGGCATCGCCGGGCTGGCCGCCGGCTGACCCGTCATTCCTCCGGCGCCGCGCGGTCCAGCAGGTCCGGGCCGTCGCCGGCGCGGCGTTCCTCCTCCACCTTGCGGGCCACCGGCTCGGGCCGGGCGACGTCTGTCGCCGCTTCCGGTTCCGGTGCGGGCGGTGCGGACCGGCCCGCAGCGGGGCGTGTCGGTGCCGCCGCCAGGGCTTGTGCCGCCTCCGCGCCCTCCAGCCGCAGGCGGTAGATCGGCTCCGGCAGTTCGAATCCGCCCTGCTCCAGCGCTTCCTTGACCATGCGGATCGCCTCGCCCCGGGCGACGCCGAAATGGCTGTGCCGCTGGTCGACCCAGCCGCAGAAGAACAGCACCACGTTGGACTCGCCGACCTCGTCGATCCAGGCCTCCGCCGGCGGGTCGTCCAGCATGAAGGGCAGGGCGCGCAGCGCCGCCAGCCCGTCGGCGACGGCCGCCCGCAGGTCGGCATCGGCATTCACCCCCAGGCGGAACGAGAGCCGCCGCTCCGGATTGCGGGTGAAGTTCACGATCACCGCCTTGAACACGGCGGCGTTGGGAATGCGGACATGGTTGCCGTCGAAGCTGAGCAGGATCGTCGCGCGGCTGGTCAGGCGCAGGACATGGCCCTCATGCCCCTCGATCCGGACATGGTCGTTGGGGCGGAATGGCTGGCGGATGCTCAGCATGACGCTGGCCAGGTAGTTCTCGATCGTGTCGCGCACGGCGAAGCCGACCGCCAGGCCGACGATGCCGGCCGCACCCAGGATGGTGCCCAGCAGCGCGGTGGCGCCGGCGATGTCCAGCGCCAGCACCAGGCCGGCGACGAAGAAGACCAGCCGCACCGCCTGCCGGTACAGCCCCTCGACGAAGGCATTGGGGGCGACCCGGCCCCAGGGCCAGGTCCAGCGCGACACCCAGATGCCCAGCAGCGCCACGACCAGCAGGCAGCCGAGCGCGATGGCGAGCAGCGGCAGCATCTCCACCGCCTGCCGCAGGCGCAGCTCGACCCGGGCCAGTCCGGGCGAAAGCCGCCGGGTCAGGCTGTCGTCGAGCGCGATCTCGTTGCGCACCGTGGCGACATGCTCCACCCGGCCCGCCAGGCGGCCGGCAAGGTCGCGCGCCGACGGCTCCAGCACCGTGCCGGTCAGGGAGACCACGCCGTCGGTGACGGCGACCCGCACTTCCGACAGGCCGTCCACCGCCTCGAACAGGCTGGCCAGCCGGTTGCGGATCGCGTGGTCGGACACCGCATCGCCGCCAACGGCGATCGTCGGTTCTGCCGGGGCTGGCGGATCGGCCTGGGCTGTGGCGGGACCGGGCCCGGCCACCGCCCCGGCCAACAGGAGCAGAAGCAGCAGCAGGCCGGCGATGGCAGGCGTCCGGCCCGGGCCCCGGGTCATCGCCGCGCGAGGGCCGCTTCCGCTGACCGTCCCTCGGCCCGATCCTGCTGGTCCCGGCACTGGGCGATCAGCTCGATGGAGCGGCACCGGGCGTCATGGTCGAAGATGTCGGAGACGATCATCAGCTCGTCGGCGCCGGTCTCCGCCACCAGGGCATCGATGCCGGCGGCCACCGTGTCGGGTGCGCCGACGATGGAGCGGGCCATCATCTGCATCACCTGCTGCTTCTCCAGCGGCGACCAGTAGCTCTCGATATCGTCAATCGGTGGCTGGCTGAGGCCGCGACGGCCGCGCACCAGGCCGGTGAAGGACATCTGCTGCGTCGTCCAGAGCCGCCGCGCCTCGGCGTCGCTGTCGGCGGCGACGATGTTCACCCCGACCATGGCATGCGGCGCGGCCAGCTGGGCCGAGGGCTTGAACCGGCTGCGATAGATCTCCAGCGCCGGCAGCAGCTGCTGCGGCGCGAAATGCGAGGCGAAGGCGTAGGGCAAGCCGAATTCCGCCGCGACCATGGCGCCGAAATGGCTGGAGCCCAGGATCCACAGCGGCACCTGGGTGCCGACCCCGGGAATCGCGCGGATCGCCTGGTCCGGCTCCGCCGGCGCCAGCAGCGCCTGCAGTTCCAGAACGTCCTGCGGGAAATAGTCCGCGCTTTCCGGGGCGCGGCGCAACGCCCGCAGGGTCATCTGGTCGGTGCCCGGTGCGCGCCCCAGCCCCAGGTCGATGCGGCCGGGGAACAGATGCGCCAGGGTGCCGAACTGCTCGGCGATGATCAGCGGTGCGTGGTTGGGCAGCATGATGCCGCCGGCGCCGACCCGGATCGTGCTGGTGCCGGCCGCGATATGGCCGATCACGACGGAGGTCGCCGCGCTGGCGATGCTGGCGAGGTTGTGATGCTCCGCCACCCAGAAGCGGCGATAGCCCAATCGCTCCGCATGCCGGGCCAGGTCGCGCGCATTGTTCAGCGCCACGCCGGCATCGCTGCCTTCGGTGATGCGGACGAGGTCGAGGATCGAAAGAGCAGGCATGACCACCGGAATCAGCTGAGGGAAAGATGCTTGTCCAAAGATGCTTGTCCAAAGATGCTTGTCTGGGGGGCAATGTGGCGGGTAGGGCATGTCCGGGCAAGGCCCGGGCCGGCGGGCATGTGCGTGGCGCATGGCGGGCCCGGTCCAGGGAAGGAGACATGGTGTGCAGGACAGCCCCAACCGCGATCTGATCGGCCAGCCGGGCGGGCGGGACCGGCTGCAGACCCCCTGCCTGGTGCTGGACCTGGACGCCGCCGAGGCGAATATCGCCTGCATGGCCGCGCATGCGCAGGCGGCCGGCATCGGCCTGCGGCCGCATGCCAAGGCGCACAAATCGGTCGCCCTGGCGCGGCGCCAGCTGGATGCCGGCGCGACCGGCATCTGCGTCGCCACGGTGGGCGAGGCGGAGGCCCTGGCGGCCGGCGGGATCGGCGGGCTGCTGCTGACCTCTCCTGTCGCCGGTACCGCAAAGCTGCGGCGCCTGGCAGAGCTGGCGCGATCCGGCCACGCGGTGATGGCGACGGTCGACCATCCGGATGCGGTGGCGGGCCTGTCGGCAGCGATGACGGGCGGGGCGATGGCGGGCGCGTCGGCGCCGCTGACACTGCTGGTGGACATGGATGTCGGCCAGCACCGGACCGGCGTGCCGGATGCCGATACCGCTTTGGACCTGGCGCGGGCGATCGCCGATGCGGCGGGCCTCGCCTTCGGCGGCATCCAGGCCTATGCCGGCCATGTCCAGCATATTGCCGGCCTGGCGGAACGGCGCGCGGCGATGGAACGCCCCTGGGCGTTGATCCAGGCGGTCCGGCAGCGCCTGGCCGGTGCCGGGCTGGCGCCGGCGATCGTTACCGGCGCCGGGACCGGCACCCACGCGCTGGATGCCGGCGCAGGCCTGTTCACCGAGATGCAGACCGGATCCTATGTCTTCACCGATGTGCAGTACGACGCCGTTGTCCTGCGGGAGGCGGCGGCGACACCGTTCCGGCCCTCGCTGTTCGTGGCCTGCAGCGTGGTCAGCACCCACCAGGAGGGCTTCGTCACCACAGATGGCGGGCTGAAGCGGTTCGCCACCGACGGGCCGGCGCCGCGACCGATGCGCAATGCGCCCGCCGGCGCCGGCTTCCGGTTCTCCGGCGACGAATTCGGCGCGCTGCTGCTGAACGGCGCCCGGCCGCCGGCGCGCGGCACGGTGATCGAATGCCAGGTGCCGCATTGCGATCCCACCGTCGACCTGTACGACTGGTACCATGTCGTGCGCGGCGATGTTCTGGTGGAGATCTGGCCGGTGGAAGGGCGCGGCGCGATTTAGCGATTTGTTAGCCCTGTCCGGGGCATATGGATGGCCATGAGCAAAGGCGCCAACACACGCGAGACGATCATCGGGGAGGCCCTGTCCCAGGCCGTTGAACTCGGCCTGGAAGGTGTCACCCTCGGTGTGCTCGCCAGCAGGCTGAACCTCTCAAAGTCCGGCCTGTTCGCCCATTTCAAGTCCAAGGAAGCGCTGCAGATCGCGGTGCTGGAGGCGGCGGTCGACCGCTTCCGCGCGCAGGTCGCCACGCCCGCCTTCGCCAAGCCGAAGGGGCGCGGCCGCGTGGCGGCGCTGTTCGAGCACTGGCTGGCCTGGCTGGATGGCGGCGAGGCGGCGCCCGGCTGCCTGTTCGTCACCGCGGCGCAGGAATACGTCCAGCGTCCCGGCCCGGTGCGCGACCTGCTGGTCCGCTCGCAGGTGGAATGGCACGGCGCGCTGCGCTGGGCCACCGCGCAGGCGATGACGCAGGGCGATTTCCGGAAGGACCTGGACCCCGACCTGTTCGTGTTCCAGATGATCGGCATCGCGCTGGGCTATCAGCACATGCAGAAGCTGATGAACGATCCGGAAGCGCTGGGCCGCGCCCATGCGGCCTTCGACCGGCTGCTGGCAGATGCGGCACCCGCTGCTGCGGCTTCCGCCGGCTCCGCCCCGGACAGCAGCCCGATCCCCCCGAATCAGGCAGTCCCCGGCCAGGCAGCTCCCGGCCAGGCAGCCCCCGCACGGGCACCGCAGCACGAGACATCGGACAGCTGACAAGGGTTCCGGCGCGTGTTTGCGCCGGACTCTCTTCCCGATACCCGCCCGGAAGGAACGGCGGGGATTGCGGGTCGGGAAAGCATCCCTTGCCTTTTCTAAATAAAAGCACGATCGTTCGTATCCAAACGCGAACGGAGAAACCCGATGATCGCCGCCGAGTTCCTGCGCATCTTCACCGGCCCGATGAGCGTCTTCGGCGCCAAGGCCGTGATCGCCGCCCATGAGAAGGCGCTGGATTTCGAGACCGTCATGGTGCCGTTCTCCCTGCGAGACGGCTATGCGCCGAAGCCCGATGAGGTGCTGCAGGGCAATCCGAAGGGCCAGATTCCCGTGCTGCTGCATGACGGCCTGGTGCTGTTCGATTCGACCCAGATTTTCGAATATCTGGAGGATCGCTGGCCCCGGCCGCCGCTCTGGCCCACGGCCCCGGCGGAGCGTTCGCTGGCCCGGCAGGCGGAGCTGCTGGCTGACGAGGTACTGTTCCCGCGCGTGCTGACCCTGATGGGCCTGTGCCGCAGCGGTGCCGGGGCGCAGGCCTGCGCGCCCGCCGTGGCGGCGATCGGGGAATTGCAGCGCGACCTGGACCGGCGGCTGGCCGGTCGGGACTGGCTGGCGGGGCCCTATGGCTATGCCGATATCGCGACCTTCTGCGTGCAGATGATGGCATCGGCCCTGGGCGCAGACCCGGGTGCGGACATGTCGCGCCTGACAGCGTGGCGCGACAGGGTCGTTGCCCGCCCGGCGGTGGCTCGCACTTTGGCGCCGATGGCCGCCTTCATGACGGCCAACCGCATGGTTCTGCCGCCCTGGCTCGCCGCGATGGCGGCGAAGGCCGGGCCGCCGGAAGGGGCGATGGCCTCCTGAGCACCGCACCCTCGGTCCTGCACCCTCAGTCTTTACGGGCGCCCTTCGCGGAGCCAATCTGCCGCCACGCCAGGACAAGGACGCGGCCTGGGCGGGTGGCCCGGGAGGGCCGTCCTGCCCCGCCGCCACAGCGGGAGGAAGGCAATGGACCTCAAGGACGGCATTTTCGAGCTCAGCGACGGCGTCGCCACCTACACCATGAACCGGCCGGACATGCGCAACGCGCTGATCCCGTCGATCGTGGCCGACTACCAGACGGTGATCGCCCGGGTGCAGTCGGACCCGGAGATCCGTGCCCTGGTGGTGACCGGGGCAGGCGGGGCGTTCTGCGCCGGCGGCAACATCCAGCGCATGAAGGACGGCTTCTCCTCCGGCTCGGAAGTGCAGCAGAACTTCGTCGAGCTGCATGGCTGGCTGAAGCAGTTCTTCGACCTGCCGGTGCCGGTGATCGCGGCCGTGGACGGGCCGGCCTTCGGCGGCGGGCTCAGCCTGGCGCTGGGCTCCGACATCGTGCTGGCGACCCCGGGCGCGACCTTCTGCGCGGTGTTCCAGCGCATCGGCCTGGTGCCGGACATGGCGGTGCTCTATTCGCTGACCCGCGCGGTCGGCCTGCAGCGGGCGAAGGAGCTCTGCTTCTCCGCCCGCGTGATGTCGGCGCAGGAGGCGCGGGACATGGGCATCGTCCTGTCCCTGCACGACCCGCACGAACTGGTGCACGAGGCGCAGGCCGTCGCCCGCCGCTTCACCCATGCCAGCCGCGAGGCGCTGGCCCTCACGAAGTCGATCCTCAACCGTTCCCTGTCGGAGGATTATGACAGCCTGGCCGCGCAGGAAGGCCTGGCGCAGGCGATCTGCCTGCTGTCCGACTATCACAAGGATGCGGTGAAGAAGTTCCTGTCCAAGCAGCCGCTGCCCTTCAACTGGGAGCAGCTGTCGCAGGCCAAGGCCGCCGAATAGCGGTGGAGATGGCGGCGCCCGCCGTTCAGCCGGCCGGGACCGCGTCCATCGGCCGGCGCAGCGCCGCCAGCCGCTGCAGGGCGATGCGGTCGGCCACGGCCGCCGTATCGCCGTCTCCGGCGGCCTGGAAGATTTCCGTCAGGGTGTCGGCGATGGCGCGGACCTTGACCTCGACCGCGGCGCGGTCGTAGCGGCCGCCCAGTTCCGCGGCGACATTGATGATGCCGCCGGCATTGATGACATAGTCCGGCGCATAGAGGATTCCCCGGTCGGCGAGCCGCGCGCCGTCCTCGGCCGTTGCCAGCTGGTTGTTGGCGGAGCCGGCGACGATGCGGGCATCCAGGGCCGGGATGCTGTCGGCGTTCAGCACGCCGCCCAGCGCGCAGGGGGCGAAGATGTCGGCGCCGACCGTGTGGATCCTGTGCGGCGCCACCACCATCGCCTGGAAGCGCACCTGCGCCTGCGCCAGCCGCGGCCGGTCCAGGTCCGCAACGACCAGGGCCGCGCCGGCGTCATGCAGCCGCTCGCAAAGGCCCAGGCCGACATGGCCCAGGCCCTGCACCGCGATGCGGCAATCGGCCAGGTCGTCGCTGCCGGTGGCGTGGCGCGCCGCGGCGCGGATCCCTTCGAACACCCCCAGCGCGGTGAGGGGAGAGGGATCGCCGCTGCCACCCTCGGCCTCGCCGCGTCCCGCGACATGCGGGGTCTCTTCCGCCATCACCGCCATGTCGGCGGGGCTCATGCCGACATCCTCGGCCGCGATGTAGCGCCCGCCCAGCCCGTCCACCGCCCGGCCGAAGGCACGCAGCAGGCCCGGCGACTTGGCGGTCCGGGCATCGCCCAGGATCACCGCCTTGCCGCCGCCCAGGGCCAGGCCGGCCATGACATTCTTCAGGGTCATGCCGCGGCTGAGCCGCAGCACGTCGGTCAGCGCCTCCGCCTCGTTCGCATAGGCCCACATCCGCACCCCGCCGCAGGCCGGCCCGGCGGTCCGGTCATGCACGGCGATGATCGCCCGCAGACCGGAGGCCCGGTCGCAGGCGAAGGTGACGGCCTCATGCCCGTCATGCTCGGGATGATCGAACAGCTCCATGGACCTGATATGGGGCAGCACCGGCCGTATTGCACCACGCGCGGACGATGACCTAGGCTTCCGCGGGCCGCGCTGCAGAACGGGCGTTCGAGACATTGGCGGCCGCGGCAAGCCGAAATACGGGGGAGGAAGGCAAGATGGGCGGCACCGCCGCATCGTTCCGGGCGCGACGGCTGTCGCGCAGTGGCCGCGGAACCGCGGCCCGATGAAGCGCTTTTCCGCCGAAGGCGCCTATGGCCGCCTGTCGGGCGAGGTCGATCCCGATTTCACGGCCGTGGCAGACGCCTTCCGTGCCAATTTCGAGGATCGCGACGAACTGGGCGCCGCGCTCTGCGTGATCCGCGACGGCAAGGTGGTCGCCGACCTCTGGGGCGGCTTCGCCGATGCCGACCGCCAGACGCCCTGGCAGCGCGACACGATGACGGTCGTCTTCTCGGCGACCAAGGGCGTGACCGCGATCTGCGCGCACATGCTGGTGGAGGAAGGCGCGCTGGACCTCGACGCGCCCGTCGCCGACCTCTGGCCCGAGTTCGCCGATGGCGGCAAGGACGGCACCACCCTGCGGATGATGCTGGACCATTCCGCCTCGGTGCCCGCCTTCCGCGAGAAGCTGAAGGCCGGCGGCGTCTACGACTGGGAGTATATGACCGGCCGGATCGCGGCGGAGCCGGCCTACTGGCCGCCCGGCACCCGCTCCGGCTATCACGGCACCACCTATTCCTGGACAGTGGGAGAGATGATCCGCCGCGCCGCCGGCATGTCGGTCGGCCGTTTCTTCCGCGAACGAATCGGCGACCCCCAGGGCCTGGACTTCTGGATTGGCCTGCCGGAGGCGGAGGAAAGCCGGGTCGCGCCGGTGATCCCCTACCGCCACCCGGCGAACGCGCCGCTGCCGCCGTTCCTGCAGGCGGTGCTGCACGACCGCGCCTCGGTGGCGGCGAACTTCGTCTACAATTCCGGCAGCCTGCTGGGCGGCGCGATCAACAGCCGCGAGGCGCATGCGGCCGAGATTCCCGCCGCCAACGGCATCGGCACGGCGGCGGCCCTGGCGCGGATCTACGCACCGATCGCGCAGGGGGGCGGCGACCTGCTGCGGCCGGAGACGGTCACCCGGATGAGCCAGGTCTCCACCGCCACCGAGCGCGACGCGACCCTGGAAATGCCGAGCCGCTTCGCGCTGGGCTTCATGGTCTCGATGGACAATCGCAGCCGGGTGCCGTTCGACGGCCACAGCGCGATCCTGGGCCGCGGCGCCTTCGGCCATGTCGGGGCCGGCGGCAGCATCGGATTTGCCGATCCCGACCACGGCATCGCTGTCGGCTATGCGATGAACCGCCTGGGCGAAGGACTGCTGCTCAACGGCCGCGGCCAGTCGCTGGTCGATGCCGTCTATCGCAGCCTGGGCTGTACCTCTTCCGACGGCGGGGCATGGGTATAGAGATGGCGATCGCATTCGACCTGACCGACGACCAGCGCGCGATCCAGGCCTCGGTGCGCCGCACCGTCGACCGCTTCGGCGAGGAGTACTGGCTGGCCCGCGACACCGAGGGCGGCTTCCCGGAGGAATTCTACCAGGCGGTCGCGGAAGGCGGCTGGCTGGGCATCGCGATGCCGGAGGCCTATGGCGGCGCCGGGCTCGGCGTGACCGAGGCGGCGCTGATGATGGCGGAGGTGGCGAATTCGCCGGGCGGCATGGCGGCGGCCTCGGCGATCCACATCAACATCTTCGGGCCGCATCCGATCGTACAGTTCGGCACCGAGGAACAGCGCGAGCGCTGGCTGCCCGACCTGATCGCCGCCCGCGCCAAGACCTGCTTCGGCGTCACCGAACCCGATGCCGGGCTGGAGACCGGTGCCATCACCACCCGCGCGGTGCGCGACGGCGACCATTACGTGATCGACGGCCGCAAGATCTGGACGACGACGGCGCAGGTCGCCGACAAGATCATGCTGCTGGCCCGCACGACGCCGAAGGAACAGACCGCGAAGCCGATGCAGGGGCTGACCCTGTTCTACACCGACCTGGATCGCGCAGCGGTGGAGGTGCGGGAGATCCCGAAGATGGGCCGCAAGGCGGTCGATTCGAACATGCTGTTCATCGAGGGGCTGCGGGTGCCGGTGGAGGACCGGATCGGTGAGGAGGGGAAGGGCTTCAACTACCTGCTGCATTCCCTGAACCCGGAGCGGATCCTGATCGGTGCCGAGGCGGTCGGCATCGGCCGCCAGGCGCTGGACCGCGCCGCCCGCTATGCGCGGGAGCGGGTGGTGTTCGGCCGGCCGATCGGACAGAACCAGTCGATCCAGCACCCCCTGGCGGAATGCTGGATGGCACTGGAGGCGGCCTGGATGATGGTCCTGAAGGGGGCCTGGGCCTACGATTCGGGGCGCGACTGCGGCGCGGAGGCCAATGCCGCGAAATATCTGGGGGCGGAGGCCGGCTTCAAGGCCTGCACCCAGGCGGTGATGACCCATGGCGGCATGGGCTATGCGCGGGAATTCCATGTCGAGCGGCTGATGCGCGAGGTGATGATTCCCCGCATCGCCCCGGTCAGCCCGCAGCTGATCCTCTGCTACATCGCCGAGAAGGTGCTGGACCTGCCGAAGTCGTATTGAGGCAGGCGGGTCCAGAAGATCGGGACGAACCATCCCGGTCTGCCGCCGCCCGCAGGGTGAATCCGGCAGGCGGCGGCAGGGGGAAGCGTGTTCATTGCGGCGCGGCCGGGCGTCTGCGGCGGGCCCGCGCCTGGAATGATCAGGCGTCGGCGGGCGGTGCCAGGTCGACGACGACGTCGGTGGGCTGCGGCTGCACCGGGCTGAGCTGCTGACGGCTCTCGTCCGCCCAGGCGGCGACGAGATAGAGGCGCGCCGGGTCGTTGGCGCTGGTCTCTTCCTGGACCGGCTCGAACACCAGCAGGCCCCGGGCGTCGAGGTAGAAGGTGTGCTCGCCGAACGCCTGCTGCAGCTGCGGCATGGCAGGGTGGTCGGTCGGCACGGGGTCGGCCCCGAGGGCGGACTTTGCCACCTCCAGCTGGTTGACCGAGAGAATCATGGGCTATCCAATGCGGACAGAGGCGGGCCGCGGCATCGCGCCGTCGTCTCTCTTGCCGGCAACCCATCTTCAGGCGAATGCGGCGCTGCACCTGAGTCCTAAAGAACCGGGGCCGGCGATGCAACCGCCGGCCGGCCCGGGACCGGTCGCGGACCGGTCCGAGCGCAGCGGAACCGAAGCCGCTGGCGCGCTGTTCTTCCCCGGTTGCATCCGCAGGTGACAGACCGTACCTCTCGGCAGCCTTCACAGCGGAGCCGGTCGTTCGGGCGGGTTCCCTTCCCGCGGTTGCCCTTGCCGGCCAGGCAACCAACCAGGCCGGTTCCCCGGCACGCCATCGGAGTCGTCATGGACTACCTCCTGCACCTCGCCGCCGACCCTGCCGCCTGGGCGGCGCTCGCCACCCTCATCGTGATGGAGGTGGTGCTGGGCATCGACAACCTGATCTTCATCTCGATCCTGACGAACAAGCTGCCGGAGGCGACCCGCGCGCGGGCGCGGCGGATCGGCATCGGCCTGGCACTGGTCCTGCGACTGGTCCTGCTGGCCAGCGTGGCGTTCATGGTGCAGCTCACCGAGCCGCTGTTCGAACTGTTCGGCCACGGCCTGTCCTGGCGCGACCTGATCCTGATCGCCGGCGGCGTCTTCCTGATCTGGAAGGCGACGAAGGAGATCCACCACAATGTCGATCCCGCCGACGAGGATGAGGCGAGCGCCGCGAAGGTTGCCAGCCTGAGCTTCGGTGCCGTCATCTTCCAGATCCTGCTGCTGGACCTGGTCTTCTCCATCGACAGCATCATCACGGCGGTCGGCATGACCGACCATATCCCGATCATGGTCGTTGCCGTGGTGGTCGCCGTCACCGTGATGCTGGTCGCCGCCGGCCCGCTGGCGCGCTTCATCGAGGCGAACCCGACCATCGTGATGCTGGCGCTGGGCTTCCTGTTGCTGATCGGCACCATGCTGGTGGCCGAGGGCTTCGGCGCGCATATCCCGAAGGGCTATATCTACGCGGCGATGGCCTTTTCCGCCCTGGTGGAAGGGCTCAACATGCTGCGGCGCCGGGCGGCCCGCCGGAAGAAAGGGGCGGGCGACCCGGCCTGACCCTCAGGCGCCCGGCCTACAGCTGCACGCCGCGGGTCAGGGCGCCGTCAACCACCAGGTTGGTGCCGGTGATGAAGGAGGCGGCGGGGCTGGCCAGGAAGACGGCGGCATTCGCCATTTCCTGCGGTGTGCCCATCCGGCCGGTCGGGTTCAGCGCCAGCGCCTGCTGGAAGAAGTCCGGATTGCCGGTCTCGATCTGGTTCCAGACGCCGCCCTCGAAATAGGTATTGCCGGGGGAGACGGTGTTGGCGCGGATGCCCTGGCCGGCCAGCTTGTGGGCCAGGCCCTGGGTGTAGTGGACGATCGCCGCCTTGAAGGCGCCGTAGGGGCCGGCGGCGAAGTCGATCTCGCGGCCCGACACGCTGGAGATCGTGACGATCGCGCCGGCCGCGCTCTTCTCCAGGAAGGGCAGCGCCGCCTGCACCAGATGGACCGTGCCCATCAGGTCGGTCTTGAAGCCGTTCTGCCAGCCGGCCTCGTCATCGGCGATCGCCAGCGCGCTCACATTGGCGACGACGATGTCCAGCCCGCCCAGGCGGGACGCCATGTCCGCCACCCAGGCCTGCAGGGCGTCGCCGTCGGCGACATCGACGGCGCTGCCTTCGGCCTTGCCGCCATGGCTGCGCAGCGCCTCCAGCGCCGGCGCGATATCGCCTTCGGTGCGGGCGCAGATGCCGACATCCGCGCCTTCCGCAGCCAGGGTCTCGGCGATCGCCCGGCCGATTCCCTTCGTTCCCCCGGTGACGATGGCGCGCTTGCCCCGCAATCCCAGATCCATATCCCGCCCCTCTCGCTGCTCTGTCCCGTGATGCCGTCCCGCCGGCCGAATTCCGCCGTATGCCGCCGCTGCATGCTGCCGCCGTATGCTGCCGCCTGTTGCTTGCCGCTGGCAAGCGCATGGCGGTGCCGGCCCGCGGCGCTATAGTGCCTGCGCGCCGCCGCAAGCCCAGTCCAGATGAGAGCAAATCCAGAAGAGGGGAAGAGACGATGACGATCGCACGTCACGAGGTCAGCCAGCGTATGAGCCATGCCGTGGTCCATAACGGCGTGATCTATCTGGCCGGGCAGGTTTCCGACAATCCGGGCGACAAGTCGGTGGCGGAGCAGGCCGCCAATATCCTGGAGAAGATCGACCGCCTGCTGGCACAATGCGGTTCCGAAAAGTCGAAGCTGCTGCAGGCGCAGGTCTGGCTGACGGACATGGCCCATTTCCAGGCCTTCAACACCGTCTGGGACAATTGGGTGGCGCCGGGCAATCCGCCGGCGCGGGCCTGTGTCGAGGCAGCCCTCGCGCTGCCGGAATTCAAGGTGGAGATCATGGTGATCGCGGCCGTCTGACCGCGGAGATGGTGCGGTCCCGGCCGGTGCTTCCGGCCGGGATCGTTCGGAGCGCCCTGTGTCAGGCCACTTCCGGCATGATGGAGACTTCGGGGCGGCCATCGAGATAGGCACCCATCGCCTTGCCATGCTCGCCGTAGTGCGGCGACTTGCGATGCGCCTCCAGCGCGGCCTCGTCCTGGTAGCGTTCCATGAAGATGTAGGTGTTCGGCTCCTCGGCCTTGTACAGCCGGTACATCAGGTTGCCGGGCTCGTTGGCGTTCACCGCCTCCACCAGCAGCTTCGCCACCGCCTCGAAGGCATCGCCCTGGCCGTCCTTCACCTTCAGCTTCGCCATCACGCCGATCATCCACGTTCCTCCCGTTCCGGATCGTTGCAACTTGATGCGGGGCAGCGTTACAGGAACCCTGATCCCCCGTCCATGACGTTGCGCGGCCTGCCGCCACGCAGTGTCGCATGGGCCGTCCCGCATCGAGCCGGCGGGACCGCCCGCAACCGCGTCGAGCAGAATCCATGGACCCAATCCCAGGCGACATGTCCCCAGCTGCCGCGGCGGCGCCCGCGACCGGCCCGGAGATCCGTGCCTTCCTGAAGAGCCTGTTCGATGCGGCGGTGGCTGCGGCGCTGCCGCAGAACTGCCTGCCGCCGCACCTGCCGGAGCGGCCGGCGAAAGGCCGCACCCTGGTGCTGGGCGCGGGCAAGGCGGCCGCGGCGATGGCGCAGGCGGTGGAGGCGGCCTGGCCGGGCCCGCTGGAGGGCTGCGTGGTCTGCCCGCACGGTTCCGCCCTGCCGCTGCGGTCCATCGAATGCCGGGAGGCGGCGCATCCGGTGCCGGACGCGGCCGGTGCCGCGGCCGCGGCGCGCCTGCTGGAACTGGCCGGCCAGGCGGGCGAGGGCGACCTGGTGCTGGTGCTGCTGTCGGGCGGCGCCTCTGCCCTGACGCCGGCACCGCCGCCCGGCATCAGCCTGGCGGAGAAGCAGGAGATCAGCCGTGCCCTGCTGCGGCGCGGCGCCGCGATCGGCGACCTGAATACGGTCCGCAAGCATCTGTCGCTGTTCAAGGGCGGGCGGCTGGCGCGGGCCGCGGCGCCGGCGCGGGTGGTGACCCTGGCGATCTCCGACGTGGCCGGCGACGACCCGGCGGTGATCGGCTCCGGCCCGACCGTGGCCGATCCGAGCACTGTGGCCGACGCGCGCGCCGCCCTGGCCCGCTACCGGGTCGACCTGCCGCCGGCGGCGGCCGCCTGGCTGGACGATCCGGCGGCGGAATCGCCGAAGCCCGGCGATGCCGACCTCGCGCGCGCTGAACTGAAGATCGTGGCGACCGCCGCGGATTCGCTGCAGGCGGCGGCTGCGGTCGCGGAGCGGGCCGGGGTGCGGCCGCTGATCCTGTCGGACCGCTTCACCGGCGATGCCCGCGCGCTGGCGGCGATGCATGCGGAGATCGCGCTGTCGGCCGTCGCGCGCGGCCTGCCGGCGGCGGCCCCGCTGCTGCTGCTGTCCGGCGGGGAGGTCACGGTGGATGTCGGCGGCCAGGGCCGCGGCGGGCCGAACGGCGAGTTCGCCCTGGCACTGGCCCGCGCGCTGGATGCGGCATCAGCGGGTGCGTCGGACGCGGTGTCCCGCATCGCGGCCTTGGCCTGCGACACCGACGGCGCCGACGGGCCGTCCGGCCTGGCCGGCGCCTTCGTCCTGTCCGACAGCATCGCCCGCGCCCGCGCCGCGGGGATCGACCCGGCGGCGGCGCAGGCGGAGAACGATTCCTACGGCCTGTTCCTCGCCCTGGGCGATGCGCTGGAGACCGGGCCGACCCAGACCAACGTCAACGATTTCCGCGCGGTGCTGGTGCTGCCCCCGCAGGAGCGTG
This sequence comes from Marinibaculum pumilum, assembly GCF_042646425.1. Taxonomy (NCBI): domain Bacteria; kingdom Pseudomonadati; phylum Pseudomonadota; class Alphaproteobacteria; order Rhodospirillales; family Rhodospirillaceae; genus Marinibaculum; species Marinibaculum pumilum. Next base: position 889,028 of record NZ_JBHRTR010000028.1, read on the forward strand.
GCGCCTGACCCCCGTCCCTGACTCCCGTCATCCGGCGATCAGGTGGTGCAGGCTGAAATAATCGGCCTGGTCGGTCCAGCATGACTTCGCCTGCCAGCCGGCGCGGGCCGCCAGCGCCTGGAAGCCGTCGACGGAATATTTGTGCGAGACCTCGGTCAGGATGTATTCGCCATCGGCGAAGGGGATCCGGGCGCCGTCGATCCGCACCTCCTGCGGCCGCAGGCTGTAGAGCCGCATCTCGATCCGGCCCTTGTCATGGTCGTAGACCGCTTCGTGCCGGAACGCGTCCAGGTCGAAATCGGCATCGAGTTCGCGGTTGGCGCGTTCCAGCAGGTTCAGGTTGAAGGCGGCCGTGACACCCTTGGAGTCGTTGTAGGCTGCGCGCAGCACGTCCGGGTCCTTCCGCAGGTCCACGCCGATCAGCAGGCTGCCGCCCGATCCGACCGTGGCACGGACTGACTGCAGAAAGTCCAGCGCCTCGTCCGGCAGCAGGTTGCCGATGGTGGAGCCGGGGAAGAAGGCGACCCGGTTGCCGCCGTCCAGCTCCCCCGGCAGCGGGAAGGGGCGGGTATAGTCGGCGCAGATCGGCACCACCGACAGGCGCGGATATTCCGCCGCCAGGATCCGGCTGTTCTCCGCCAGCTGCTCGCGCGAGATATCGACCGGCACATAGGCCGCGGGCTCCTGCAGGGCGTCCAGCAGGATGCGGATCTTCACCGTCGCGCCGCTGCCGAACTCGATCACCATCGCGTTGCGACCCAGCGAACGCGCGATGTCGGCCGCCTGGGCGCGCAGCAGGCCGATCTCCGTGCGGGTGGGGTAGTACTCCTCCAGCTCGCAGATCTCCTCGAACAAGGCGGCGCCGCGCTCGTCATAGAGGTATTTCGGCTTCGTCTGCTTGGCCGCGCCGCTCAGCCCCGCGATCAGGTCGCGGCGGAATGCCGCGCTGTCATCGCCGTGATCGGCCACGTCCGGGGCGGGTTGCCCGGCGGGATGGGCGGCAGTCGCTCGGTCCATGGGTGGTCCCTCCCCCATTGTCGGTCCTTCACGTCCGACCCCCCGGCCGGCACTTGCCTTTCGGTCCGCCCGGCGGGACGCAACGGGTAACGTGTGCCCCGGTCGCCGGTTCCCGCCCGGCGGAGCGGGGAGCCGGCGGCGGAAGCGAACCGGATCGGCATCAAGCGCCTAATGTGGTCCGCCCGGCGGGACATGCAAGGCGCGCATGCTCCCAGGCCGGGCACACTTGCAAGCCGGGGGCCGCATCCCATAAAGGATGCATCCGGCCGGCCGCCCCGATCGCGGGCGTGGCACGGCCGCGGCTGGACCGGACCCGGGAAGGAATGAGCGGATGAGTGCGCGGATCGCGAAGCTGGTGCCCTATCGCCTGTCGATCTGCGGCCTGCATGAGCTTGACGGCTTCTGCGAGGACGGGGTCAGCCATGTCGTCTCCATCCTCGATACCGGCCACGGCACGGTCGAGGTGTTCGAGCGCTTCGGCCCGCACCACCGGGAGGATTTCCGGTTCGACGACGTCGTGGAGGAGCTGCCGGGCCGGCTGCTGCCGTCGGAGGACGAGGTGGCGCGCCTGTTGCGCTTCGGCGAGCGGCTGGCGGCGGACGGTGCGGACCATGTCCTGGTCCACTGCTTCATGGGCGTGTCGCGCTCCACCGCCGCCGCGGCGATCCTGCTGGCGCAGCACAATCCGGGCCGCGAGCCCGACGTGTTCGAGGCGCTGAACGACATCCGCCCCCGCAACTGGCCGAACCGGGCGATGATCGGCCATGCCGACCGGCTGCTGGGGCGCGAGGGGGCGCTGTTCCGCGCGATGGTCGACCAGCACCGCTCCGTCACCCGCCGCTATCCGGACATGGCGGACCTGATCCGCAGCGTCGGCCGCGGCCACGAGGTGCCGACCGACTGAGCGCGCGGCGCGTCCGCCGCGGGTGAGGCGGCGCTAGGGCGTTTCCAAGTTAGGTAGAAACTTGTCGTTCTCGGGCTTGATCCGTCCACGGGCTTCGCCCGTGAACCCCATTCCGCAAGCCATGACATCCCTCGGAGTTCGCGGAATGGATCCTAGGCTCAAGGCCTAGGATGACGGCTTGGTCTCGCAGCATCGTTTCTGCCATTTCTTGTAATGCTCTAGACCAGTCCATCGTCCTGCCAGCGCTGGCGCTTGCGGTAGATCGTCGAGGGATTGATCTCCAGCAGGGCGGCGGCCTTGGCGATATTGTCCTCGCAGAGCGACATCGCCTGCTCGATCGCATCCTTCTCCACCTGCCATAGCGGGCGGATGGCGGTGGCGGCGTCCGTACCGGCCCGCGGGCTGGCAGGGGTCGCCTCCAGGGCGGTCGGCGTCGCCCGCACCGGAGCGGGCTCGGTCGGCAGGGCCGGCAGCATGCCGGCCGTCAGCACATCACCTTCGTGCAGCACGACCGCATTGCGGATCACGTTCTGCAGCTGCCGCACATTGCCCGGCCAGTCATATTCGGCCAGGGCGGCCAGGGCCTGGCGGTCGAGGCGCCGGAAGCCGCGATTTTCCTCCGCCGCGAAGCGCTGCAGGAAATGCGCCGCCAGCATGCCGATATCCTCGTCGCGGCAGCGCAGCGGCGGCATCTCCACCGGCACCACGTGCAGGCGGTAGTAGAGATCCTCCCGGAAGCGGCCGGCCCGCACCTCCGCCGCCGGGTCGCGGTTGGTGGCGCAGACGAAACGGATGTCGGTGCGCTGCTCCTCCGCCCCGCCGACCGGGGTATAGGTGCCGCTCTGGATGAAGCGCAGCAGCTTGGTCTGCAGTTCCAGCGGCAGCTCGCAGATCTCGTCCAGGAACAGGGTGCCGCCATCGGCGCGCTCGGCGGCGCCGGCCCGGTCGCTGACGGCGCCGGTGAAGGCGCCGCGGCGATGGCCGAAGATCTCGCTCTCCATCAGGTCGCCGGGGATCGCGCCACAGTTCAGCGGCACGAAGGGGCCGTCGCCGCGCGGGCTCATGTTGTGGATCGCCTGGGCACAGAGCTCCTTGCCGGTGCCGCTCTCGCCGGTGATGAAGATCGTTGCCCGGCTGGGTGCCGCGCTTTCGATGATCCGGTAGACCGCCTGCATCTTCAGTGAGCTGCCCAGCATGCCGCCGAAGCCGCTGCGGTCGTAGGTCTCCCGGTAGCTGTCGACCAGGGCGGCGAGGCGGCGGTTCTCCAGCACGTTGCGCAGGGTGACGACCAGGCGCTCCGCGTCGAACGGCTTGGTCAGGAAGTCGATGGCGCCGTGGCGCATCGCCTCCACCGCCAGCTTCAGGGAGCCATGGGCGGTCACCACGATCACCGCGCAGGGCAATTGCCCGGCGTGGATGGCGCGCAGCACCTCCATGCCGTTCATGTCCGGCAGGTGCAGGTCCAGCAGCACCACGGCCGGCGTTTCCCGATGGATCGCCTCCAGCGCCTCGGCGCCGGTTTCGACATGGCTGACGGACAGGCCGTCGCGGCGGATCAGTTCCTGGTAGACCCGCGCCAGCGACAGCGAATCCTCGACCAGCAGGACATGGCCCTGCGGGCGCGACGTTCGTCCGCGCCGCCCGGACGGACGGGTCTCCGGCGTTTCGGCTACGTCGCCGAACCGAGCCGCTCTGTCGTCTGCCTGTGCTGCCATGACCACCAGTCGTCTAACCCATGCCCAATGTACGTAAACAGGCGTACGAAACGCGTCATTGAGCGAGATCACATTTCTGTCAGGTCTTTTGTCGCGAGGCCCGTCTGCACCGCGAATTCCGGCAGAACGTCAGGCCCACAGCCGATGTTAGAGCCATTGTGTTACCAAACAGGCAATAAACGTGCCTGTTCGATGCTGGCCATCGGCAGCCCGCCTGTCGATCATTGCGCAAGCTGGAGATCGTCGTCGGCGGCGGCGGCACCAGACAAAGGCAGGGGAGGCGCACGCGACGGCAGATGGATATCCGGCAGTTCGAATACCTTGTCGCCCTGGCGCGGGAGCGCAACTTCACCCGTGCCGCCCAGGTCTGCAACGTGACCCAGCCGACCCTGTCGAGCCGGATCCGGCAGCTGGAGGAGGAACTGGGCACGGCGATCGTCGCCCGCGGCAGCCGCTTCGTCGGCTTCACGCGGGAGGGGGAAGGCGTGCTGCGCTGGGCGCGTGAGATCCTGGATGCCCGCACCGCCATGCTGCAGGAGGTAGCGCGCGTGCGCGGCACGCCGCTGGGGATGGTGACCCTGGGGGTGATCCCCTCCGCCCTGCCGATGGCGGCCCGCCTGACCGGGCAGGCGATGGCGGTCCTGCCGGACGCCCGCTTCACGGTGCATTCCGAATCCTCCACAGCGATCCACCGGCGCCTGGCCGACCTGGAGCTGGATGCCGGCATCACCTACCTGGAGCCGGTCCCGGCGGAGGGGGCGGGGCGCCAGGGGGGGCAGCAGGGCGCGGCGCCGGCCACGGGCATGAAGGGGCCGCCGCTGCGCAGCGTGCCGCTGTATGAGGAGCGCTACTGCCTGCTGGTCGATGGCGGCCACGGGCTGGCGGAAGCCGATGCGGTCGACTGGGACGCGGCGGCGCGGGAACGGCTCTGCCTGCTGACGCCGAACATGCAGTACCGGCGCTTCATCGACCAGACCTTCGGTTCGCTGGGCCTGGCACCGGAACCGCTGCTGGAATCGGATTCCATCGTCAACCTGCTGGCCAATGTCCGCAGCAACGGACTGGCCAGCATCGTGCCGCGCAACTTCCTGGACCTGCTGGGGCCGATGACCGACCTGCGGATGGTGCCGCTGGTGGCGCCGGAGGTGCGCCATCAGGTCGGCCTGGTCGCCCTGGACCGGCAGCCGCCGCAGGCCCTGATCGCCGCCCTGTTCCGCGCGGCCGGCCAGCTGGCGGCCGAGTGACGGGCCGGGCGTTCCGCCGGCTGTCGTCTATGACACCATAGAGCCTTTGAATTGGGCCGATTCGGCGTTTTCGGAGACACTCTCCCGGTACCGGCGCATGTCCGGCGGTACGGGAGGAAGATGTGCCAGACCAGAGTGACGAGCCCGCACCGGTGCAGGCCGGCGATATCGGCGCAATCTGCCGCCGCTACGGCAGCCGTCCCGACGCGCTGATCGAAATCCTGCACGACGTGCAGGCGGCTTTGGGCCATGTCCCGCCCGACCTGCTGCCGGCCATTGCCGCGGAACTGAACCTGTCGCGGGCGGAGGTGTTCGGCACCTTCAGCTTCTATCACGACTTCCATGACCGGCCGCCGGCGGCGCGGGTGCTGCAGCTCTGCCGGGCGGAAGCCTGCCAGTCGGTGGGCTGCGAGGACCTCGCCCGCCATGCCGAGGCGCGGCTGGGCACTGTCGCCGGGGTCGAGCTGCGCACCGTCTACTGCCTGGGCAATTGCGCGCTGGGACCTGCGGCGATGCTGGACGGCCGGCTGCACGGCCGGCTCACGCCGCAACGGCTCGACGCGCTTCTGGACCTGCCGGCCGGTTCGAAGGCGGGGGAGGCGGCGGAATGACCGGCCCGGCGCTCACCCTGTACCTGCCGCGCGACGCCGCCGCCCGCTCCGTCGGGGCGGACGCGGTCGCCGCCGCCCTGTCCACAGAAGCGCGGCGGCGCGGGCAGGACCTGCGCCTGGTGCGCACCGGGACCCGCGGCGCGCTGTGGCTGGAGCCGCTGCTGGAGGTTGCGGTTGCCGACGGCCGGATCGCCTATGGCCCGGTGACCGTGGACGAGGTGCCGGACCTGTACGACGCCCTGCTGGCCGAGGCCGCCGGTCCCGCTGGCGGTGCGGCGCATCCGCTGCGGCTCGGCCCGCCGGAGGAGATCCCCTTCCTGGCCGACCAGCAGCGCCTGACCTTCGCCCGCTGCGGCGTGATCGACCCGCTGGACCTGGAGGACTACCGCCGCCATGGCGGGCTGGCCGGCCTGCGCGCCGCACTGGCCCTGCCGCCGGCGGAGATCGTGGAGCGGGTCGCCGCCTCCGGCCTGCGCGGCCGCGGCGGTGCCGGCTTCCCGGCCGGCATCAAGTGGCGCACGGTCCTGCAGGGCGAAGGGCCGAAATACATCGTCTGCAACGCCGACGAGGGCGATAGCGGCACCTTCGCCGACCGCATTCTGATGGAGGGCGATCCCTCCTTGCTGATCGAGGGGATGGTGATCGCCGGCCTTGCCGTCGGTGCGGAAGAGGGCTTCGTCTACATCCGCTCCGAATATCCGGACGCGATCGCGACCATGCGGGCGGCGATCGCGGCATGGGAGGCGGCCGGCCTGCTGGGCGGCGATGTCGACGGCCGCGGCCGCGCCTTCCGCCTGTACCTGCGGCGCGGCGCCGGCGCCTATATCTGCGGCGAGGAAAGCGCCCTTCTGGAAAGCCTGGAGGGGCGCCGCGGCCAGGTCCGGGCACGGCCGCCGATCCCGGCGACCGCCGGCCTGTTCGGCCGCCCGACGGTGGTCAACAACGTGCTGACCCTGGCCGCGGTACCGACCATCCTGGCCGATGGCGCGGCGGCCTATGCCGCGCTGGGTCGCGGCCGCTCGCTGGGCACCCAGGCCTTTCAGCTGGCCGGCAACATCGCCCGCGGCGGGCTGGTGGAACTGCCCTTCGGCGTCACCCTGCGCACCCTGGTGGAAGGCTTCGGCGGCGGCACAAGGTCGGGGCGGCCGCTGCGCGCGGTGCAGGTCGGCGGGCCGCTGGGTGCCTACCTGCCCGCCGGCCGGCTGGACCTGCCGGCGGACTATGAGGCGCTGGCGGCGGCCGGCGCGATGCTGGGCCATGGCGGCATCACCGTTTTCGACGACCGGGTCGACATGCTGGCCCAGGCGCGCTTCGCCATGGCCTTCTGCGCGGCGGAGAGCTGCGGCAAGTGCACGCCCTGCCGACTGGGGGCGCAGCGCGGTACGGAGGTCCTTGACCGCTGGGCGGCCGGCACCGACCCGGCCGGCCAGCGTGCGGTGCTGGAGGATCTCTGCGAGGTGATGCGCGACGGTTCGCTCTGCGCCATGGGCGGCCTGACGCCGATGCCGGTGCTGAGCGCGCTAGAGCATTTCCCGGAAGATTTCGGCGGAGAGCCCGGCCGGTCGGAGGAGGCGGCGGCATGACGACGGGCGCGGCCTCCCCGGCGGCAGCGCGACCGGAACCCGGGCCGGTCACCATCGCCGGCCTGATGGCTTTGTTCGTCTTCGCCGAGGCGGCGAACACCATGTTCGTGCCGGTGATGCCGGCAATGCGGGGCGAATTCGGCGCAGCCGACGCGGTCGTCCAGTACACCCTGTCCGGCTACATCCTGACCTTCGGCCTCGGCAATCTGGTCTGCGGCCCCCTGTCGGACCGCTTCGGCCGGCGGCCGGTGGCGCTGGCCGGCCTGGCCCTGTTCACCCTGGGTGCGCTGGTCGCCGTGCAGGCGACGGACATCTGGATCGTCATCCTGGGGCGGGTGCTGCAGGGTGCCGGCGCCGCCGCCGGCTTTGTCGTCTCCCGCGCCGCCGTCCGCGACCGTTTCCCGCCCGCCGCGGCGCCGCGCATCCTGTCCTACCTGTTCTTCGGCCTGGCCGTGATGCTGGTGCTGGCGCCGATCGCCGGCGGGCAGCTGGCCCACCTGCTGGGATGGCATGCCGTGTTCCTGGCGCAGGCGGCGCTGGCGGTATTGCTGTTTGCCGGCTGCGTGCCGCTCCTTGCCGGGGCAGGTCAGTCGCCCCGGGGGCAGGGGATGCGTCCACCGCAGGTGGTGAGCGCCTATGCCGGGCTGCTCCGCAACCCGCGCTACCTGGCCTATCTGGTGCCCCATGCCTGCGCCTATTCCGCGATCATCGCCTTCCTCGCCGGCGGCGCCTTCGCTCTGTCGCAGCAGGCGCTGGACCACCGGGAGCTGGGCCTGGCGCTGGGCATCGGCATGACCGGCTACCTGCTGGGTGCGATCGCCTCGGCACAGGCGCACAGGCGGCTGGGCTGGGGGATCGACCGGCTTGTCTGGATCGCCGCCCTGTGGATGACATGCGCCACCATCGCCCTGCTGGCCCTGCGCCCCGGCTACGGCCTTTCCGCCGCCAGCTTCCTGGGCCTGCAGATCGCCATCATCTTCGCCGCCGGCCTGATGTCGCCGAACACCGCCGCCGGCGTGATGGCCCAGCAGCCGCAGAGGGCCGGCCTGGCGGCGGCGCTGCTGGGCTCGGTGCAGAAGGCGGCGGCCGCGGCGGTGACGGTGATCGTCGTCCTGATGCTGCCGCTGATCGGCGGCATCGTGGTCCCGGTCAGCCAGTTCGTCCTCGGCGTCACAGCCGTCCTCTCCTTTCATGACCTGCTGCGGCGAGGCGCCGCGCGCGCCGCCGCCGAGGAGCTTCCGTCATGACCCCAGCCACATCCGGCATCGCCCGCCAGCCCGATCTCGGCACCCCCGCCCGCGACGGCGAGGCGGTCGAGCTCACCATCGACGGCCGGCCGGTGACGGTGCCGGCCGGCACTTCGGTGATGCGCGCCGCCGCGCTGGCCGATGCCAGCATCCCGAAGCTCTGCGCCACCGACAGCCTGGAGCCGTTCGGCTCCTGCCGGCTCTGCCTGGTGGAGATCGAGGGGCGGCGCGGCCTGCCCGCCTCCTGCACGACGCCGGTGGAACTGGGCATGCAGGTGCGGACGCAGAGCGACCGGCTGGCGCGGGTGCGGCGCGGGGTGATGGAGCTCTACATCTCCGACCATCCGCTGGACTGCCTGACCTGTGCGACCAACGGCGATTGCGAACTGCAGGACATGGCCGGTGCGGTCGGCCTGCGCGACGTGCGCTACGGCACGGACGGTGCGTCCCACCTGGGCCAGGCGAAGGACGAGAGCAATCCCTATTTCAGCTTCGACCCGTCCAAGTGCATCGTCTGTTCGCGCTGCGTGCGGGCCTGCGCCGACGTCCAGGGCACCTTCGCCCTGACCATCGCCGACCGCGGCTTCGCCTCCAAGGTGGAGGCCGGCATGGCGGAGGCCTTCATGGGCTCCGAATGCGTGTCCTGCGGCGCCTGCGTCGCCGCCTGCCCGACCGCCACCCTGGTGGAGAAGGCGGTGGTCGACCATGGCCAGCCGACCCGCGCGGTGGAGACGACCTGTGCCTATTGCGGGGTCGGCTGTTCGTTCCGGGCGGAGCTTCAGGGCGACCGGGTGGTGCGCATGGTGCCGTCGAAGTCCGGCGGCGCGAACGAGGGCCATTCCTGCGTGAAAGGCCGCTTCGCCTGGGGCTATGCCACCCATGCCGACCGGGTCACCGTGCCGATGGTGCGCGACAGCATTCATGAGCCCTGGCGGGAGGTCGGCTGGGACGAGGCGATCGCCTTCGCCGCCGCGCGCCTGTCCGCCATCCGCGACCGGCACGGGCCCGGCGCGCTGGGCGGCATCACCTCGTCGCGCTGCACCAACGAGGAGGTCTTCGCGGTCCAGAAGATGATCCGCGGCGCCTTCGGCAGCAACAATGTCGACACCTGCGCGCGGGTCTGCCATTCCCCCACCGGCTATGGCCTGAAGCAGGCCTTCGGCACCTCCGCCGGCACGCAGGACTTCCGCTCCGTCGACCGGGCCGACGTGGTGCTGGTGATCGGCGCCAACCCGACCGATGGCCACCCGGTCTTCGCCTCCCGCCTGAAGCGGCGGCTGCGGGCCGGCGCGAAGCTGATCGTGGTCGACCCGCGGCGCATCGACCTGGTGCGCATGCCCCATGTCGCCGCTTCCCACCACCTGGCCCTGCGGCCCGGCACCAATGTCGCCGTGATCAACGCCATGGCCCATGTCATCGTGACCGAGGGGCTGGTGGACGAGGCTTTCGTGGCGGCGCGCTGCGAAGCCGACAGCTTCGCCGCCTGGCGCGCCTTCGTGGCGGAGCCGGAGAATGCGCCCGAGGCGCTGGAGGCGGCGACCGGCGAGATGGAGGCCGACCTGCGGGCGGCCGCGCGCCTCTATGCGACCGGTGGGAATGCCGCGATCTACTACGGCCTGGGGGTGACGGAGCACAGCCAGGGCTCCTCCACCGTGATGGCGATGGCGAACCTGGCGATGGCGACCGGCAATATCGGCCGGCCCGGGGTGGGGGTGAACCCGCTGCGCGGCCAGAACAACGTGCAGGGCGCCTGCGACATGGGCTCCTTCCCGCACGAACTGTCGGGCTATCGCCATGTCTCCGATCCGGACGCCCGCGCCCTGTTCGAGCGCGCCTGGGGGGTGGCGATCGACCCGGAGCCCGGCCTGCGCATCCCCAACATGTTCGCCGCGGCGCTGGACGGCTCCTTCCGCGGCTTCTTCGTGCAGGGCGAGGACCTGGCCCAGTCGGACCCCGACACCCGCCATGTGGAGGCGGCGCTGGCGGCGATGGACTGCGTCATCGTGCAGGACCTGTTCCTGAACGAGACGGCGCGCTTCGCCCATGTCTTCCTGCCCGGCACCTCCTTCCTGGAGAAGGACGGCACCTTCACCAACGCCGAGCGCCGCATCAACCGGGTGCGGCCGGCGATGGCGCCGGTGCCCGGCCTGACGGAATGGGAAACGGTCTGCCGGCTGGCCACCGCGCTCGGCTATCCGATGCACTACGACGATGCCGCCGCGATCATGGACGAGATCGCCGCCCTGACGCCGACCTTCGCCGGGGTCAGCTTCGCCCGGCTGGATGCGGCCGGATCGGTGCAATGGCCCTGCACGGCGGAGCGCCCCGACGGCACGCCGATCATGCATGCGGACGGCTTCGTGCGCGGCCGCGGGCATTTCGTGGTGACCCGCTACGTGCCGACGGAGGAGCGCGCCAATCGCCGCTTCCCGCTGATCTTGACCACCGGCCGGATCCTCAGCCAGTACAATGTCGGCGCCCAGACCCGGCGCACGGCCAACATCCTCTGGCATGCCGAGGATGTGCTGGAGATCCATCCCCACGACGCGGAGGAGCGCGGCATCGCCGACGGCGACACGGTCAGCCTGTCCAGCCGCAAGGGCGCCACCTCCCTGCGGGCCCGGATCTCGGACCGGATGCCGCAGGGGGTCGTCTACACCACCTTCCACTATCCGGTGACCGGCGCGAACGTGGTGACGACGGAGAATTCCGACTGGGCGACCAACTGCCCGGAATACAAGGTGACGGCGGTGCAGGTGACCCGCGCCAATCGGCCGGCCGAAGCGGAGCTGCCGGCCGGTGAACTGGAGGCGCCGCTGACCGCGGCGGAGTGACGATCATGGCTCGCCCCCTTCCGGAACAGCGCCCGGCCGGATCCGGCGGCGCCGCGGCGCCCGAGGTCTGCGGCAGCCCGGCCGACCTGCCGCGCCCCGCCCGCCAGCGCCGGGTGCGCCTGCTGCAGGCCGACGGCACCGCCGTCGACGCGCTCTGGGGCCTGGCCGCCGAGGTGCCGGTGGAGATCGGCCTGAACGGCCGGCCCTGGACGGTGATGATGGCGACCCCGGCCGACCTGGAGGATTTCGCCACCGGCATCGCGGTGAGCGAGGGGCTGGTGCGGGACCCGGCGGCGATACGCGGCATCGCCATGGCCGTGCGCGACCGCGGCATCGCGCTCGACCTGGCGGTCGACCCGCAGGCCCTGGCGCCGCTGCCGGCGCGCAGCCTTGAGGGGCGCACCGGCTGCGGCCTCTGCGGCCTGGAAAAGCTGTCGCAGCTGGCCCTGCCGGGCCGGGCTGCCGCCCCGGCGGCCGCGATCCCGCTGGCCGCCGTCGCCCGTGCCCTGGACGGGCTGCAGGCGGCGCAGCCGCTGAACCGCGCCACCCGCAGCGTGCATGGCGCCGCCTTCTGCGGCCCCGACGGCGCGATCCGCCTGGTGCGGGAGGATGTCGGCCGCCACAACGCGCTGGACAAGCTCTTGGGCGCCCTGCTGCGGGCGGGCATCGACCCCGCCTCCGGCTTCGTCGCGATGACCAGCCGCTGCTCCTTCGAGCTGGTGCAGAAGGCCGCGCGCCTGGGCGTACCGCTGCTGGCCACCGTCTCCGCGCCGACGGAGATGGCGCTGCAGGTCGCCGCCCGTGCCGGCCTGACCCTGGCCGCCTGCGGGCCGGAGCGCAGCCTGGTGGTGTTCGACCCCGACCCGGCGGAACGCTGAGGGGGACATGCGATGCAGGATGCCGAGCTGATCCGCATGGCCAACCAGATCGCCGCCAACCTGGCGGCCCTGCCGGAGGCCGAGGCCCGCGCCGGCATCGCCGACCATCTGCGCCAGTTCTGGGACCCGCGGATGCGCGGCCAGTGGCAGCGCATCCTGGCGGCCCGGCCGGCGGGGCTGCATCCGCTGCTGGTGCCTGAGGGCCGCTGAAGGCGGTACCCCCGCCGACGGGGCGCCGGTCAGGTCTGGGGAATGCCGGCCGGCAGGATCCTGAAGCCGGCTAACTGGTCGTGCATGGGCGCGGGCGCGCGCATCGGCTGTGCGATGCTGCGCCGCTCATCGATGGTCGCGGTGGCGCCGGTGGCGGCAGCCTGGCCGGTCCCGGCAAACAGCGCGGCGGACAGTGCGGCTGCGGCGACGGTCCTCGTAAAGCTCCTGGCCATTGCGGTATCTCCCTTGTCGGCTGCGCGGCGGCGCCCGTTGCGCCCTGCCATGAAGCGGATATGCGCCTGCCCCCGGCGGAGCACGAGTGACCGCGATCACAGGCGCCGGATGTCCCGGATGTCCGAATATGTCAGGCTGTCGCCGCCGGACCCCGCCCGTCCGGTGCCGCCGGCAGGAGGAGTGTCATGACCGCAGCCGAAGCCCTCAGGGGTGGATCGCGACCCGGCGCCGGGCGGCGATAGGTCATGTTCCGCCTGTTCGCCCAGCTGGGCCGGTCGCGCGAGCTGCGGCTGCTCGACGCCGAACTGCAGGCCGCGGGCCTGAGCGCCGCCCTCGTCCCGGAGGCGGTGAAGCTGACCATGGTACGGCTGCTGAAGGCGGAGGGGCGGATGGATGCGGCCGGCTGTGCCGCCCTGTCCGACCTGCTCGCCTTCTGCCTGCTGGGCCCCGAAGGGCATGCGGACGCGATGGGCGTGGAGGCCGCCGAAGCGGCCGCGGCGCGGCTGGAGGCGGCTGCCGCTGCCGGCGACAGCCTGGATGCCCGTATGGTGCTGCTCGCCCTGCATGCCGGGCTGGTCCGGCAGGAGGTGATCGACACTTTCGGGCTGGAGGTCGCCTGAGAATGAAGCGGCCGGCGCGCATCGCCCGCGCCGGCTCCCGCTGCTGCCTGCGCCGCGGCCTGCTGTCCCTCCTGGTCCCGGCCTTTCTGGCCATTCTTCCGGCGGCGCCCGCCGCGGCGCAGGACCGGATCTGGATGAACACCAAGACCCTGGCCGCCTGGTGCGGCGGCGATGCCGATGCCGACCCGGCCATGGCCTTTGCGCTGGACCGTGCCTGCGCCGGGATCCTGCGTGGCTATCTGCAGACGGTGCGCTTCTATTTCTCGGGCAGTGCCACGCCGCCGTTCTGCGCACCGGCGGAGGTCACCGTCGAGATCGCCCGCGAGACCTTCCTGGACTGGGCCCGCCGCCATCCCGAAAGCGGCCACCAGTCGGAGATCCTGTCCCTGCACCAGGCGATGGCGAAAGGCTTCCCCTGCAGCCGCTTCCGCCGCCTGGCGGAGTGAGACGGGGCGGCTTTCCGCCGGGCAGGGACTATGCCTTCGGAAACGTAGCGGAGACTTGGCGTCCCGCCCTGCGCCGACCTGGGTTGCAACTTTATCGGGCTTTTTAACCTTGCATAAATCCGTTCCCGCAACCTTGGTGTTACATGCTGGATGCATCCGCACACGACTTCCGAGCCGGTCTCACGACCGGCGCGGCCGTCGGGCGGCGGGCGCGGCAGACGGAGTGCATCGCAACGGAGCAGGTTCATGCTCTACGCCTATGTCCGGGACGCCGAAGGCGTCCTGCACCGCGAATGGGTGATCGGCGGCGAGGATCTTGCCGCGCTGCTGCCCGCGCGCACGACGGCCGGCTCGATCTGGCGCGACCTCGTCGTGCCGGAGGACCGGGTGCTGATCGACCGCCGGGAGGGCCGGCTGCGCGCCGGCCGCTATTCGGAGGAGGAGGTGCGGATCCGCACCGGCAGCGGCCTGCGCCGGCTGCGCCTGCTGGGCTATCCGAAGCGCTACCGCGACGGCCGGCACCGCATCGTCTGCGCCGCGGTCGACCTGACGGCGGCCGAAGCGCCGGGCGGCTTCGGCGACCGCGACCCGTTGACCGGCCTGGCCAATTATCCCGCATTCCAGGATGCGCTGGAGGCGGCCATTGCCGGTCATGCCGGCGCCGGCGAGGCGGGAACCGCCATCGCCGTGCTGTTCATCAACCTGAATGCCTATAACGAGATCGCGCAGAACTTCGGCGTGCCGGCCGCCGATTCCGCCGCCGTGGCGGCGGCGCAGCGGCTGCGCGAGATCGCCCCGGGCCAGGCGCGGCTGGGGCGGATCCATACCGACGAATTCGTCTGTTTCATGCCCGACCTGCAGGAGACGGCGCTGCGGGACCTGGTGCATGGCTTCGAGGCGGCACTGGACAGCCCGCTCGACGTCGAAGGCATCGACGTCTCCGTCGAGCCGGTGATCGGAATCGCCTGCTTTCCCAATGACGGCGACCGGCCGCGCCACCTGGTCCGGCGCGCCGCCATCGCCGCCGCCGTGGCCCTGCGCAGCGGCCAGTCCTGGCACCTGTTCGCCGGCGAGCGCGATGCCGTGCGCCACAACCTGACCCTGATGCAGGACCTGCGGCGCGCCCTGCGCAGTGACGGCGATGCCGGTGACGGCCTCTGGCTCGCCTACCAGCCGCAGCTGGACCTGGCCAGCGGGCGGATCCGTGGCGTGGAAGCGCTGCTGCGCTGGCGGCACCCGGTGCTGGGCGCCGTGCCGCCGGGCGATTTCCTGCCGCAGGCGGAGGCGACCCGGCTGATCCACGACATCTTCCACTGGACCCTGGCACAGGGCCTGGCGCAGCTGGCGCGCTGGCGCAGCGGCGAGGACAGGGAGGCCGGCGGCCTGGTGCTCGCCCTGAACCTCTCCGCCCGCAACCTGGCCGATCCCGGGCTGGCGGAGGATGTCCTCGCCGCCCTGGCGGCCGCCGGCCTGCCGCCGCAGGCCCTGACCCTGGAGGTGACGGAGACCGCTCTTTTCGTGAACGAGGCCGGCACCGGCCAGCTCGCCACCCTGCGGGCGGCCGGCCTGGGCATCTCGATCGACGATTTCGGCACCGGCTATTCCTCGCTCGGCTACCTGCAGCGCCTGCCGGCGACCGAACTGAAGATCGACCGCTGCTTCACCGCCGAGATCGAGCGCAGCCCGGCCAACCGCCGCCTGGTCTCTCTCGCCGTCAACGTGGCGCAGGGCTTCGGCATGGCCACGGTGGCGGAAGGGGTCGAGAGCGCGGCGGCGCTGGAGACCCTGCGCGCGCTGGGCTGCGACCTGGCCCAGGGCTTCCACCTCTGCCGGCCGCTGGCGGCGGGGGACCCGGCGCTGGAGCGGCTGCTGGCGGGCGACGCAGCGGGGCCGGCGGCGGCGCGGGGGATGTGAGGCGACAGGGGCGACTACCCACCATGCCACACAAGAAAATGCCTGTGTGGTACGCGACAGGGTCTGCGCATCGGGTATGTCGGCGCCGTTGGATAACCCTGGAGGGGCAATTTGGATGGGGAGAAATGGTGCTGCAGAGAGGAATTGAACCTCCGACCCCGTCCTTACCAAGGACGTGCTCTACCCCTGAGCTACTGCAGCATCCGGTGCGGGGCGCCCCAGGCTGACGCCCGGCCATGCGACCCCCGCGAGGCGGCGGAACCTGCCACAGGCCGCGCCGGCTTGCAAGCGCTGCGCGGCGGAATTACGCAAGGACCATGAGCGAGGACGAGAAAGGGTCGGAAAAGGTGCCGCCGGCACGTGCCGGAACCGCCAAGGCGGAGGCGCGTGCCGAGCGCCAGGCGCGGCTGGCGGCGGCCCTGCGGCAGAACCTGCGCCGCCGCAAGGCGCCGGCCGATTCACCCGGCACGGATGTCCGCACCCCGCCCGATTCATCGCAGGACTGAGCGCCCGGCCCGTCGCGGCCGGCCGCAGGGCCGCGCCCCGAGCGGCTTTCCGAGACTCTTGCCGGTGCCGGGGCAATCGGGATAGTGCAGGCGCAGTGTCTGCGGGTGACACGGAACCGTCACGACGGTCGCCGCTTCGCCTGCTGCCAACCGTCTTCCGCAAGCCCAGTTCCGCCGCCTTTTGGGGAGTATGCCGCCGTGGCGATCATGTCCGACCGCTGGATCCGCCGGATGGCGACCGAGCACGGCATGATCGAGCCGTTCGTGGAGGCGCAGAAGCGCGAGGGCACGATTTCCTACGGCCTGTCCTCCTACGGCTATGACGCGCGGGTGTCGCCGCAGTTCAAGATCTTCACCAACGTCAATTCGGCGACCGTCGACCCGAAGGCCTTCTCGTCGGAGAGCTTCGTGGACCGGGAGACCGACGTCTGCATCATCCCGCCCAATTCCTTCGCGCTGGCCTCCACGGTGGAATATTTCCGCATCCCGCGCGACGTGCTGGTGATCTGCCTGGGCAAATCCACCTATGCCCGCTGCGGCATCATCGTGAACGTCACCCCGCTGGAGCCGGAATGGGAGGGGCATGTCACTTTGGAGTTCTCCAACACCACGCCGCTGCCCGCCCGCGTCTATGCCAACGAGGGCGCCTGCCAGTTCCTGTTCCTGCAGGGCAACGAGCCCTGCGAGGTCTCCTACAAGGACCGGGCGGGGAAATATATGGGCCAGCGCGGCGTGACCCTGCCGCGGCTCTAGGCAGGGAGGGCGCGGCGGTGCGGCGGCAAATCCGGCAAAATTGCGGCGCTGCCGAACTCTTGCCGCATTTCTCCGTTGTAAAGCGCAGCGGGGCAGGCGCAGTGCCGCCGGCGGTGGAGCCGAATGCGCCCGGCACCGGGCACCGTCGCGGCGGCCGGGCAGGGGTACCGGGTAGTCGGCGGCGGCAGCGCATCAGTTTGGGGCCAGCCTTCAGTTTGGGGATCAGGGGTTCATGCGTCAGTTGGAACAGCCCGAAGGCGCGGCCGGCATCGGCCGCGGCGAAACGATGGACAAGATCCGGATCGTCGGCGGCACGCCGCTGAACGGCACGATCCGGATCGGCGGCGCCAAGAACGCCGCGCTGCCGCTGATGGCGGCGGCGCTGCTGACCGACGGCGCGCTGGTGCTGGAGGATGTGCCGCGGCTGGCGGATATCCGCTCGATGTCGCAATTGCTGATCCAGCACGGCGTGCAGATCGACGGCGCGGAGGAGGAGGGCGAGGCCCCGCCCGCCGCCGACGCCCCCGGCCAGACCCTGGTCCTGAACGCCGGCAATGTGCACAACCTGCGCGCGCCCTACGACCTGGTGCGGAAAATGCGCGCCAGCGTGCTGGTGCTGGGGCCGCTGCTCGCGCGCTTCGGCCGGGCGGAGGTCAGCCTGCCGGGCGGCTGTGCGATCGGCACCCGGCCGGTGGACCTGCACATGCAGGCGCTGCAGGCGCTGGGCGCCCAGCTGCAGGTGGAGGCCGGCTATATCAAGGCGGAGGCGCCGGACGGCCTGGTGGGTGCGGAGGTGCGCTTCCCCTTCGTCTCCGTCGGCGCGACGGAGAACATCCTGATGGCGGCGGCGCTGGCCCGCGGCGAGACGGTGATCCGCAACGCCGCGCAGGAGCCGGAAGTGGTCGACCTGGGCCATTGCCTGATCGCCATGGGCGCGGAGATCGAGGGCCTGGGCACGTCGACGGTCACGGTGCGCGGCCGCGACAGCCTGCACGGCGCCCGCCATGCGATCCTGCCCGACCGGATCGAGAGCGGCACCTATGCGGTGGCGGTGGCGATGGCCGGCGGCGACGTGCTGCTGCAGGGCGCGCGGGCCGACCTGATCGCCACCACGACCGAGGTGCTGACCCGCGCCGGGGTCGAGGTGATCGACGAGACGGGTGCCGCGGTGCCCGGCGTGCGCGTCCGCCGCAACGGCAACGGCCTGACCGGCGTCGACATCATGACCGAGCCCTATCCCGGCTTTCCCACCGACATGCAGGCGCAGATGATGGCGCTGATGACGGGTGCGGAAGGTGCGGCGATGATCACCGAGACGATCTTCGAGAACCGCTTCATGCATGTGCCGGAACTGGCCCGGATGGGCGCCAACATCACCGTGCACGGCGCCTCCGCCCTGGTGCGCGGGGTGGCGGAGCTGAACGGCGCGCCGGTGATGGCGACCGACCTGCGCGCCTCCGTCTCCCTGGTGCTGGCGGGCCTGGTGGCAAAGGGGGAGACCCTGGTCAACCGTGTCTACCACCTGGACCGCGGCTATGAGCGGCTGGAGGAAAAGCTCGGCCGCTGCGGCGCGCGGATCGAGCGGGTCTAGGCCGGGCGGGCGGCGGTCATGGCGGCACGTCTGCAGGCGCAGGACCTCGAGGACCTGGCGGTGATCTCCGCCCTGCTGCAGGACGCCGCGGTGCGGGTCGGCGATATCGCCTGGCTGCCGAAGCGGCGGCGCTTCGCCTTCGGCGGCAGCCGCTTCCAGTGGGAGCAGGCGGCCGCGCCCGACGGCGGAAAGCCGGCGCGGATCGGCTTCGGCGCCCATGTCGACAGCGTGCTGTCGGTGGCCAGCCGCGGCATCGCGCAGGACCGGCCGGACGACATCCTGGTCCTGCTGGCGGTCACCGCAGACTTTCCCGCCGGGACGGCGGATGAGGGCGGCCCGGACGATGAGGGCACAGGCCCGGCCGGGGAGGGGGCGATCAGCTTGATTTTCGCAGGCGGGAGTGCCATCACCCTGCGCGTCGAGTGTATCGACATGTCCCTGGCGGATCTGGGCGCCCCCTATGCCACGCGGCTGACCCCGGACCACGATCTGGACAAGGGTTAGGCCCCGGCGGCGCGGTTCGGCCCGGGGCCCGGCTCCGGCAGGGGAGGATTCCGGACGGCCCGGCCCCGTGCATGCGGGATGCAGGGTCCCCATATCGTCAGGCGGACCCATGCCAGGCCGTCGTCGCCGCAGGACAGCTTCCGGACTTGTTTGCTCCGGGGCGGGTCCGGCGACCGCCCGGCACCGCCCGCTGCCATCGGACCTGCGCATGATTGCCAACGCCCCGCTTGTCTTCGCCCTGCCGAAGGGCCGCATCCTCGACGAGGTGATGCCGCTGCTGCGCCAGGTCGGCATCGAACCGGAGCCCGCCTTCGACGATCCGCGCAGCCGGCAGCTGCGGTTCAAGACCAACCATCGCGACCTGGACCTGATCCGGGTCCGGTCCTTCGACGCCACCACCTTCGTGGCCTTCGGTGCCGCCCATCTGGGCATTGCCGGCCGCGACGTGCTGATGGAATTCGACTATCCGGAGGTCTATGCCCCGCTGGACCTGAATGTCGGCCATTGCCGCCTGGCCGTCGCCGAGCCGGTGGAGATGACGAAGGACGACGATCCCGCCCGCTGGAGCCATGTCCGGGTGGCGACCAAGTATCCCAACGTGACCCGCGCCCATTTCGCCGCCCGCGGCGTGCAGGCGGAATGCATCAAGCTGAACGGCGCGATGGAGCTGGCGCCCTCCCTGGGGCTGTGCCGGCGCATCGTCGACCTGGTCTCCACCGGCGCGACCCTGAAGGCGAACGGCCTGGTGGAGGTGGAGACGATCGCCGAGGTCACCTCCCGCCTGGTGGTGAACCGGGCGGCGCTGAAGATGCGCCCCGTGCAGGTCAATGCCTGGATCGACCGCTTCCAGGAGGTGCTGGATGCCGCTTAGGCTGGATGCCGCCGCAGAGGGCTTCGAGGCGGATTTCGCCCGCCTGGTCGGCGACAAGCGGGAAAGCGACCCCGATGTCGGCGCCACGGTGGCGGAGATCATCGCCGAGGTGCGCGCCCGCGGCGATGCGGCTCTCTACGACTATACGGAACGGTTCGATCGGGTCCGCCCCGCCGCCCTTGCCATTGGCGAGGCGGAGCGCGCGGAAGCGGTGGCCACCGTCGCGCCCGAGGTGCGGGCGGCACTCGAAGTGGCGGCGGAGCGGATCCGCGCCTTCCACTGGCGGCAGCTGCCGAAGGACGACCAGTTCCGCGATGCCGCCGGCGTGCGGCTGGGGCAGCGCTGGCGGCCGGTCGCCGCGGCCGGCCTGTATGTGCCCGGCGGCAAGGCGGCCTATCCTTCCTCCGTCCTGATGAATGCCGTGCCCGCCTGGGTGGCCGGGGTGCAGCGCCTGGTGATGGTGGTGCCGACCCCCGACGGCGTGCTGAACGGCGCCGTCCTGCTGGCCGCGGAACTGGCCGGGGTGTCGGAGATCTACCGGGTCGGCGGCGCGCAGGCGATCGCCGCCCTGGCCTATGGCACCGAGAGCATCGCCCCCGTCGACACCATCGTCGGCCCCGGCAATGCCTATGTCGCCACCGCCAAGCGCCAGGTGTTCGGCCAGGTGGGCATCGATTCCATCGCCGGCCCGTCGGAGATCCTGGTCGTCGCCGACGGCGACAACGACCCGGCCTGGATCGCCGCCGACCTGCTGAGCCAGGCCGAGCATGACGAGGTGGCGCAGGCGATCCTGGTCACCGACGATGCCGGCTTCGCCGATGCCGTGGCCGCCGCGGTGGAGAGCCACCTGGCGGCCCTGCCGCGGGCGGAGATCGCGGCGCAGAGCTGGCAACGCTACGGCGCCCTGATCACTGTGCCCGACCTGGCGGCGGCGGTGCCGCTGGTGAACCGCCTGGCGCCGGAGCATCTGGAACTGGCGGTGGCGGAGCCGCAGCCGCTGCTGGACGGCATCCGCAATGCCGGCGCCATCTTCGTCGGCCGCCACACGCCGGAGGCGGTCGGCGACTATGTCGCCGGGCCGAACCATGTCCTGCCGACCGGCCGGACGGCGCGCTTCTCCTCCGGCCTGTCGGTCTATGACTTCCTGCGGCGCAGCGCGGTGATCGAATGCGATGCCGCGGCGCTGTCAGAGATCGGCCCGGCGGCGATGACCCTGGCCGAGGCGGAGGGCCTGCCGGCCCATGCGCTGTCGA
The DNA here is from genome assembly GCF_042646425.1 of Marinibaculum pumilum. Classification (NCBI taxonomy): domain Bacteria; kingdom Pseudomonadati; phylum Pseudomonadota; class Alphaproteobacteria; order Rhodospirillales; family Rhodospirillaceae; genus Marinibaculum; species Marinibaculum pumilum. The sequence goes on from NZ_JBHRTR010000028.1 coordinate 909,963, forward strand.
TCGGCATCCGCCTGAACCGGCGGGCCTGAGGCGGGGCGGGGCGATGCCGGGCAAGGGCGGGTCAGGCGGCGCAGGAGCGGGATCGACGGCACCGGATCGCGGTTTCCGGATCGACAACCTGACCCTCGACGCGGCGACGGTGCTGCGCCGCAACGCCGATATCGAGCATGAGCGGAAGGTCGCGATCTTCGACCTGCTTGAGGATAACAGCTTCCAGCCGATCGGTTCCGACGGCGGGCCCTATCACCTGCGCCTGGGGATCGAGGATGGCCGCCTGGTGTTCGACATCCGGGTCGACGGCGACGCGCCGCATGGCCGGATCATCCTGGCGCTCAGCCCGTTCCGGAAGATCGTGAAGGACTATTTCGAGATCTGCGACAGCTACTACCAGGCGATCAAGACCGCCACGCCGTCGAAGATCGAGGCGATCGACATGGGCCGCCGCGCCATCCACAACGAAGGCTCCACCCTGCTGAAGGAGCGGATGGCCGGCAAGGTCGATATGGACTTCGACACCGCGCGCCGGCTGTTCACCCTGATCTGCGTCCTGCATATCCGCTGAGGGTGCAGCCTTTGGACCGTCCCGGTGCCGTCCTGTTCGCCTGCACGGAGAACGCCCTGCGCTCGCCGATGGCGGAAGGCATCGCGAAATACCTGGTGGGCCACCAGATCTTCATCGACTCCGTCGGCGTCAGGAAGGGCGAGCTCGACCCCTTTGCCGTCGCGGTGATGGACGAGATCGGCGTCGACATTTCCGGCCACCGGGCGAAGAGCTTCGACGACCTGACGGATTCCAGCTTCGACCTGATCCTCAGCCTGTCGCCGGAGGCGCAGCACCGGGCGGTCGACATGACCCGGATGTTCGCCTGCGAGGTGGAGTACTGGAACACCTTCGACCCGTCGCTGGTCGAGGGCAGCCGCGAGCATCGCCTGATGGCCTACCGCCAGGTGCGGGACGGTCTGATGGAGCGGATCAAGGACCGGCTGGTCCGGCCGCTGCCCGCCAGTCCCTGACAGCCAGGTCTCAGCGATCGGGCTCCGCTGGCCGCCGCCGATGCGACAGGCAGCCATGCAACCTTCGCGACTTGCCTTTTGGCGAGCGGCGCAGCATGTTCCGCCACATCCGCAAAGAGGAGGACAGATGGCGAAGGAAGAACTTCTGGAGTTTCCCGGTGTCGTGACGGAACTTCTGCCGAATGCGATGTTCCGTGTGCAGCTGGAGAACGAGCATGAGGTGCTGGCGCACACCTCGGGGAAGATGCGCAAGAACCGTATCCGGGTGCTGGCCGGCGACAAGGTCATGGTCGAGATGACTCCCTATGACCTCACCAAGGGCCGCATCACGTTTCGCTTCAAGTAGGCTGGCCGCTTCGCCCGCCCCGGGCTGCGCACCTGTTCCGCCGCAGCCCATCCTGCGCGCCGCCCGCTGCCAGCCAGGGCAAGGCCGGGCCATCGACGCCGGGCCATGACGGCCCGAACCGTCGCTGCGGCCGCGCAACCGAGACCCCGCCATGACGCCTGACGAGCAGATGCACGCCGCGGCCGCTCCGGCTGTCGCGCCGCGCCTGGTGCTGGCCTCTGCCAGCCCGCGGCGCCGCGACCTGCTGGCGCAGATCGGCGTCCGGCCGGATGCGGTGCGCCCGGCGGAGATCGACGAGACCCCGCGCCGCGGCGAACTGCCGCGCCAGCTGGCGGAGCGCCTGTGCCGGGCGAAGGCCGCCGCGGTTGCCGGCCTGGAGCCGGGCGCCTTCGTGCTTGCCGCCGACACGGTCGTCGCCTGCGGCCGCCGCATCCTGCCGAAGGCGGAGACGGTCGACGAGGCAGCGGACTGCCTGGCGCTGCTCTCCGGCCGGCGGCACCGGGTGACGACCGGGCTCTGCCTGGTGGCACCCGACGGCCGCCAGGTCTGCCGCCTGGTCACAAGCATCGTCACCTTCAAGCGGCTCGATGCCGCGGAGCGGTCGGGCTATCTCGCCGGCGGCGAGTGGCAGGGCAAGGCCGGCGGCTATGCGATCCAGGGCCGCGGCGCGCTGTTCGTCGCCGATCTCGGCGGCTCCTATTCCAACGTGGTCGGCCTGCCGCTGTTCGAGACCGGCGCCCTGCTGCGCGGCCTCGGCTTCCCGCTCTGGCCCTGACCCGGCCGGAGCGGCAGGCTGGCGGGCGGGCAGGCAGGCACCGGAGCGGAGATGGCGCAGATCCTCCTGGAGATGAACCCGCTGGAACTCCGCGCCGCGCGGCTCGAGGGCGGCCGGGTCGTCGACCTGCAGGTGGTGCCGGCCGGCGACGGCCAGCCGCAGGAGGGCGATGTCTTCCTGGGCCGGGTGCGCCGGGTCGACAGCGACCTGCAGGCGGCCTTCGTGGAGATCGGCGCCGCGCGCGACGGCTACCTGGACGCGTCGGATGCCCGCCCCCGCAGCAGGCGCCCGCTGCAGCGCCGCCTGCAGGAAGGCCAGGCGATCCTGGTCCAGGCGCGTCACGGCGCCCTGGCGGACAAGGGCGCCGGCCTGACCATGGCCGTGCAGCTGCCCGGCCACCGGCTGGTGCTGACCCCGACCGACAGCGACCTGACGGTCTCCCGCCGCATCGCCGATGCGGCCGAGCGGCAGCGCCTGCGGGGCGTCCTGGCGCGGGAGGCCGGCGATCCGGATGGCGGATATGCGGCACAGGGCCCGGCCGGCTGCATCCTGCGCACGGCGGCCGCCGGTGCCGCCCCGGCCGCGCTGCTGGACGAATACGACCGGTTGCGCCGCGCCTGGCAGCGGCTGCAGGCGGCGACGGAGGTCGGCCGCCTGCTGGCAGCCGACCCCCTGCCGGCCCTGCTGCGCGACTGGCTGCAGCCCGGCGATGCGGTGCTGGCGCTGGACGGCACCGCCCTGGCCGCGGCGCGCGGCTGGCTGCAGGACTTCGCCCCCGACACCGGCCTGCGCCTGGCCGGGCCGGCCGACGCTGACGCATCCGAGGCATTGGAGGAGGCGGTGCAGCAGGCGCTGGAGCCGCTGCTGCCGCTGGCCTCGGGCGCGCGGCTCAGCATCGTGGAGACCCCGGCGCTGACCGCCATCGACCTGGATTCCGGCAGCGCGCGCGGCGGCGCGTCGGGCAGCGGCGCGCTGCGGCTCAACCTGGAGGCGGTGACCGAGATCGCGCGCCAGCTGCGCCTGCGCGCCATCGGCGGGCTGGTGGTCATCGACTTCCTGCGGATGCGCGACCCGCGCCACCAGGCGGAGATGCTGGCCGCGCTGCGCGATACCCTGGCCGCCGACCCGGAGGTCGGGCAGGTCCTGCCCTTCTCGCCGCTGGGGCTGGTGGAACTGGTGCGCCGGCGCCGCGGCCCCTCCCTGGCGGAGCGCCTGCTGGAGCCGGCGGCCCCGGTGCTGCGCCCCGCGGCGGCGGCGGCGCTGGCGCTGCGCCGGCTGCGGGCCGAGCAGGCGGCGGTGCAGGGCCGCCCGCTGACCCTCGCCTGCCCGCCGGATGTCGCCCGCCTGCTGCCGCCCGATCGCCTGGCCGCGGCCGGCGTCAACGCGACCGTCACCGTCGATCCCGCCATTCCCCGCCATGCGCCAGGGATTGTGCCGGCCTGACCTGCGGAGGCCTCCAGGTTCCGGCCCCCAGGTTCCGTCTGGACACCTTCCGGCAGATCGATTATACCGCCCTTCCTTCGGCGTTCGCCGTCGCGGCCCGGGTCGCATCCCGGCCGTTCCGGCCCGCCCGCCGGACCGCCCCATCGTCGGATCGCTTCCGTCGCCGGGCAGGTCCCGGAGCCCAGGTAGCTCAGTTGGTAGAGCAGCGGACTGAAAATCCGCGTGTCGGTGGTTCGAATCCGCCCCTGGGCACCACCGCCTTTCTAGGCGGTTGATTTTACATTGTTTTTCGCGCTGATTGTCTCACCCGGGGCGCACTCC